>DAOUFG010000158.1:0-18694 GCA_034430115.1 Thermoflexales bacterium | reverse complement strand
GATGCTTCCAATCCTTTGAGAAGCAGCGCCATGCCGGTTCGCAACTGCTCTTCGGCTTGAACCAGCTCCGGGTCGTAAGCCCATAACAACAGGGTGCCTTCAAGCGTGGCCCCGATGGTGATCGCGACCTGTCGTGCATCGCCGGGGGCAAACTCGCCATCGTTCATGCCGCGCTGTACCATCGGCTCGAGAATCGCTATGGACCGATGCAGGTATTCTTGCATCACACGCCGCACCGTCTGGTTTCGGAATGCCAATGCGTAGAACTCGTAGATGATCGGGGCCACTTTTAGCATTGCTTGCATATCCCTGATGTAGACTTCCAGAAAGTTTTCCAAGCAAGCACGCGCCGGTTGCCCATCTGGCATAAGTTTTTGCAGTTTGCGTAGTTCGGTGCCGAACAGCAAATCGGCAATGGCAATGATGATTTCCTCTTTGCTTTTGAAGTACCAGTAGAGCAGGCCTTTGCTAAGGCCCGCTTCAGCAGCTACATCGTCCATACGGGTCTTGGCAAAGCCCTCCCGAGCAAAGACTTGCATGGCCGATTCGATAATCTGGTTGCGGCGCTCTTCGCTGACATCTGGACGGGGTGACATAAACCTCCTTTTGATAATTGACTGACCAGTAAGTCAATATCATAGTTCGAAAGATCATCCCAGTCAATGGGGCAATCGATTTTTCTGTGGGGCTGTACAGGAAAGGACAAGTTTGTTGTTGGCGTTTCTGTAGAAGATCACCCTATCGGGTGGATAGAAAATTAACGAATCCCATAAATCCGCATGCTGCATACAATCAAGTCAGCCGGTTCATCACGGGTCTGGCGCGCGCCGGCCGAAGTTGAACGAAAGTGACAGGCGCAACCGGTAGATCTTTCGTGAAGGACAGGGAATTTAACATGCAAACTAAAATCAATAAGCCGATCACACAGCCCGAAGATATGTCGATCAGTCGTGCGTGGGTGGCACGTGCACTTTCGAACCCCGCTGATCTTCCCATTTCGTTCGTGTTGAATGGACAGACCGTGCGGGGCATCCCGCAGACGTGGCAGCCGCGAGCTAGCCGGCACCGCGTCGATGCGAACATCTTCGAATCGGTTTTCGAAGGTACCGACAGCGCCACGGGGTTGACTGTTCGCGTGGAGTGCACCGAGTACAGAGATTACCCGGTGACGGAGTGGGTGGCGTGGTTCACCAACCAGGGTCAAACCCCCACGCCCATCCTCAGCGACATTCGCGCCCTGGATGCCACCTTCCGCGGTGAGACGCCTGTGCTGTATCACTGCAATGGTGATTACTACAGCATCGACGGCTATGCCCCCGTTGAGACGCCCGTCAAGCCCGGCGAGACGCTCGCGTATGCGCCAAATGGCGGTCGCCCGTGTGATGGTGCGTTCCCCTATTACCGCGCGACGTTCAAGGATTGGGGGCTGACGCTCGCAATCGGTTGGCCGGCACAATGGTCCGCCAGCTACACCGGCGTGGCCGATGGCCTGCAAATTCAAGTCGGCCAGCAAAAGACGCACCTGCGGCTCATGCCGGGTGAGAGCATCCGCACGCCGCGTATGACGTTGATGTTCTGGGCGGATGGTGCGAAGGCCGTGAACCTGTGGCGGCGCTGGTACCTGGCACACATTCTGCCCCGGCCCAATGGTCAGCCCATGGTCCCGCACCTGGCCTGCGCTGCCACCGATGAAGGCGAGGAATTCACCGCCGCGACCGAGCAAAACCAGGTTCGCTACATCGATAAGTTCAACCAGCACGGCATCCGCCCCGATGTGTGGTGGATCGACGCCGGCTGGTACCCTTGCTATAACAAGGAACACGTGCGACGGTGGTGGATCACCGGCTCCTGGGAACCCGATCCCGAACGATTCCCCAACGGGATGAAGCCCGTGTCCGATCACGCAGCCCAGGCGGGGGCGGACCTGTTGGTGTGGTTCGAGCCGGAGCGCATTCAGCCCGGCACCGAACTCGACACGCAACACTCCGAGTGGCTGCTGCACGCGCCGGGCGACGACAACGGCCTGCTGAACCTGGGCAACCCGGCCGCCCGCCAGTGGCTGACCGACCACGTGTGCAAGTTGATCCGGGATAACGGGATCAAGATCTACCGCCAGGACCACAACTTCCCGCCGCTGGAACACTGGCGCAAGAATGAGCCCGAGGATCGCCAGGGAATGAACGAGAACTTGCATGTGCAAGGGTACTTGCAGTTCTGGGATGACTTGCTGGCGCGTAACCCGGGGTTGTGGATCGACTCGTGCGCCAGCGGTGGCCGCCGCAATGACCTGGAGACGATGCGCCGTTCTGTGCCGCTGCACTATACCGACTACGGCTATGGCGATCACCCGATCAAGTTGGCGTTCCATCACACGCTGTTTGAGTGGATTCCCTACTTCAAGGAGTGCACGCTTTCGTGGGATCGGGCCGGCGTTGAGCGGTTCGATAACCAGGCGGATAGTTATTCGTTCCATTGCGGCATGGCGGCCATGCTATTTGCCACAATAGACATCCGCCGCGACGACTACGACTTCGCGTTGATCCGTAAGATGATCGCCATCTGGCGCAAAGCGGTGGGCCTGATGCTGTATGGCGATTACTACTCCCATACGCCCTTCCACAAGGACGCTGCCCAGTGGGTTGCCTGGCAGTTTGACCGCCCCGAATCCGGCGAGGGGTTTGTGCAGGGCATCCGCCTGCCGGACGCTGAGGACGAGTCGATCACGTTGTACTTGAAGGGCATTCAGCCGGATGCGACCTATGTGTTCACGAATGACGAGACGGGTGAGCACAAGGTGATCGCAGGTGAGGCGCTTTTGCGCGATGGCTTTGACCTGGCGCTGCCGGCGCGCAGTGGGGCCATCTGGTTCTATCACATCGAAGGGTAATCTCTCGATAGCTTTCGCCCTGCCTGAGATAATGTTGCCTCGGGCGGGGCGGACTTTTATGTGGGCGGTCCTTTGCGCGGGTGTGAAACCCGCGCCTACCATGACGCGCCATCCTTTGTGAACTTGAATGGATGTCCTTGTCACAGGGTAGGCGCAGGCTTTATGCCTGCGATGGCATTCGTGCTGTCTCATTCGCGTTGATTGGCGGACGGTTCTCTGCGTTATTCCATCCGCGGATAGTCCTCTGCGCCTCATGATTGACAACCTTTCGGCACAGGCATAGCATAGTTGTATGGATCCATCGTACAAGCAACACTTCATTGAACAATGGCAGAAGTATTTCCCCGCGGCTGAACTGCCGATCATCTGGTATTACACCGACCAGATACAAGACCCGGCACTCATCGCCGCAGGAAACGACGGCTATTGTCTGATTAGCAAGTTGAGCCGTGTGAGGGATGGACAGTCGCTCGTCTACCAGGCAAAAACAACCGGCTGCCTGGGCGGCCGGCGATACACGGGCTTTTCGCCCAAGTTGCGCCCAAACTTTGAGTATTTCCTCTCGTGTGGCATTCCCGGCCAGTTGGAAGGTGAGCGCTATAAGAAGTCGCCCGAGTTGGTGACGCAGTTGATGGCGGAGCATCCGCCGTTCAATGCGCCGGGGCAATACCTGGTTTTCAAGCGCTGGGATATGCTGGCAGAGCAAGATGAACCGCAGGCGGCGGTCTTCTTTGCGCCGCCCGATGTGCTGGCCGGCCTGTTCACGCTGGCGACGTATGATATGCCATCGACGCACGGCGTCATCACGCCAATGGGTTCCGGGTGTGCGACGATAATATCCTATCTCTTGGACGAGATCGCAAGCCCACAACCGCGCTGCGTCTTGGGGATGTTCGATGTTTCTGCACGCCCCGCCGTTCCGGCGGATGTGCTCACCTTTGCAGTTCCCATGCAACGCCTGATCGCAATGGTCAACAACATGGATGATAGCTTTCTTATCATATCTTCCTGGTCAAAAGTGCGCGCGCGTATGCGGTAGGTTGCAGGCATTCGTTCAACCGGTGGTTGAGTGATATGAATAAGAAGGGGTTGTCTGCTTTACGTGGCAGACTTGGTGTGATTGTTGGCGTGGGGAGTATTGTAGGTCTGGTTGGGGTATTGTTTGTGTTGAGCGGTGCATTGGGGGGAGGGTGTTCTGCGCAGCAGGCCGAAGTCTCTGTTACGCCTGCGCGGCAGGATTCCATGGCCGCCGTACAGGCTGAGCCAACGGATGTGCCTGTGTCTTCTCCCACGCCGTTGGCGGCGTGGCAAGGCACCGCACGGTTGACGCTATTGCTGATGGCGATCGATCAACGCCCGGGTGAAAATCCTGACAAGGCCAACACCGACGCGATGATCATCTTCACACTGGACCCACAAACGCATACGGCCGGCATGCTCAGCATTCCGCGCGATCTGTATGTGCCGCTTACGGGGCATGGCGAAGGGCGCATCAATACCGCCATGGCGTTGGGCGGCCCCGAATATGCCATGCGCGAAGTGGGGCGCGTGGTCGGCATTCCCATCCAACACTACGTGCGCGTGAACTTCAATACGCTCACTTCGCTCATCGACATGATCGGTGGCGTGTATGTGGACGTTGACGCCGACATTAATGACCCGACCTACCCGAACATGGACTACGGTTATGATCCATTCGTCCTCAGCAAAGGGTGGCAACACCTGGATGGTGCCACGGCGCTCAAATATGCGCGCACGCGACACGGCAGCAGCGACTTCGTGCGTATGCGCCGCCAGCAACAACTCCTCATGGCGGTGCGTGAGCAGATCATGAAGCCGGGGGTGCTGGCCAGGGTGATGTTGAACATGCCCCTGGTGATCGATGTGGTGAGCCAGTCGATCAAGAGCGACCTGAGCATGACCGAGATGATCCAACTGGCCCTGTTTGCCAAGGACCTGCCGCCCGACAGCATCACACGGGTGGTGATGGACGAGACTGTGGTACAAGGTTATATCACGCCTACCGGGGGGCAGGTGCTGCGCCTGATCCCGAACCGCGTTCAAAATCTGAGTGCTAAGCTGCTTGCGCCATCTGCTGTGGGCTCCACTTCTTCTATTTCCACTACGCTCAGCCAGCCCTGAGGGGATGTTATACAAAAACACAGGTTGGACGGTTGTCTTGCGGGCATGAGCGTCCTATTGCCTATCTAAAAAGCGACTTTTGACGGATGCCGGGGATGACGCGCGCCTCTATTCTGTATACAAAATCACGGTAGGTTCGACGAAACTAAGTCTCTGGGAGGTGCATCATGGCAAAGAACACCACGCTCACTGTCGCGGCAGCGCAGATGATCTGCCAGGATGGCAACATTGATGCCAATTTAGCCCATGCGGAAAGCTTTGTGCGCCGGGCTGCTGCCCAAGGAGCGCATTTGCTTATATTCCCCGAGTTCATGTCGCCCGGCTACCGCCTCACCCCGCAACTGTGGGATGCGGGGGAATCGTTCGACGGCCCAACCGTGCGCTGGCTGAAAGAAACGGCGGTGCGCAACCGTATTTATGTGGGGGCCAGTTTCCTGGAGAGCGACGGGTGTGACTTCTTGAACACCTTCGCGTTGAGCGCCCCCAACGGGCAAATCGCCGGTGCTGTGCGCAAACGCTATCCATCCCTCTGGGAAGCCTATTTTTTCAAGGGCTGCGATTGTGTGAATACCATCGACACCGACATCGGCCGGCTGGGGGTGGGGATTTGCTTTGATAACCATACGGCGGCGGTGGCAGAGGCGATCTATGAGAGCAACGTGGACCTGATGTTGATGCCGCACTCCTATTGCACGCCCACGCAAGTCAGCCGCACCGTCTCCGCGCAAGACATCGAGCGTCTGAACAGCTTGCCGGGGCGGGTCGCGCGCCAATATAACGAGCTGTTTGGCATTCCCGTGGTGATGGTGAATAAGTCCGGCCCGTGGGATTCACCTGTGCCGCCAACGATCTTCGGTCAGCCGTGGGGCTATACATTTTCAGGCCGCTCGGTCATCATCGCGGCCGATGGTTCGGTCCAGGCGCAACTTGGTGCGGAAGAGGGCTTGGCTGTGGGCGAAGTCACCCTGGCACCGGCGTTGAAGCGGCATACCCGCCCGGTACGCTATGGGCGCTACATCTATCCCGGCCCGCTTGGGCGCGAGCTGTTTCGGCTGGTGGAAGCTGCGGGGCGCCTGAGTTACCAGCTCAGCGCGCAACGCCGTCGCAAGGCTGCCGAATGCGTGGCACCGCGAGCCAGGATTGGGTGAGCACGTAGCAGTTCGTACTCGTCCCACAAGATGAGCACACCACGCGGTTGCTATTACGATCCGGGTCCGCGCGACCAACGATATTCGACCAGGTCTTCGGGTCGGGATACTTCATCATGGAACGGCGCATGTTGCAGGGCTTCCAGGAACGCGCGGAAGGCCACATCTCGCCCTGGGTTGCCTCGGACGCGGAATTGGCCTTCTGGTTGGTCTCCTTTATCGGGTTCTTTGTCCTGGTGATCGTGACCGCCGTGGGGCAGCGTACCGGGCTGGCCTTCCTGTTGGCATTGAGCGCCGCCATCGTGACGCTCGCGTTGATCTTCGCCTAGCCGCCCGTATGGGTGGACGTGCTGGGGACGCTATTGATCTGGGGCGGCATCATCGGGGAGCGCCGCCCACCTGCGCGGGAGCTTGCGCCCCTCTCAGTCGGCTAATGCGACCTGGTAGGCATCTAACACACGCTGGATCATCTTATCCAGCGTGAATTCCTTCTCAATCCGCTCGCGGGCGGCGTCGCCCATCTGCCGGCGCTGGTCGGGATTGCGTTGCAGCCGATCGATTGCGCGCGCGAGCGCCTCCGGGTTTCTAGCCGGTGTCACCAGGCCCGTCTGTTCGTGCTGGTTGACCCACGAGGTGGCCGTGCCGACTTCAGTACAGACCACCGGAAGCCCACTTGCCATCGCTTCGAGGATGGCGATGCCAAATGCCTCTGCGCGCTCGTTGGCGGGCAGCACATATACGTCCGCTGCGCGATAAAGCGACGGCAGGTCGGTGTCGGAGACGTCGCCGGCGAAGTACACCCTGTCCGCGACGCCCAGCTTTGCTGCCAGCGCCCGCCACGCCGTTTCCATCGGCCCGCGCCCGGCGACGACCGCCATCGTATTGGGGAGCACGGGCATTGCTCGAATGAGATCGTCCACCCCTTTGTAATAGCGCAAGCGGCCCACCGTTAGCAGCACGAGCGGTGTCGTGTTGGGCGTGGGCCAAAGTGATAGCAGCTCGGAGCGGATATGTTGCGCGCGTTCGACGTTGGCGGCTGTGGCGCTGAAGCGTGTAACATCCACCCCTAATGGCACAGTGGTGCATTTATCAAGGTGCTGGTGTAACCAGGGGGAACTGCGGGCATAGGCGTTGCTGGTGGGCAGGATGCGGTCCGCGCGCTTCAATACCTGGCGAAGTAGCGGTGCGTAAACGCGCAACAACGTTTTCTGGCGCACGATGTCGCTATGCCAGGTGATGATGGTGCGCCTGGCTCGGCCAAAGAGTAGGTTGCACACTTCGCCGGGCGGGTAGGGCGCGTGCAGGTGCACGATGTCGCGGTTTGTTGTTTCCCGGTGCACCAACGATGGGAAGGCAATGCTTAGCGGCGCCGACTGAATGTTCACCTGTCGCCCGGCCTTGATGATGCGCACGCCGTTGAGCGTTTCACGGATGGCACGTCCAGCGGTATTTGTCACGAGTACCGTCACCTGATGTCCCTGCGCGGCCTGGGCCTCGGCCAATTGGCGGATGTGGTTTTCCATCCCTCCCAGCACGGGATAGTAGTCCTTATAGATATGCGTGATATTCATGCAAGTAAATTCGCTTTCACTGCCTGCTGCATTTGATGGGTAGTAACGTGCCAGTCCTCGATGCTGCTGAAGGTGAGCAGTACTGCCCGGCACACAACAATGATAACCAAAAGTTCGTCGGCGTTGGGTCGCGTATCTTCGATCAATGAAGGCGTATCGCTTTGTAGACGTCCAGCGTTTGCCTGGCGACATCATCCCACGTAAATCGGCCGGCCTGGTCCAGGCTGCGCCGGTGGAGCGTTTCACGCAGGGATGGGTTCTGTAATGCGCCGAGTAGCGCGTTTGCCAGTGCCTGGGTGTCCAATGGGTTGATGAGGATGCCCGCATCACCGACGACTTCGGGCAGCGATGAGGTGTTGGAGGTGATGACCGGCGCGCCGCATGCCATCGCCTCCAGTGGCGGCAGGCCGAAACCTTCATATAAGGAAGGGAAGACAAACACGTCACACGCCGTGTAGAGCGCTGGCAAATCATCGTTCGACACGGCGCCGATGAAACGGATCTTGTCAATCAACCCCAATTCTCTGGTGCGTTGTTGTGCCTCGGGATAACGCGGATCGTAGTGCCCGGCGATCACCAACGTGGGTGAGTGGAGATTAGAGATTGGAGATGTTCCTAATTGGGTCGAATTCCCAATCCCCGATCCCCAATCCCTCATGACTACCTGCCATGCCTCCACCAGGCGGACCAGGTTTTTGTGAGGCTTATTGCTGGCGACGAAAAGTGCGAAGTGTGGCGGCAGTGTGTATTTCGCGCGAATTGCTTCCACCTGGCTGGCCAGTTGTGGTGTGAAGATGCTATCCGCTGCTTCGGGGATGACCACTGTTTTCTCACAGGAAGCCGGGAAGTAACGCGCCAGGTCGGCTGCGGCATTTTGCGAGACAGTGATGATCCGGCTCGATGCGCGAATTGCCAACGTGTGAAACAAGCGAATCGCGATGCGCGCCTGGGCTGAGGGAGCCAATTGGGGGTAAACAAGCGTGAATACGTCGTGGATGGTGGTGACGGACGGCCGCCTGGCCCGCGCCGGGCGCATGTAGTAGGGAAAGTGGAACACGTCGCCCATCGAGGGCGGTTGGCGCACCAGGTTCGCGGCCCCAAAGACCGGGCTGGCGTAATCGACCAGTTTCACGCCGCGCTCTGAGAGTGGCCACCAATCGAAGCGCGTGTTCTTTGCGTGGGCGTCTCGCCATGCCAATAGCGCATCGTCCGGCCCCAGTTGGGTTGTCAGTGCCGATAGCAGGTTATAGGCATAGCGCCCGATGCCGGGAAAGTGATCCTGGATAACGCGCGCATCGAAAATGATCTGCATGAGTCTCAATCTATTATCAGATTACTTGTTATCGCAAAGGTTTGCCTTGTGAGGACAGGGTACACGCATGGTAAGTATTTGTATGCTGAACCCGGTCTGGTTGTTGCCACTGCTCTAGCACCGCTTTGGCGGAATACGCATCGCGCTCGATCAGATTGGATTTTAGGTTAGCATAAAACGGGTCGGTTGGCACGAATGATCTACTGGACAGTAGTTTGTATTGATGGTTGATGAGCCATTCGCGAGCTAATGTGTCCATGTCACTCATGTCGCGTGTACGATCTCGTCCGAAGGCAAAGAGCCAGACTTCCGAAGGTTGTTTGGTGGATGTGATGACAATGTTTGGGCTTAGCGAAGGTGGGGCATCAACCAAGCGTGCTAAGTAAAAAGGAATACCAGTGTCACTTTGGGCCAGAACTACTGCGTCTGTGCTGGCTTGTTGACAAATGTCGTATGCTATTTCTCGTGTTGGGACCGCATAAATAGGATTGAGAAATTCCTGTCCAGTATGGTAGTTAAATTGTCCTGCCAAAGATGCGATTCCCCATGCGGTTAGTATTACTGCGCGCGCTAACTTTGGCAAGTTCCACGCTCCGATGGCCAATAGGACAATAACGAGCGGGAGAGCGAATAAAACATGATTGGGAAATGCTGCAAACGGCACACCTTTTAGCACAACAGTAGACAGTAGCGCCCCTCCAACAACTGCCGAAAGAAGGCAAGTCAACAGCATGGTCACATAACCTTTGTGATGTCTGAACGAGAGCAGACCTGCGATGGCCAGTACCAAGGTTGCACAAATTCCAACAACGCCCAGTATGTGCCAGGGATACAACGTCTCCCCAATGCTGAATGACAAGCCTGTTACAGCTAACTTTAATATGAACGAACTGATACTCCCGCCGATATCCGTGTTGGATCCTGTAAGCGCTGAGGCTTGCTTGTAGAGAATGTTAAGCCAGGGTAGGTATATTGCGGCAGCACCTATTTGGATTAACAACCACGCCCCAAAATAGTGATTTTGTACCTTCTGGGGTCTTACTAACATGCCGAGAATCAGTAGCAACCCGATGGCGATGGATGCGAAAAGCGATGCAAAGTAATCAGTGTAGAGCAATATAACCGTGACGCACCCGACAATGATTAGCCGTTGTCGTGTTGGTTTATGCCACCATGCTCGGGTGCAAAATAGTAGAAGTAAATAGAAGAAGATGGTTAAAGCGTAGTATTTCTCGAAGCGAGTATATAAAAGGTAAGTAGGCGTAAGTGCTAACAGCACAACTGCTAGCCAGGAGCGATTAGCATTTAATGCGCTTCTTGTCAGTTGCCAGAGTAGTGATAGGCTTAACCAACTGAACATAGCAGGGAGTAGGCGTACGACCCCTTCGCGTTCGCCAAATATCTGTATCCACGCGGCCATCAGGAGGTGTGAAAGAGGGGGATGTAGGTCGGTGCCAGCATTTAGCGCGGCCAGAATGGTTGGTAGATTGCCGCGATCGATTTCGACGTTGACGAATTCATCTACAGAGTAGCTTGGCCCTCCAATATTCCAGACTAATATGACCCAGGAAATAAGTAGTATCAGAAATCCCAGTGCTTTTGATGAAGAGATATATTGCCTGTGTGTCTCTCTTGAAAGGGCGGCCATAGGATAAAGTATCCTCTCAATGTAAGGTCTGTTAACCATTGTTCATTAACATGATGCCATTGTCACGAGTGTAATACATCACTGTAAACTTCCAGCGTTTGCTGCGCCGTCCGTTGCCAGGTGAATTGGGCTGCTTGTATAGGTCCGGCGTCGTGCAGGTGCATGCGCAGTTCCGCGTTGCTGAGCAAAATGCGCATTTGCTGGGCCAGGTCATCGATGTCGTGTGGGTCGGCCAGCAGCGCAACGTCGCCGGCCACTTCGGGCAGGCTGGAGATTTTGCTGGTGATGACAGGCGCGCCGCAACTGAGTGCTTCCAATACTGGCAGGCCGAACCCCTCATAGAGCGAAGGGTAAATAAAGAAGTAAGCGCCCGTGTAAAGATCGGGCAGCAATGCGTCGGGGACGAACCCGGTGAAGCGCACACGGTCTTGAATGCCAAGTTGTTGCACGATTGTTGTTAGCTGCGTATCTCCCCATCCTTGGCCACCGGCCAGCACCAATGTAGGAGAATCGGGTGCCAGTTGAGCATATGCACGCAGAAGCGCTGGCAGGTTTTTGCGTGGCTCAAGCGTGCCTATGGCTAGCAAGTAAGGGGGTGTAAGGCCCAACGCTTGTTGTACCGACGCTTGTGCCTGCGCAGTGTCACATGGGTGGAATCGCGCATGATCTACGCCCAGGTGAATCACGCGCGTCCGCTCTGGCGCGATGTGCAAATGTGAAATCACATCATCTCGTGTGGCGGCCGAATCTGTGATGATGACCTGTGCGCGGCGTGCGATGCCCGGTAGTGCATAGCGCGAGTAGAGGCGATGAAAGCGCGTGTGATGTTGTGGAAAAAGAAGCGGCGATAGGTCGTGAATGGTTAACACCGTCGGCACAGTCGTTCGTGGTGCCAATGAGTCAGTGCCGTGAAAGAGCTGGCACCTTTCCAGTGGAGTGCGCCATTTCATTGGCAAAGGCAGGCCGACCCAAAGGAAAAGCCGCCAGGCCCGGTTGTTCAATGGTATCTGCAGCCGCGGTAAAGCCTCAAGTGATGGGGGTAACCTTACCGCCGATTGCCGATTATGGAAGAGCAATAACTCTGGCCTATTGGGCAGTTGGTTCAGGGCTAGCGCCAGTTCGCGCGTGTAGCGCCCTATCCCGGCTCCCTGGTTGAGTGCGGCTGAGATATCAAGACAAATGCGCATAACGATGGTATCCCCAAGATGTACCGTGACTGGATGTTTATTTCGGGATGAGTTGATAGATCGTCCCATGCGGGACGATGTCGTAGGACTTGCTGATGTTGTCGATATCGTAATACTGATAGGTGTCTGCCATGAATAAGTTCGGCTGGCTGCGGTGTTGGTTGATAGTGTCCACCTGGTTAGTGGTTAATTCCACCAGCGTGACATCCGGGCGCGCGTGCTCGACGATTTGCATGTAATTGATGATTGTCCAGATGCTGTAGTCGGCAAACAAGGTGCTGTTTCCTGGGAGTTGCTGTAGTATCTGCTCCCCAAAGGTGCGGGCGCCTGTTTCATTTTGTTTCCAGGGCGAAAGGACATAGGTGAAGTTATCACGTCCTGGCAAAGGACGAAAATCTGGCACGTCGCTCCATACATAGCGGACGAGGGTGGGGGAGATGGCATACACGGCCACCGGCACTGCGAAGATGCAAACGAGCGTCAGCGCCAGCTTCTGCCAACGCCATAAAGCCAGCTTCTTCCACAAATAATATATGCCTGCGGCGATCGCGATGGCAAAAGGCACGTATGCCTGCAAGTAATAGTGCAAATTCCAGACATATACGTTGCCTGCCGCAGGGTCGGCGGCGGCAAACAAGAAGAGGAAGGTGCCGAAGATCGAAAGGGCAATCAGCCAGAATACATTACGGTCCTGTCGCCACAACACGTATAAACCTGCTAGCCCGGCCAGCACGGTGACGGGATATTGATAGATACCCAGCAGCACACCCCATTGGATAGCTGAGAGTAGTACCCTGGGGTGTACAAAGGGGTAATAGATGCTGGTGAGAAACCCAAGAACGATGCTCCCGTTTGACGCCCCGTTGCCTTGCTGGAACGTCATGTACAGGTAGGGGGCCAGGCCGGCGATAAAGCACACACCAATCAAGCCCAAGACCAACCATGTGTGCGCTTGTGCACGGCGTGACCACAGTACGATCAGGATAAACACGATAAAGCCGGCCGCCGAGACTGCCATCACGATATGGTTTAAGAAGCTGAGCCCATAAACGAAGGCGAAGAGGCCAAGGTAGATGTCGTTGTGCTTTTCGCGCCATAGCAAAAGCAGGTAAATGCAAAGTGCCAGGAGCAAGCAGTTCAGCGAGTAGACCTTCGGCATCACGGCGTAGGTCCAAAAGGTGTGTGAGACGGCCAGCGCGCCAACGGCTAAAGCAGATGCCACCTGCGAGCGGGTCACACGGTATGCCGACAGATAAATAAGGACTAACGAGATAGCACCAAAGACCGCCGAGGCAAAATTCGCGCGCCAGGCTGGGTCACGGATAGGCAGCCAGGTAAACGCGTGTGCCAGAAGCACCCAGAGCGGATGCCCGAAGATGCCATCATTCTCGATGATGCCCAGGTATGCTTTTGTCTGATAGGTGGCAAAATCACCCCCTCCCCATAGTAGGCCGGGTGCCAGGGTGAGCGTGTATAAGATCAACCCGGCAATGAAGATGGTGAGAGGAATAAAGAAGGGGCGCTCGAGTAACAGTTGTCGGTCATGTGTGATTGTGCCGGTACTGGGTTCACTGGTCATGACAGGTTTAATGTTCAAGGATGTAGCGTGAGAGCCTTTTAATCCAACTGGGGCGGGTGCTAATCTGAGCAGCGGTCAGGTTTGCTACTTGTTGCCCCGACAAAACCGTTCCAAGTAACACGATGGCGCTTTGGATGAGTCCACCCTGTGAGGCGGCGTTTCTGAGCAATGTGTAGAAGCGCTGCCGGTTCCCTTCACGATAGCACTTCAACGCTTCTGTCAGGATGGATGACCTGCGTAACTTTCTCCAAACGGCATATTGTTCAGGATACCGGGCTTCCAGAATACTGAGCGCCATCAAGTCGTACTCGTGGATGACATTCCTCACTGTGCTGCTGCCTGTTACGTTGTGCTCATGCCGGCGATAGCGTGAGAGGATATCGGGCATTGCTAGGAGGAGCCCGGTGCGAAATGTTTCTGCGAAAAAGACGGTGTCGCTGCAATAACGGAGGCGCACATCGTAGCCATGCGCTGGGCACGTTTCCGAATGGCACATGATAGTTGATGAAATGGCGAAATAACGCGGGACAAGCCAATCCTTCAGCCGGCCCTGCTTTTGCTTCGAGGTGCCGTTATAGATCTCGCTGAACTTGCCCAAGACACGACCCGTTTCGGATTCGAACACCTCTGCATCGTGGTAGCAACCCGTCGCCTCTGGGTGGCTTAATAAGAAGGCGGTTTGCCGCTCGATCTTTTGCGGCAGCATCAGGTCGTCGCCGTCGAGCCACGCGATCAATTCGCCGCTACGCAATGCCATGCCGCGATTGATGTTACTGGGGATCCCTGTGTTGACCTGGCTTAACACCAGCTTGATTCTGTCGGGATAATGTGCCTGATAAGCCTTTAGGATATTCGGTGTGTCGTCTGTAGAGCCATCATCTGTGACGATGATTTCCAGGTTGGGGTAGGTCTGTGCTAATACACTCTCGATGGTCTTATCGACGATCGACGCTTGATTGTAGGTGCAAATGACGACACTAACCCTAGGATTATCCATAGTCGTGAGGATGTGTGAATTTATTATAGCCAGTCTTAATGCGGAATATAACCAATTTCTATCCTATCCCAACCGTTGCCTCCACGAAACGACGATTTCTTCAAGAATGGCGTCGAGTGACTTGGTGATGTCCCACCCAGGCAAGCTCGCGCGCAGGTGCTTCAGGTTAGAAATGTAACAGATATGGTCCCCTTTACGTGGTTGATCGACGTAGTGATAGCGCATGGGGGTGCCGGTGAGCTGCGAAACTCTGTCAAAGGCTTCGAGAATGGAAACGGAATTATTGCGCCCGCCTCCCAGGTTGAAGACGGCCCCAGACGAGGGGTGATTGTAAAAGGCTTCGACACAACGGGCGACGTCGTAGGAGTGGATGTTATCGCGCACCTGTTTGCCCTTGTACCCGTAGATCGTATATTCGCGCTGTTCTAGGTTACAACGCACCAGGAAGCTGAGGAAGCCGTGCAGTTCGACACCCGAATGATTTGGCCCGGTCAGGCATCCACCACGCAGGCAACAGGTTGCCATGCCGAAGTAGCGCCCATATTCTTGCACCAATACGTCACCAGCGACCTTCGAAACCCCAAACAGGGAATGCATGGATTGATCGATGCTCATCGACTCATCGATGCCATCGGCGTAGGCCGGGTCGGCATAGTCCCAACGCGTCGCCAGTTCCGCCATTTTGATGGTGTTTGGCCTGTCGCCATAGACTTTGTTGGTGGACATGTGCACAAAGACAGCGTCGGGGTTGTGCTTGTGCGTTGCCTCCAGCAAGTTTAGCGTCCCGCCCGCGTTCACGTCAAAGTCGTCGAATGGGCGCGAGGCGGCCAGGTCATGGCTTGGTTGGGCTGCCGTGTGCATGATCAAATCGGGCCGGATCGTCTGCATCAGTTCGTCCAGATCGCGCCGACTACGCATGTCGATTTCGTAGTGACGATAGTTAGGGCAGGTGTCGATGAGCCGCTGGCGCATCCAGAGCGTGTCGCCTTTCTCGCCGAAGAAATCACGACGCATATTATTGTCGATGCCGACGACGTTCCACCCCAGATGGCTAAAATGCGTCACGACCTCAGAACCGATCAAACCACATGAACCGGTGACGAGAAGTTCTTTCATGTTGCTTTTAACCTGCTTTGCAAGCATTCGCCAATCCCCTGGCGCAAGTAAAGATGCTGCTTTGCCCCCTCACTCACTGTGACGAGTATATTACAACCTTGGGTTTACGAACGTATTTGTCAGGCCATGCGCGACGCCCGAGCCGATAAACCTAAGCTTCGTGACGCGATTGTCCTCGAAGCAGACCAGTTTCAGCATCCATTTTGTCAGCCCGGCGAGTGTTCCAAGCGCCCAGCGGGGGTGTGAGAAGGCATATTCTCGGGCTAGCACGATTGGGTTGCGCGTCATATAGTAACAACGTTGCGGGTTGTGATTCACCGCCCAAACCATGCGCCCGAAGAAACGATGCGGGGTTGGGTGGCCGGCGGAGTGTTCCATAGTGGGCTGTAGCGATTGGATGATGCGGTACCCCTTTGCCCTGGCTCTGAAACAATACTCGATATCCACGGAGTCGATAAAGAACTCCTCGCGAAATGGGCCGATAGCTCGATAGGAACTCAGTGGGAGCAGGCTGCCGGAGGTGAGCACGACATCCGTATCGTGCCAAGTGCCGGCCTGGGCAGCCACACCGGCGTACCATTTGCCGCTTTCCACGTTGCGGAAATTGGAGCCGATAAGGGCGATAGGGTCGGATGGCTGGAACTGGCCCCAAACCTGTAGCAAAGTGGGCAATACTTGTTCGCTGACCCGAGAGTCCTGGTCAAAGAAGACGACGCCCAAATAGCCTTTCTGGCTGGCCCATTGCGCGCCCTGGTTCAGGGCAGCGGCGATGCCACGATTGGCATCATTGCACAACAGTGACACATTGGGAATGGTGCCAGCGGCCATTATGGCCGGCTGGCGATCCACACGAGAGCCGTTATCCACAATTAGCACGGCCTGCACTTGTTGGGCCACCAGGCTCACGCGCGCCTTAAAACCGTCGTCAGGGTTATATGAGGTGATTACAGCGCATACGTTGCGTGGGGATGGGTTTGTCATTTCAAAGGGGGCACGGTGTGAACGGCCACCAGTTCATTCAAGTTGGTTTCCAGGCGCTTGGTTGCGCATTCGAGCGAAAAGGCGTCGTTGACACGCTTACGCCCATTGTCGCCGAGCTGATGTGCATAGTCTGGGGCGTTCAGAAGCCGTTGAATTGCGTTGCCCATTGTCTGAGGATCATTGTTCACCAGTAGCCCATTGTAATCGTCAATGATCGACTCGCGCACGCCCGCTTCGGACACGCCGATGACAGGGATACCGCAAGCATTTGCCTCCAACGCCGCCAGGCCGAATGGTTCAAGCCGGGGTGCATACACCATCATTGCGGCACGATTAAGGTGATTCACCACCTCTTCTGATGTCGCTTGGATGATGGGCCGGAAATCCACTTCGAGTGATGTCGCAAGATGTTTCAAATCGCGTAAATAGCCGGCGTCAACCAGATTCCCTATCCAAACCAATGGGGGGCGGCAGGAAGGGATCGTGCCCAGGGCCTTAATGACGAAGTCGATATTTTTTACAGTTAAAAATGAGCCTACGCCGACGACGTAGCGCTCGCGCGGTTTATGCTGATCGATAAAGTGTGCTGTATCGACCCCAAGGTAACACACTTTTGAATCTAGCCCGTAAATTCGCAGGACACTCTCGCGGCTATAGAGCGAGTTCGTTAAAATCAAGTCGAATGCCTGCGCATTTTCCAGCTCCTCCCGCACCTTCAACCGAAACATGAATATCTTGAGCGTATTTGCGGCGTTGTGCGCGATCCGGTGTGGGTTCGGCCCGGCGGCGGGCGGGGCGGCCCAAATCAGTTTTGGGGCGGCTTCATACATGGGCCGGTTGGGCTCTTGGAGGTAGATAGCTTTTGGCAAATGGACGTACTTGCCGATGGCCGGTGCAGAAAAGAACCAGCAAGGCGCTGCGAATAGCATATCCCAATCGCCATGATTTATCTCTTCTGCGCAAAGGGCCGCGTGTTCGTTCATTGCTCTGATTTTGGTGCCCATGTTCCAGTAGCCGGGGTGCAGTTTGCCCCACGCATGCTCGTTGTGTTGATACCAGCGCAGTGGCACAACATGCTCTTTTACAAGCTTGCCGAGCGGGAGAAACGTTTGATCCGCTGTCGGAGGGCACCATGACTCGATGTAGTGCCCGTGCGCTAATAAACCTTGCATGTGGTCATACAGGGCACGTTTCGCGCCACCACTTGGCAAGTTGTACCAGACCGCTATTCGCATCGCGCCTCATAGCGTACTGGCAAAACTTAACGCCTTATGAAACTATGAGATGAAATTGCCGTTATAGCAGCAGCCGCCGTGTGAAGCATGGCAGCGCAGCGCGTAGTTTCTGCAGCGGGTTATAGCGTGCGGCGCGAGATGCATCCAAAATGGCATCCAGCATGTGCAGATGCGTATAAATCTCAATTCTCGCCTGCGTGCGTTCGCGGAGCGTGGCCTGGCGTAAGGGGGCCCGTTTTTGAATGTCGGCCCCACTCGCAACTTCCACGATGCACCTGGCGCGGTGGGTGACGGTATGGCAGGCATGTACACGATCATGCCCTGCCTGGGCAATGCTGATGCGCTCATCTTCGTGTGCCAGGTAATAGTCTATTTTTTTGACCAGGTCGGCATCATCTGAATAGGTGACCAGGTCGCGTCCTGGTACAAACATATCCAGCATTGATTCCGGACGCGTTTCGGTAAGCACCAACGCACCGCAGGCGGCGCCTTCCATGATGCGTATGGTTACTTCACCTGCGATGCTGGTGTTCACCACAATACGCGACTGGCTATAGATCTCGGCCACCTCCTCAAGCGTATAGAACTGGCGTGCCGTGCGATAGACGTCATTTGTCTTATAGCGTGCGGTTATAAGTTTTAGCCGACGCATGCGCGGCGTTTTACGGTGCGGACGCCCGGTGGCCCCCACGAAGCCCACCTCGTATATCCTCGGTAAATGCAAATCGTGCATTACGACGGGGTTGATCCAGTGCGGCAGCCAGAAGACCTGCTCATGCCCCACGACTTGTTTGTAGTGGCTCACATGATCTGCCTGGGCGATGAACACCATGTCGAAGAAGCGCGCCACCTGTTCGCGCCAGGTCCCGATGTGCACATCGCTGATAAAGC
>DAOUFG010000157.1:0-5745 GCA_034430115.1 Thermoflexales bacterium | reverse complement strand
ACACGCCGTAGAGTTCCCCGCCGGCGTTCAGCGGGAACAGGACAAAACTGCGCCCGCCCAGTTGAGAGAGTATTTCGCGCACATCCTTGCTCAGCCCAGGTTCGGTTTGCGCATCATTCAAGAAGATGGGCCTGGTGCGGATGCCGCTGTGGGTAAACCAACTCATATCCATCGGATAGCGCACAGGAATTTGCGTTCCCCCCACCCCATCGCGGCTAATCACCGCCACAATCTCTGCATATGGCGGCGGCGGCGCATGTTCCACCCAGGGCCGGTCGAACACAAGAATGCCCATCCGGCTGCATGTCTCAAAGTGCTGGTTTGCCATCAGAATGCGCAACAGTTCGTCCAACGTTCGCGCCGCGCCCGCCTGGCGACTGAATTCATAAAGCTCCTGGGTATGGCTGAGGGCATCCTGCATCGCCGTCTCGAATCGCTTGCGCTCGGTGATGTCACGCATGCGCACCATCAACATAATCTCGCCGTCCAGGCCCGATTTGGAGATGGAAGCCTCCGCCGGGAATTCTGTGCCATCCTTGCGCAAGCCATAGATATCACCGCGCAAGTGCATAGGGCGGATGACGTCGGGCGATGCAATGAACCGCTCAATATGCACCCGATGAATATCAATAAAACGCTCCGGCAGCAGAACGTCCAGTGGCTTGCCCAGCACCTCTGCCGGCTGGTAGCCAAAGATCCTTTCGGCGGCTGGGTTGAACATCGTGATGCGTTGCGCCTCATCGAGGGAGATGATGGCATCTTCGGAAAGGACGATGATGTGCGCCAGGCGTTTCTTTAACGTGATCTCGGGGTTAGGGTTAGCTGAGTTTTTCAACCAGGCATCTACAAAATCCAACGGCGTAATGGATGCCTTGAACAACAATTCATTCTCATTCATGTGTCGTTACCTAGTGACAACGTACTCGATATATGAACCCAGAAGATGATAGCGGGGTGCGATGGAGCCGATAGGTGGTAAATCGTAACACAAGACGCGCATGCGCTTAAAATATGCGCCATTATGGGCTACAAAGCAGTCTTACTTGATTACTACGGCACATTGGTGGAAGAAGACGACGCCATCTTGAATCAGATCATTCAATTCGTTGCAGATCGTTCGCCACTCGCACCATCCATTGCACAGGTCGGGCGACGTTGGTGGGAACTGATGGGCAGCATGTGCCAGGCGGCACACGACACAAATTTCAACACGCAGCGCGGCGTGGAGGTGGATAGCCTGCGCCAGGTGCTCCAGGAATTCAATGCGCCATATGATGCGCTGAAGTTGACCGAACCTATTTTTATGCACTGGCAGGCACCGGGCGCATACCCGGATGCGGTGGAATTCATACGCCGGTTGACCACGCCCGTCTGCATCGTCTCAAATGTGGACGATCTAGACCTGCACGCCGCAATGAACTCGCAAGGGTGGACGTTTTCTCACGTCGTGACCAGCGAACAGTGCCGGGCCTATAAGCCGCGCCCCGAAATGTTCAAGGCTGCACTGCAAAAGTTGGGCCTGCAACCTTGCGACGTGCTCCACGTAGGAGACTCCCCCACGAGCGACATCGTGGGCGCGCAACAGATGGGCATCGACGTTGCTTGGATCAACCGGCATGGCAAGTCCGCCCCTGCTACCCGGCCGACCTTCACCGTCACCGATCTATGCCAGCTACTGCCGCTAATCACCGGCTGAAGCCTAAAGTATAGCGCAGCCACTCAAAGTGGCGCGCTAAGCGAACATCGTCGGCCTGCGCCGACTCATCCAGGGCCCGCGCAGGCGGGCCTTGTTCAGCTAGCCGCGACTTCCAGTCGCCAGGCGTTAGTTCTTATGCGAGTGCGATAGCCCTGCTCCTCACCCTTTCTCACAAGCGGTGATACGATCGAGAGAAAGGATGAGGGTGCCATGGATCAACAACAACTGCGTGAAAAGCTTGAACAATTACATGCCGAGCTTGAACAGATCGAAACGGTGGATGAAGACACCCGCCGTGTGTTGGACGGTTTGAGCAAAGACATCCGCGAGTTGCTCGATCAGCCCGGCGAGCAGGCTGACCGACGTTATGGCCGCTTGAATCAGAACCTGCGCGCCAACGTGACGCGTTTCGAGGCGACCCATCCAATGCTGACGTCTGCCATGCAGCACGCCATTGACGCGCTAGTGCAACTGGGTGTCTAGCCAGGCGCGCACCACCGCCGCGTGATCGCGGTAGTGCTCAAATGTGTTCCCCGCAATGATGCGCCAGGGCAACCAATCAGCAGGCATCTCTTTGAAGTGAGATGCATCGGTCAAGTCTGCATCGCTGAGTTCACCGAGTAATGTCATCAGCCCGGCGTGCACCTGGGCCGACTCCGCCAATACGTCGCTCAGGGCGCGGCTACGGTTGCGCTCATAGAGGACGCGGTTTCGCTCATCTTGCGGCAACGCCCATAGCTCCGACCCAGCCAGCACGCGCGATTGCAACAACCCCACCATTTCATTTTCAAAAAAGGTGATGTGCGCAATGATGTCTTTCACCGTCCACGCGCCGCTGGCGCCCGGCGCCGTCATGTGACCTTCACCCGCCCGGGCCAACACAGCTTGCCAGTCTGTCCAATCCGCTTGCACCGCGCTAAGCAATTCTCGCTGGTTCATCCGTCCCTCCTTTCATGACATGATTGTAGTCGGGCCAAAGTTGCCTGCCACCCAAAGCTGTAGTACCATTGCCGCATGGTCAGGTTAAGGAGGGGTGTCATGATCCTCGAAAACAGACACCATAGCAAGAAGGTCGCCGTGGTTCACACGACGATCGATGTGCACTCCTGCCTGGATCACGCTTCCGGATTATCCGGTTGACGCAAGTCAGCGATCCTCAGAGCAAAGCCAACAAAAAGGCCACGAGTGCATTCACTGCGTGGCCTTTTTATATTCATCGCCACGCCAGATCCAGATAACGCAACTTGAATGACGTGATACGAGAACCGACACATGAATAATGCTCTGAAACAATACTCACAACTTCTATCGGCCTACTTGCGCCCGCAGTGGAAGCGCGTGCTCATGTTGGCCGTCATCGTGCTGGCAAATATCGTCCTGAGCCTGGCAAGCCCGCAGGTATTGAAGACATTCATCGACACCGCCACCAGCGGCGGGGCGCTGGCAACGCTCATGACGGTGGGCGTGATCTACATGCTCATCGCCATCTTCAGCCAGTTGGCTACCGTTGGAGAAACCTACATCGCAGAAAACATCGGCCTGACCGCCACGAATCAGATGCGCAACGACCTGACGGCGCACTGCCTCAGCCTGGACCCAAGCTTCCACAACGCGCACACGCCGGGCGAGATGATCGAGCGGGTGGATGGCGACGTGGCGACGCTGGGGAACTTCTTCTCGCGCTTCGTCGTGCAGCTCTTTGCCAATGGGCTGCTGCTCATCGGCGTTCTGGCGATGTTCTTCCTGGTGGATTGGCGCGTCGGCGGCGTGATGACCGTCTTCGCCGCCGTTGCATTCATCACGCTCAGCCGCATCAACCGCCTGGCCGGGCCGCGCTGGGCTGCAACGCGCCAGCATAGCGCCGAGCTATTCGGCTTCCTGGAGGAACGCCTGAGCGGGACGGAGGACATCCGCGCCAACGGCGCAATCGCCTACGTGCTCCGCCGGCTGGCGGAGCATTCTCGCAAGTTGCTGCGTTCCATGATTATCGCGTCCGTCCTCGGTTCGCTGAGTTGGACCACGTCGCTCTTCCTTTATAGCATCGGCACAGCCGCGTCGCTCATGCTGGGCATGCTGTTGTATGCCTCCGGCGCAATCACCATCGGGACGGTGTTCCTGCTGTATAGCTATACCAACCTGCTACGCGAACCGATTGAAGCCATCAGTCGCCAGATGCAGGACCTGCAACTGGCAAGCGCGGGCATCACGCGCATTCGCGAGTTGCTCAATACACACAGCGCCATCGTTGAACGACCAACCGCACTGCTGGCGAACGCACCCTATGCGGTGGATTTCAAGCAGGTCGTCTTTGGGTATGAGGGTGAGCCGCCGGTGGTGCGCGAACTCTCTTTTCACGTTCAGCCGGGCGAGCGGCTGGGGCTGCTGGGGCGCACCGGCAGCGGCAAGACCACCCTGACGCGCCTGCTCTTTCGCCTGTACGACCCGCTGGGTGGCAGCATCCACCTGAATGGGATCGACCTGCGCGACCTGGCGCTCTCCGACCTGCGCCAGAATATCGCCATCGTCACTCAAGACATCCAGCTCTTCAACGCCACGGTGCGGGATAACCTGACCTTCTTCAACCGTGACATCTCCGATGCGCGCGTCATCCAGGTGCTGGATGAACTGGACATGCTGGATTGGTTGAACCGTCTGCCGCACGGGCTGGACACCAAACTAGAACCGGGCGGCAAAGGCATTTCCGCCGGTGAAGCCCAGTTACTGGCCTTTGCGCGCGTCTATATGAAAAACCCGGGCCTGGTGATCCTGGACGAAGCATCGTCACGGCTGGACCCAGCCACCGATCACCACTTGCAGCGAGCGGTGGATCGCCTGCTGGCCGGGCGCACCGGCATCATCATCGCACACCGTCTGGCGACGGTGCAAACCGTGGATAGCATCCTGATCCTTGAAGAAGGCCACTGTTGCGAAAGCGGCCCGCGCGAAGCGCTGGCGCACAACCCACACTCGCGCTTTGCCCAATTACTACGCACCGGCCTGGAGGAGGCACTGGCATGACTGATAGACCCCAACCCTCTCAGCAAGACGTAGAAAGAGCCTGGTGGTACATCTGGCGCATGGCGCGCTATAAGCTGCCGCTCTTCCTCATCACCGTCATCACCATCATGCCGTTCTACTTGTTCCCGCTGTTGCCGGGGCTGGTGATACGGCAGGTATTCAACTCGCTTTCGGTCAACCGGCAAATCGGTGCGGATATGTGGACGGCGATGGCCCTGCTGATTGGCATCGCCATCGCGCACATGACGACCATGACCGCCGCGAGCACCCTGGAAAACACCACTCAACTGGTCGTCGCCACGCTGCTACGCCAGAATCTGCTGGAACGCATCATGCAGCGGCCGGGCGCAGGCGCTTTGCCGCCCGGCTCGTCACCCGGCGAAGCGGTGAGCCGCTTTCGCAACGACGTGCAGGTCGTGGTGGGCTTCCTCACCTGGACCTTCGACCCGGTTGGGCAGATGCTCGTCGCCATCGCGGCGCTGGTGATCCTGGCGTCCATTAATCCACTCATCACGGTCGCAGTGTTCGTCCCGCTTGTGCTTGTGCTGGTGATCGTGAACCTCTCCAACAATCGCATCCGCAAGTACCGCAAAGCCAATCAGGAGGCCATCGGCGAAGTCACCGGGTTGCTGGGTGAAATCTTCGGCTCGGTGACGGCGGTGAAGGTGGCAAACGCCGAACAGAACGTTGTCACGCACCTGCGCAACGTGAACGAGGCGCGCCGCAAAGCCTCGCTTTCCGACGTACTTTTCTCGCAACTGCTGTCATCGGTGTCGTTCAACGCCGCCAACCTGAGCACGGGGGTGCTGTTGCTCATCGCGGCACAGGCCATGTATGCCGGGCGCTTTACGGTGGGTGATTTTGCGCTCTTCGTGTCCTACGTTGGCTGGCTGGCTTTCGTCACCGGCATGGTGGGCAACTACGTCACACAGTATCGCCAGGTAGGCGTCTCGCTCAAACGGTTGATCGACCTGCTGCAGGTGGATACGTCGCCCGGCAGCACGGAGCCGCACATCCTGGTGAAAGATTCA
>DAOUFG010000156.1:0-45720 GCA_034430115.1 Thermoflexales bacterium | reverse complement strand
ACCTCCGAAGGCGGCGAGCCGGCGCGCACGTCGAGCAGGTTCACCGCCGCCTCGCGCCGCGAAAAGGCCGAGTACATGGTGGGCAGATACGAGATCAGCACGGCCACCAGCAGCAGGCCGAGGGTCGCTTCGGAGAAAGAGAGGATCGACTCAGGGAGGTTGACCAACGGCATATTGCCCAGGGTCAGAAGCGACGAACCACTGGTGAAGAAAGCGTCGCGCCACGAAGGCGAGCCGATGGCGCGGTAGATGAGCGTATAGCCGATGCACACGCAGGCCAACCAGGCGGGCGGCAGCGCTAGCAGGCTAATCGGCGCATACAACGCCATCATGCGGTCGCGCTCCTGGTAACTGGACGTGCCACGCAGGCGCAACCAGAAGAATTGGCGCACCGTCAGGAAGACGACATTCGTCAACGGGTCACTCGCGCTGCGCGGCAGGATGAACGTAAAGATGGCCGAACGCAACCCCATCGCCACGACGCTTAGACCAAGCCCAAACAACACGACTTGAAGCACCATTTCCAGCATAGAAGCTGAGCGTACCACAGCGGAGCCAGGGAGAACAGGCGCAAGAGCGCCTGGGGATGACACACTTTTCTTCGTCCAAATCGCCTCTTTTCGGTGTACAATTCATCTCCGTGGGCCGTTAGCTCAGTTGGTAGAGCAGGGGACTTTTAATCCCTGTGTCGGGGGTTCGATTCCCTCACGGCTCATAGAAGGCTAAAGACGATAAGGAGATTCCAGTCTCTTTGTCGTCTTTTTGTTTCTCATGAGGGGGGCTTCTCACGGATGACCGCGGATGTCTCGGCCACTTCTTTCAGTGCGTGGCTGTCGCGGATGAAAACAGGAGGCCGGGACAGCCAACATGTCCTCTTGCCGCCTTATGCGCAGGGCTACAATCCGATTGAGCCGCGACGGTTGGCCGACAAGGCGGACTTGCGCAAAACCAAGGCGGGCACGTTTAATGTTCTAAAGCAGCGTAAAACGCAACACGGACGAAGAGCCGAACTGAACACCTCTTGACTCTCACATCGTGTGAGAGTGTAGGATGAGCATAGTACCGCGCGGAGACGACCACATGTTCAAGATAGGCGATTTCTCAAGACTAAGCCTGGTGTCGGTGCGCATGTTGCGCTACTACGACGAGTTTGGCCTACTCGCGCCGGCGCACATCGACCGCTTCACCGACTATCGCTACTACACTGTGGACCAGTTGCCGAGGTTGAACCGCATCCTGGCCTTGCAGGACCTGGGCTTCACGCTGCAGCAGATCAAACAGGTGCTGCAACAGGACGTGACGGCTGACCAACTGCGGGGCATGCTGCGACTCAAGAGTGCCGAGATCGAACAGCAGGTGCAGACGTCCAGCCAGCGACTGGCACGAGTGGAGGCGCGTATAAGACAGATCGAACAGGAGGGCAAAATGCCAGCATATGACGTGGTGATCAAGAAACTGCCGCCACAACTCGTGGCGGCCACGCGCCGGGTCCTGCCCAGCTATACTGAGGTGGGCCCGTTGATTGGTGAGACCTTCGCTTTCGTAGCCCAGCAAGGAGGCCGGCCTGCCGGGCCACCAGTGTGCCTGTACCATGATCCCGAATTCCGCGAGACCGACGTGGACGTGGAAGTCATTGTCCCACTTGCGGCACCCCTGGTGGGTAGCGGGCCGGTATCTGTGCGGGAACTGGCCGGCATCGAGCAGGCCGCCTGCCTGGCCTACACCGGGGCCTATGACGGTATCGGGGCTGCCTACAATGCGCTGATGGCCTGGATCGGGGAGAACGGCTACCGCCCAAGCGGACCATGCCGCGAGGTGTACCTGCGCGGGCCGGAATCCGGGTCGGACGCCTCGACCTACTTGACCGAGATTGTGCTGCCCGTGCAGCGGGCGTAAATCTGGTGGGGCGTAGCCAGCAGGCCACGCCCCACTCTAACTGGACCGCCTTGGAGGCGTGTCACTGTGCCTATCCGTGGAATTTGCCGATTTTCTTTACGGTAGTTCCCCATGCGCCAGACGGGATGCTATGTCTTCAAGAATCGGGGGCAGACCCCAAATTCCATCGATGACATAATGCGCGCCGACCTGATAAAGCTTTGTCGCTACGCGTTGATTCGCCGATTTTCTTTCTTCCGGCGACATGGCGTTGACTTCATTTTCGTTCAGCCCCAACAGATTGCCGGTCTGCGATAGTCCCACTACCCACATGCCCGCATTCAGCCCCTCTTCGATGTCGGGAATCGTATCGCCCACTTTAATCATTGCCTGCATAGGATAAACGCCGAGGCGAATTGCATTCTGGTAGCACATCCAGGGATAAGGTCTTCCACTTGGAACCTCATCTGGGCAGACGATACAATCGGGTTCGTAGCCATATTCCCTGGCTTTCGGCGCAAGCACATCCATCATCGTGCGAATGTAACCAGTGGTTGTTCCAACCTTGATGTTGCGCGCGCGCAATTCCCCGGTCACATCGAGCAATCCAGGGATGGGAGTGGCATAATCTTGTACGACGGACAATTGCATTGGGACGAAATCGTCAAATAGGGCATCGATATCCGCCTCGGAGTAGGGAGCGCCGTGCGTAGATTTCCACGCCTCCGCGACAGCCGGACGGGAGAGGATGGTACGCAGATGATCCTTTTTCATCAAGCCCATGCCGGAACGAGCATCTTCAGCCGTTATGCTGATGCCCTGGTTTTCGAACAGGCGCAGGAACACCGCCGTCGGGGCGAAGGAGCCGTAATCCACCGCGGTGCCAGCCCAATCTAGAACAACAGCTTTCAGGGGGCCGTGATACGTTCTTCGGAAAATGAAATCCATAGACTATTTGACCTTTTCGGGCATTTCCACGCCCATTTCATCCAACGTTTCCGCAATCGCCGCCAGTAGCGCATGAATATCAGACGGCCCAAGCCTGCCAATGTGACCGATGCGAAAGCAATTTGCCTGGCTTAACTTGCCAGGATATATCACGTGTCCGCGCTCACTCAGGCGCTGGTAGAACTCTTTGAAATCGAAGTGGGGGTGCGCCGGGTAGTAAAAGGAGGAAATAATATAGCCTTGATCCGAGTCCTCCAGGTAAGGCTGAAAACCCAGTGCCCGCATTCCTTTTAGGGTCAGGGCATAATTGCGCTGGTAGCGTTCAGCGCGTCCTGCCACGCCACCCTCCATCTCCAGTTCGCGTAATGCCTGGCGGAATGCCAGCAGGGCGTGCGTCGGCGGCGTGAAGCGGAATTGTCCATCCCTTTCCAGGCCTTCCCATTGCGCAAACAGGTCCATACTGAGCGTACGGGCAAAACCGCGCGTTGCCAGCAGGTTTTCCTTGCGGGCCAGAACAAATGAGAATCCGGGGACGCCTTCTATGCACTTGTTAGAGGAAGAAACCAGAAAATCAATTCCCGCCTCCTTTAGGCCCAGTGGATAAGCGCCAAAGCTGCTCATCGCGTCCACAAAATATATGCGTTTGTGTTCCTTGACAATACGGCCATACTCAGCCACCGGGTTGATGATGCCAGTGGTCGTTTCACAATGGACGACTGCCACGTGGCTGATGGAAGGGTCCTCATTCAAGAGATGCTCCAACGCTCCTGCGTCCGGTTGTTTGTTTTCGGGGTAGCGTTGCACGACCGTCGGGACGTGGTGGATGGTGGCGATCCGCAGCATCCGCTCGCCATAAGCCCCGTTGATCAGGATCAGCAGCTTACCATCCGGGGGAATGACCGAGGAGATCACGGCTTCGATCCCAAAGGTGCCACTTCCCTGCATCAGAATGGCCGTGTATTCCTCCGCATTACCGCCCAGGGCGACCAATTCCTGGCGGATTTCCTTGATCACGTTGATGAACTCGAGGTCACGCGAGCCCAAATCGCGCAGCATGGCCTGCTTGACCGTAGAGCTGGTCGTCAGAGGGCCGGGCGTGAACAGCGCTTTATCTTTCCAACTGGAGATTGCTGGCATTTTCGCAAGCCTTTTGAATAGGAGATAGGATCGTCTTGATCGGGAACCATTGAAACAGCTCTAGATGAGCCAGCAGGCGTCCACGGGGAAGGTAATCTTGAATGAATCGCCAATGCTTGGGATGGTGCGGCTCCGTTCGTTAAACATATCGAGTGAGATCGGCGTTCCTTCCACAACGACGCGCAGGCGTACGATCGATCCAAGATATGTGATCGCCTCAACCTTCCCGGTCAAGTTGTTGGCATTCTCAATGAATCCGAAGTCTAACTCCTCCGGACGCACCGCCAAGCGGATCTTGTGGCCATTCAGGTGATCGACCGTCTGCCCGGCTCGTACGAGTTGCTGCCCGACTTTGACCAAGCCTTGTTCTCGATTGACGACTTCGACTGGCAGCAAGTTGATCTGGCCGACAAATTTCGCCACGAACTCCGTCTTAGGGTAGTTGTAGATCTGCGATGGCGTGCCGATTTGTTCGATTTTCCCCTCGTTCATTACGACCACCCGGTCGGAGAGCGACAGGGCTTCTTCCTGGTCGTGGGTGACGTAGATGGTCGTGATTCCCAGTTGTTGCTGAATGCGCCGGATCTCTTGTCGCAGTTCCAGGCGTATTTTTGCGTCCAATGCGGAAAGCGGTTCATCCAGTAGCAGGACGCGCGGTTGGATGGCCAGGGCGCGCGCCAACGCCACGCGCTGCTGCTGCCCGCCTGAAATCTGTGAAGGATAGCGATTGCCGTACTCCTCCAGGTGGATCAGAGCGAGCATTTCCTGCACGCGCTGCTTGATCTCCGCTTTGGGCTTCCCTGCGATCCGTAAGCCGTAGCCGATGTTGTCAGCCACGTTCATGTTCGGGAACAGCGCGTAGGATTGAAAGACCATTCCCACATTGCGCTTATTGGGGGGGACGAGGGTCATATCCTTGCCGTCGATGGCGATCTTCCCCGAAGTCGGCAGTTCGAAGCCGGCGACCATGCGCAGGGTAGTGGTCTTCCCACAGCCGCTGGGCCCGAGAAAAGAGACGAATTCCCCCTGCTCCGCGCTCAGGCTGAAGTCCTGGACGGCGGTGGTCCCATTAAAGGATTTCTTTACATTGGTCAGTTCCATGTAAGCCATATCAACCTCGTTTGTATCTTAACGACCAGTCAGTTGCTGGCTGGTGGTCCGGCCGCGACCGACGAATTGGATCAAGATCAGACAGATCCAGGTTAGCCCCCACGCGAGCATCGCCATGGCGGCAGGCTCATAGGCCGCGTCCCGGCCCACCTGTACCATATACGGCCCCAGGGCAGGTCGGGCCAGGAAGTCACCCAGGATCAATTCGCCGATAACAAGAGCGAAAGAGATCAGCGACCCGCCTAACACCGCCCCGCGCAGGTTCGGCAGGATGACGTGAAACAGGATCTGCACCCAGTTAGATCCCAGACTTTGCGCCGCCTCGGTCAGGCCGCGGACGTCGATGGATCGCATTCCGATGTCGATGGAACGATACATATACGGCATGGAAAGGACGACATACCCAGCCGTAATTAAGATGTCGGTTTTAAAAGGCGTCTCGGTGAGTTGGAAGGGCGGGCCGGAGAAGGTTCGAATCAGGCCAAAGACAAAAACGATCACCGGCACGATGAACGGCAATGTGGTAATGATCTCCACCACAGGCCGGGCCTGGGGTAGTTTATAGTGCAGCCAAAACACAGTTGGCAGGAAGAGCAGGATGCTCACCACCACGGTGATTAAGCCCATCGTGGCCGAATAGCGGAAACTCTCCAGGAACTGTGGGTCGGAGAGCACGGTCTGGTAGGCCAGCAGGCTGATCTTACCCCGCTCCATACGCAAGGAAAAATCCAGTGTTCCATACAAGGGCACAAAAAAATACAGCAGGCCCACGATAGCCCAGAAAAGGGCCCACAGGTTGGTTTTCTTTGCTTTCATGATTTAAGCCATCTCGTTGTACGGCGTTGCAACAGGGTATAGCCGATGATGCAAACCGCCATGACCACCACCATCCCAAACGCCAAGGCATAACCTTCATTCGGATTGTTCAAAACGTCCCCGCGGATCTGTGCTCCGATCATGACCGTGACCAGGTAAATGGTCCCTCCGGTCAGTGCCTGCGCCGTGGCATACGCCCCGAAAGCGCTGGCGAATAGCAGGATGGAGGAGCCCAGGATAGACGGCCATAGGACCGGCAGGGCGATATACCACCAGTAGTGGAAAGCGTTGCCCCCCAGATTCTGTGAGGCTTCTTGCCACTCACGCTTCAATCCCTCCAGTGCCGGCGCGATGGTTAATACCATCAGGGGGAATTGAAAGTACAGATAGGCCATGGTCAGCCCGGTCACGCTGTATAGGTTAAACCCGGCCTGGTAAATATCGAATGGGCAGGTCTGCGCACCGCCGGCGGCTGGGAAACAAATGTTTTTCAGGATGCCCGTCAAAAAACCGGTATGCCCCAACGTGGCGATGAACGCGAAGGCCAGGGGCACGCCGCCGAAATTGGCGGCTAGTCCCGAAAAGCTCATCAATACATCCCGCATCCAGCGCGGGGCGCGTCCGATCGTGACGGCATAGGCGATGAAGAACCCCATCACAGCGCCCAGGAGGGAGGTGATCAGGCTCACTTGCAAGCTCACGGCATAGGACTTGAGCACGTATGGCTTCAGGATCACACTGATATTGGCGAAAGTGAACTGGCCATGCGAGTCTTGGAAGGCGCCCGCAAACAGGTTGGTGGATGGCAGGATGAGGAAGATGATGATGAACAAAAAGAACGGCAATACTCCCAACCAGTTCCGCAAGGCTGGGGCGAGGCGGATTTTCTTGGGGACCTGCGCTATTTTGGAATTCGCAGTGATATCAGCCATATTTAAGGAGGGAGGCGTGGCCCGGATTCGCGGGCCACGCCTGGATTGGAAGTTGAGTAAGAAGATGCGAACTTATTTCGACTTGATATCGACGCCGACGACGGAATCCCATTGATCCTTGACGGCGGCGCGGGCCTTGCTGAGCTGATCGATGCTGGGGATGACGGCCTTGGCCACCATGTCAGCCGAGGGAAGTGCTTTCAGAATATCATCCGATATCACCTTGCGGGAGGTCATGTCGTTGAAACGGGCCGGGATGCAGAAGCCCTTGGCAAGCAGGGTCTGGCCTTCATCGGAGTACAGATACTCTTCCCACAGCCGGGCGGCGGCAGGATGCGGCGCGTAGGCGCTGATGGCCTGGTAGTAGTACCCGCCGAAGGGAGTGCCGGTTGGGTAGACGACCTCGATGTTCGGGTTGCCGTTGAATTGCTGCTTGTCGGCCAGGGCGTTGAAGCTCCAGTGGATGGAGACGGGCGCCTCACCCTTGGCGATCACGCCCGAGTCAGCGATCAAGGGCAACAGGTTGCCGGAGCTAGCCAGTTGCTTCATGTAGTCCAGACCAGGCTGGATGTTATCCAGTGTGCCGCCGTTGTTGATGGCTGCAGCATAGATGGACTGCGCGGCTTCGTTTGAGGCACGCGGGTCACCCGGCAGGCCTACCTGGCCTTTGTAATCGGCCTTCAGCAGGTCAGCCCAACCTTGCGGGACAGTCTTCACCGCGTCGGTATTGATCTCGAAGGACATCACACCATAGTAGTCCACGAAGTACAGGCCAGTCGGGTCGTTGACGCCCTTGATGGTGTCCCACGTAGCCACCTTGTAGGGAGCAAGCAATTTCGGGTCGCCCGAATTCGTTTGTCCTGCTGCGAGCGGGCCGTATGCGGGGCCGACATCGAGCACGTCGGGAGCCTGCGGGCCTTTGTTCTGCATGTTATCTTTGATCGCTTGGACTTCATCAGCCGAGCCACCATCCGGATTAACATCCTGGATCTTGATGCCGTACTTGGCGCTGAATTTGTCCATCATTTCGCCGTAATTGCACCAGGTGCGCGGCAGGGTGATGACGGTTAGGTTGCCTTCCGCCTTCGCTGCGGCAATCAGAGCGTCCATACCACCACCCTCCTCGGCAGAGGTCACTTTGGACCAATCCACGGCGGCGGAGGAAGTGGTGGATGCGGTGGATGCGGTAGAAGCAGTGGTGGCGGTGGGACTTGTTTGGGCCGTTCCGCATGCGGAAAGAGCCATCGTCGCTAAGAGCACAACAGAGATGAACTTCGAGTTAGAAATATTGGGTTTCATGTACGGGTCTCACTCCTTTTTGTCTTGTAACCGATAGGATTACATTTGACCTACGACTTCGCTCAATTTGCAGACACAACTTGCATAACTTTGGGTTATGCTGTGCAAGCGCGAATCGATTGTCGATACAGTCTATTAAGGAAGCTTTGTAACTAGGTTAAATCGTCATTAAGGGAGAGATTGGTAGACAGGCATCAGCGGGAGAACGCCCTATCTTGAGGGCATATTTGCGGGGAACGGCGGGGCGTATAGGGGAACATCATCACAAATAAGTGGCGCGGCACTCCTGGTAGGAGTGCCGCGCCACTTACTTGCCTTGAAGGCCGAAGCAGATTTACGAGCCGTGCACAACGACGGGCATGATCAAACGATGCGTGCCCAGTGCGAATTGACTGAGGTGGCAAATCGGCACGCTCAGCCAGTGCTCCGCCGGATGGCGGTCGTAAGGGCCGCAGGCCGCGTCCACCCACTGCCCGTTGCTCCAGGTCTTCAGCACCACCAAACTCGCCGGGGTGATGCCCAGATCCGCGACGGTGTAGTGCAGTGTGACCGTCACAGGCGCGCCAAACGTGAAGCCTGTCATGAGCGTGCTGCCCTGGAAAGCTTCGACGCTGAACGATTGTCCCGCCAGGACGAACGTGCCAGCCTGCGTCGCCGTCTCGGATGGGGCAAACGCAAGTGTCACCGTCTGCGTCAGCGCGCCCGGCGGGACGTTAATGCCCACCAGATTGCCGTGCGTGCCGGTGTAGGTCAACTCCGCGCCAACTGTGCCGACCGGTGCACTGTACGGCAGGAACTGCAGGCGTCCCTCAATCACCGGCGTAACAAGGCCGGATGCGTGCAGGTAATCGATCATAGCGTCGCGCACGTAGTACTGCGTGTCGGCGACGATCTGGTTCAACGGCCAGATGGTCGCGCCGCCGTCGTTGTTGTTGCACGAACCTGCCGCCAGATAGTTCACCGTAGAGACGGTGTAGAACTTAGTGGCGTCCAGCAAGTCAATCGGGTGACCCTTCACCACAAGCGACGCGACGTTGTTCCCATTGGGATTGCTGGGGTACGTGTCGCGGTAGGTGATCTGGCCGCCGCTATTGATGTCGATCATGCAGGTGGTGTAGTACGAGTAGCCGCCGTAGCCCGGCACATACTTGTAGTAGAAGTAGTTGCGGTACGCGCGCTCCAGCACGGTCTTCAGTTGTGGCCCGTTCATGCGCATCACCACCAGCGAGTTCTCGTATGGCATGGCTGAGAACATGTCGCTCACGGTCAGCGTGTACGGGCTAGTCACGCTCGCGGTGCTGGCCACCTTCTTATTCGTCATCGCACCAGAGAGGTGGAAATCCACATTGATGCCATGTTGGGCCAGTTCAAACACCGAGGCATCGGCTTGCATGTTCGCGCCGTTGGTCTCCTGGGTGAAGGCGTTGAGCGTGTCAATCGGCTGGGTCGTCTGGCCAAGTGTTGTGGCATTGTAGGTATTCAGCGCATCCACGTAGGGCTGCAAGAGGTCTTTGACGCGCGTGTCCTCAGATGTGCTCGTCGTCACCGCGATGTCGCGCCCTGCGCGCGAGACCACCTGATAACCGCCGCCGGCCTTGGGGAGCAACCCCAGCACCACTTCGCCCAGGTAGTTATCGTAGCGGTAGGCCTGGTTGATGATCACCGGCACGTTATCAGGATTGCCTACGTAGGCAGGCAGATAGAGATAATCGCCGGAGGAATCCGTCTGCTTGGAGGGGTCTGTGTGAGAGTGCCCGCCGATGATGGCGTCGATGCCGGTCGTCCGCGCGGCCAGGTTCGTATCCACGTTGTCGTCCACTTCGACGCTCTTGGGGTTGGTGGTAAACCCGATGTGCGTGAGCGCCACCACCACGTCGTTCGCCGCTTTCAGCGCCGGAGCGCGGGCGGCTGCTTCGGTGATGGGGTTGGTGAAGAGCAACCCAGGGATGTTGCTGGGCAACTCATATTGCGGCACGCGATGATTGCCGATGCCCAGGACGGCCACCTTGATGGCCTCGCTGCCCACGGTGACTGTCACCGCCGGCTTGACGGGTACCTGGGTGATGCCGTAGCGCCCGTCATCATACAGGTTGGCCTGCAGCACCGGGAAGTCAGCTTGCTTCAACACGCTCGTGAACACTTCATGACCAAAGTTGAACTCGTGGTTGCCCAGCGTCATCGCGGTGTAGGTCATGGCGTTCATCGCCGCGATCATCGGGTGCGTGGTCATGGTGACGGGCAGCGTTGTGCCGTCCACGGCATAGCCGGTTGGGGCCGTTTTGAAGTAATACATCATCGAGTCGCCCTGCATCTGGTCACCAGCGTTCAGCAGGATGTTGCGACTGGGGTTGTGCGCGCGTTCCTGATTGATCAGCGTGGCCAATTGGGTGAAGCCGACATACTGACCCTTGACGAGGTTGCCGTGCGAGTCGTTGTTGTGCAGGATCGTCAGCGGGATGACGTCGCCGCCGGCGGCGGTACCACTGCGGACGACGCGCCCATCAGCCAGCCCGGTGCCGGTGGGGCCGTTATAGGGGTTACCAACTGTATAGGTCTTGGAGACCCAGCGGTTCACGCCATCCAGCATGTCGCCCCAGTAGGAGATGTTGGTCATGTACTTGAATGGCACGTAGCCATCCTGGCCGGCGGGGGCGAGGAACTCGTTGGTAGCGACACGGTAAGTATTGCTGATCACCAGCGGTTCGTAGATGCCTGTGCTACGGTTGCGCACGGTGACGCTGTAGGCACCCCACGCCCAAGGCTGTGGGCCCGGCAATGTGTCGGTGTAATTGAAGAAGCTGAAGCGCACACCGGACTCTTGGATGGAACCCTTGAAGAGGGAGGCCGACTGATTAAGCAGGTCCAGGATCTGCGCGCCCGTCATGTCGCCGACCGCCGTCTGGTTGCCGAACGGCAGCACACTATAGAGCATGCCATAGGTGAGCGTGTAGGGCGTGGTCATGCCGGTGTAAGACGTGCGGATGCCACCGGCGTTGTTGAACACCATATCAACATCGTTAGCGGGGTTGGCGTCGGTGTTCAGGTCGTTGTAAATGGCATCGTTGATGAATTCGCCCATCAGCGAGTCGCCATTGTAATCAAACGGCAGGTCCACATTGCTATAGCCGATAACCTGGTTGATCTGTGCCTGGTAGGCCGCATCGTTGCTCCAGGTGGCCAAGGCGTTGGAAATGGCGACGTCGGGTGTGATGCTGGCGGTGACGGTGATGGGCTGCCAATTCACCAGCGTCGTATCGGCAGTTGTGTCGATGGTAAGGTCTGCACGGCCGACCTTGCGACCGGCGTAGTAGGCCTGCACGACCGTGGTGCCGCTGATGACGGTGGGCGCAAACATGTTTGTATGCGAGTGCCCGCCGATGATGAGCGGCACGGGGGCGTTGGCCTCCACCAGCTTGCGCGCTAATGTCTTATCACCATAGACGCTAAAGCCGTAACCGTAGCCGCCATCTTCAAAGCCAAGGTGGCTGAGCACAATGATCGAGTTCGCCCCGGCGGCCTTGATGTCATTGTAGTAATGGGCGATCGAAGCGGCGGGGTCCTTAAAGCACAGCCCCTGCGTGGCGGAGGCGACGGTGATATAGGGCGTCTCCAGTGTGGTGACGCCGATGATACCCAGGATCGCCTGGTTGCCGGGTGCGCCAACGGTGAGGGTGATCCATGGTTTGGCAAACGAGGGGGCGCTCCAGCCGGCCGTGTCGCACGATGACGAGTCGCTCACCACGATATTGGCCGTAACGAATGGGTAATTTGCCTGCTGGGTGCGGCTGATGAGGGTCTGCCGGCCCCAGTCGAACTCGTGATTGCCGAAGGTAGCCGCCTGGTAGCCGAGCATGTTGAAGAGGTCGATGGTGGGTTCGCCCTTCTTCAGGTTAGAGAGCAGGTTGCCCTGCATCTCATCGCCGGCATCGAGTAGCACGACGTTACTGACGCCGACAGAGGCACGCACGACGTCGCTGATGACATAGGCCATGCGGGCAATGCCGGGCGTGCTGCCGGCTGGGTCCAGGTTGCCATGGAAGTCATTGGTGTGCAGGATGGTGATCGACACGGGGGCAGGGGCGCTGGCCGTCGCGGCGGCCTTCACGGGCAAGACCGCGCTGCCTGGCGCCGTTTTAGAGGGAATCTCAGCAGGATAGCTGAAGCCCCGCGCCACGAGCGTGTTGGCGAGGGTCAGACAGATCGCAAAGGCTGAGACAAGCTGTCCGGTCCGTAAGTTTTTTTTAAGCATTGGTCTCCTTTTACGTAGTATGTTGTACGAACGGGTTGACAGGCACGTGCCATTCCACAAACTGCGCCGGATAGCGGGCAGATCATGGCAGATGTGAGCAAAACGAGCAGAAATTGGGCGAGGGACGCAAATGGGGGGAATACGTGGTTCCGGTCACATTTTCACGAAACTTTTCACACGTAAGTGAACTCCCCGCACAGCGTAACGCGATAGCATGAGGGTGCCCTACTTCGGGCCATGAACGGATTATAGGAACGAGACTTGAAGGGAATGTTAACAACCCTCGATCCATGCGAAGCCGACAAGCATCGATATTCGACCGAACGGAGTATCATGGTGAGGCAGGAGCAACGGCTATGAGTGTGGGCAAATTCACGGAAACACCAACCCATCGACGAACACGTATTGCAGCTCCCGGCCTTGCGAGCACGGACCAAGCGCCTCCTGAAAGAGCGCGTCGTCTGATCATGCACAGAAGGGAACAATGAAGGCACTTACATCTCGCGAGCGTGTTGTGCGCGCATTGAACCACCAGGAGGTGGAGCGCGTGCCCATCGACCTGGGCGGCACGCATAACAGCACCATGGGCACCGGCGTCTATAACAATTTCAAGGCCTACCTGGGGATCGACGCGCCCACCACGATCATCAACCCGGCCTTTGATATCGTGCGCATGGACGAGCGCGTGCTGGCCCATCTGCCGGTCGATACGCGGGCCATCTTCGCCAACCCGCCGGCCCACACACAGAGCCGCTGGCTCGACGAGCGCACGCTGATCAGCGATTGGGGCGTCACGTATCGCCGGCCCGAGGGTTGGCACCAGTTCGACGTCGTCGCGCATCCGCTGGCCGAAGCCGGCATCGCCGACCTGGAGCATTACCCCTGGCCCGACGTGGAAGACCCGGCCCGCTACGCCGGCCTGGCCGACTTGGCGCGCGACCTTCACGAAAACAGCCCCTACGCCGTCTGCGCCACGGCGATGGATACCGTCATCTTTGACCGTGCCTGGGAGCTGCGCGGCATGCAGCAGTTCCTCGAAGACCTGCTCATCAACCCCGAGTTTGCGATGGCGCTGCTCGAAAAAGTGGCCGACCTGCAATACCGGCGTCACAGTTGTTTCCTGCGCGAGGTGGGCAAGTATATCGACGTCGTGGTGATTGCCGATGATATGGGCGTGCAGAAAGGGCTCCTGCTCCGCCCGCAGCTCTATCGTAAGATGATCAAGCCTTTTCACGCCCGCTACGTGCAGGTGATCCGCCAGCACACCGATGCCAAAATACTGAACCACGCCTGCGGCAGCATCGTTGACCTGGTCGAAGACTATGTCGAGATCGGCATCGACGCGCTGAACCCAATGCAGGTCTCCGCGGCCGGCATGTCGCCACAGAACCTCAAGGCGCGCTTCGGGGGGCGAATGGCCTTCTGGGGCGGCATCGACTCACAGCATGTGTTGCCGAAGGGCAGCCCGGACGAGGTGCGCGAGGCCGTGCGCGCCACGTTGGACGTCATGGGCCTGGAGGGCGGCTATGTCCTGGGAGCCGTCCACAATGTGCAAGACGACGTCCCAGCGGCCAACGTCTGGGCGATGCTCGACGAGGCATGCACCTATCGGCCGGCCGGAAAGGCCGACCAGTGAGGAGCGCGCGGCGGCGGCCGGCCATCCGCCTGACCCAGGCATAACGATTGAGGGATAGCGCGCCGGCCTCCATCCCCTCTTCCACCCACTTCCACCGGTGGATTTTCACGCTCCACCCCCCTCTTTTCCACTGTTCAGCGCATCATTTTCCACCCGGCGGCGTGCTATATCTCCTCGGCAGGCCGTTATTTGATCTGAGTTGCGAAATCAGCCTTAAGTATGACCCCTTTCAGGCTATCTCAGCGCGACGAAACACATGTCCATTCGTAGAAATGGGTGGAGAACGAACCGTATGGCGATATTGAATCTACTCAAACGATCACCTCATTATGCCAATGCAGGCGCGGAAGCGGGCAGCTACATCCGCATGAATGGCATTAGCAAAGCCTACAAAACCGGCGCCGGTGAGGTGACCGTGTTGAAAGAGATCGACCTGGCCGTCGAACAGGGCGACTTCGTGGGCATCATCGGCAAGTCGGGCAGCGGCAAATCCACGCTGATCAACATGCTCACCGGCATCGACCGGCCCACCACCGGTGAGGTGTGGGTGGGCGATACGCCCGTCCACACGCTGAGCGAGGGGCAGATGGCCGTCTGGCGCGGCAAGCAATTGGGGATCGTCTTCCAGTTCTTCCAACTGCTGCCCATGCTGTCGCTGGTGGAAAACGTGATGTTGCCGATGGACTTTTGCAACACCTTTCCGATGCGCGAGCGCAAAGAGCGCGCCATGCACCTGCTGGAGATGGTGGAGATGGCCGAGCACGCCGACAAGCTGCCTTCGGCAATTTCCGGCGGCCAGCAACAACGCGTCGCCATCGCGCGCGCCCTGGCCAACGACCCGCCGGTCATCGTGGCCGACGAACCCACCGGCAACCTGGACTCACGCACGGCCGAGTCGGTATTCGGCATGTTCGAGCAGATGGTGAGCCAGGGCAAGACGCTGATGATGGTGACGCACGATAGCTCGCTGGCGCGCCGCGTGAAGCGCACCGTACTCATCGCCGACGGCGAGATTGTGGATGAACCCGCCGCGCATTCCGCGCGCAAGCTGTAGTCAATAGAGAGGCAAGCCGTGATACAACCGCGCTGGCGTAAAGTTCTTTCAGACCTGTGGAGCAATAAGACGCGCACGCTGCTGGTGGTGCTGTCCATTGGCGTAGGGGTGTTTGCGGTCGGCCTGGTCAGCAGCATGGCCAATATCTACATCCCCGACATGGACACCCGTTATGCGGCCACCAACCCGCACGGCGCCGCGATCTACACAGATTCATTTGGCGACGATCTGATCCACACCGTGGAGAAGGTGCCCGGCGTGGCACAGGCGACAGGCCGCAGCCAACTCTCGGCGCGCGTGGAAGGGAAGCCGGGCGTGTGGAGTAACGTCACGCTCGTCGCCATCCCGCCGCTCAACGAAATCAAGATGGACCGCATCGATTCCGACGATTCGCCCCAGGCACCGGGCGACCACGAGCTTTTCATCGAGCGGGGCAGCACCTCGCTCTTCAGTGGGCACATCGGTGATTCGGTGCGCATCGAGCTTGCCGACAAGACGATCAAGGAGCTGAAAATCGCCGGCTACGTGCACGACATGGCGGCGCCCCCCACGCTGTTCACGAACGGCGCTTACGTCTACGTGAACCCCACCACGCTCGCCTGGCTGGGCGGGTCGTATGATCCGACGACGCTCTACCTCACCGTCAGCGAGAACCAGCACGACGAAGCGCACGTCAAAGACGTGGCGCACCTGGTGGCGCAGAAGATCGAGAAGAGCGGCCGCACCATCTATGCAACAGTGGTCTTTCACCCGGGCGAGCACCCCGACCGCTTCATCGTCGAATCGCTGATGGTGGTGCTGACCTTTATGAGCGTGCTGCTGGTATTCCTCAGCGCGTTCCTGGTGGTCAATACCATCAACGCCTTGCTGGGCCAGCACATCCGCCAAATCGGCATGATGAAGGCGATCGGTGCACGCACGGACCAGATCATCGGGATGTACTTCGTGTTCGTGCTGGCGCTGGGGGCCATCGCTGCGCTGATCTCCATCCCGCCGGCGGCGCTGTTGGGCTATCGCCTGAGCACGAACATGGCGCACATGCTGAACTTCGATCTTTTGGGGTTCCGCATCCCGACCGAAATGTTGATCCTGCAAATCGCCATCGCTTTCAGCGTGCCGCTGCTGGCATCTATCTATCCCGTTCTGCACGGCACGCACATCACGGTGCGCGAGGCAATCAGCAGCTATGGGTTGGGACAGGTGGAATTTGGCAAGAGCGTGATCGACCGCTTCGTCGCCGCCGTCGGGCGGGTGCTGCTGTTCTCTCGCCCGTTGATGATCTCGCTGCGCAACACCATCCGGCGCAAGGCGCGCCTGGCGTTGACGCTTTCCACGCTGACCCTGAGCGGCGCCATCTTCATCGGCGTGCTGAATCTCAGCGCGTCGTTCGACGTGACGATCCAGCAGACGCTTGGCTATTTTCTCTCCGACGTGAACATCTCGATGAACCGCATGTATCGCACGGCACAGATCGACGAGTTGGCCAAACAGGTGCCGGGCGTCACGCGCGTGGAGGCATGGGGGTTCCAGACCGGCCAGCTACTCTCGGACGATAAGCAGACCAGCATCGACGTGGTCTTTGCCGCGCCGCCCGCCGGTTCCACGCTCATCAAGCCGGTGATGACCGCCGGGCGCTGGCTGATCCCAGGCGACGAAAACGCTGTCGTGATCGGCAATCACGTCATCGCCAAACGCCCCGATTTGAAAGTGGGCGACGACATCGTCATCAAGATCAATACCAAAGAGTACACCTGGCACGTCGTGGGCATCTACCAGATGGCGGGCAACACGAGCATCCCGATCATCTATACCAACAACGACTACCTGGCGCCCATCCTGGGCCTGGTGGGGCGCAGCAATAGCTTCCGCGCGGCAATCTCGCCCAACGACCCGGCCAGCCAGGCGCGCGCCGCCGGGCAATTGCAAACCGTCTTGGAGAACGCCGGCATCCAGGTGGGCGACGTGACGACGGGCGCCGAAGAACTGGCAGTGCAGAGCCAGTCCATCAACATCCTGGTGTATTTCCTGGCCGTGATGGCCATCATGATCGCGCTGGTCGGCGGCATTGGGCTGATGGGCACGATGAGCATGAACGTGTTGGAGCGCACGCGCGAAATCGGCGTGATGCGTTCCATCGGTGCATCCGATGGCGCCATCTTGCGCCTGGTGCTCGTCGAGGGCTTGATGATCGGGATCATCAGTTGGGTGCTGGGGTCGCTTCTGGCAGCGCCGCTGGCCAAGCTCATGGACGATGCCGTGGGCGTCGCCTTTGTCACACAACCGCTCACCTTCACTTTCTCCTACATGGGATTGGTGGTGTGGCTGGTGATCGTGCTGGTGCTCTCGGCACTGGCGAGCATCCTGCCCGCGGTGAACGCCGTGCGCCTGACGGTGCGCGACGTGCTGGCTTACGAGTGAAATAAAAACATACTCCGACGAGGAGATATTGGAGGAACGATGAAGAAGATCGTGATGGGAGTGTTGTGCAGCGGCTTCGTTTTGTTGGCGGCCTGTTCCGGCTCAGCCGGCGCACAATCGGCGCAACCCACGCCGGACGCAACGCAGGCCGCCGTGAAGACGGATGGAAATATCGTGGCTGAGGGTCGCGTGGTGCCGGTGCGCCGGGCGGCACTCAGCTTCCAGGCCACGGGCGTCGTGTCGGAGGTGCTGGTGCTGGAAGGCGCAACGGTGCAGGCGGGGCAACCGATCATCCGCCTGGATGCGCGCCAGCAACGCGCCGCCGTCGCCCAGGCCCAGGCCGGGGTGCAGCAGGCGCAGGCCAAGCTGGACGCCCTGAAGGCCAGCGCGCGCCCGCAAGACGTGACGGTGGCCCAGGCGGCGCTGGACGCCGCGCAAGCTGCCCTGGCGAAGCTCCAGGCCGGCGCCGGCCCGGAAGAGGTATCCGCCGCGGCGGCGGCCGTCTCAATTGCGCAGGCTCAGTTGGGCCAGGTGCAAGAGGGCGCCAGCCGGCAGCAACTGGATAACGCCTCGGCGAGCGTGGCCAACGCATCCGCCGCGCTGAAGCAGGCACAATTTGCCTACGACAACGCCTACCGGCAGAACCCTGCCGCGATTGGCGCGAGCGCCGAGGCGCTGGCATTGGAGCAGGCCACCAACAACTACAACGCCGCCAAGGCTCAATATGACGACCTGGCGAAAGGCCCGACGCAGGCCGCGCTCGACGAGGCGAAGGCGCGCGTGCAGCAGGCGGGCGCTCAACTGAGCGCGCTTCAGGCGCCGCCCCGCCAGGCCGACCTGGACACTGCGCTGGCCGAGGTGAAGCGCGCGCAGGCCCAACTGGACCTGGTGAAGGCAGGCTCGCGGGCTGAAGACATCGCCGCGGGGCAGGCCGAGCTTGACGCGGCCCAGGCGACCCTGCAACAGGCGCAAGCCTCGCTCGACGACACGGAACTGCGCGCGCCCTTCGCTGGGGTGCTGGCCTTCCTCGACACGAACGTGGGCGACCAGGTGACGCCAGGCAACGTGGTGGCGCGCGTGGGCGACCCGAGCGCGTGGGAGATCGACACGACCGACCTGACCGAGTTGAACGTGGTGAACGTCCACGAGGGCACGCCGGCCACGCTGACGGTGGACGCCCTGCCGGGCGTGACGTTGCCGGGCAAGGTGATGCGCATCGAGCAGTACGGTGAGAACAAACAGGGCGATATCGTCTACACCGTGGTGGTGTATCCCGACCAGCAGGACAGCCGTCTGCGCTGGAACATGACCGCCTCGGTCACGCTGGAACCGTGAGAGCGAGCTAGGGAGAGGGGGTGACGGGGTGATGGGGAGCGGAGGAGCCTACAACCTCGTGACATCCAATCTGGCGCCTCCGGCAACCTGCGGATGAAGTAAAAACCTTCGGGGTCTGCGAAACCCCGAAGGTTTCGTTATCCTTCCGAGTTACTTGCAAGACGACACGAAATGTGTCGTCTCATATTTCTCCTTCTTGTCGCTTGCAAGATTCGTCCTAAAAATGCTCTGGGTACCTGGGCCAAAACCCGTGAATGAATTCACGGTCTATCAACATACGAAACGTGCTGAAGCACGTTCAGCATGTATCTTGAACACGCATCTCGGCAAGCGGCCCAACGAGCAATATTTGTGCAACATGCTTCTAGCATGTTTTTCTTTCTAGACTGTGAATTCATTCACAGGGCTTTGGCCGTTGTAACTTGTGCGAACTTCAATAATGTCTACTAAGGATGAAATAGTTGCCGCTTCTCATTCCCTCTCTCCGGCAAAACCCCATACAATGGACAGGCACGACCCCAACAACACAATAAGGAGACTTTCATGAAGCAATTTGATATTGCTCCGTTCGCACTGCCCAACAGCCCGGGCGGTGAAGCCCAGTTCGAAGAAGCGCGCGACGTCGAAATGGTGGAAGTCGTCTTCGCAGGCGCACCACCGGCCCACCCCAAACTCCAATACATGCGCAAAGTGTGGCCGCACACGCGCATCGAGCTCGCGGAGAACGTGGACCTGGAAGGCCCCGGCCGCTTCGGATGGCAACGCGTGGACGACCTATTTACCCCCGCATGGGTGGATGCCACCGTAGAGGTGGTCCCCGCCGGCGCGCGCGCGGTGCGCTTCACCTTCAAGCCGCTGCGCAACGAGCTTCCTGAATTTCCCGCCGCCGAGCAATATGACGTGACCTACCGCCGCACCGTGGCCGTGCGCGTGGCCGATAGCCCCACGCCCATCCGCGCCGTGCGCGTCTTCACCCGCTCGCAACCCGCCCGCAGCAAGTTGCGCGTTCAGTTGCACGCCGGCGCGCATACCGCGGCGACGCAGATCGACCTTTCCGGTTACAACGCGGCCATTCGCCGCGTGACGCCCGGCCCAGGCACCCGCGCAGAGGGGAATCATTTATTCATTGACGCAGAGCCAGCATCCTTCCAGGTGGAGATCGAGCACATGCTCCCCGCGCACCGCTACGCCCACGACGATGGGCACGTGCTCTTTACGCTGGGGCAAGACGCCTTCACCATCTCGCTCACCGCGCTGGAAAAGCAAGGCCCGATCTGGTTTGCCGAAGCCGGCATCTACATCGCCCACGCGGATGACCCCGAGACGTTCCAGCAGTACCGCGCGCGCACGCAGCGAGACCGGACGATTGCGGCCCGCGTGTCTGGGTTGCCCGAACAGTCGTTGGCCGGCGCGATGAACGGCCAGCCGCGCCCGCACCCCATCCCCTACGTCTTTGGCTGCAAACATGCGCGCCAGAAGTTCTGGCTGGAGCCGAACGGCGACGTGGTGCTGAACGAATGGATGCTGCTCACGCCACCCGGCCGCGACACGCCGAAGTGGAAGAACGACGGCAATGGGCGCTTCTTCTTCGGGCTGGAGCGCTGGGCAGTGGAGGGACGCCACAACGATCCCTGGCCGGTGATGGCCTATAACCTCCAGTTCCTGCGCGACGACGTGCGCGTGCAGCAGAAGTGTTTCGGCGTGCCGCTGGCACAATCCATCCTGGCGGGCGAACCCGCGCCCGACGATACGCTGGTGGCGCTGGTGCGCTTCAGCTTTGAGAACACCGGCGACCGCCCTGCGACGGCGGAATTGCCGGTCGCCTATAGCCACAAGTCGTCGCGCAGCGTGAACCGCCGCGAAGAGCTGACCCGCGAGAAGCGCTCGCAAACCGATGCACTCATCCCGCTGGGCGAGCGCGAGAAGCTGACGATCGATGGCGACCGGCTGGTGGGCGATTTTCAGGGCACCCCGGTTTTGCGCCTGACGTTCCAGACGGAGATGGCCGCCCTGCCGGAGGGCGATGGGGTGCGCTTCCGCAAGGAGCTTCAGCCCGGCGAACGTTGCGAGCTGCTGCTGCGCATCCCCTACGTCGCGCTCGAATCGGCGGCGGAGATCGACGCGCTGCGCGGGTTAGATTTCGCCCGCTGCTACGACGAGATGGCGCGCTACTGGCGCACCGAGAGCCGCAAAGGTGCGCAGATTCACACGCCCGACGCGCACTTGAACGCCGCCTATGCCGGGCACCTGCCGATCACGCTGATGAGCGACTTCGGTTACCCCGACGGGTCAGGCATCGTCAACACGTCGGTGGGGGCCTGCACCTACGGCAATTACACCAACGAATCGGTGATGATCATCGAAGAGTTGGAGCAGCGCGGGTTGGTGGACGAGGTCAGGCGCCGCCTGGCCGTGTGGACGCGCTTCCAGGGCAGCGTCGGTCTGATCGGCAGATTCACCGACCACGAGGGCGTGTTTTATGGCGCCGGCGGGCTGGAAGCAGGGCAGAGCTATAACCAGCATCACGGCTGGGCGCTGTGGGCCCTGGCGCGCCATTATCTGCACACGGGTGACCGCGCATGGTTCGCAGGCGTGGCGGAGAACGTGGTGCGCGGCGCGGAGTGGATCGTCCGCCAGCGCCACGAGACCTCCGGCGACCTGCCGCATTCGCGCGGATGGGAACGCGGCTTTCTGCCCGCCGGAGCGCTGGAAGACGTGGACGACTACTTCTACTGGCTGAGCACCAACAGCCTCACCTGGCGCGGGTTGGACGCCGCCGCACAAGCGTTGGAGCAGTTCGCACACCCCGAGGCGGCGCGCTTCCGCCAGGAAGCCGACGCCTACCGGCGTGATCTGATCGCCGGCTTCGAGACGGCTCGCCGGCATAGCCCGCTGATTCGCCTGCGCGATGGGCGCTGGATTCCGCACTATCCCTCGCGCCTGTATTGCCGTGGGCGCGACTATGGGTGGATTCGCGAGACGCTCGAAGGATCGGTCTACCTGTTGCTCTCCGGCCTTTACAGCCCCGCGAGCAAGGAGGGCGGCTGGATGCTGGACGACTACCTGGACACGCGCTACATGAACCCGCCGTTCGGCTACCAGGTGGACGACCCGCTCACACAGTGGTTCGACTGCGGCGGCTTCTCGGTGCAGCCGAACCTGCTGGCCGGCCTGCTGCCGCACCTGGACCGCGACGAGATCGAGGTATACCTGTGGATGTTCTTCAACGCCTGGGCCGCCTGCTATCGCGAGGAAGTGCAGGCCATGGTGGAGCATCCGCTGCCGCTGCTCGGCTTCTCCAATAGCGCCCCCTTCAAGACGAGCGACGAATCCAACGCGATGAAGTGGCTGGCCTACATGTTCGTCTATGAGCGGGACGGGCTGCTGCACCTGGGCCGTGCGCTGCCGCGCGCGTGGTTCGCGGGCGAGCGGAGCTTTGGCGCGGCGCGGCTGAGCACACCCGCCGGGATCGTCTCGGTCACCTACCTCCCGCGCCCGGCGGCGGACCAGATCGAGGCGGACGTAGAACTCTCCCTGCGCCGGCAACCGCGCCAACTGCTGCTGCGGTTCCGCCACCCCAGCAAGAAACCCATCCGCTCTGTATCGGTTGACGGGCAACCCCACTCATCGTTCGACGCCGAAAGTGGGGACGTCGAACTCTCGCCCGCCAGCGGGCAGACGCGCGTCGTGGTTACCTATTAAGAACGCAGTCGTGATGGCAAGGTCGAGCCATCACGACCGCGTGCACAAAGACGCTACGATGCCAGTGGCCGGATCACAACCGGCCACTGGCTTTACATGCCGAAGCCCGGCCATCTCGATATAATGGCCCAATGAGGAGGAGCGTAATATGACAACGATATCACTCACCCTTCCAGATGAACTGGCCAGGCACTTGCCTGCCGACGCCGCGGCGCGCTAGCGCGTGGTGGAACCGGGGCTGCGCGAGTGGCTCATCACAGAAGCGCTGGAAGCATACCAAAATGGCGAAGGAACGTTGGCATACGCCGCGGAGCGCGCCGGTGTATCGCTCCGCGAGATGATTGTTGCTGCCCGCATGCGAGGCATACTGCCGGAAGTGGAGTCCACATTACTCACACTCGAAGCCGCTCGACAGTTGTAATTGTCTCGCCGTACTGCGTAAAACCGAGCAGCCGTAAAAGTGCTTACCGATCGATCTAGACAGGCTTGCCGGTAAGGCTGTGAGGCCGGCGTCCGCCGTCACGGCTCGCGGCGCTGGAATCCGCAAAAGCCATGTCCCCTTGCATGGCTTTTTGCACCTGCCGGATGTGTTGGCGCAGGTAGGTCGCCCGGTCAGCCGGGTCGGCCAAATCCACCGAGCCATTCTCGATGGTCAACAACGGCAGCCCCGATCGATAACGCTATGAAATGCCACATATCGATACTCCCATAACACCCTTTTAATATGTGCATGCTACAGTCTTCCCGCTTGGATATGCTTGGTAAACAGGCTTGTGGCACACCCTAAATAATCCTCCTCTCTCCCAGACATGGGTTGTTGCCATAAGTTGGCAGAAGTGAACGTCGTCGTCGTTTTCTCGGACTCACATCCATGTTCGTCTCCAAACAAAGGGGTGTTCTTATGAATCTGCGTCGCTTGCAGTTCGGTAATGGTGTTATGCGTCGTGTCGTTAGCCTGGGCGTGCTTGTGGTCGGACAGATGCTGAGCACAGCGCCGCACCAGGTGGCCGCCGCGACATTCTCTCCCGGCAACCTGGTCGTCCTAAGAATCGGCGACGGCACTGCCACATTAAGCAGCGCTGCCACGGCTGTCTTCCTCGATGAGTTCACAACGAGCGGGGCCGCCGTGCAGACATTTTCCATGCCCACCACCGTCAATGGCAATAATCGCATTCTGACGAACAGCGGCTCCGCCACCTCGGAAGGCGCGCTCGCTCGCTCCGCTGATGGGCGCTACCTGACGCTGGCCGGGTACGATGCAGCGCCTGGAACCGCAAGCGTGGTGAGCACGGCAAGTGCAACCGTCAACCGCATCGTTGCGCTGGTGGATGCAGACGGCAACATCGACACGAGCACGCGCATCACCGACGCGTATACCGGCAACAACATTCGCGGGGCCGTCAGCAATGACGGCGCAGGCTTCTGGACCGCCGGCACCGCCAGCGGCACGGCGGGCGGCGTTCACTATGTGCCCTTCGGCAATAACGGGGCCACCACCCAGCTCAGCAGCGCCCCCACAAACGTGCGCGTGCCCAACATCTACGGCGGGCAGTTGTTTGTTTCATCCGGCTCCGGCTCCAATATAGGTGTCAACCAGGTCGGCACCGGGTTGCCGGTCACCGGTGGTCAAACGACGACGTTGTTGCCTGGCTTGCCCGGCTCCGGCAATCCCTATGCCTATGTGCTGCTCGATCGCGACCCCGGCGTCCCTGGGCTGGATACGCTCTACGTCGCGGATCAGACCAGCGCCAACGGCCTTTTGAAATACTCGTTCGACGGGACGACCTGGACAGCGCGCGGCAACATCGCGGGCGTGCTCACAGGGCTGACTGGTTACATCAGCGGTGATTCCGTGATGCTCTATGCGACGTTGGGGAACAGCGCCGGCAATAACCTGGTCAGCTTCACCGATTCGGCTGCCTTCGACGCGAATATTAGCGCCGGCACATTCACGGTGCTGGCGACGGCGGGATCGAACACGGTCTTCCGCGGCGTGGCCTTCGCCCCCGAATCGGGCAGTTCAACGCCGGTGCCGCCAAGCATCGTCACCGGCCCGACCAGCCAGACCATCTACACCGGCGCAACGGCGACCTTGAACGTCTCGGCCAGCGGGAGTTCGCCCTTGAACTATCAGTGGTATCAAGGCGCAAGCGGAGATACCGGCCTCCCCGTCGGCACGAACGCTCCCAGCTTTACGACGCCGGCGCTCATCACCAACACATCCTACTGGGTGCGCGTCAGCAATGCCGCCGGAAGCGCCGATAGCGCTACTGCCACGATCACTGTCAGTGAACCCCCGCCTGTTTGCGGCGGTTCCTTTACCCAGATTGGCCAGGTGGAAGGCATCACCGACGTCAGCCCATTCAGCGGCGCAGTGGTCACCGTGCAAGGCGTGGTGGTGGGCGATTACGAAGGGCCTTCGCCGGCACTGCGCGGCTTCTACTTGCAGGATGAGCCTGGTACCGCCGATGGCGACCCGGCGACCTCGGACGGCATCTTCGTCTTTGAGGCGAACAATGCGAACACCGTCAGCAATGGGCAGGTCGTTCGCGTCACGGGTCGCGTCGCAGAATATCAGGGCCAGACCGAAATCGACAACATTAGCGACATCCAAAACTGCGGTCGTACCGCCAGTGTAACGCCTGTCGATGTGACGATGCCGTTCCCCGCACCGGTGGATGGCGTCCCTTACCTGGAACGGTTTGAAGGAATGCTCGTTCGCTTCCCCCAGACGTTGTACGTCACCGAGCACTATCAACTTGAGCGCTTCGGCCAGGTGGTGATGTCCTCGGGTGACCGGCTGGAGCAACCAACGAACGTCATCACCCCCGGCGCGCCGGCCCAGGCACTCCAGGCGGCCAATGACCTGAACAGCATCATCTTCGATGACGAGTTGAACAATCAAGATCCCGACCCAATCGAGTTTGGCCGAGGTGGGATTGGGTTGAGCGTGACCAACACGCTGCGAGGCGGCGACACGGTCAGCAACGCCGTCGGCGTGCTCAACTACACGTGGGCCGGCAACTCGGCCAGCGGGAACGCCTACCGCTTGCGCCCGATTAACGCGCTGGGGGGCGGCGCGCCAAACTTCCAGCCCACCAACCCGCGGCCCGCCAGCCCTCCGTCCGTCGGCGGCACGTTCAAGGTGGCCGGGGCCAACTTGCTGAACTTCTTTAACACCTTCGGCACTGGGAATTGCACGAACGGCGTGGGCGGTGAGGCCACAGATTGCCGTGGCGCCGACAGCGCCGCCGAGTTCGCGCGCCAATGGCCCAAGACAGTCGCCGAGTTGACCACCCTTCAAGCCGACGTCATCGGCGTGACGGAAATAGAGAACGACGGCTACGGCCCGGATAGCGCCATCCAGTTCCTGGTGGATCAGTTGAACGCCGCCACGGCACCGGGCACGTTTGCATTTATCGATGCCGACGCGGCGACGGGCCAGGTCAATGCCCTGGGCACTGACGCGATCAAGGTCGGCTTTATTTATAAGCCGGGCTCCGTCACACCCGTCAGCCAGACCGCTGTGTTAAACACGGGCGCTTTTGGGCTGTACGACACCGGCGCGGGCATGATTGGGCGCAATCGCCCCGCGCTTGCCCAGGCCTTCCAGCAAAATGCCACCGGTGAGCGCGTCGTGATTGTGGTGAACCACCTTAAGTCAAAGGGCAGCAGTTGCGATGATAATATCAGCCCCGTCGGCCCCGACCCCGATACGGGCGACGGGCAGGGCAACTGCAACCAGACCCGCCTTGCCGCAGCCCAGCAATTGACCCAATGGCTGGCTACCGATCCCACCGGCACGGGCGACCCGGATACCCTGATCATCGGCGACTTGAACTCCTATGCGATGGAGGACCCCGTCACCGCCATCAAGAGCGCCGGCTACACCAACTTGATCGCCAAGTTCATCGGTCAGAAAGCCTATTCTTACGTCTTTGACGGCCAGTGGGGCTACCTGGATCACGCGCTGGCATCGCCGTCACTGACGTCACAGGTCACCGGCGTAGGAGATTGGCACATCAATGCCGATGAACCAAGCGCGCTTGACTACAATACCGACTACAAGAGCGCCGGCCAACTGGTCAGCCTGTATGCCCCCGATCAGTTCCGTGTCTCAGATCATGACCCGGTGTTGGTTGGGCTGAACCTGCATACGCTTCCGCAGGCAAATGCCGATGTCTACACCGCCGAAGCAGGCGTGACGTTGAACGTCACGGCATCACAAGGCATCCTGTCGAATGACGCCGGAGGCCCACTCACGATCATCAGCCACACCGATCCGACGCATGGCACGCTGGCGCTCAACGCGGATGGCTCGTTTGCCTATACGCCCGCTGCCGGGTACACCGGGGCCGACAACTTCGACTACACGGTGTCGAACGCCGTCGAACTCTACAAGACCGACCTGCCTGCGTTGGGCAGCTTCGGCGGCGTGACGATCACAGCCGGCGCGTTCGGCTCCGCTGTGTATCCCGTGCCGGGCTCCAGTGATGAGTTCTATGGGTTGACGGATCGTGGCCCCAACGTGGACGGCCCCAATGGAACAAAGATCGAGCCAATCCCCTCTTTCACGCCGGCGATTGGTAAGTTTAAGCTCGTCAATGGCCAGGCGATATTGGAGCAGACGATTCCGTTGCAAGCGGCGGATGGCACGCCCTATTCGGGCCGTGTGAACCCGCAGGCCTCTACCGGCGAGACGATCACCGACCTGGACGGCAACGTATTGCCGACAGACCCCAATGGCTACGACTCCGAAGGGCTGGTCGCTCTGCCGGATGGGACGTTCTGGGTATCCGATGAGTATGGCCCCTTCATCACCCACTTTGACGCCACGGGCAAGCAAATCGGGCGGCTGTCACCCTTCGATGGCACGTTGCCCGCTGAACTCTCTCAGCGCGTCGTGAACCGCGGCATGGAAGGCCTGACCATTACACCCGACGGCTCTACGCTGGTCGGCGCGATGCAGTCGGCACTACAGCAGTCCGACCTGGCAGGCTATGATGCGAAGAAACTCACTGCCCTGCGCATCGTCACCTACAAGCTTGCCACTGGTGAAACCCACGAGTATGTGTATCTGCTCGACAACCCCGCGACCACCAAGACCGCGGTGAGCGAGATCACTGCGCTGTCGAATACCACCTTCCTGGTCGATGAGCGCGACGGCAACTACCCGCCATCGGCTTACAAGAAGCTCTTCCAAATCGATATCAGCGGTGCCACAGACGTTGGGCCGGCCAGCACGGTCAGCGGCGCAAGCTATGACGGCGCGGCCGGTGGCTTGCTCATCGGCGGCAAGACGCTTGAGTTACTGGTGAAAGGTCAGGATACGAACACATCGCAGGCAACCCTGGCAAGCGCCGGTGTCACGGTCGTTTCCAAGAGCCTGTATCTGGATGTGACTGCGTTGCTCCAGGCGCTCGACCCGCAGACGCGCTTCTTCTCGCACGACAAACTTGAAGGAGTGGCAGTCTCCGGCGGGGGCACGCAGCTCGTGATCAGCAACGACAGTGACTTTGGCATCGATGGCATCACCAACACAACGCCGCCCTTCCAACTACATGCCAAACTCAGCCCCACCACAGGCCAACAGGACGACGGAGAATTCCTGGTCATCGACCTGGCGAATCTGCCTGCGATTACGTCCACGGCAAGCGTGACCATTAACACGCTGGACACGATTGCACCTGCCACGTCGGACGACGCGCCGGCGCAGTGGCAGAAGGCAGACTTCAACGTCTCTTTCACTTGCACCGATGCCCAGGGAAGTGGTTGCCAGGAGACGCAGTTCCGTGTTGATGGTGGCGCATGGCAGATGGGTAATTCGGTTCAGGTCTCCACAGAGGGAGACCACCTGATCGAGTATTACTCCAAAGACGTTGCCGGGAACACAGAAACCGTCAAATCCACCCACGCGAAGCTCGACAAGACGGCCCCAACCAGCAGTGCTGCCTTCGGCGTCATCGGCGACAAGGCCACCATCACGCTGACGGCCAGCGATAACCTGTCCGGCATCGCCAACACCACCTATAGCGTGGACGGCGGCGCAACCCAGACCTACAACGGCCCATTCGTGGTCACGGGCATGGGCGCCCATGCAGTGAACTACTTCAGCACGGATGTGGCAGGAAACGTCGAAGCCGCCAACACGCTGAACGTGGACATCACCAATCCATGCTCGCAGGCCAGCGTGCTCGACAACTTCAACCGTGCCAACGGCAGCCTGGGCAACAACTGGCGCGGTTTGACCGGCACCAGCTTCTACAAGATTGCCGGCAACCGTCTCAACGTGCAGTTGGGCGGGGCGGTCTACTGGAATAAGAACACATTCGGCACGAGCCAGGTGGCCTTTGTCACACTCAGCACAGTTGACACGCGCAGCCTGGCGCAGGGTGTGTTGCTCAAGGTGCAGGATGGTGGTGTGCCAGATGCCGGCGCCATCAGCGTGGTGTACGACAGCCTGGTGCACGCGGTGCGCGTCTCCACAATACGTCTTGGAGGCAAGGGATGGACGCTTTACGGCAACCATCCAGCCACGTTCGCAAACGGCGATAAGCTGGGTGCCTGTGTGAAAGCCAACGGTGACGTGAGTGTATACAAGAACGACACGCTGATTACGACGGTGACATTAAACAGGTCCGACAAAGCCTACTTTAATGGTCGTGGCGGGAAGATTGGTCTGTGGACTGTGACTGCAAATCAGGCCTACCTCGACGACTTTGGCGGCGGCACGGTGACCCCGTAAGCATGATAATGCCAGGCTGCTCACCAGTGGATTATGAGCAGCCTGGCACCTCCCAATGGTTTGCGGGAACAATAAACCTGCCAGGTGACACCATGTCACCTGGCAGGTTTTACTGTCCTAAGCTTAGCGATTGCCGGGATCCTCTCCCCGGTCAAAGGCCTGTGTCGCACGCATGCCATCCCCCACGCCATTACGCACCGCGACGATTTGCGCCATGATGCTAAGCGCGATTTCTTCGGGTGTTTGCGAGCCCAGGTTCAGGCCAATCGGGGCGTGGATGCGCTCGATCTGCGCCGCCGGGACGCCGGCGCGGGTCAGGCGTTCGATGCGCAACTGGTGCGTGCGTTTGCCACTCATCACACCCACATAGGGCGCGGGGCTGGCCAGCGCCACGCATAACGCCGGGTCGTCGATCTTGGGGTCATGCGTCAGCACCGCCACATAGGTTTCCGTGTCGAGGTTCAAGCCCGGCAACACCTTGTCGGGGTATTGGTGCGAGAGCATTTTGACGCCCGGAAAACGTTCGGGCGTGGCGAATGCACTGCGTGGGTCGATGACAAGCACCTGGTAGCCGACGATCTGCGCCAACCGGCACAACACCTGCGCCACGTGCGCGCCCCCAATCACGACCAGGCGCGGCTGGGGGCGATGCACGTCGATCAATAGCGCCAGGCCATCGACGGTGATGCAAGAGGTCTTGCGCTGTTCGCGTAGCGCCTGTTGCGCCACACGTTCCAGGGTGGCATACTGCGAAGACCCCGGCTCGACGCTGCTATAGGCAATGCCATGCGCCGCATCGGCCAACATCTTCTGGCCAGCATGTGGGCCCTCTATAATTGTGATGGTCACTGCGGCGCTATTCCGGCGCGCCGCATCGGCAGCAACCGCCCACCACGCGCGCTCCAGCGGCTCCACGTAGACCGACACTTTGCCGCCGCACGCCAGCCCCACCTCCCAGGCGCGATCGTCACTGACGCCATAGCGAAGCAGGCGCGGTTTGCCATCCGCCAATGCCTCAAGCGCCTCTTCAAGCACGGCGGTCTCGACGCACCCGCCGCTAACAGAACCAACCATCGCCAGGTCGGGGGTCGCGGCCAGTTTGGCGCCTGCCTGCCTGGGAGAGGAACCCCATGTGCTGGTCACCGTCGCCAGAGCGACCGGCTTCCCTTCATTCAGCCACCGTTCGACTGTATCCAAAATGTCATACATAGGTATCTCACTCAAGCTTACCTGAAAATGTTCATTAGATCACGGCGTGCCGCAAGCATATATCTCTTCTTTTTCTTCTATGCCCCCCTTGACATCAGGCCGCCCAGGGAGTAATATGTAAATGTTTATATATAAGGATTTATATATGATGCTTGCAAACATTCTGCTTGGGTTTCTCAGCTATGGGCCGCAAACGGGGTATGACCTCAAGAAGACCCTGGATACTTCCACGGCGTTCTTCTGGCATGCCGAACTGGCACAGATTTACCCCACCTTGAAACACCTGCTCGAAGACGGGCTCATCAAGTCCGAACTTGAGACGCAAGATAGCCGGCCCGACAAGCGCATCTACTCCATCACCCCTGCCGGCCGGGCGGCGCTACGCAAATGGCTTGCGGAGCCGCTCGACGACCTGCCCGCGAAGAAAGACCCCGTCTTGCTACAGCTTTTCTTCTCCGGCGCGCTCGACAAGCCAACGCTCCTGGAACAACTGCGGCGCCAGTTAGCCATTCACCGCGCCCAACTGGAGCGTTACCAGGCGGAAACCAAAGACACCATCCAAGACCAGGTGACCCAAAGCGGCCTGGAATGCGAGGGCGTGATGTGGGAGTTGGTTCGTGAATATGGCGTAGGGCATGAACGGCATTATGTGCAATGGCTCAAGCACGCCATTGACGTCGTTGAGGAGCAACTGTAATTATCGGAGGTTGAAATGAAACTGAAAGAGAAGCTTGTGCTTGTCACTGGGGCATCCAGTGGCATCGGTGCTGAAACTGCGCGCGGGATGGCCCGCGAGGGCGCACGAGTGGCCCTCCTGGCGCGCACGCGCACGCGACTGGACGAAGTGGCCGGTGAGATCCGCCAAAGCGGCGGAACGGCTTTCGTTTACCCCGTTGACCTGACGAATGCCGGCGCCGTCAACGAGGTGGCACGCCAAATCGTGAAGGAGGCCGGCGCACCGGACGTCTTGATCAACAACGCCGGGGCGGGCAAGTGGCTATCCATCGACGAGGCAACACCGGAAGAAACCGTCGGCATGATGGCGGCACCCTACTTCGCGGCCGCGTTCGTCACGCGCGCGTTCCTGCCGGAAATGCTGGCACGCAAGCGGGGCCACATCGTCAATATGACATCCGTGGCGGCCTTCATGGCCTGGCCGGGTGCCACGGCCTATACCTCTGCACGGTGGGCGATGCGCGGTTTCCATGAGGCCCTGCGCGCCGACCTGGCAGGCAGTGGTGTGCACACCACGCTGGTCACCTTTGCAAAGGTGCGCAGCAGCTATTGGGAGCACAACCTGGGCAGCGAGACGCGCGTCCCGCGCGCGCAGGCGATCATCCCCACACTCTCCGCAGCTCAGGCCGCCGCGGCGATCATCGATGGGGTGAAGAGAGACAAGGCTTTCGTCGTCGAGCCGCTCATGTTGCGCGTCGTATTAGGGCTCAATTACCTGTTCCCATCCGTCAATCGCTGGATGTTGACCGCAACGGGTTATCGGCGCCCGCGCACGCTTGCCAACGGATGATGCCGGCTCTTGCCCCTGGCAGGCCGATCCACGCTCCGTGCGCTCAATGCGTTTGTGCGACCTGCTTATTGCGGCTGGGAAGGTGGCGCCAGACCAGCGCTACCGTCGCCGTGCAGACTAACACAAATGACAGAATGTGCACCAGGTTGAATGGCGTGCCAGGGAAGAACCACGAATCGGTGCGGAAGAATTCCAACCCAAAACGTCCCAGCGGATACCAGATCAGGTAAAGCAGGATCAGGTCACCATCGCGCAGCCAATTCGCGGCCCGGCGCGAGAGCACGAGCAACAGGCTGAAGCCTATCAGGTTCCACAGGCACTCATACAGGAATAGCGGCTGAAAGCGGACGCTGTCTGGATAGCGATTCATGTCGTTATATGGGGCCAGGCGATGTTGCGCATCGATGCGCAATCCCCAAGGTAGTGTCGTCGGCGGGCCATACAGTTCCTGGTTGATAAAATTGGCGACGCGCCCAATGGCCTGGCCAAGCGGCAGCCCCAGCCCAATCGCATCCAGATAAATCAGCACCGGCAATTGCCTGTGGCGCACGTAAAGCAAGACGCCAATCGCGCCGCCGATGAACGCCCCAAAGATGTGCAGCCCGCCGGTAGTGATGTTCAAGATGGCGAGCGGGTTCGCCAGGTAGTAGTCCAGGCCGGCCGGCCCGCGCGGTGATTGGATGAACACGTAATATAGCCGCGCCCCAACCAGCGCCGGGATCAGCGCCCACAAAATGCCATCCCAGATGGTATCGGGGTCCTGCCCCTTGCGTGCAACGTAGCGGCCCATGACCCACATCGCCGCCAGGATACCGAGCATTATCAATACGCCATACCAGTGAATGGAAATCGGCCCTATTTGCAGAAGGATGGGGTTGATCGGTGGATACATACTGTCCTCTACTCAGGAGATTGTGTGATGCGTTAGTCTATGTAGCCCAGGTCATGCAGGCGGCGCAACACCACTGGGTTGAGATCGTCGCCGTCAGATTCGGTGGAGGCGCTATCGATCGGCACGTTGGTCGTGACAAACCCGCGCAACAACTGCTCCAACGCTTGCGCACATTCCGTTTCCGTCGCAGCCAGGTCCGTCTGCTCCTGCGGGTCGGCGTGCACATCATAGAGTTCGTAGTGCTCGGCGCCGGTGTGGATGAGTTTATGCCCGGCATGACACACTGCCAGGCGCGTCTGGTCACAGGCGCGTTCACGAATCAACCCTGGGTTACGTTTGCGCATCAGTTGCAGCAATATCTGCGGCACGATGGCCTCGCTGAAGGCCAGGTCATCCTCGGCGCTCCCCGGACCGGTATGGGCCAGGCTCAGGGCTTGCTCCTCGGGCGTTGCGATGCCGGCGGCACTCAGCGCCGTGTGGAAGATGCGGCGTGTCGAGACGAAGCTATCGACGCTGGCGGCGCGCGGAATTGCTCCGCTGGGGTCTCGCACGATGAACGGCACATGGATCAGCTCGTTATAGAGCGACATCGAGTGGCCCATCAGTTGCTTCTCGCCCAGGTGATCGCCATGATCCGCACAAATAAACAGCAGCGTGTGATCCAAAGCGCCCGACGCGCGCAGTTGGTCAATAAACCGGCCAACGCGCTCGTCCTGGCCGGCCACTTCCGCATCGTACATGCCACGCAGCGCCACACGAGAATCGTCATCTACTCCGCCGGCGAGCGGGGTCAGCCAGCCGAAGGGGTCGCTATTAAAGCGGCGCAGATAACGCTGTAGCGCTTTATTGGCCAGCACCTGCGGCGCATATTTCGCCATGTTCGCGCGCGACGGGTGATAGGGCATGTGGTCATCCATCAGGTTGATGAAACAAAACACTGGCTGGCCGGGGCGCGTACCGGTACGGCGCAATAGCAGACGTGTCGCATGTTCCAACGATCTTGGCGTGTTGCCCTTGAAATTGAGTGCCGTCTGCCATAGGGGAGCCATCAGCGGCGTCAGGGATAACTCGAACAGCACGTCACTGTTAGCGAAGGCGTCATGAATGCGGTTGATCAGCCCCGCCATGTACTGCTTAAACCACTGGCGAACCCTATCAAGCGGGCCGCTCTTGTGGCCCATGCGATTTGGTCTGCCGGTCAAGAAGCCGCTGTAGTTATAAAACCGGTCGAAGCCGCGTTGCAACCCATTGTTCAAAATCCCCACCAGCGGATTATTACAAAACGCTGCCGTGTAGTAGCCGTCGTGGTGCAGGCGTTCGGCCAGCGTGGGTAGCGCCGCCGGAACGCTCGCATTCGCCTCATACGCGCCATGCACCGATGGATAAACGCCGGTGAACAAAGATGTGTGCGCCGGGATTGACCACTGCGCCGGGGCAATCGCCTGACGGAAGAAGCAGGCATCGTTCGCAAAATCGCGTAGTCGTGGCGTCACCGAGGGCTCACCAAGCACACGGTCGGCACGCAAGGTGTCGAGCACTAAAAAGAGGATATCGGGTTGTTGCGGCATAAAAACGCGCCTCACGCGCCATGCAGGCTGGCCATCATACAACTGGCGGTGAGCAAGACGGCAACGGCGAGTAGGAATAAAACGACCACAAACTGGCGAAAGCGCAACACTCTTCCTGATCCCATAATCACCTTATGCAGATAATAGCGTAGCCTGCGATTGGCTGGCGCGTATCACATCCAGAGAACACAATGCTTCATCCAGGCTCAACTCAAAGATCAGCGGCCCGCCGAACTGAATCTCCAGGCAACGGTTGATGAACGTTGCCACGTCGAGGTCGCCGCTGCCCAGGGGCAGGTGGTCTTTGCCAAAGTGCACCGTGTGCTCCGGGCCCTGCCAGGGGCCGTCGTTCAAGTGGATTTCGGCCAGTCGCGGCAATGTGCGCTCAAAGGCGGGCATGAGGTCTATCGGGCCGGAAAAGCCGACCAGCACGTGCGCCGTATCAAAACAAACAGCGGTGTCAAATTCATCCGCCAGTTCAAGCGTCAGATCGAAGGGGAACTGAATCGTCTCGATTGCCAGCCGGTGTGGGTCGATCTTCGTCTGATCAAGGATATAGGCCAGGCTTTCGCGCGCGAAGTTCTGCAGCGCCCGCATCACAAAAGCATGCGTCGTGCCGGCCATGCGCAGGTGCATGAAGTGCGCCGCCATCTCGCCGCTGATGTGATACACGTACATCTCCGGGTTCAGCGGTTCAAGCGCCCGGATGGTGTCCACCGTTGCTCTGGCCGCACCATGCCGAACGATCTGAACGTGGCTGGCCGGCTCAATCGAGAGGATGGGCAGGTGAACGGTATAAGCAACGCCCATCTCTTGCTTGACGGCGGCCAATTCGTCGAGCGTGCTATGCGGCAGCGCCTGCGTAAGAAGGTTGCCAATATCGGTGTTCAGTTCGATAACGCGAAAACCATGTCGCGCCATGCGAATCACATCCGCGACCTGGTTATAGTTGAGCAGCGTGGCGAAATCCTGCTCGCCGTTTTTGGGGATCAGGACATCCATGCGGGGTGAGATAATGCCGAATCGCAGATCTTCCCACGTGTCCATAGGATATGGCGTGTGCATTGCTACACAATAGGCCGGCATTGTTAAGCTCCCTTTAGGGCTATGTTAAATAAAGTTTAGGTGGCGCGACTTAAAGCGCACTTAAACGCCATGCGTTAAGATGTCCACACGGACAACCCATGATGAAGCCACTTTCCTTACCCAGGCTGCTCGCGATTACCTTTTTCACATTTGCGCTGACCATGCACGCCAGCACGATGGAGCCGGCCGTGTTTGGCAGTCGCGTATTGGCGCTCGCACCCGATAACCGTAACACGGCGCTCGGGTTGACAACATTCGCCGGTCTGATCGTCGCTACGTTAACGCAACCCATCATGGGCGCATGGTCGGACCGCATGCGCTCCCGCTTGGGGCGGCGCTTGCCTTTCCTGATCGCCGGCGTGGCAATGCTCATCGTGTGCATCTACGCCGTTGCACTGGCGCCCAGCCTGCCGGTGTTCATCGCCGCCGTATTGCTGATGCAGGTGGGTTCCAATACGGTGCAAGGGCCGTGGCAGGCGCTCATCCCCGACCAGGCCCCCACCTCACAGCACGGCCGCGCTTCTGCGCTGAAGGCACTCTTCGATATTCTGGCCGCAGTGGTAGGCCGGCTGTGCGCCGGTTACCTCATCAGCCTGCCAAACCCGCTGGGTATTCCGGCGGCCGCCCTGACCGTCAGCCTGGACGCAGCCATGCTGATCGTAGCGCTGGGCATCGCAATCGCCGGCGCGCGCGAGGGTCCGCAATCCGGTGGCCCCAAACCGCCGCCATTGCAATGGCGCGAATTCTTGCGCAACACCTTCAGCGTAGACTTGCGCCAATCACCCGGGTTCAGTTGGTGGTTTGCGAACCGCCTGCTCTTTTGGACGGCCCTCATCGGCCTGACCACCTTCCTGCTCTTCTTTGCCATTGACGTATTAGGGATGCACGAAGCAGAGGCACAACGCTACGTAGCGCAGGTATCGGTGACGTTGGGCGGCGCGCTCGTGGCGGTGACGCTGCCGGCCGGCTGGCTGGCGGATCGTTTCGGGCGCAAGCCCCTGGTGATATTTGCCGGCGTCCTAAACGCATGCGGCACACTGGCCGTCGTCATCCTGAGGGACGTGAGCGTCTTAACGCTCGTCGGCCTGCTGATCGGCATGAGCATGGGCATCTACATGGTGGCCGATTGGGCGCTGATCACGGATATCGTGCCCAAGCACGAGGCAGCACGCTACATGGGCGTGGCGAACATCGCCACCGCAGGCGGCAGCGCAATCGGGCGGTTGATGGGGGGACTATTGATCGACCCAATCAATGCCCTCACCGGCGAACATACCATTGGCTACCTGGTGACCTACACCATTGCAGCAGCGTTATTTGCGCTCAGCGCAATTGCTATTTTGCCATTGCGCGTCACTGCCACCCACGCAAAGAGCGACTCTTCAACGAGTTAGCGTTGTTTGCTGTTTAGCGCGGGGAATGGTTCGGCAGGCTCACCATGATCGCCAGTAGGGGCGAAGCATTGCCAAAGCATCCAAGTAAACCAGAGCCTCGAGGCAATGCTTCGCCCCTACGCCTTTGTGTGAATCTCTCTATCACGCATGATCCCTGAGAACCTCGCAATCTATCGCAAACCACCCTACGCCGCACGCTTCATCGCCGCCTCGTCGATGACGGCCTGGTATGCGTGCAGCAACCCTTCGAATTGGGCGGCCCAACTACGGCTCTCCGCGTGGGCGCGCGCCGCGGCACCCAACTGGTGCGCCAGCGCGTGGTCGCTCAATACCCGCCGCACCGCCGAAACAAGCGCACGCTGATCTTCCGGCTCGAACAACAGGCCGGTTTCGCCATGCTGCACAAAATCCAGCGGGCCGCCGGATCGCGCAGCGATGACGGGCAAGCCGGAAGCCATCGCCTCCAAGACCACGTTCCCGAACGTCTCATTGGCCGATGGGAACACGAAGGCGTCGGCGGATGCGTAGGCGTGCGCCAGGTCCAGACCGCCGAGATACCCGGTGAACGTCACGGGCGCGCCGGCAAACAGGTGCTCCAGTTCCGGGCGTACCGGGCCATCACCGACAATCGCCAGGTGCGTACCAGGCAGCTTGTCCAGCACCATGCGCAGCCAATCGATGCGCTTCTCACGCGCCAAACGACCTACAAATAGCAGAAGCGGCGCCTGGGTATCGCCGCCGCTCAGGCGCTGGCGCCATTCTTCCGAACGGCGTTGCGGATGAAAGCGCTGCTTATCCACGCCCCTGGACCAGATAGCCAGGCGCTCGAAGCCGCGCGCCGCCAGTTCCAGTTGGGTGATGCGCGAAGGGCACAACGTCAGGTTCGCCTGGTTATGAATCCAACGCAAATATGACCACAGCGGCTCGCTCAATACGCCGAACCCCCAACGCGCCGCGAAACCGGGAATATCCGTCTGATAGGATGCGACGACCGGCAAGCCAAGCCGGCGAGCCTGGAGCAGCCCAGCGACGCCGAGCGATACCGGGTTGACCACGTGTACCAGGTCGGGATGAAACTCCGCCAGGTGTGCGCTGACGTTCGTTCCGGGCGGCGCCAACTTCAGCTCGGGATACATCAGAAACGGCAATGCCCGCAGCCCAATCACGCGCGTCTTGGCGTACCAATCCGGGCCGCCCTCTGGGGCCAGCAACAGGCATTCATGATCCTGCTGGGCCAGATAGTCCAACAGATAGCACAGCGTGTTGGTGATGCCGTCGATCTTTGGTAGAAAAGTCTCAGTGAGTATTGCAATGCGCATATATCATCCCAGGTGAATGACGAACAAGGCAGTTGTATAAATCAGCCCCCCGGCGATAGCGCCGGCCACGGTCTGCGCCAGGGTATGCCGGCGCATATGAACGCGCGCCCAGGCGACCAGTGGGACACCCGCCAACAGGGGAAGCCCCATCACGCCGGTGAAAGCCAGCGCCGCGACACCACAACTTGCCATCGCCGCGCTGTGCAGGCTGATCTTCCAACGCATCGTCACGAGATATAGCAGAATGAGTTGCGCCATTGCTGCACCGGCAAAAAGTGTCAACGTCTGGGGCGTGCCATCCAGCCACGACCAAGCAAAGGCCAGCCCCGCACACAACATGGCGAGTAAATAGGGCCCGGTGCGCTGTTCGCGGATGCATACATCCAAATCGCTGATGCGCCCGCGCAGCACCGCACCCGCCACATATGCCGCCGGGATGGCGACGAGGAAAGCCCACTCTCGCAACGCCCAATACCATGCGCCGGACGTTGCCAGGTGAGCAGCCGCCAGCCAGATGCCCAGGCTGGTGACGACGGGTGGGCTGCCCACGTTCGACACCCCAGCCGCGAGCCAGGTGTGCCAGGGTTGCGCCTGTGGCTCCTGCTCCACGGCGACCGGCACAAGGGGCATCCTTTTTGCTTTGATCATGAAAACCTCACGAAAAACGTTTGTCTGTTCGAGTGCGCTTGCTTTCAGGCGACCAATACCCCCAATCCCGCCCGCGCCAGCGCGAAGGCATCAGGTTGAAGTACAGCAGCGCACAACGAACCAGCGAATGCATCGTCTTACGGGCGACCCCGCGCCGAAGGCGGCGGTGATCCCGGGCATATACCACGAGTTCGGGCGCAAAATCCACGCTATAGCCGCGCCGCTGCAAGCGCCACACGATTTCCGAATCTTCGTTACAGCTCAGTTGCGTGTCAAAACCGCCTGCATCCAGCAACGCCTGCCGGCGGATTATCATGTTAGAGCCCGACGCGGCGGGAATATGTAAGCGATCCGACCACCCCTGTGCGCGGGCCATCCATGCATAATAACTGGCATAGTGCCGCATCGATAGCTTGACACCATAAATTGCGTCGGCGTCTGCGCGCTGCGCGAGTTTGTCGAAGTAATCCGGGGCAAAAACGACATCGGCGTCGGAACACACAAACCACTGCGTACGCACTATCTCCGCACCGAGCTGGCGAGCCTCGCTAATCGAGCAGCGGCGGCTCAACACCACCGTGTACGCCGGCCGCATAGCACGAATGATGTCCGGCGTCTCGTCATCGCTGGAATCGACCACCACAAGCGGGATGTGCGCGGGGATCGAATGCAACAACGCCGTGATGTTACGTGCTTCATTGCGGGTTGGCACTACTACGCTTATGTCATTCTGGTCCAACTCCAACCTCCGATTACGGCAAAGTCAACGTATCCGCGTGCCAACGCCCGCACTCATCCCGCATTGATCGCGAAGGCGCCTGCCAACGACGAAATTGGCAGGCGCCGTTCGCCGCCCAAAGGATAGAAGGAGAGTGAGTGAGCCAGCGCGTCGCAGGCCCTTGGGGAGCTACCAGTCAAACTCCCTTTCAGGCCAACTACCGCATTGTGAAGGCACACTGTTAAACGTAGTTTATACGTTCATCAAGCATATGTTAACACCTGGGCTGCGGGGGCGAAAATCATGCAGCCCAGGTGGAGACTTGGGGATAAAGTTAGCCGGCCTCGGCGAGGATTCTGTGCACCGAAACCAGGACCAGGTTGAGATCGTGTATCTTGGCAAGCACGCCAAATAACGCCGCTTGATCCACTAGCGTGCCACGCAGCGTCGTCTCGCCGTTCAGTTCATTGCAAATCGCCAGCCCTTCAAACCACTCGGACCAGCGATCTGCCAGGTGACCTTCTACACGAATCTCGTAAATGCAAGGCGTATCCATTGTCGTCCCCCGCCGATCATGGCACCGGCTGCGCCGGTGTGATGATGGATGTCCGCCGGCGGATTGAGATGTATCTCCAGATTGTCATGGCTGACGAAACGGGGCCCAGAAAAACCTGGAGTGCCATAATGATCCTGCCAACGTCATTGCTGATCCAGGCAATCACGAAACGAATGGCGCCGGGCAAGACATCCGCCAAGTGAGAGAAGTCGAACGGGAACACGATCAAAAGCCATAAAGAGCCAAGCGCCAGGCTTAAGTAAGTAGCAACATCGAATGGGCGGGCTGGATTCCGGCGACCGGTCAGCGCTCTGACAACCGGGGCAACCAGTGAAATAAGGATCGGGCCATACAGGCAGATCATCTCCACAGGGCCGAATTGTGCCGTGAAAAAGCCCGTTTGCGTGACCTGATGGTAGGCGAAGAAACCAAATAGCAGCAACATCGGGACGTCGAACGACGCCTCCAGCCAGCGCTGCGACACGGAAAGGACTTCATTGCTCGCCTTCTGCGTTTGCGTATTCATATCATCCTCCCAAACCATTACATCGTTTGGTAATTCTTTAGAAGTAAATCCATCGAAAACGGCTTACCGTGGCCGGGATAGATCATCCTTATGCCCAACCCTTTCAGCTTTTCGATACTGGCGTTCATTTCTGCCAGGTCATCCACAATCGAGTGCCGCCCCGGCTGATTCATATTCCACAGCAGGTCACCGCAAAACAGGTCGCCCTCGCTGGTCAGGATGCCGATGGAGCCCATGGAGTGCCCCGGCAGGTGCAACACCTTCGCATCCCACCCATACTCTCTGAGGTCATAGCCATCCTCAATGCACAGGTCCGGGCTAAACCGCTCATAACGGCCAAATCCGACCAAAAGTGCAAGCGCCTCGAAAATGACTGCGCCGATCACTCTCTCAAAGAAAGGCCGCTTTCTTCTGCTTTGCCCCGCGTCGCCACTTTCAACCGCCCTGGCCTCGCGAGGGTGCATTGCGATCCGGGCCCCATACTTTTCACGCAGATAGACGGCAGCGCCGATGTGATCGATGTCGGCATGTGTGATGATGACGAGCTTGAGGTCGCCAGGCCGGCACCCCGCGCGATCGAGTTCTCTTGCAAGCTCGGCGCGTTTGCTTGGGTATGCCGTATCGATGAGAATGTAGCCGCTATTCGTCTGGGCGAGATAGCAATTGACGGTGCCCATTTTGATGGGGCCTAACTGCATCGTAAATTCAATCGTTTTGATCGCTTGGGTCATGATGTCCTCCTGTTGATTAGATGCTCCCGTGTGGTTGCTGCTTTAGCGCCAGGCCGCTCGCCCAGGCGCGGATCGCCGGCCAGTCGCGCGCGTCGCTGGGCGACATGTTCTTGAGCGCCGGCACCAGGTTGTGTGGGAAGGTGAGCTTCTGTGGGTCAAACTTGCCGCCAAAGACCTCACACGCGACGGGGCTCAGCCAGGGGAACTTCGCAAGTTCTTTATCGAGTTGCCCGCGTGCGCCTTCGAACTCCTTTTCATCGGCATGAAACGGCCCCAGCGCAAAGATCGCCACCGGCAGCCCCTCAAGCACCTTACGCTGCCGCGCCAGGAAGTTGCGCGCGTCCTTGTGCCAGTGAAACATATAGAGCGGCGCGCCCACGACGACCGCGTGATAGGCTGCAAGCGCCCGTATTTCGCGCAGGGGCTGAAGGTCAACTTCAAGCCCGCTTTCGCGCAGTGCCGCCGCGACGACCTCGGCAACTTCTCGCGTCGAGCCATAGCGCGTTGCGTATCCAACTAAAACAGACATGATTAACTCCTAATTCGCGCAATATCCATTGCTGGAACTGCGAAAGCCCTCTCATCAAGCAGCCGCGCTAAGCTGGAAGAGCCTGCGCGCGACCATGACATACCAGACCGCCAGGATTGGCACGGAAAGGACCGAGAGGAAGAGCCCGACCGTGGGGATGTACAGCCCCAGCCCGACAACATTCGCCACGATGCCCATGTACGCGGTGGCCCGGCTGAAGACGTTGCTCTGCAACATCACGACTGAGATGGCGATCAGGGAAACAGCACCAAAGATGTAACTCACGTTGAAGGCAGTGCCGTTATAAAGCGCCAGCATCGCCTGCCCCGCCGCCAGGAGGATGGACCGCTGCGCGTCCGTGGACGCCGCCGCGTATTGATTGCTGAGCGACAGCATCTCGAAGATCGGCCTCGCCGCGACGAGGGACACAGTCCCCACCAGGCCAATGGCGACGGCAAGTGCCATCGCCGATTCGTTGGCCCGCCGGAGGGCAAAATAGAATGCCAGCATCACCGGAATAGCAAGCAGGGTATCTATTAGAAGCAATAGATCGAAGTCGATCAGCCCGATCAGCACGTTCTCGTGAAACAACGCGAACCAACCGGCCACGTCACTCGGCGGCGGCCAGGCAATGAAGCAGATGATTTGAATGGGAATTACCACGACTGTGACCAGGATCGCAATTCCGGCAATCCCATAGAGGCGCTTGCCCGCCGGCTCTGCAATGTCTAGCCCGGGCTTCTTCACGTTGATTTGTTCAATTGCTACCACGTCATTCTCCTTAAAGCTGTTTGCAATTCAGCTATTCCAACTTGAACACGGGGTGCATCGGCGCAGCCTTGACGATCTCCTCATTGGGCGCGTCCGGAGAGGTGACGCTGGTCATCTGCGCGACCAGGGGCCACCAGCGCTTAAAGTAGGCGCGCAGGATGGGCAGCTTCGCATCGCCGCTGAGTTCTACGGCGCGGAAACTTGTGACATGGCTGCCCAGCCGCAATCGTCCGTTGCCGTGTGCCCTGAGGTTCCTGACCCACTGCGTTTCGCCGTACATGGCGACCACATATCGCTGTCCATCCAACTCAAGCAACTTCACCGGCGTGGCGCGCCAGGCACCGCTGGTACGGCCCTTTACCTCGATCACGCGCGTCCCATTGTGGTCGTCCAGCCCCAACCTCCCCACAAGGAAGCGTGTGAGCGGATCGAACAGGTGCAGCATGATCCAGCGTGGGCGCCGGTAGGCCGAGACTGGGCCGCCGGGTGATGTCATCTCCATTCTTGTGCTATTCATCGTCGTCCTCCAGTTTGTTTTACGCACAATATGATGAGGCGCTGAGCGGGAAATGTCACTATACGAAGGACGAATCTATGTGACCCACGCAAAATAAAAGAGGTGTACTTTGGTACACCTCTGAAACGGAGACACCTTTCGGAAGGGGGAGCTAACCGCCGGGAGCGAGCAGTCCAAGCCGGCGTGCGCGGGCAACGGCCTGCGTGCGGCTATTGACGTTCAACTTGCCGAAGATATTGCTGGCATGTTTCTTCACCGCGCTCACCGTAATGACCAGCTTTGCGGCGATCACCTGGTTCGAGTCGCCGGCGGCGATCAAGCGCAGGACTTCTAACTCCCGCGCCGTCAGCGGCTCCACCAAATCCGCCACCGGGCCAAGCGCCGCCTGCGTGTCGCTCGCGGGGAAGACGTCCAACAAGCGCCGGGCATATTGTTTCAAGCGATCCGGCGTGGCCGGATGGCGCAGCAGCGCGTTCAGCCCTGGGATGATCCAGGGGCCCTCTTCGCGGAAGAGCGTCGCATAGCCTTCCGGTTCGGCCAGTTCCAGCGCTTGCGAGAGGCATTCGCGGGCCGCAGGCAACACAGGGCCCTGCTCCTGGCGCTGCAATACCTGAGCCCGCAGCAGATGGACCTCAATCATGCACCCAAACCGCCGGCCTGGCCCCGCCGTCGCCTGAAGTTCGTCCAACAAGTGCGTGGCCTGTTCTAGGTCGCCCTGGGCGACGTAGACGCGCGCGAGGGTGGTTTTTATAGACTCCAGCACTAGCGACGGAAATAGCGCCGCCGTCTGGCCGGCCTTCAACATGCCCGTCAAAGGCGTCACCCAACGCGAAACGCTTTCAATATCTCCCATCGCCAACCCGAGTCGCACCCAACGATCCAGCGCGACGTGAGAGAGCGCCGCCCTGGGGAAAGCCTGTTCCAGGCGGTGCATTTCCTCCTGGGCTCCGGCAAGGTCGCCCTTCGCCTGGCGCAGGCGGGACTTGATGGTACAGCCCATAAAAACGCCATCCAGCCCGCCCTGGCGGCAAAGTTCTATCCCCTGGTTCAGGTAATCCTCGGCTATATCCAGGTCGTTCCATTCCAGGTGGATGCTCGCCAGACCGACATAGCCCTGACCCGCCGGGAAGAACACCGCCTGGCCCGCCTGCGCGCCCATATCGACGATCGATTGGAAACGCGCAGCAGCCTCATGCAAACGCCCGTAATATTGCTGCATCCCCTGCGCGACCAACATGGTGGTGTGCGCGGCAAGGCTATAGTTGCCGCTTGCCTGCGACTCGCTCAAACATGCGCGATAGGCCCGCTCCGCCTGTTCGGCACGCCCTTCCATGCCATAGGCAAGGGCCAAAGCAGAATCGGCCCGCGCCCGCAAGGCCAGGTCGCCGGGCGAGAGATACTTCAGCGTCTCCTGGGCGAACCGGATCGCCCTGGCCGTATTACCCGCCAGGGCCACGAACCGGCATAAGATCGCCATCAGTTCCGCTCGCAACGCATCATTCTCCGGCGAAGGAGGCAGCACATTAAGCATCTCTTCTTTTGCTTGCAGGGCCTGTTCGGAAAGATCTATCCTCCCTTGCAACAGGTCAATCCAGGTGCGGTACACACCCAGGCTGGGGTGACGCTGATAGGATTCCTCCGGCAAGGCCGCCAGCCAACGCAGCAAGGTGTTCACTTCGCCACTGAACATCATCGCACGGGCCACGCGCGTTACGAGGGATACGGCGCCTTCGTAATCCTTGCCTGCCAGCGCATGCTGGATAGCCTCGTCGAGCAAGTCGTGCTGCGCAAACCATGCGCCGGCCCGGCAGTGCAGCTCCTGGATGGCATTCGCCGGCAACGTCTGGCGCAGCCGGTTGATCAGCAGGTCGGCAAATAGATGGTGATAGCGAAACCATTGGCCCTTGCTATCCAGCGGGATCAGGAAGAGATTCGCTTTATAAAGCGCCGCCAACGTGGCCTGAGCGTCTTCTCGCCCGGTGACGGCGGCACACAACGCAGCGTTCAAGCGGCCCAGGATGGAGGTCTGCAACAAAAACATCTGCGTTTGCTCCGGCAACTGCTGCAAGACCTCCTCGACCAGGTATTCCGCCACGTAAACGTGGCTGCCGGTGAAGGCCTTGACAAAACCGGTCGCGTCGCCAATCCCTTTCATTGAGAGGGCCGCCAACTGTAAACCGACGATCCAGCCCTCCGTGCGCGCGTCCAAGGCCGCCACGTCCTCGGCCGATAGGCTCATCCCCGCCACACGGTCAAAAAATGCCTCCGCCTCGGCGGTAGTGAAGCGCAGGTCTTGTGCGCGCAACTCCACCATCTGGTTGCGCGCCCGAAGCCGCGCAAGCGGGAGTGGAGGATCGGCACGCGTGACAATCACAAGGTGCATTTGCGTGGGAAGATGGTCGAGGAAGAAGGTGAGCGTCTCGTGAATGGCGCGCTCGCTGATGAATTGATAATCGTCGAGCACCAAGATGAGCT
>DAOUFG010000155.1:0-45565 GCA_034430115.1 Thermoflexales bacterium | reverse complement strand
CAGGGAACGAAAGATCACAAAGCCAAGCAAGCCGATAAAGACCAGCGCACCCACCAATCCCAATTCTTCACCAATCACCGAGAAGATGAAGTCGGTGTGGCGGACCGGCAAATAACGCAACTGGCTTTGCTGGCCTTGGGCAAACCCTTGCCCGAGCCAGCCGCCGGAGCCGAGAGCGATGAGCGCCTGATCCGACTGATATTTCTCCCCTGGTTCCACGTTGATGTTCAACAACTGGTTCAAGCGGTCTACCTGGTATTGCTCGATCAGGCCGAGTTCTATGACAAGGAATATCATCGCGATAGCAACGATCCCCATGAGCATGATGTGTTTGCGTTCCAGCCCACCGACAAAGATAATTGCCAGCCACATGAAAAGAATGATCATCACGCTGCTCAGGTTGGGTTGCCTTTGGATGAGTACCAGGCAGGGCAAGATGAGCAGAAATGAGAGAACGATGGTCTCAAGATAGGGGCGTTTACCTTCGCGGTCTGCCACGAACTTGGCCAGGATGATGCCAAGCAAAAGTTTGGCGATCTCCGCCGGTTGGACGTCGAAAGAGCCGAAGGTGAACCACCGCCGTGCGCCATTACGCTCTGTGCCGACAAGCAGCACTAGCACGAGTGACATGATGACAAACAGGTACAACCCAACGGTAATGTTCTTGAACAGCGTATAGTCGAAGATGCTGATAATCATAATCAGCACAAGCCCCATCAACGCAGTGATGGCTTGATCCGTTGGGGCACGACTTAACTCTGGGTCGCCGCGGGAGGCGCTGTAGATCATGGCAACACCAGCGATGATGAGGAGAATCAAACCAGTAAGCAGCACATAATCGAAGTGCCGCCACAGACGTCTATCTGGCATTTAGTACATTATTTTCTATGAAACTCTACGTCTTGCGGAACTGCTTTTGTGACGTTCTTCCGCAAGCAAGGGAATATCTATTAATAGGCGATCTTCATTACCCGTGCTATCGACCTGAACCGATACGTTCACACGGTCGATAGGCACTCTTTGCGAGATGATCGATACGATGTCATCTTTGATGAGGTCAAGCATGCCGGGCGGGATTTCGGTGCGATCGTGAATCAGCACAAGGCGAAGTCTCTGCTTGGCTGCAACGGCGCTGTTTTGTCCCTTAAACAACTGCTTGATCGGGTTCATGCTTTGCCGAATAACCTCTGTAGCAATGACGTTGATGGCTGGACACGCAAAGGAACGTCATCACCTATTAACCTGCGGGCGACTTCGTGGAAGGCTGTAGCGGCAGGGCCTTTACCATTCAATGTGACGGGCGTCCCTTTGTTGGTGGACATAAGGATCGCCTCGTCTTCAGGCACCACTCCGATAACTTCGGTAGAGAGTACCTCGATAATATCCTCCATTGATAACATCTCTTGCCGCTTCACGCGCGTTAACACCATACGGTTGATGAGGAGTTGGGCGGGGCCTTTCTCTTGTGATTCCACAAGCCCGATGACGCGGTCTGCATCTCGGACAGATGACACTTCCGGGTTGGTTACGATCAATACGCGGTTGGAGGGGGCCAGGCACGTGTGGAACCCTTGTTCAATGCCGGCAGGTGAGTCGATGATGATGTAATCAAAGTCCTTGCGTAACTCATCACATAGCATCACCATTTGTTCAGGGTTAACTGCCGACTTGTCGCGTGTTTGTGCAGTTGGTAGCAAATAAAGTTCTGGTGCACGCTTATCGCGAATGAGCGCCTGGCGTAATCGGCATCGTCCTTCGATGAAATCCACCGAATCATAGACAATGCGGTTTTCGAGCCCCATGACAATATCGAGATTACGCAGACCGATGTCGCCATCAATCACGACGACCTTCTTCTGCAATAACGCCAGGGCGCAACCAATATTTGCCGAGCAGGTGGTTTTACCCACGCCGCCTTTTCCAGAGGTAATCGTAACGACTACAGATTGCATTCAGTTACCATTCCATGCGATAGTGCAACTTGTTGGCAGTCGGCTTACTTGTCCTGCCACTGCACGATTTTGATTTCCTGCTGCTCTAGCAACGCCATTTCCGGCCGTTTTGCGCGTCCTCGTCGAGGGGTGTTCAATACCCCACGCGCAGCATCGGCGATTCGGATCAAACTTGGCATAAAATCCAATGCGCAAATAACTGCGCCCGAATCTCCTAATGCGCCGGCATGTGCGAGTCCTTGTAGTTTACCCCAAACCACGATGTCACCTCCGGCAATAATCTGTGCACCGGGATTTACATCCCCGATCACAACGACGTGACCCGGATGACGTAATACCTGCCCCGAGCGAACGCGCTTCCGAACGAGTAAGCCGTCAGTTGTATCTGCCGCATGACTCAGTACGGGCTCACTGTCCTGTATAACGAAGGTTTCCCCCTTCGTATGGGCTTCAGGCTCAGGAGGCCGTAAACTGCTCGCCAGCCTCAACTTATGGACGTTACTATTCGTACTCTCGTTTTGCGAAAGTACTGCCCAAAGTTTAACATCATATTGTTCCAGGAGCATTTGCGCGCGTCGTATGTCGTCTGGTGACAGCAACATGGCCTTCACATCCAACGCGAGTTGTCCACCCCTGAAAAATCGCGCATTGGAATTTATTTTGCCTTCCAGTTCCTGTAGCTGGGTAGGCCATGGCCCGTCATCACAAATGACGATTAAACCTTCGCGCAAGCCTTTAATGGAGATCATATATGATTTGTATATCGAAGGGCAACACCTGCCGCATCAATGTGCGTATTTTAACTGACGCCACTTGCTAATCGTAATAGAGTAGCTATTAATTATTGAACGAGTGCACAGTGAAGATATCACAACGCACTTTGCTCTTAACCTCTACTCCGAGTTGGATCTGGTCTTTTGTACTTCCATTGGTTTCTCAAGCGGAATGTTCAGATATTGCGCAATAATCCGCTGAGCGACTGGTGCCGCTACGCCCGACCCCTGCCCGCCATTCCATATATAGACCGCCAATGCAATTTGTGGATTTTCATATGGCGCGTATGCGACAAACCACGCATGCGTGGGGAGGTACTTAATCCCGTTATAACATGCGCCGATTTTTACTGCCTCAGAATCGCAAAATTCCGCAGTGCCTGTCTTGCCTGCATAATTGAAATTCGGTATCTTGGCCTGCACCGCCGTCCCATGATCTACCACATCGAAGAGCGATTTTTGAATCAGGCTCATTGTATCCTGGGAGATGGGAAGTTTGCGAATAATTTTCGCCTGAAATGGCTTGATCACCTTCCCATTGTTGTCCACTACTTCTCTGATAATTTGCGGTTGGTAAAGCGTCCCTCCATTGGCGATAGAGGCGATGACGTTAGCCATCTCAAGCGGCGTGGCGCCCATATAGCCCTGGCCGATGGCCATGTTATAACTGTCGCCGGTGGTCCACACTTCACCGTAAGTGTTACGTTTCCAGAGTGGGGTTGGCACGGTGCCGTGCCCGCCGCCGATTTCCAGCAGGTTGTCTTCGGAGATGCCGAACGTCTTGGCCCACTGAGCCAGCTTATCCGGCCCCATGCCGTCGATGCCTTCGGGTTCATAACCACCGACGGCTTTATAGAAGAAGGTATCGCATGAATTGCGCAGTGCATCGCTGATGGTCTGCGGTCCATGTCCCCCGCCCGTATCCAAGTATATCCAGCACACGAACTGCTGGCCTTTGTTGGGATTTTCGGGGTCGTATATATCGGGGAGGCGGAAGGAGCCCGGATCATTGATGACCGTGTTGGGAGACAGGGCGTGCTCTTCTAGCAGGGCGGCGGCGGTCACGATTTTGAATGTCGAGCCGGGCGGTACGTCGTCGGATGTGGCGTGATTGATCAGCGGGCGGTGCATATTGTTCGTCAATTCATCGTATTGCTTTTGAGTGATGCCGTTGGCGAACAGGTTGTTGTCGTAGCCAGGTACGGTGACCATGCCGATCACCTCGCCGGTGTTGGGGTTCAGCGCAACCACAGCGCCGCGCGGCGATTCGCGGGTTGCCATAATGGGCAATAGCGCGTCGGAGATGATTTTCTGCAGACGCAAATCCAGCGTGAGACGAATGCCGTTTCCCTCCTGGGGCGGCGTGGGGTCGCCAACTTTTCTGATCTCTTCACCCGAGGCATCTACGAGCACCGTCTCTTTGCCTTTCACGCCGCGCATGTCTTCTTCGCCGACGTATTCGACGCCCGTCACGCCTACGCGGTCGTTGGACTCATAGCCTTGCTTTTCGTAGTCTTGAGCGTTGGCTTCAGGAATCTTGCCGGTGTAACCCAGGATGTTTCCAAGCAACTCTTTATAGGGATAAGTTCGCGACCCGACGGATTGCACAACGACCCCCGGCATTTCCAGGGATTGTTCCTGAATTTCGAGCGCCGTATCACGTGGTACGTTTTCGGCGATCACGACCGGCGAATAGGGCGCGCGATAGATATTCGCCAGCACCTTGGTGTAGATGTCGCCGGCAGTCACGCCCGGTTGATTGATCATCTGGGCCAACCGATTGTAGATCGTCACACGTTCCATGCGTTGCTCAATCGCATTGTCGTTTTGGGGTTGTCGGATTGGGATGATAGCGACTTGAAAGGCGGGTGCGTTGCGTACCAGGGGGGTGCCATTGCGATCATAGATGAGGCCGCGGCTGGCTGCGATGGTGTGAGTGACTTCACTGTTTCCCTGTGCCTGGATGATGAAGGATTCTCTGAAGTTGATTTGCAGGTCATATAACCGGGCAATCAAGATGCCGAAGGCAAGCAGCATCCCCAGGCCCATGAGCAAGATGCGTAAACGCCCACCTTCATGATTCGGCGGCGGGGTCAGACTGGTACGACGCTTAATCGGAATGTTATCAACGATCATGACAATTCTCGAAAATAGCCGGTCATTCCTTCACACCGGCCATCATTTCCTGGCGGCGTACTCGTTCAAGGGCTGCGTTAACGACGACGAACGTCGGAATCGCCAGTAACGGATTCACTATCATCAATGGCAAGACGATATTGGTGGTGTAGTAGCTTACATCAATCGATCTGCCGCTGACAGCCAGCCCGATCAATGTGATGCCTTGTGAAACAACGGTCACAATCGCCACCCAAGTGGTGGTGCGGAACAGACGCGAAGGAATTGGGGCACGGTCCAACACTGTGGCAACGGTGTTCCCGATCAACAGGCTTAAGCTCGTAAGCCCAAGTGGCACGCTGGACATGAGGTCCAGCATCAATCCACCACCCAATGCCATTGCAAAGCCATTGCTGCCGCTTTGAGCAGCCACCACTGCGGAAACGATCAGAATCAGGCTTGGTCGCAGGCTCCCGCCCAATGCCGCCGGCAGCAAGCTGCTTTCGGTGAGCGCCAGAAGAAGCAACACCACAATGGACAGAAAATACCAACGCATAGCTTGTTACTGCGCCTGCGGAGTGGCGGTAGTGGTTGCAGTCGTCGAGGTGATCACGAGCACCTCCTCGATACGGTTGTAATCTACAGCCGGTCTGACAATGGCTTCCTTGAATAACTCGGCATCAGTGCTGGTGACGTTCGCCACCTGGCCGATGGTGAGCAGGCGCGGCAATTTGCCGCCCAACCCGCTGGTCACGAGAAGATCGCCTGTTTTAACTTCGTCTGTTTGTGGCACATTGATCAGGTGCAGGCTGCCATCGCTTTGGCCCGCCACAACACCGGTGGCTCGCGAGGTGACGAGGAGCACGTTGACATAGGAGTTGGGGTCGATTAGAAGTTGTACCTGTGAGGACGTATCGTTCACCTGTCCTACACGTCCTATCAACGCAAAGCCACCTGCCACAACGGGCATCCCGATGCTGAGGCCGTTGCGCCGGCCGGCATTGATCGTGATGTAACGGGAGTAGGCGCTGGGTTCGCCGCCGATCACATTGGCACACACGCCATTGGTGGGTTGATTATCCAAAGCCGGGTTGCAATTAGGGTTGCCGATGCCGATGACATCTGCGCCCACCACGGAATAGGAAGGGTTGTCGTTCGCGAACTTCATCAAGTCGCGATACTGCTTCACCTCCGATTGAAACTCGCGCAGGCGCACATTTTCGGCGCTCAGGTTTTCTACTTGTGTTTGCAGTTGCTGCACACGTTGCTGCATATCTTGCAACTGGCTTGCGCTTTGAAAGAAGTCGCTGATTGCCCGCCCGAACCCACTGAAAACCTGCTGAAGCGGCGTGAGGATGTATGAGAAGGGCCCTTCGGCTACCTGGGTGGATTGCGCGCTCAGGTTGATGACCAGCAAGATCGCGGCGACGACGATCAGGATCGGCACTAATAGTGAACGAACAGAAGAAGGACGATTCATTCAATTGTGGTCTTATGACGAATGGATAAGCCCCAGGCAACTCATCGTCATGCCAATATCAGCTCATGAACGCACAGCGATATGGTCTCAGGCAAACGCTTTCAGGCAGCGCGCCTGCCAGGCAGTAATGCTGTTGCGCGAGATGTGCTGCCGCGTTCCAGGCCGACCAGCACCTCTCTGAGCGAGTCCAGGTCCTGCAACACGGTTTCTGCGCCGCGCGCCACGCAAGTGAGAGCGTCTTCCGCCAACCAGGTATGAATGTTCGTTTCATCGGCGACGCGCTCTACCAGGCCCTGTAGCAATGATCCGCCCCCAGCCATGGCGACACCCGTCTCCATCAGGTCTGCCACCAGTTCGGGCGGCGTTTCGTCAATCGTGGCGCGAATTGTTTCGACAATTGTGTTTACCGAGTTTGAAAGCGCTTCGCGCACTTCAATAGAGGAGACTTCCACCGCTTCGGGCAAACCCGTCACCAGGTTGCGCCCACGCAACGTCATGGTTTTTTCTTCGGGAAGCGGGAAGGCCGACCCAATGGCGATCTTGATCTTCTCAGCCATGCGCTCGCCGATGAGCAGGTTATATTTCTGGCGCGCATAGTTGATGATATCTTCGTCCATTTCGTCGCCGGCGACGCGCAAGCTGCGGCTGACCACGATGCCGCCCAGGGCGAACACCGCCACTTCGGTGGTGCCACCTCCGATGTCTACCACCAGGCTGCCATGCGCCTCGGTGACGGGCAGACCGGCGCCAATCGCGGCGGCCATAGGCTCTTCAATCAGGTATACCTCACGGGCACCGGCGGAGAGGGCCGCATCATAGACGGCGCGCTTTTCAACCTCGGTAACGCCTGAGGGAATGCCGATGACGACACGTGGACGAGGGATGTTTAAGAGGCTACGACTATGGGCCTTGCGGATGAAATAATCCAACATGGCCTCGGTAATTTCGAAGTCCGAAATGACGCCATCGCGTAGAGGACGAATTGCCACGATCTTTGACGGTGTACGACCGACCATTTCTTTGGCCTCTGCCCCAACGGCCAGAACCTGCCGCGACTTGCGGTTCACGGCCACCCACGATGGCTCATTGATGACGATCCCGCGTCCACGGACTGCCACCAGGGTGTTTGCGGTTCCCAGGTCGATGCCCAAATCCAAAGAGAAAAGGCCCAAGAACTGATCGATGATACTTGGCATTCTTCAACTTCCTCGTCGATTTCGTATATTATAGACCAACTGCAAGCGGCGGTTTCCAGGAGCCGTGCGGATACTGGTTGCGCGATTGCGCCACTACGGACCTATGGATTTTATCGTTTCTAAACAAAAGCTCAACAACGAGATGGGCTCAAAGGAGAACTAACGTTATGTTTGATAGCTTGTCTATTGCCTTTCTTGGTGGGGGCGTGATGGGTGAGGCCATTGTAAATAGCTTGATTCATGCACTGCAAGTCCCACCTGGCCAGATCACGATTGCCGAGCCGCTTGCCGACCGGCGCAAGGCGTTGGTGGAGCGCTATGGCGTAAACGTGACAGCGAGCAACGCTGAGGCGGCAGGCAAGGCCGACGTGTTGGTGCTGTCGGTGAAGCCGCAGATGATGGCGGTTGCGCTGGCTGACATCAAAGGTGTTCTTCTTCCGGCGACACTGGTAATCTCCATTGCGGCCGGGGTCGCGATCGGGACGATTGCCAATCTGCTTAACGAGCATCAACCAATCGTGCGTGTGATGCCCAATACCCCTGCACAGATCGGGCAGGGCATCTCGGTGTGGACTGCCACGCCCGACGTAAACGACGAGCAACGTGAGCAGGCGCGCCTCATTCTGAGCGGCATGGGGCAAGAGATCTATATGGATGGCGAGAACTACCTGGATATGGCTACTGCGCTCAGCGGCACGGGCCCGGCCTACGTATTCCTCTTCATGGAGGCATTGATCGACGCCGGCGTCCACCTGGGGTTTTCGCGCTCGGTTTCCGAGCGACTGGTGGCGCAAACGATCAGGGGCAGTGTGGATTATGCGATTCAATCCAAACGGCACGTGGCGGAGTTGCGCAACCAGGTGACGTCCCCTGCCGGCACGACAGCCGCAGCGTTGTACCGATTGGAAAAAGGTGGAATGCGCACCATCATCTCGCGGGCTGTTTGGGCAGCGTATGAACGAACACTGGCCTTGGGCAAGATTAAGCACGATTAGCCTGTCAAAACCATTTGACGCCGAGGCTGCAATCGGTTATATTTGGCGTCGTCGCTACCTTAGCTCAATCGGCAGAGCAATCGCTTCGTAAGTGATAGGTTTCGGGTTCGACTCCCGAAGGTAGCTTGTAAAACCCAAAGCAGGTGCACCGTTTGGTGCCTGCTTCGGGTTTTTTGTTAAGGTGTGTGTGCCAATATTCCTTTGATGTCGGCTACTTCGCTATCGACGGGGGTTTTGAATGGGAAGACCATCTGCCAACGCCCCTGAGAGTCCAGGAGATAGGTATAGGTAGTGTGTGCGACGATGTAGGCGTTGTCCTCTCCGGATGGGGCTTGCTTCTCAAAGTGCACGCCGTAGTTCAAGCCAATCTGGCGCACCTCGTTTTCGTCGCCGGTTAGCCCGATGAAGGTCGTATCGAACGCCCGAACGTACTTGCCCAACACCTCCGGCGTGTCGCGCGTCCCATCGACACTGACCATGACGAAATTTACCTTTTGTGCGTCGTCTCCCAACCCCTGCTTGATTCTGATGAATTGAGACAAGCTGAACGGGCAGATGTCTGGGCAATGCGTATAGCCAAAAAACAGCACGACCGCCTTCCCGCGCAGGTCGCTTAATCGCATCGGCTTGCCGTCCGTTCCGGTAAGTGTGAAGTCGGGCATTAGGCGGGGTGGGTCGATTGCGACGCCGTGTGGCGCGTCGGTAGGCGTTGGCGCCAACAGGCTTTGTAGCGGCGCACAGGCCGCCAACATCGTTAGCGTACATAGAGCAGCGAGAAGCACAAACTTCTTCATCTGATCAACCCCTATTACATCAACACTGACTGAGCTATGGCAGTGAGCGATTTACAGCAAAGTTTTTGGGCGATCATGGTGAGCCTGTCGAACCATGATTGCATCCTTCGACAAGCTCAGGATGATTTCCTCGGGCCTTGCGTTATCTCGCAAATGACTCTAAACCGCGCACCGATAGCGCCGGACGACTCATGAGCCACCTGGCCCCGCATCTCGATTCAGAATAGCGCCCCAGCAGGGACAGCGCTGATGACGTGTCCGCCATGCGCGGCTTAGCGGCCTTGCCATAGCAGGAATTGCACGAGTGGTTCCATCTCTCCGGGCCGGATGATGTCTTTGTAGTTGTTGGGCATGGTGCCCTTGATGCAGGGCCCCTGCGGGCAGGTAGGGTAGGTAAAGGCATCCGGCTCCAAGATGGACTCTTCTATGAACTCCTGTGGTGTTTTCGCTTTCCCTTCACTGGCCTTGTATTCCGGTGACTTCATGGCTTTTATCACCAGATGATAGGCATCGTCGAGGGATGGCGCTGCCTGGGCCTGGTCCGACACACCCTTGATCGCATGACAGGCCACGCAACCGATACGGATGAAGGCTGCTTTACCGGCAGCCAACACTTCGGGCTTGGGGCGTGGTTCTGTCGTTGCGGTAGGGGCTGCTGTTGGCGTGGGAGGGGTATTGGCAGCGCCACAGGCAACTGTAATGGCGATACATAGCGCAGCAGCCATGATGATGATGTGATATGTTCTAGATTGTGGGTTCTTTGTCATGCTTTCCTTTCCTTCGATACATATTGCCTTCAGCCGCGCAGAGATGCTCTCGTGCGGCAGGTTACATCATATAGGATGTTCGAGAGGCCCTACCATACACTGATTTGCCGTTGGGCGTCCGTCACTGTTGCTTGACGGGCACGTCCACTGTGATCTGTTTGCCCGACTGGAACGTCAACGTCAGGCTGAACGATTGGCCCACGCTCAAGTCTTGATGGAGCCCCATCAACATGATGTGATAACCGCCCGGCTTTAGCGTGACAGTGGACCCGGCGGGAATATCCAACCCGCCTTGCACTTCTTGCATGCTGGTCATGCCGTCACTGGTCTGAGTGGTTTCATGTACTTGCGCCATATCTGCGACACTGGTGCTCAAGCTGACGAGCTTTTCAGCGTTCCCCGTGTTGTTTTCGATTGCCATATACACGGCGCTGACGGGGCCGGACCCCATGCCGGACATCTGATCGGTTGAGGTCATCGCATCTCCCATCGCCATTGCGGCGGTTGGGGTGCTGCTGGCTTGGGCTGCCGTGGGGCGTGCCCACACATCCTTTATGCTCAATTCGCCTCCAGTGGCGCTACACGCTGCGAGCAGAACGAAAGCGATCACCATCACGAACTTGTGCCTGAGTAGGTTTTTCATCTTAATCTGTTTTACAAGAGCCTTTCAAATTGTGCTAGTGGGCTGCTCCGCATGGCGGCAGCCGAAACTAGCTTGAGATATATCAAAATAAATCAGACGAAGCGCGTGCACCCATCACCGAGGTAGGGCACGGCTTTGCAGCAAATGCTCAGCGTGTGGGGATTTCAAGCCCCCTCAGGCGCGCGGTGGTAAGCGTGGCACGCTCATTCGGGGCGATGCGTCGAAGGCGCCGGGGAACTGGATCGATGTATCGTTGAGAGGTACGCCTGCTGGTTGGGGTGTGTGCACTGACGGGGCCACGATGGAGGTAACCCACGAAGTTTGCACGCTCAGGTCGTCCGCCGTTTGAACGAGGATGTGCGACGGCGTGGACAGCAGGTTCTGGAAGTGTCCGTTGATGAGGTGGAGATGGATTTCGGCGTCGCGCAGCCATTGATCGGGTGAGGTGATGGCCGTAGGAGCGTGTGCCGGGCTGGCGTGGACGATCAGGGGTTGTGGAGAGCACGCCCATACTATGACGTGTAGCAAGAGCAAACAGATGCTTCCCGCAGGGGCATATCGCTTCAATAACACCATGTTTTATAAACGACCCAACACAATCGTCGCATGCGAAACTTGAACGACACAACACTCACACTGCGAACGCGCCAATTCTAACCGATGACCCAGCTTCAGGTGGATTTCCGACGGCGCAACAGGATGAGCCCGCACAACCCCAACCCCGCAAGCAGCACAACCGCGCCCAATGTGATCAGGCCGGGAAGTATGAGTGGGTCATTGCTTGGCTGGCCGCACAGTGCGTACCATATCGCCAGCGGGGCGTTGATGAGTACCGACATGTCTCGTGCGTATAGCAGGCTCATGAACAACATCGTCAGGCCAAAGCTGATGAGCATCACACAGATGAACACCAGCGCGAAGCTGGTATGTCTTTGCTGGGTGGACAATCGTTCCCTCGCGCAATCAACGTGGCGCAGATGCGCCAGCAGTCTGACGCATCTGCGCGATGCTTAATATTGGACGCCGGTGGGCACAAAACGCAAGATATTGAACCCGTTGGTGGTGCTGAGCGCATCCACGATCACAGGCCCCCAGGCGATGAGGATGAGGACGACGATGACACCGATCCAGAGCGTCCAACGTTCCAGGATCAAGGGGGAAGTGTTTTCGCCCACCGTGTCAATCGGTGGCGTCTCTTCCACCTCTTTATGAGAGAAGAAAATGGTGCCGATGATGTTGACGAACAGCAATATAGAGCTAACCAGCAGGATAGCGCCACCGATTGCCGTCAGGTTCAGCCAGCTTGCGGCGGCTGCGTTGAGGTAGGGCGCTGTAGAAAGGTCTGTGCGGCGAGGAGCGCCTTCCAGTCCGGCCTGTGCCATGCTTGCGGCGAAGATCAACATGCCAACGCCCCAGGTATAGACCTGCGCCAGGGCCACTTTTTTGCTGAATAGTGCACGACCCCGAATCATGGGAAGCAGCCAATAGAGGATACCCATGTAGGTGAGCGTCACGGCGGTACCCAGGGTGGTGTGGAAGTGCGCCGGCACCCACGAGGTGTTGTGGACCACGATGTTGATTTGAGCGGAGGCATTGATCAGCCCGCTGAAGCCGCCCGTAATGAAGACGAGCATGGCGACGAGTTGGGCCGAAACGACCGGGTCATTCCATTTCTGTTTCCATATCCAACCGAATAATCCCTTCCCGCCATTCCGGCGTCCCGCGTATTCCAGAGAGGCGCCAATGTTGAAGGCGGTCATGAAGCTTGGAATGGCGACGACGAAGGTCAACAGCGTGTGAATGGCTTTTGCGGTACCGCTGACCCCGGGGTCAGCGAAGAGGTGGTGAACCCCAACAGGCAAGGAGAAGATCATGAGCAGCAGGAATGCAACGCGCGCCAGAGGGTCGCTGAAAAGTTTGCCGCCCGCCTGCCGGGGCAACATGGTGTACCAGGAGATATAAGCTGGGATGAGCCAGAAGTAGACCAGCGGATGGCCGAAGAACCAAAAGAGCACGCGCCCAAGCTGAGGATCGGTGGTTTGGATCAACCCCAGGGATGCTGGCAACAGCATGAATAGGATTTCCACAGCGACGCCGATGGTCGCGATGTCCCACATGATGAAGTTGCAGATTGCCGCGTAGATTGCGAGCGGCGCGCGTTGGCCCACGTGCTCCTTGCGCCAATCGCGATAGGTGAGGAATATGTTAGCCGAGGCGCACCAGGAGCCCACTACCAATAAGACCAGGCCGATGTAGAACGAGGGTGGGGCGATCAGGGGAGGATAGAACGTGTAGAGGACAGATGCCTGTTGCGGCTGCGCTGCCAGTACCGCGAGAATCAGGCCCAGGCCAATCAACATCGAGGCGAAGCCGATCCAACCCAGCAGGATGCTCTTGATGGCGCGCTGTAGAGACCGTTGGACGATGAAATAGGTGAACCCAACGATGAAGAACGTGGTGAAGAACAACGCGTTCATCACGCCGTGCACCGTCACCGCCTGGTAGTAATAGCTGAAGACCGGGATTTGCCAATCGGGAAATGCCTGGACGAACGCCGGCGAGCGGTGAAACGTTTGGAACGGGCCCATGAAGATGCCGAACGTGAGAGCAATCAACGCTACGATGATGTGCGTGCCAACCATGTTGCGTTCATTGCGCAGCATGGATAGGGTTGGGAAATCCAGCTTCTTCGGGCTTGACGTATCTAGTGTCGCTTGCATTGTTCAACTACTCCGTAATCACTCAACAATAAGCGTCCCGTACATCCCCTGATGTCCTGCGCCACAATACTCGTCACAGATGAACTTGAAGGTTCCACTACGATTGAGCGTGACTGTGCCACGTGCGACCTGCCCAGGGACGACCTCCAGGTTGAGCGAGTGTCCTTCGAGATAGAAGCCGTGGATCACGTCGTGGCTGGTGAGGTAGAAAGTGACTTGCGAGCCTTTTGGAATATGGATGGTGGGCGGTGTGCCGGCCGCGCCTGCTTCGGGGCCGGCATCGTAGTTCCACATCTTGGCAACGATGTAGACCTCGTAGCGGTTGCCCCCAACGTTGCGGATGGCCGGCTGGGCAAACTCCGTCTCGCTTAGGTTCTGCGGGTCAATGCTAGCCACGGGCGTCGGCAGCTTGATGCCGAAGATTGCGAAGCTGGCAATTAGCGCAGCGGTGAATGCGCCCAGCATGGCGGCGACGGCGCTGAGCCAGTAACGTTCAAGTTTGTCGATGTGCATCGCTAACCCCCAATTCCGCGCTCAATTGTGACGACGAACCACAGGTAGGCCCAGTAACCTGCGTACACGATCAACATGAGGACGAGGAATGCAAGAATCCCGCGAGGCACGAACTCAGTTTTTTCATCCTGGCTATCGCTGGTGGGCTGCTCCCGACTTGGTACATCCATATATAACCTCCTACGACAAATATCCAGACAACAACGTTCCGAGTGATAACGAACAATGGCCGGGCAATGGACAATCTACTCTCGTGTCATATATGCGTCAAATGACATTCATCATGGGTTTTATAGCGATGAATGTCATGGATGTGCGCCGGAACGGCCTTGTCGGTGTCGATCCGTTCATAAATGGTTCATATCTAACACTTGCAACCTGCATTTTCAGGGATAATTGCAGCATGGCAAAACAACGTTGGCAACATATCAGTAGTCCATCGACCATCTTCTCGATTGCACCCGCCGGAGAGGTGGGTTGGATACTTGGCACCAATGAGGGTGTCTGGAAGGTCGTAGATGGTGTATGCAGTATCGCCTCGGAGATGTTGAGGCCGGCTGCTATCACAGCCGTCGCAGTCTCACCCGCATTTCCGCGCCATCATTATGCACTCGCCGGTGCTGCCGATGGCATCGCTCGTTCAATCGACGAAGGTACCACCTGGAGCGGTACGCGAATGTCGAAAGTGGCATCCATTTCACAAATCGTTGTCACACCGGCGTTCCAGGTGGATGGTTTTGCGTATGCCGCAACCATGCAAGATGGCGTGCTGGTGAGCGCCGATTTTGGGGCAAGCTGGCAGCAGTGGAACGTGGGTTTGCTGGATAAGGAAACCGTCACACTGGCTGTTTCACCCAAGATCAATGTAGATCAGACGGTCCTGGTTGCTACGATGCACGGCTTCTTCCGCAGCGTCAATTCCGGGCGTGTGTGGCGCGATATCCCATTCCCGCCAGATACAGCGCCGCTTTCGGCCATGGTTTTTATAGGCGATATGCTGATTGCAGGTAGCGAGACGCAGGGGTTACTGTATTCGCCTGATAAGGGTAATACATGGGCTAAGCGTTCGTCGTTCAAGTCGGGACAGATCAACGCCGTCGCTGCATCACCCGATGGTCGCACGCTGGCGATTGCCACGCCAACCGTCGTGGCGAGCACAACGGATGTCGGGCTCAGTTGGATGCGTGCTGAGGGCCACGTCCCACAAGGCATCATCAGCATTGCCGTCGGTAACGATGGGCAATTGCTGGTTGGCACGCAGGAAGAGGGTCTTTGGACCTACGCCGAGTGATGTAAGAGGCGGGTGGCACGTGTCACCCGCCTGTGTGTTACGCTTCTGCACACCCCTGTTGTGCTTCACGTTGGCCTTCAAGAAGATCGTATACCTGTGTGGCGTTGGTGATGCCCTCGCCGGATAGATTTGCCTGTGCGGGATACATGATGAAGGCGTCCATCTGCTGACCGCCCATCCCGCCGTGTACGCCGATCAGGTCTTCAAACGAGGCGACAGTCCCATCGCTATAAATGGTGCTATTCAGGATCAAATCACCGGCGTTGGGAAATTTGGCAATCCGCAGTAGTTGAGCCGCGCGTCTGTCAGGGTTGCCGAATGGAGTGAGTGGGTCTTCGCCGGTCACGGCCCCGGTGCTGAGATTGCGCGCCCCCCTTTTACCCAATACGATCACTTCACCGCTTTCTGCGTAGCCGGCTACGCACCCGATCCCCTCATGTTCCACCAGTGCCTGCACCAGCATGGGATGAAGCTGCTCAATCTCACTCAGGCTTACTTTGCCGATGCCGAGGTCGAAGTAGATGTGCGCCAGGTTCCCCGAAGCGCATACGATGATCTCGCCGGGATTGACCTTGCCATTGGATGGCTCGTGTTGCGCGCTGCGTTCCAGCGTGCGCGCCGTGGAACGCATCACTGCGCGCCGGAAGCGCATATTCGGTTGTTCCTCCATCTGTTGCCCCGCAGCATCCAATTCCTGGATCAACGCGGCGGTGTAAGTGACCTTGTCTCCATTGGCATGCACCTCCGTGACCGAGGTGCTCTGGCTGGTCAGGCGGTCTACCAGGTCACGCAGGGAGTATTTGTAGCGTTGACGGAAGGTCGCCCCGAACGATTGGCCGTGATCGGACAGCACGTAAAGCTGATAGGGACGTGCCGCCAGGTGGCGTGTTGCCTGCACAATGTGGCGGATCTGCTTGTCCATCCCTTTGAGCACGTTCAGCGCATCGGATGAATCCGGCCCCGCATGATGGGCGACCTGGTCGTAGCCGATATAGGTTGTGTAGATAACCGGAACACCACGGCTGATGTCCAACATCGCCACATAGCCCGAAAGATCGCGCATGAATATATTTGTAAGCACCCGCAAAAAGACCTGCCCGTTGAACAAACGATCCATGCGGGGCCACTCTCGGCGTATGAATTGGCGGGCGGATTCCAATACCTCGATCAACAAATCGCCGACCGAACTGAACAACGTGCGGATAAACGTGTACGGATTGAGCCAAAAGGAGTTGAGATCATCCAGGGCACGCACTGTTGGCACCTTGGTGTGACCCGATAAGGTGCTGAGTGTTAGCAAGGTTTTGGCCGCATCACCATTTAGCAGGTTGTTGATGGAAGAGCCGCCACGTAACAGGCCCTTCCCGGTGCTGCTCATGTTGTCGATCATGTTGGCGTCGCTCATGTGGTTCGACACGACCATCTTGCGTGTCTGCTTGTCATACCACCTGAAGGCGGGAATGTTGTCGTTCACGCCGTACATGATGCCCGCCTGGCAGGCTGACGTTTGTGAGGGCAAGCCGCAATCAAATGATGTGATGCGGTGCGAGCCGCTGGCTAGAAGCTCTTTCAAGGTGGGCATCCGCCCGCTGTTGATTGCATATTGCAACCGCTGCGCGGAGAGCCCATCGATTTGCACGATGACAAGCCCGCATTCGCCTGTCGGCGGGTGCAGAGCGCCGCGCAGGTTACGTTTGCGTGCCAACACATGCATGGCAAACTGAAAGAAGGCATATTCGTCGTCCAGGGCAATCAGTGAGATGAGCACTGTGTTAATCAATGCGATCAACAAGGCAGCAACCACTTCATTAGGGATGACCGGCTCGACGTCGAAGCCGGTCAGCATCCCGGCAGCCAGGCGCAGGATCACGCCATTCACGATGATGGCGCTGAGCGCGATCGTGACGGCACTCAGGGGGAGGTGCAGGATGATCAGCAGCGGCTGGGTGAGCATGTTGATGACGCTGATCGAGAGCGCCACCACGATTGCTGAAAGAATGATTGCGGGGGAACGCGGGGAGCTTAGCTCCAGGCCAGGAAAGCGGGTGGCCAGCAAGAGTACTGCCACTGTCTCGATGATCCAGATGGCGATAAAGCGCAAAATTAACCGCAGCGATACTGCAAGTGTTGGTTTCACAGCCTTCTCTTTCGGCGAGATTCAATGATCGCCTTGGTGTCAGTTCTTGAGGTGCCCCAGAGCTTGGATGGCTGGGCGCCGGCAAATCGACCAGCAAAACCAGCCATCTAAGCTGCATTGTCCCGTCTCACCGTGATTGAGGCGCTTGTTGGAACAACCAGGGGCCCTTCAGAAAGAACGGCTTATTTTTCTCCTTACCAGGCGTATGCTTCTGGCGCAGCACCGCCGGGGCCAGGCCATATTTCATCCAGTTTCTTTAGCGCGTCGGGCGAGAGTTTCACGTCCAGTGCGCCCAGGCTATCGGTGAGTTGCTGTAGTGTGCGCGGGCCGATGATCGGCGCAGTAACCGCCGGGTTGTGCAGTAGCCATGCCAGCGCCACATTGGCTGGTTGGTGACCCAACTCCGTGCAGAAGCCTTCGTATGCTTCTAGCTTGGCGCGATTCTTTTCGATGGCCTTCTGTTGGTTTTCGTTGGCACGCCTGCCCTCGGTGACCTTGCGCAACGCGCCGCCCAAGAGCCCTCCGCCGAGGGGGCTCCACGGGATGATGCCGAGCCCCAGTTCCTGGCAGGCTGGGATCACTTCCAGTTCGATCATGCGGGCGTTCAGGTTATAGAGACTTTGCTCTGAGACCAGGCCCATGAAGTTGCGTTGTTTGGCGATGTAATTGGCCTGTGTGATGTGCCAGCCCGCGAAGTTGCTGCTGCCCACATACAGCACTTTGCCTTCCTTCACCAATATTTCCATCGCTTGCCATATCTCTTCCCATGGCACGCTGCGGTCAACGTGGTGCATCTGATACAGGTCGATGTGGTCGGTCTGTAATCGGCGCAGGCTCGCTTCAACCGCCTGCCGGATGTGCAATGCCGAGAGGCCGCGGCCATTCGGCCATTCCACCATCTTGTTGTAGACCTTCGTTGCCAGTACAACTTTTTCGCGCCGCCCACCGCCTTGCGCAAACCAGCGGCCGATGATCTGTTCCGTGACGCCCTCACCAAACTTCCACCCATAGACATTAGCCGTGTCGTAAAAATTGATGCCCACCTCAAGCGCCTTGTCCATGATGGCAAAGCTATCGGATTCTGTGGTGAGAGGCCCAAAGTTCATTGTACCCAGGCACAGACGACTGACACTAAGACCGGTACGCCCCAAACGTGTGTATTCCATACAAAATGCTCCCTCTATATCATGTCTTGCTGCTGTCACTTGTGTGCGGCAACTGATTTAATTCTAGCGCCTGTGGAGGGCGATTGTGAATAGTATGAATCGCCTGTATTTAGGGTTGAACGATTGCTCCCATGAAGAGCAATGTGCCGGTGTCACTATCGCGGATGGCAATGAAGAAGGGCCGATCTACGATCATGCTGAATTTAGTGCCCTCCGGCTTGATGGAAGTCGCCCCCATGCCGATTGAAGTGGCGGCCGCGGCTTCCGTTCCTTCTTCGTTAACTTCCAGGAAGGTCTTGTGCTTCACTTCGCTGATGAAGAACTGGGTGCCGCCATTGCCCATCGCGCTAAAATCGGCGGTTCTGGGGTCGAACGCCGTTTGCATGCCAAGCGCCTGCAACGGCGTGTTCAGGCTCAACTCGCCATCTATGCTGAAGCGCGGTAGCTTGAGCGTCCCTTCGGCTTTGTGGAACTGATTGACCCAGGCGCTCCAATTCGTCTCCGTCAGCGTCTGTTCAAAGGCTTGCAGGCTGGAATCGGCAGCCGGCAAGAAGACCAGCATGTTCAAGCGCCCGTCGCCGTAGGGCAGGCTCACCGCCTGAAAGTCGTCGTTCTTGAAATAGGTGAACGTCCCGCTTTGCGTCATCAAAGGCACGGACTTGGTGCTGCCATCCAGTAAATGGAAGGGTTGGTCGGCGGTCTTGGCCTTGTCGAACTGGCGCGTCCAATCTCCTTTGAAGTAGATGGCGTTGATCAGGTACAGCATCATGTCGCTGGGGATTTGGTCTACGATGGTGGGTATCTTGCCATTCGTGTTATCGCTGACCCAGTTGTTGATCGTGTTGACGGCATCGGGGGATGCAAAGTCAAGCTCCTGCACCTGGGCTCGATAGTAGAGCTGATTGTGCTGCACGAAGGCGTCGTTCAGTGTCACGCCCTGGCGCAACCAGAGGGAGTTGGCGATGCTCAACTGCACTTTTGGATCGGCATTTATCAGCGATGCGCGCAAAGCCGCATAAGCGTTGTTGACGTCGCCCAGGCTCATGCCACTTAACCCAAGCGTGTCGGCCATTGCCTGTTGGGTCTCGCCACTCGCGCCGTTGTAGGTCATTGCTAACGCGATTGCGACGCTGGTGGGCGAGATAAACACATTCTTCGACTCGTCCTGCTCCACGATTTGGTTAAACAATCGAATGCCAAAACGCATATTGGCAGCCGCTAGTTCATTGCGTATCGTCTCGTCAGATTCCGACGCGACATTTGCGCCTTTAGGGGGCGTGGGGGTGAGTACCGGCGCGGTGCTCGTATTTGTGACTTGTGGGGTGGGCGAGCTTTGCGCAGGTGCGGCGGTCTGCTCTGGCGTCAATGCCGGTGGTTCAGCGGGCATGACGCAGGCTGTCAACATGAGCGCGGCGACGCACGTCCCCAAAATGAAGTTCTTGACCATTTATCCCTCCAGGTGAATCTCATCTTTTAAGGTTATCACGATCAAGACGCTGGTTCATGCCAATTCGTTCCCGCTACATAAAACAAACTCCGCCTGTTAGAGGGCGGAGTTTGTTTGTTTTTACGAACGATACCGACTTAGAGCTTGGAACCGACGAAGGTTGCCAGGTCGGACACGCGGCAGGAATAACCCCACTCGTTGTCGTACCAGGCCACGACCTTCACCATGTTCGTGCCGATGCTCATCGTGGACTGCGCGTCGATGATGGACGAGCGCGGGTCACCACGGAAGTCGGAGCTGACCAGTGGCTCTTCGGTGTAGCCCAAGATGCCCTGCAGTTTGCCTTCGCTGGCTTCTTTGAACGCGGCGTTCAGCGTCTTCGCGTCAACGGGCTTGGCGGTGGTGCACACGAAGTCCACGACCGACACGGTGACGGTGGGCACGCGCAGAGAGAAGCCGTCGAACTTGCCCTTCAGGTCGGGGATCACCAGTGCCACAGCTTTGGCTGCGCCGGTGGTCGTCGGGATGATGTTCGCACCAGCGGTGCGGGCGCGGCGCAGGTCCTTGTGGATCACGTCTAGGATGCGCTGGTCGTTGGTGTACGAGTGCACAGTGGTCATCAAACCATGTTCGATGCCGAACAGGTCGTTCACAACCTTGGCTGCCGGCGCCAGACAGTTGGTCGTGCAGCTTGCATTGCTGATGATATTGTGCTTGGCGGGATCATACTTGTCTTCATTCACGCCCAACACGACGGTGATGTCTTCATTCTTAGCAGGAGCGCTGATGATGATTTTCTTGGCGCCGCCACCGACGATGTGTGCCTTGGCCTTTTCGGCGTCGGTGAACACGCCGGTTGACTCGATGACAATGTCTACTCCCAGGCTGCTCCATGGAATTTTCGCCGGATCCTTCTCTGCGAAGACCTTCAGTTTGCTGCCGTTAACAACCAAGTCGCTGCCGTCCACGTCCACGCTGCCGTTGAAACGACCATAGGTGGAGTCATATTTGAACAAGTGCGCGTTGCTCTTGGCGTCCGTCAAATCGTTGATGGCCACTACTTCGAGTGCGTCACCATGGCGTTCCAGCATCGCCTTCAAGACCTGTCGCCCGATGCGACCGAAGCCATTAATCCCGACCTTAATCTTAGCCATTTCTAAACTCCTTGGTTTGTTGAATGAATCTACGAACTTCGATAAGATGCGCCGATCTAGAGGCAACTTGACGTTGCACATTTGTTAGAGAAGCACATCGGTATCTTCTTCATATCGTTGAGCACTTCTATTGCAATGCCCAAACGTCCGCTCTGCATCCTGGCAATTTTAGCCAATAATTGCTGAATATGGAAATCAGCTTGGGTTAGGAATCCAAGACTTTCAGCACTGCGGTAGCCAATTTCTGCGGGTCATGCCGCCATGGGCGCTCATTATCGGCCACATCTTCCTGCATGACGCTGGCCGAACTCTTGCGCAATGAGCTGACCGGCAGCACCATGTCCACGCCCGACGGTGGTTTGAAGTTTGGATCGATGCGTGAGTTGGCGATGACGACGTCGATCATGCCCCGCCCAATGTGGCGCTCCAAGGCCGTGACGTGATCGGGGAGGGTGAATTTATCGGTCTCGCCGCGCTCGGTTGCCACGTTTGCTACGTAAACGCGCGTCGCGGCCGTCTCGCGGAGCGCCTGGGTGATTCCTGGCACCAACAGGTTCGGCATGACGCTGGTGAACAGGCTGCCTGGTCCCAACACCACCAGGTCTGCGTCCAGGATGGCCCGAACGGCTTCCGGGTAGGCCTGTGGGTCATTGGGTTCCAGCCAGACGCGCTCAATCGGGTAGCCTGTTTTCCCGATGGACGACTCACCGCGCACCTGGGTATAACCTGGGCCTTCGCCGACCGGTTCATGCTGTGGCTTCAGCTCGCGCAGTTCGGCACACAGGGTAACGTCATGCAGGGTGCTGGGGATGATGCGTCCCTTGGTGGCCATCACCTTGCTGCTTTCGAGGATGGCGCGTTCAAAACTGCCGGTGAGTTCGGCCAACGCGGCGATGAACAGATTCCCAAATGAGTGCCCACTCAGGCCGCTCCCGGAACCAAAGCGATATTGGAACAACTGGGTGACGAGTGATTCGTCGTCAGCCAATGCGGCAATGCACATACGAAAGTCGCCAGGGGGCAACACGCCGAGTTCACGGCGCAAGCGACCGGAACTGCCGCCATCGTCCGCCACGGTGACGATGGCCGTGATGTTCGTAGTGTATTTCTTTAACCCGCTCAGCAATGCCGATAGCCCGTGCCCGCCGCCGATGGCGACAATCTTCGGGCCGCTGACGGCGATGCGTTGTTCCCACAGCTTCTCAAGGATGGGTTGTTGATCATTCCCGCGGACCGACTCTACCAGTGCGCGGTTGAAATAATAGAACCCCATGCCGAATGCAGCGATGCCTGCACCGCCCACCAAGACAGCGCGCACCCAGCGATCTAGAAACTGTAAGGTAAGGTAATAGAAAATGACGGGGACGTCCGCCTGGCGGTAGATTTGCACTTGTACATAGCCGATCCCAAGGCCAATCAAAGCCATCCCAAGGATCATCAGTAGCAACCACCGCTTTACCCCCAAACCTGGTTTAAACCAACGTAACGCCTGGTGTTTCACTTTTAAGCGGGTATTTTTCATCTGCTTAGAACCGTGATGTGAATCTTCGAACCCCTCCACATTATTATAACCGTCCAGCACCGCGAAGCGGCAGCGCGAGCGGGTCGTTTTGGCCTATAGCAGTTCCCAGGTGTCAATAGCCTGTTGCGGCGAAGAGCGTCCTCAGTAACTTCGCGCGTTCGTCGGGCTGCATGGGGCGTGGTTGCGAATAATCTTGAATATAGGCCGAGCGCAGGTCGGTGCCCAGGTAACGTCCATCGTAGAAGGCATGCCGATCCACAAACGTCTGGTGCGTGCCTTCGCCCTCCTGGTCTCCAAAGAATAAGTTGCCGGTGCCATAGTGAATAAACCCGGTCGCACTGACGTCAAAGCCTTGCACGTGGTGCCCCTGGCTGCCATTCACGACGACTGCGCCGGCATCACGTAGTGCCTTGAAATCGGCTTCCTGTTGAGCGGTGGGAGCATAGAAATAGAACTCGGCGTATTGGATCGTGGCGATGACCAGATAACCTTCCTGAGAGAGCGATTGGATCGTGGGCGTGATCAGGTCCAGATCATGCGGGTTATCGGAGCCACACAACGCGGAGCCTGCCAGCCCATTATTTGGCGTGGCCCAATCGGAGCCAAACCAGTTACAGCCCACGAAGGCCAGCTTGTTTCCCGCCACCGTCATGGTGACAGCCTTTTGGCTTTCGGTGTAGGTTGCGCCGCCTGCGAAGTAGGGCCAGCCCAACTCATCGTACATTTGCAGCGTGGTTTGCAGGTGGTCGGGGCCCTTATCCCACAAGTGATTCCCCGATAGGTCGATCAGGTTGGCCCCAATATATTTCAGTAGTTCGATGTATTTCGGATTGCTGCACATGCTGGTGCCGTCGTTGAACGTTGGGTAGGGGCAGTTATCCCAGAAAGAGACTTCGTTGCTGATGTGGCGCACATCGGCTGTGGTAAACCAGTCGCGGATGAGTTGTGCAGGATAGGTAATGCCTTTGCGCTCCATCATGACGGCGGTGCCGCGCACGAGCGCCGTCACGCCGGTCATGGCTACTACGGCCAGCTTGGAAATGTCGCGGTTAGTGCTGGTGGGCAGTTGAGCAGCCAGTGCCAGGTTGGATTGATCTTTCATCCGCGCGCGAACGTAGAGGGTCAGTGGGTAGTCCGAGACATCCTGTTGTTTTTCAAACAGGTTCACCCCATCCAGCCAGATCAGTTTCCAACGCGCCTCCAACTGGTCAAAGGGGAGGATCGCAAAGCTGCCGGGGCGTGCGGCCCAGGTGTTGGCCACCAGGTCGCGCGCTTCGACCAACTGGATAGGCGCTTTGTCGCTTGGTTCACCCAGCATCTCCACCAACGCGGCGCGTGTGTCGGGGTCCAAGAAGAGCGTCGGCTCCGACCCATCGTTGGTTAATGTATCCAGCGCGTCGGTCTGGCCCTGCCAGAAGGCCAGCAGATTTTGCATGGTGATTGAATCGGCGACGGTGGGAAATGGCACCGCCACCGCGTATGTGCGTGTGATGAGGACGGTGCTTACGTCGCCTTGCTGGGGTGTTTTGGCGTCGATTTCGATATCGGAGGATGGATCGTCCGATAATTGGACATTCGGGTGGTTCGACACGAGGTCGTTCACCTGCGCAACCAGTGCATCGTGCAAGATGGTTGGTAGAACGGGATCCACCCAAATCGTCTTCACGGGGTTGGGCGTGTCCGTGGGGATAACCGACGGCGTCGGTGGAGGCGTTGTTGGCGTGGGCACCACAAATGTCACACCAGGTTTGATCTGCGTAGCAGTGGCATTCGCGGCATCCGAATTTGATGTTAACCCTCGCGCAGGTTGGCAAGCAGAGACGACGCTTAACAGAATGACAGTGGAGAGCAGGATACGCACCCCGGGTGCGTTTGATGAACTGTAGAGTCGGTTACGCATTTAGTAAATTCTAGCCTGAGATACACTTAGTTCAATGCACAACAGTCATTTGGGAGTAGACCGATGGACGATCTAGCGCAACGGACGGCTGTGACTGAACAGGATTCACGCACTCACTTGGCGCCGGTCATCGGCGCTACCAGTCTTGTCGCTCTGCTTGGACTTGGGCTTGCCTATGCAGCCTATATACGCCGATTTGTGCTCCATGATATTCCTCTTACAGGTGCGTTGAATGGCCGCCTGCGATCGTTCATGAGCACCATCGGAGAATTATCGTATTATGAGTCAAAAAGTGCACGCCACCATAGTATCTTGAGTTCCCACGGCGCAGACCCACCCATGCTTTTTCTGCATGGCATCGACCTGGCGGCTTCTAGTTATGAGATGAAGCCGCTGTTTGAGCACTATGCGCGCGAGCGTTCGGTCTATGCGTTGGACTTGCCGGGGTTCGGGTTTAGTGAGCGCAGCGAACAACTCTACACGCCTGCTGTGTATCGCGATGCGATCAATCAATTCGTCGCGCTGGAGTTGCGCGGGGAGCCGGTGGATGCCGTTGCGCTTTCACTCAGTTGTGAATTTCTGGCGCTGGCGGCCAGGCAACGCCCGGAATTGTTCCGCACACTCACGTTGATCTCGCCGACTGGCATCAGCATGGTTGCGCCTCGGCCGCGCAGCGATCGCTGGTTGAGACTGCTGCTGGACCCACGCTGGAGCCGCATCATTTACGACACGCTCACGTCGCGGTATGGGTTGAGTCACTTTCTGCAAAAGAGGCAGCGTCGTCAGGTGGATCGCAGGACGCTGCATTACGCCTACGTATCGAGCCATCAACCCATGGCACAAGTCGCGCCGTTTCACTATGTGGCGGGCAAGCTCTGCACGCCGGAAATCATCTCGGTGTATCGGTCGCTCACGCAGCCCGTGCTGGCAATCTATGGCGCCGGCCGGCGTATGAGCTTTGACATGATGGACAACTTACGTAGCCTGCCGAACTGGCAGGTGGTGGAATATAGGCAATCTGGTGAGTACGTTCACCTGGATGAGCCGGACAACGTCATTGCTCAGATGGGCCATTTTCTACGCACGCAGACCACTGCCTGAGCATCGTGGACTCGGTGTGCTACAACAAGTACATGGTTTTCATAGTGAGCCTGTCGAACATGATCCTTCGGCAGGCTCAGAATACACCCTTCAGCGGGCTCAGCATGATTGCGCCGAGCCTTGCGTTGAATAGCAAACAGCGCTATGCCGGCATGACTTGGTTCAGGAACTTCAGCTTTTCAATCTGCTGGAAGGTGCCGCCCCCTTCGTGATGGTTGAAGCGATAAACGCGAATATCCTTGTGCCCGCCGTAGTGGTTATAGGCTGCATAAACGGTGCTGGGCGGGCAGATTTCGTCCATCAAGCCGACGGAGAAGAGTGCGCTGGCCCTGGCACGAACGGCGAAGTTCACCCCGTCAAAATAGGAGAGCGTGTTGAAGACCGCGTCCAGCGTGTCGCGGTGCGTCTGGCAATACTTGACGATTTCCTGGTACGGGAAACCGTCGGTGATTTCTGTCGCCCGGCGATAGTGACACAGGAAGGGTACATCGGGCATGGCAGCGACGACATCGGGCATCAGCCCACTGGCGGCCAGCGTAATGCCACCGCCCTGGCTGCCGCCGGTGATGGCGACGCGCGTGGCGTCGATGGCCGGGTGCGAACGAGCCGTCTCGATAGCGCGCACCGCGTCGGTGAAGACACGCCGGTAGTAGTAGGTTTCGGGGCTAAGGATGCCGCGCGTCATGAATCCGGGATACTCGGGGCCAAACCCCTGGGCTTCCATATCGGGTGTGTCGCCGGGAGACCATGCGCTGCCTTGCCCGCGCGTATCCATGACGAAGTGAGCATAGCCGGCGCTGGACCACAACAACCAATCGGTCGGGAACCCACGCCCACCGCCATAGCCGAGGTATTCCACAATGCATGGGAGTGGCTCGCTGCGTTGCTTTGGCAGTTGTAACCAGCCGCGCACGGGTTGGCCGTCGTATCCGGCGAAGGTCACGTCGAATGTTTCAACCGTGCGCAGTTTGTAATCGACGGGTTGAAAAACGGCGTTGAGTGGGTGGCTGCGCGCTTGGGCCAACGTCTTCTGCCAGAAAGCATCGAAGTCTGCCGGTTCTTCGCGCGTAGGTTTATAAGCCTTCAGTTGGTCAAACGGGAAATCATAGAATGCCATACTCGTGACTCCTTCATAGATGATCTTGCTGCTTAGTCATCCCACAACATGCCGCGATAAATGCCCGGGTCCGATCCTTCGATCGGTGTCGCGTCGACGGCTTTGGTGTAAAACATCTGCGGGCCGGCAGAGCCAATGATTGCATAGGCATAGCCCTCGGCGGCCATAGCGTCCATGCACGCCATGAGCAACGCTTTGCCAATGCCCAGGCCGCGTAGTTCCTCGTCAACGCCGGTGGGGCCGAAAAAGTCTTTGCAGGTTGCGTCGTAGCAGGCAAAGCCGAGGATCTTCTTTTCACGGACGGCGATGAAGCAGGAAACCGGGTGATTGGTATATGCTACTTCTGTTTCACTGGCCCAGCCGAGGCCGAAGTGTTGGCGGACCCATTCCACGACCTTGTGCTTCTCCGGCGGGATGGTGCGCCGGATGTCGATGCCCTGTGCAGCGAGATTTTCGCGCAGTGCATCCCAGCGGGGCAAGCTATACAGTTTGACGAGCATATCGGGCATGATGTATTCCTCCGTAGCCCATAATGTACACGTTTTGAGTAATTCTGTGAGATGTGCCGGTGTCTAGAGCGCAATTGCCGGTCTGGTTTGTGAAAACTGGAAACCAGACTGGCGGCATAAGACAGATTGGGGCCGCGGAAGTCAACGAATTCTGCGGCCCCGTCCATTTTTAGGCGGCCACGCTGTGTGCTTGCGGTGCAGCCGGTGTTGAGGTGTCACCACCCAGGGGGATATAAGCTTCGGCGATGTACTGTTTTAGCATCCGGCGTGTGCTGAAGGCAGGGATGATCGTCGCAAGAGATTCTTTCATCATCGCCACCCATTTGTGCGGGATGCCATCATATTCCACGTCGTAATAGAGCGGCACGATTTGATTTTCGAGGGTGGAGTAGAGCGACTCGATATCGGCGAGATCCTGCATGTCAGGGTCGTCATACGATGTGTCATCGCCGATGGCCCAACCGTTCTTGCCGTTATAGGCTTCGCGCCACCAGCCATCCAGGATGCTGAAGTTGAGCGCGCCATTTAGGGCCGCCTTCATGCCACTGGTTCCGCTGGCCTCATAGGGCCGGCGCGGCGTGTTCAGCCACACATCTACACCGCGCACCAGGTAGCGCGCGACATTCAAGTCGTAGTCTTCGATGAAGACCAGGCGGCCTGCGCTATCTGCGTTCTTGATCAGCCGATATAGTTCCTGGATCAGCAGCTTGCCCGGTTCGTCATTTGGGTGAGCCTTGCCCGCAAAGATGATTTGTACCGGCTGGCCGGGATTATTCACGATGCGCAACAGCCGTTCCACGTCGTGCAGAATCAGCGCGGCTCGTTTGTAGGTGGCGAACCGGCGTGCAAAGCCAATCGTCAACACGTTGGGGTCGATCAAGACGCCGCTGGCGATCGTCTGCACAGGATGCTGGCGATGGGTGATCCACTTGGTGCGCGCGCGGTCGCGCATGAACTCGGCCAGGCGGCGCTTGTTGCGCTTGTGAGCATCCCACAGTTGATCATCGGGCATCTCGTAGACGGGAGCCCAGGTGGCCGGCTCGTCCGAATGGTTGATCCAGTTGATGCCCAGGTATTCGTTGAAGAGGTTGCTCATGAGGCGCGATAGCCAGGAGCGCGTATGCACGCCGTTGGTGATGTGAGAGATCGGCACTTCCTGGCCGGGGTAGAGCCATGCCCACATCTTGCGCGCCACCTCGCCATGGAGTTGACTCACTGCATTGGCTTTGCCGGCCATGCGCAGGGCGAGCACCGTCATGCCAAAGTTGCCGTCATGCTCGGCCAGCGCCATAAACTGATCGCGCGTCAGGCCGAGTTGATCCCAATAGCCGCCCAACTGGCGATCTACCTGCCAGATGGGGAATTGATCGTTGCCTGCGGGGACTGGCGTGTGGGTGGTGAAAACGGTTGACTTGCGCACCTGTTCCTGTGCCTGTTGGAAGGTGAACTTTTCGTTCACCACCAGCTCGCGCACGCGCTCCAGGGTGCCAAAGGCCGGGTGGCCTTCGTTCATGTGCCACACTTTCGGGTTGATCTTCAACGCACGCAGTGCGTGTACGCCGCCGATGCCCAACACGATTTCCTGTGCGATGCGGGTCTCTGGGTCCGGACTATAGAGCCGGTAAGTCAGTTGCCGGTCGGGTTGTGCATTCTGGGCGACGTCGGTATCCAACAGGTAGAGCGGCACGCGCCCGACCTGCGCCTTCCACACCTGGGCAGTGATGGTGCGGCTTTGCAAGTCAATCGGCAGCAACATCGGCTGGTCATTGCCGTCCATGACGTGCGTAATGGGCATCTGTGAAAAGTCTTGCGGGTCATAATCTGCTTCCTGCCAACCGTCCTCGGTGATGCGTTGGCGGAAATAGCCCTGCAGATAGAGGAACCCGACGCCCACCATGGGCAGGCCAAGGTCGCTGGCCGATTTCAAGTGATCGGCAGCCAGCACACCCAGCCCGCCGGCGTACATGGGCAAAGATTCGTGCAGCCCAAACTCAAAAGAAAAGTAGGCGACCGGATCTTGCCATAGGCCATATGTCTTGGGGAACCACGGTGTGCCGCCGTTTGTATAGTTCGACATATAGCGCGTGAATTCGTCTATGACGTGGTCATATACTTCCAGGTAACGTGAATCTTGGTAGGCCGCAGCCAGGGATTGGCGCGGCACCCGCCGGAGCAATTTCACCGGGTTGTGATAGACGCTTTCCCACATGACGGGGTGGATACGCTGAAAGAGTTTTGGTGCTTCAGGGTGCCAGGTCCACCACAGGTTATAAGCCAGTACACCGAGTTTTGCGATTCTTTTAGGCAGGGATTCAACCAATTGTTCAATTTCGGCTTCAGACACAAGTCCTCCTTACTACAACGCCCATGCTGAAATGATCAATGCCATGGGTGGTGAGTGTCACATGCGCTGATACTCAATGCATACCTGTGACACACCGCCAATCTTAACTCATTACTAAAAATGGGCGGCTAAATGCGTACAAAGCGTTACTCAGGTGCTATAAAAAACGAAGCATGACTGGGAGATAATAGTGTGTGCCGGCGTTACCGGCGAAAGATAGGTGTGTTGAGAGAAAATGGCAATACCAGAACATTTAGAGTCTGCTGTCAGGAATTTACCCACTGAGCCTGGCTGTTACTTGTATTACAACAAGAAAAACGAAGTCATCTACGTTGGTAAAGCGGTTAACCTGCGTAATCGCGTGCGGTCCTATTTCAACCCGACGACCTGGATCACCTCTCCCAAGACGGGGCGATTAGTCCAGGAAATCGCGCGAATCGAATTCCTGGTGCGCGGGAGCGAACTGGAGGCGTTGATCCAGGAAGCGGAGCTGATTAAGAAATACCGCCCGCACTACAACATTCGACTGAAGGATGACAAGCGTTATCCGTACCTGAAGGTAACCTGGCAGGACGACTTCCCGACGATTCTGGTGACACGCCGGATGGAGCGCGATGGCGCTCGTTATTATGGCCCCTATAGCGACACAAAGGCCGTTTATGCCACGCGCGATACCTTGCGGCGTATGTTCCCGTTTTTGGATTGTGATCGGGTCATCACTGGGAACGATCGGCGGGCCTGCATGTATTACGACATCAAGCTCTGTAGCGGCCCATGTATTGGGGCGATCCAGCGCGCGGAATATCGCGCAAATGTGCAACATCTGTGTGACTTCTTGGAGGGTAAGAGTGACCAGGTGCTGACAGACTTGCAAGGTCGCATGGCGCGCGCAGCCGAGGCGATGCAATTTGAGCGCGCTGCGCAGTACCGCGACCAATTGCGCGCCGTGCAGCACGTGGTGGAGCGGCAGCGGATTGTGAGCAACGCGACCACCGACCAGGACGTCATCGCCTTTGCGCGCGACGAAGGTGACACGTGCGTAGAGGTGTTGTTCATCCGTGGTGGCAAACTGCTGGGGCAGGAGTATTTTGTGTTGGATGGCGCGGAGGAGGCCGGCGAGCAGGAAGTGTTGAACTCCTTCGTTAAGCAGTTCTATGGCGAGGCCGCTTATGTCCCTCCGGAGGTGCTATTGCCGGCGCAAGTGGACGAGGCGGTGATCCTGGAGAACTGGTTGAAGCATAAGCGTGGCGCGGCGGTCCAACTGCGCGTGCCAAGGGCAGGTGAGGATACCGACCTGGTTTCTCTGGCCGCGCAAAATGCAACGGCGACGTTGACGTCGTTGAAGGCACAGTGGGAGGAAGATACACACCGCCAGGAGGCCACGCTGCGCGAATTGCAGGATGCGTTGGGGCTCCCACGCTTGCCCACGCGCATTGAATGTTACGACATCAGCAACACCCAGGGAACGGCAATGATCGGCAGCATGGTGGTGTTTGTGCATGGCGTGCCGGCCAAGAGTGATTATCGCCGGTTCAATATCCGCGACATCCAGGGCCCAAACGACTTTGAATCGATGCGCCAGACCCTGCGGCGGCGTTTCCAACGCTGGAAAGAGGCAGTGGGGGCCAATCGCAACGATGGGGTTGGTAATCCCTCAGCCGAAAGCGCTTCGCAAGAATCTGCCGTCGCGCAGTTGCCCGCCGCGTCGGATTTGGAGGCTGCTCCTGAGCAGAACCTGGGCGCGCTTGAACGCGGGCAGAAGCAAGAACAGGCCGCACACAAAGCTATCCGGAGCAAAGCCTTTGGCGAGGGCAAAGCAAAGGCTGAGAACAATGCCAAGTGGGCGCTGCTGCCGGATTTGCTGCTCATCGATGGCGGCAAAGGGCAATTGCATGTTGCCGTGGATGTATTGAAGGAATTCGACCTGCTGCACATCGTGCCGGTGGTTTCGCTGGCCAAGCAGGAGGAAGAGATTTTCGTGCCGGGGAAGGCCGATTCAATCCTGTTGCCACGCCAATCCCAGGCGTTTTACCTGGTTCAGCGCGTGCGTGATGAAGCCCACCGCTTTGGCATCACCAGTCATCGCCGCCAACGCGCGAAGATCGGCATGGCGTCCCAGTTGGATGCTATTCCAGGCGTGGGCCCAAGCCGGCGCAGGCGATTGTTGGAGCGCTTTGGTTCTGTGGATGGCCTCCGCCGGGCGACCCTGGAAGAACTGGGCGAATTTGTGCCGGCGGGTGTGGCGCAAACGATCAAGAATGCGTTGGGTGGCCGGTAAGGGAACCCGGCAACCATCTAATCCGCGCCGGCGGCTGCCGATCGCGCCGCTGAACTAAATCACTCGCGAGATAGAAATGGCTGACGCAACTCAATCCCGTTGTTCGACAGTCAAAATCGCCCGCCTGGCAAGCACATGCGCCGTCTCGGCCCGGTATTCTGCGCTTCCCAACCAGTCACTCTGAGGCGCGAGCGTCTGCACGGCTTCCTGCAAAGTGCTTTCCAGGTAATCCCGGATGCGTTTTTTCTCTAACGCAAACTCCAGTTTACTCAGACGAATCGGCGTGGGCGCAACGCCGCCAACGGCGACGCGCATGTTACCGGCGATGCCGTCCTTCATGGCGCAACGGGCTACGGCACAGACGACGGGGTAGTCTTTGGAAGCGTTGACGACGCGCTCATAGGCCGCCAACGTGTCTGCGCTTGGGATTGGCATCACGATTTGGGTGACCAATATGCCATCGGCGATGATGCGTTCGTGATATGAGAGGAAGGCGCTTAACGAGAGCGTGCGTTCTTCGTTCGCCTGCACGATCAAATCGGCGTCGAATGCCAGCAGTGCCGTGACTAATGGGGAAGCAGAGTCGGCGGTGACGATTGCATCACCAATTGTGGCGCTGTTGCGAATGCTTAAGCCCGCCATGGCCTGCGCCGTCACCGATAGCACGCCAAACGATGGGAACCCATTCGCGGCGGGCTGTTCGGGTTCGAACGCTTCAACCAGTTGCTGCAAAGTGGTTCCTGCGCCAATGCGCATCAGCGGGGGGCTGGCCTGCTTTTCGATCATGTTCAACCCGAGCAGGCTGATATCGACGACTGCTTCAATATCGCGCGGGCTATCGCCGTGTAACCACGAACCGCCCGAGAGCGCAATCGTATGCGGAGACTTGCGGCGAATCAGACTCATCGCTTCTTCGATTGTCGCGGGTTTATGGTATTCCTTAAATAGCATATATTCACGATAAGGGTCAGTGACCTTCGAAGATCATGATGCCGATGCCCGTCGGCCCAATGATGCGGCCTACGGAAGCGCCGCAATTGCGCAACGGTATCTCGCGTATGCGCGGGAAGGTCATCCGCAACATGCTCATCAGGTTGGCCGTCTTGTCATTGGGTTGCGGCGAAAGCTGCATCACGGCCATTTCTTCAGGCTGGTCGAACTCTGCGGCGAATTCCACCAGCTTTTCCAATGCCCGATCCACCGAGCGCACCTTTTCGATGGCGACAATCTCGCCCTCGTCGATCGTCAGGAATGGAATCACGCCGAGCATTTTGCCCAACATCGCCTGGGCAGGGCGCAGGCAGCCACTGTGGGCCATATATTGCAAGTCTTCCGCGACGAAGGCCCCATAAATGTGTTTCAGCGTGCCGCGAGCATAACGCACGATATCGTCCGCCGGGACGCCGCTATTGGCCTGTTGGGTGACCTTGCGCACCAATAAGTTCAGGCCCAGTGCGACGCTTTGCGAATCAAGAATGGTGATGTTGCAGCGACCACGAAATTCGTCCGCGGCGATGCGGGCATTCTGGATGGTGCTGCTAAGATGTGAAGAAACGTGCAGTGAAATGATGTCAGACGTTTCGCGCAGCAGCCCGCGATAGACGGCGCCAAAGTTCTCCACCTCTGGAGGCTGAATGACGGGCCATTGACTGTGCGAATCGCTGATGATGCGCGCGCCGAGATCATCATCCGTCAGGTCCACCCCTTCACGGTAGGTTTGCCCATCTATGGTGATGAGTTGCGGAACGACTGATACATGGTTCGCCTGTGCCCAACCGGCGTCTATTTGTGACGCGCTATCCGTCACGATGCGAACTTTCTGTCTTCGTTCCCGCGTGCCGGTCGGAGCGGAAGGTTGCCTGGTGGCTTCGCGTGCGCTAGAGAACGGCGATACATAATCTGGCTTCAACGCTTGCTTTCCCCTATCACTCGATACCAATGACAAAGAAATAGTAGGGCTGTTGCCCCTCATATAAGTCGACTTCCAGCGATGGATAGTGCTGGCGGACTGCCTGCGCAATCTGTTCTGCGGTGGCCTGGGTCATGTTGTTGCCGAAGTAGAGTGTGACTAATTCATGTTCTTCGGCGTGGGCCTGATCCAACAAACGCAAAACGATTTCTTCAACGTCCTCACCCGATAGTGTCAGTTTGTCATCGATGAGGCCGATTACTTGTCCCTCGTGTGCACTAACGCCGTTGACGATGACGGTGCGTGTCGAGGTGGTGATTTCACCCGTGATCACTTGTTTCGAGGCAGTGGTCATGGCTTGCAGGTTGCCTTGCATGTCACGTTCAAAGTTGAATGCGATTGCCGCAGCAATGCCTTGAGGAATCGTGCGCGTCGGCACGATTTCGGTGGGCACATCGGCCAGTTGCGCCGCCTGTTGTGCCGTCATGATGATGTTGCTGTTGTTGGGCAGCAGGATGACGTGTCGCGCATTGGCATCCTTGATTGCTTGCAACAAATCTTCCACGCTGGGGTTCATCGTTTGCCCGCCGGCGACGACCGCACGTGCCCCCACGTCTTTGAAGGCGCGCATGATTCCGTTGCCCGATGCTACCGCGACGATAGCGATTTCCACTTCCGGCAGATGCTGGGGTCGGAATTCGGCATGCACTTGGCCGGGGGTAAATTCCTCGGACTGCTCTTGCATGTTTTCCACTACGACGTCGCGCAGGGTGCCGTGCTGGATGCCGTAGCTCAGCGGGATGCCTGGGTCGGGAACGTGCACGTGTACTTTGACCATCGCTTCATCGCCGATGACCAGTGGGCAATCCCCCATTGCAGTGATATCCTGGCGAATGTCTTCCACGTTCAACTTTTGGCTGTCTTTTGCGTAGACGAGGTATTGGACGTCATAACCCCAATTGCCATTGGGGGCGGCTATCTCCGCCACAGGTGGAACAAGTGCTGGAACTGCGGCGCGGGCGGATTCACCGGTCACTTCGATGGGTTCGCCTTCGGCGAAGCGGCGCATACCATCCAGGATCACGTACAGACCATAACCACCAGAGTCCACCACATTGGCTTCCTTGAGTATCTTCAGCAGAGATGGTGTGCGTTGGACTGACTCAAAAGCGGCGCGGGTGATTGTGGTCAACATCTCGCGCATGTCCTGTGACTGAGCGGCGCACCGTTCGGCGGCTTCGGCGGCTTCGCGGGCGACGGTCAGCATCGTTCCTTCCACTGGGTTATTGACCCCGGCATAGGCCGTGTTGGCGGCTTCGCGCAGGGCAAGTGCCAGTTCCCGTGCGTTGCATGATGTCTTGCCATCGATGGAGCGGGCAAACCCGCGCCATATCTGAGAAAGGATAATCCCCGAGTTTCCACGTGAGCCACGGATTGCACCCATCGATACGGCGTGTACGATCGAGCCAAGTGAACTATCAGTAGCCTTCTGGCATGCTTCCCAAGCGGAACGCATGGTGTGCATCATGTTGGTGCCGGTGTCTCCATCTGGAACAGGATAGACATTGTAGGAGTTAATGATGGGTTCCTGTTGGCGCAGCCAAAGGTAAGCAGCCTGGACAAATCGCTTAAACTTCACCCCATCGATGGTGAGGGTTTGGTGTTGGTGGGTTGTAATGGCCTGACTGCTATGCCCGATAGGGTGATTCATAACTTCATGGTTTGCTTTTACACCTAGCATCTTTGATATCCGCGTATTGTAAGTGTTTAGTAGCTCGCTCTTCTGAGCCGCATCGCTTGTAGCTTTGGCAACCATGCGTGCAGACTGTGCGATGCGCTGACGAACGCGGTCTAGCAATGCTTGGGTGCTGAGGTTGTTGAGTGGGGATGGTAACGGAATCACGTTATATTTCACTTGGCTGAGAGACTACACACCTGGATGACCGCACAATTCTCTCACACTCTAGTCTTCATGGGTCACGTGTAACCCAGATACATGTACGTTCACTGCGTTTACGACGTAACCAGTGCTGTGTTCGATGCTATATTTGATTTGCTGTTGCAGGCTAGAGATGACCGCATTAATACGGACGCCATATTCCACCAGCACATGGATATTGACGATGACATGGCTTGTGCCCTCCGGGCTCTGGACAATTTTCGCATCCAGCCCACGGCGCGGGTCACGGCGAGTCATATCATAGCCGGTATAGCGGGAGGCGACCCCCACTACACCATACGTACTCAAAGCAGCTTCGAGCGCCAGGCTAAAGACCACCTGGGGCTTGATCTCAATTGTGCCTGCTACCGTGGCAATTGGTGTATTGGCTTCAGGATTCATTGCAGATAATATGGTAAACTTCTCACCCGGCGGGGTTGACCCCCGTAAAAGTTCGGGATATACATATTAGAATGTTTTTCTAAAATAGCAAGAGGTTATTTCACGATGGCAAAGTGTTACTTCACAGGCAAGCATAAGCGCTTCGGGCAGTCGCGCAGTCACGCATTGAACGCGAGCAAGCGCTCCTGGAAGCCGAACCTGCAACGCCGCCATATGATTATCGACGGCAAAATGCAGACGGTGATGGTTTCCACCAAGGCGTTGCGCACCCTGGCAAAGGGCAGCTAGCTGCGGGCCGATTTATATCCTTTCTTTGTGAAAGGTATCGCGAAAAGGCAAAGCATTTCTTTGCCTTTTTTCGTTTTTCCTCCTGAGAACAACCAACACAAAGAAACGAAGACTCAAAGAACACAAAGTATTAGAGAACCTTAGTCTATGCGCTCGTTCGACGTCGTTTCGGCCTTCAATTGACCGCACCCTGCGCTGATGTCGATGCCACGCCGGACGCGTAGCGTGTTGGGGATGCCGGCTCGATTCAGCACGTCACAGAATTCCTGGATGCGGGTGCGTTGCGAGGCTCGTCCCGCGAAGCCCAGGGTGGGGTTCAATGGGATCATGTTGACGTGTATCATGTGGCGCTTTTCCACGCGCGGGTCGAACGTCTGGCGTATGTACTTGACCAGCGCTTCGGCCTGTTCGGGTGTGTCATTGACGCCGTCGATCAGAGCCCACTCAAAACTAATGCGCCGGTTGGTCTTGACGATGTAGTCGTGCACGGCGCGCGACACCTCGCGCAACGGGTAGCGTTGGTTGATCGGCACCAGTTGATTGCGCAATTCGTCCGTGGCCGCGTGCAATGAAACGGCCAGGTTAAGCTGGTAATTTTCTTCACTGAATCTGCGAATTCCCGGCACCAGGCCGACAGTGCTGATGGTGATTTTGCGCGCGCCCAGGCCAAGACCACCGGCGTCGCCGGGTTCCATCAACCTGCGCGCGGCTTCCAGTACGTTAGCGTAGTTGGCAAATGGTTCGCCCATTCCCATAAAGACGACATTCGATAGTCGTTCGCCGGGATGGTCCTCTTGTATGCTGAGTGCCCGGATCACCCACAGTACCTGCTCAATGATTTCGCCGGCCCGAAGGTTTCGCAGGAAGCCCATCTGCCCGGTGGCGCAGAAGCTGCAATTCATGGCACAGCCGGCTTGGGAGGAGATACACGCCGTGCGGCGGATGCCCTCGTACTCCATGAGCACCGACTCGACCTCGCTGCCGTCGGCCAGGCGGAGCAACCATTTACGCGTCCAGCCGTCGGTTGATTGTCTCTCGGTAACCGGCGTCAGACGACCGAGCGTGTAGTGCTCTTTGAGCCGGGTGCGCAAAGCCTTGCTCAGGTCGGACATGCCGTCGATATCGTTCGCGTGACGCTCGTAGAGCCAGCGCCATATCTGGTTGGAACGAAAAGCGGGTTCGCCCCATTCGGCTAATTGGGCTGTGATCTGGTCGCGCGTCAGGTCGTAGAGGCTGGTGCGGACGGTAGGTGGTGTGAGGGCTTGATCCATCTCTGACATGAGGAAAGGCAGGCTTACATCTTCGTGCTCATTTCGAACACATCAACGATTTCATGTAACACCCGCTCTCGTTCCTGGGGGTCATCTCCTCGAACGGCGGACATGACGCAGGTATTCAAGTGCCCTTCAAGGATGATTTGGTTGACCTTTGTCAACGCTGCCTGTACGGCATTGATCTGCTTCATGGTGTCGATGCAGTAAGCATCCTCTTCCACCATGCGTTGAATGCCGCGAATATGTCCCTCGATACTCTGTAAGCGGCGCACGACTTGCTTGCGCCCCGTCTCGTCCATCATAGGTTTGCCTGCTTTTCGTCCATTACCAAAGTGCCTAGTATGTCTATTTTAACGCCTGAGGTGGTTGCCTCTCTGCCTTGGTGCGCACACTGCAGGATGCTAACGGAGTGCCACCTCGTGCGCGGCGCCCCGAAGTATGGGCGATGAATGGCCGTTATTTGGCCGTTAACCAGTTGACAAACAGGGGACGTACTCTCTATCGTAGACATGCTCGTGAGTTTGGGATACCGCGCACAGGGCACGTGTCGGGTTGTGGCCCTGTGTGCACCTCCCTAAGCAGACCCCCCTAGCCTGCTTGACGTAATGTTGGATAATCTGCTGCATGAGCGATTATTACGACACGCACATCACAAATCGTCTGGCGCAAGAAAACACATTCCGGAACGCTCAGCGCGAAGAGGCTGTTCCGCCAACTTTCGCAGATAACAAGCACCTCTTGCCGCAACCCTTTTGGCAAGGTCATTCGTCAACCATCGATTGCTACTGGCGGGTATGGGAGATCGCTTTTAGGAATCTATTTCGCCCCACGGCCGCCAATGGATTCATTGCGAATTACATTGATACGGCATTCAATGGCAACTTGTTCATGTGGGATTCGGCATTCATACTGCTCTTCGCACGTTATGGCAGCCGCGTGTTCAATTTTCAGCGCACATTGGATAACCTGTATTGCAAACAACATGCCGATGGGTTTATCTGCCGCGAAATAAGCGAATCCGATGGGCTGGATGTTTTCTACCGGTTTGACCCATCCAGTACCGGCCCCAATGTGATGCCCTGGACGGAGTGGGAGTATTTCCTGACGTTTGGAGACCGCGATCGGCTGGCGCGTGTGTTCCCCGTACTGGCGGCTTATCACCAGTGGTTGCGGGTGAATCGCACGTGGCAGGATGGCTCTTATTGGACCTCGGGGTGGGGCAGCGGCATGGATAACCAACCTCGTCCACCCGTCGTGCCGGGCTACGATGCGCAACAGGTGGCATGGTGGTCCAATGGCCAGATGACCTGGGTGGATGCCTGCATGCAGCAGGTTCTATCGGCGCGTCTGTTGTTGCGTATGGCCGACGTCTTGGGGCGCGCAGATGAAATGCGGGATATGCAACAGGAATTGGGCTCGCTGACGAACCTGGTGAACGATACACTTTGGGATGAGCGCACGGCATTCTATTACGATCGTTATCGCGATGGGTCTCACGCAGATGTAAAGACTATCGGCGCATACTGGGCGCTCCTGGCCGGCGTCGTCCCCGCAGCGCGGATTGCGCCGTTTATCGCGCACCTATCGAATACGCGAGAGTTCAATCGCCCGCATCGCGTTCCCTCTATGGCAGCGGATCACCCTGCTTATCGTGAGGATGGCGGCTATTGGCTGGGTGGCGTTTGGCCGCCGACGAATTACATGATATTGCGCGGATTAAGTGAAATCGGGGCAGGTGACCTGGCGCATGAGATTGCCATGAACCATCTCGATAATGTGACGCGTATTTTTGAGACTACTGGAACCGTTTGGGAGAACCTGGCACCGGAATTCCCCAAGCCAGGGAACCCTGCCAAGGGGGATTTTGTCGGCTGGGGTGGATTGCCGGCGACGGCTGTGTTGTTCGAATATGCATTCGGGCTGCGCCCTGACTGTGCTCATAATACCCTCGTGTGGGATGTGCACCTGACGGAGGAGCATGGCATACGTCAATATCCTTATGGTAAGGATGGTTTGCTAAACCTGACCTGTGCGGCGCGCAAATCGACGAGCGAGCGCCCGCAGATTGTGGCGGAGTCCAATGTGCCGCTTACGTTGCGCGTAGTGTGGCATGGGCAATCCGAGACATACCTCCTCACGCCTGGTGCGAGTGTAGATGTGAGCAAGGCTTCATCCAGCTCAATATGAACCGCTGTTGATCTTACTCAACACTAATCAATACTATTGCGTCATAATCTACTGTTACCTGTAATACACTATGACCGTGGCTACACAAAAACAATCTACTGACAAAGCATTTACCGAATGGCTTAAGCATGAACTGGATGCCCGTCGTTGGCGTCCGGTGGATCTCGCAAGAGCCTCAGGTGTTACCTTGAACCAAGTGGTGCTCGTTATGAAGCAGCAACGTCGAGCTGGAGATCGTTTTCTGCGCGGCGTTGCAACTGCATTTCAGATGCCCCAGGAGACGGTGTTTCGCCTGGCGGGTATGTTGAATGATCAGCCGTTGGCAAATGTAAAAGACGACGAGGCGATGCGGAAAGTCCGCAAGTTGCTTTCTGCGCTGGACCCGGCGGAACGCGAGAAGGCGATCCACCTATTAGAGCAATACGCCAAGGATCATCCCAAGGCGACATCCAGGACACGCACGGCACGGACGGATGCCTAAAAGCCGCGTAAAAGAATATCTGGCGGCGCGTATTCGTATGGGCCGCTAGGTATTTTTAATGGGCACATTCCATGGCCCCCTATCTTCTGACAGAACATGACAGTTGGCCGGGTGACTGCCAGTTGAAAAGCAAATATCGACCACTCGTCTGCGTAGGAGGAAGGCATGACTGAGAAGTACTGTGACATCTTGATCGTTGGTGGTGGGGTGGGTGGTTGTGCAGCGGCTTTGGCTGCAACGGCGATGGGGTATCGCGTCATCATGACCGAAGAGACGCATTGGATTGGCGGGCAACTTACGTCGCAGGCTGTTCCGCCGGATGAGCACCCCTGGATCGAGCAATTTGGTTGCACGCGTCGCTACCGTCGCTATCGTGAGCTTGTGCGGCAGTACTATCGTGATTTCTATCCCCTAGTGCAATCGGCCAGGGCGGATCCCTACCTGAACCCGGGGCAGGGTTACGTTTCACGGTTGTGTCATGAGCCGCGCGTCGGTCTGGCGGTGCTGGAGCAGATGATGTCATATGCGATCAGCGCAGGTCTGTTAGAAGTCTTACTGCGCCGAAAACCGGTTGCTGCAAGCACCGACGGAGACCGGGTGCAGGCAGTCACCTTGAAGCGAATGGACACCGGCGATCATGAGACGATCCGAGCGGACTACATCCTTGATGCGACGGAGCTCGGTGAGCTCCTCCCATTGGCCGGGGTGGAATATGTGACGGGGGCCGAATCGCAATCGGAAACTGGCGAGCCGCATGCAGTGAGTGGACCGGCACAGCCGGGCAACGTGCAATCATTTACCTGGTGCTTCGCCGTTGGCTATGACCAGCAAGCCGGTCACCAGATCGACAAGCCGGAGCAGTATGACTACTGGCGCGATTACTGGCCTGAATTAACCCCCGCCTGGCCGGCCAAATTATTGAGCTTTAACCAGGTACACCCAATCACGCTGCAACCGTTCCCGCGCGTGTTGTTTGCTCACGAGACGCACAGTGCACAGGATGCACTGTGGCTCTACAGGCGATTGATCTGCAGGGATCATTACGCCGGTCAGGCTGGGAGCAAACACCCTTTACACGAGGTGACGCTGGTGAACTGGCCGATGAATGACTATTGGGAAGGCAACCTGATCGACACGCCTGAAGCAGAACAGCAACGTACGCTGGAGGCGTCACGCCAACTATCGCTTAGCCTGCTCTATTGGTTGCAAACCGACGCGCCGCGTCCGGATGGCGGCGTGGGGTACCCTGGCCTGTACTTGCGCCCCGACGTCACCGGCACGGATGATGGGCTGGCCATGTATCCGTACATCCGTGAATCGCGCCGCATTCGAGCGGTCTTCACCGTGTTAGAGCAGCACGTTGGCACGGAAGCGCGAGGCGGGCGTGAAGCGGTGTATTTTGGCGATAGTGTGGGCGTTGGCTCATATCGCATCGATTTGCACCCCAGCACCGGGCACGTGAATTACATCGATATTTCCTCACTGCCGTTTCAAATTCCACTTGGCGCGTTGATCCCACAACGCGTGGAGAACTTGCTGCCTGCTTGTAAAAACCTGGGCGTGACGCATATCACGAACGGCTGTTACCGATTGCATCCCGTGGAGTGGAATATTGGTGAAGCGGCCGGCATTCTGGCTGCCTACTGCCTGGAGCGGCGCGCGCTACCGCGCCAGGTGCGCGCAAATGCTGCTTATCTGCAGGATTTTCAGAAGTTGCTCGTTGCGCATGGCGTTGAGCTTGAATGGCCGCACACGCGGGCATTGTGATGTCTCATTTTAATTGTGTTATAGTGTCATCGTCGGTAGGTATTACGACGTGACTATTCCGATAGTCAGTTCTTCCAATAGATCCTCAGTTAACCGTCCGGGTTTTCTTCAGTGAGATTGGATGATCAGGAATCTTCGCTGAGTTATCCTACGTTTTTTATTGCATCTGCAATAGTGCAGATGCAATGCAGTCAGTCATTAGGTCTATTGGAGGATCTAGATGAATAACAAGCTTTATGTCGGTAACCTGTCGTATGATACGAATGAATCAGCGCTGCGCGCACTGTTTAGCCAGGCAGGAACCATTCGTTCGATTTCCATTCCTATGGACCGTGTGACTAATCGACCGCGTGGTTTTGCCTTTGTTGAAATGGAAACCCCGGCTGATGCGCTCAAGGCCATCAAATTGTGCGATGGTCAGGAAGTGGATGGCCGCACCATCAAAGTAAACGAAGCGAAGCCTCAGGAAGCTCGTTCCGGTGGAGACCGGGGCCCCCGCCGCAACGACTCCAATCGCTGGTAAGAGCGATCCAGATATCATCTGGTCTTAACGAACCCCCACTTGAATGAGTGGGGGTTTTTGTTATTCAACTGGTGTGAATATGCCTAAGAAGAAAATACAGCCGCGAGCACAAAACAATACTTTTACAGGAGGCCCGGCGGCGCATCCTGCGCGTACATTTGAGGATTGGCAGGCGGATCAGCAAGCGGACGATCGGACACCGGAGGAGCGTGGCCTGCATATCGGTTCACCTGTGATGTGGCGGCATCGCAGTGGACGTGTCATCACCACAGAGCGTGCCGTCATATTGGCGATTGAGGCGAATACGCTCACGCTGCAAGTGAAGGATGTTGAATCTCGCACCTGTACCGCCGATATCAGCGAGATTGTCACGAGCCAGACCGAAAACGCCACCAGCATCGATGCTAAACGGCGTGCCTACTATGCGAACCGTGCGGAACCCGGCCCGAGCACATCTGGAAGCATCTCGAAAGAGGATACACCTGATATAGGGTCACTGAGAATCAGTTGAGCCTTTTGACCGAGATCACTTTTGGATACTCGTCCGTCACCGATGAACGCATCACATTTATTTCGGGCAGCGTTACACTAGCGTTTGATTCTTTTGGAGGATACACTAAGAAGAAATGCGCGAGAACACGATACGCACCATATGGCAGAAAGGAAATGCCGTATTGAACGGCTGGCTCACGATACCAAGTATCTGGACAGCCGAATTGATGTCACATCAAGGGTACGACAGCATCACCGTAGACACACAACATGGGTTGATCGGTTACGACGTGGCAATGCCGATGTTGATGGCGATTTCCACGACGCAGGCGATGCCGATTGCACGCGCACCCTGGAATGAACCGGGCAGCATCATGAAGTTGCTCGATGCAGGCGCAATGGGCATCATTTGCCCGATGGTCAATAGCCGCGCCGAAGCCGAGGCGTTTGTGGGGGCGTGCCGGTATGCACCGCAGGGTTATCGCAGCGCCGGCCCTACGCGCGTTAATGTCTATGCAGGCCCCGATTATCTTCAGCACGCCAATGAGAGCATCATCACATTGGCGATGATAGAAACGGCGCAGGCGCTGAAGAATGTTGACGAGATTATGAGCACCCCTGGACTAGACGGTATTTATATCGGGCCGACGGATCTGGCGATTAGCCTGGGGATCAAGCCCGGTGGCCCATTGACGGAACCGCGTTTGAACGAGGCAATTACCACAGTCCTGGCGGCAGCGCGTAAGCACGGAATCGTTCCGGGCATTCACACCAGCAAGGCTGCCGATGCGAGTTACGTGATTGAGTGCGGGTTCAGGTTTGTTACAATCGGCAGCGATACGAGCATGCTCGCAGAAGCAGCGCGAACATCGGTGAACGCAGTACGCACAAAAGGTGTGGCTGGTCACTGACACGCCAATAATCTGCCGAGGTATCTTGCTTTGAGGGTTGGGTGATGTTGTGTCCGCACCGATGAGGAGCCGGCAAGCGTCACCCGCAATATTTTGTAAGTGGTTCATATTCCGTACATGAGAACCATCCTGGCGGCCGCGGCAAGAGTCTGTGAACTATTCCCTGGTTAATATAGGACAGGTGCTCAATGGGTGTCGCATATCTTCGGATGTTGCCCCGGCATTTCTTCCCACTCGCGGTTGTTGTGACGTTGATTTATGGTGCAGTCTACATCATGCTGCAACAGAACTACCGCATCTCGGCGAATGATCCACAGATACAACTGGCTGAAGATGCGGCTGTCGCCCTTGAGCGGGGCCAGTCGGTTCAATCTGTCGTTCCATCCACACAAGTGGATATCGCCAGCAGTCTGGCCCCGTACCTCGTGGTGTTTGATGATACAGGCAAGGCACTTGCGGCATCTGGCCTGTTGTATGACAGGCTCCCCAGCCTGCCGGCCGGCGTATTCGATGCAACTCGCCGGACGGGAGAAGACCGCCTGACGTGGCAGCCTGAGCCTGGCGTGCGCGGCGCTACAGTGGTGGTGCACTATCAGGGAGCCCACCCAGGATTTGTCATGGCAGGCCGATCTCTGCGAGAAGTGGAAAGTCGAATCGATATGTTAGGGCTGATGACTGGCGCCGCGTGGGCGGGGACTCTGTTTATCACATTCATCGTCGTGGCGTTTGTCGAATTGGTACTACGTAAGCCCTAGCGTTTATTATTCGGGCAGGAGAAGGTCATCATGAATCGACGGGAACGGTTTCTTACTGCGCTAAAAGGGCAACAGCCGGATCGTGTGCCGATGTTTGATTTTCTGTTCCAGCGCCCGATGTACCAGGCATTGATTGGCCGCACACCGAATGGCTATAACGGGCCGGACGCGGTGGACTGCGCGCTGGCACTCGGCCACGATGGCGTTTGGCTGCCGTTCGGCGGGTTCAGTGGCTATCAGCCGATCTACCTGGCCCAGGATGTCTACAAAGACGAATGGCAGACGGTGTATCAGCGAACCGACTCCTCATGGCCGATTGATGCGCCAATCGATTACCCGATTAAAACGCGGGCGGATTTGCGCAATTACCAGTCCCCAGACCCGACGCTCCCTGGGCGCACGGCAGAGATCATTGCCGCGCGTGAGGTGCCCCATGACGATATTGCTCTGTTGGGCGGCGTGCAAGGCCCGTTGACTACTGCCTGGCTGTTGATGGGCTACGAGAATATCTCATATGCCATCTACGATGATCCCGACCTGCTCACCGACGTCTTCCGGCTCAGCAATGCGTTCTTCAAAGAGGCCGCGCGGCTTTCAGTAGAGGCGGGTTGTGTTGGTATCTGGGTGAGCGAAGACCTGGGCGATAGCACGCGCGGGTTCTTCAAGCTGAATGACTTCCGCCGTTACGATTTGCCCTACCTGGCGGACCTCGTGGGTTACGTA
>DAOUFG010000154.1:0-28796 GCA_034430115.1 Thermoflexales bacterium | reverse complement strand
CAACGCGATGACGGCGCCTACGCCGATGCTGATGCCCAGCATCGTTAGAATGGCGCGCAGCTTATTAGCCAGCAGCGTGTGCCACGATAGACGGATGATTTCGAGTAAATACATCTTGCGATTTTAGATTCCCGATTGTGGGTTTGGCCGAATGACGAAGAATGGACGGCGAAACCACATTTCATTCATCACGCTTCATACTTGCACATCTACCGCAACCGCCGGCTTACCTTGCGCCTCCGGGCAGGCGTGAATCGGTTCCGCCACTGGGGCGTCGCCGATGATGAGGCCGTCGGCGATGCGAATGACTCGCCGCGTGTGCATGGCGATGCGCTGATCGTGTGTGACGAAGATGACTGTGATCCCACTCTCTTCGTTCAGGCGCTGGAACAGGCACATGATCTCTTCGCCCGATTTCGAGTCCAGGTTGCCGGTTGGCTCGTCGGCCAGGATCAGCGACGGTTGGGTGACCAGTGCGCGCGCAATCGCCACGCGCTGTTGTTGCCCACCCGAGAGTTCATTAGCGTGGTGGGTGATCCGATCCCCCAATCCTACGGCCTCCAACGCGGCGACGGCGCGATCATGGCGTTGCCGCCCGCTCACGCCGGCGTAGATCAGCGGCTGCTCCACATTTTCAATTGCCGAAGTGCGCCGGAGCAGGTTGAATGACTGGAACACAAAGCCGATTTTGCGGTTACGGATCGCGGCCAGTTGGTTGTCCTTTAGCTTGCTTACGTCCACGCCGTCAAGCAGGTAGACGCCCGAAGTCGCCTGGTCCAGGCAGCCCAGGATGTTCATCAACGTGGACTTGCCCGACCCCGACGGCCCCATGATGGCGGCCAGTTCCCCGGCGTAAACCTGCATCGACACGCCTTGCAACGCGTGCACTTCGATCTCGCCCATCTTATAGGTCTTGACCATGTCCCGCGCGTCGATGACAGGTGTGCTCTCGTCTGTGCGGCTGTTTGTATCTGTCATGTCCATCCCTACTGGCTGAAGAGACTGGTTTGCGGGGCCATGATCACCTGCCCTTCGTTCACGCCGGACAGAATCTCGGTGTTTGCGTCGTTGCGCAAGCCCGTCTGCACTTCCACTTCTTTGCTGGTTTTCTCATCCACTTGCAGCGTTAGATAGGCCTTGCCGGTTTGTCTATCGCGCCGGACGGCCCAGTTTGGCACCATCAATATGTCGGTGTGCTGATCCAGCACGATCGAGGTATTGGCGGTCATGCCCACCTTGAGTGGTGCGTCCGTCTTGTCCAGCACGACGCGCACCGGGTAGGAGACGACGCCGCTGATGGTGGTGGCGGTGGGGGCGACGCGATCCACCACCCCTTTTAGTTCAACGCCAGGCAGCGCATCCAACGTGATGATGACTTCCTGCCCCGGCTTGATTTTGGCGACGTCGACCTCGTCAATGGTGATATCGATGTGTAACTTCGAGGTGTCCACCAACGTCATTGCGGGTTGGGCGGCGACGGTTTCGCCGGCATTCACCCCCAGGACGCTGATGACGCCATCTTTCGGCGCAATCAGTTGTGCCTGCGCCAACCGCCGTTCGGCCTGGCTCACCTGAAGTTGGGCCTGCTTCTGCTGCGTTTGGGCCTGCTCCACGTCATAGGGCTTCACCGGCTGCTTCAGCTTGTCCAGGGTTGCCTTAGCGCTTTCGATCTGTTGTAGTGCCGCGCTCAGTTGCGCGTTATCGGCTCCTTCAGAAGCGCGGTCGAAGGCGGCCTTGGCCGAGTTGTAGTTATTGGTGGCCTGTTCCAGTTGCAGCGCTTCCGGGCTGCCGTTGATGTTGGCGGGGTCGCTCGCATAAGCGCGGTCATAGGCGTCTTGGGCTTGTTTGAGCGCTGCTTGGGCGTTCAGGTATGTGGCCTGTGCGCTGGCGTAATCGGCGGGGTCGGGGCCGGCTTTTACCTTATCGTAGTTGGAATAGGCCGCATTTAGCGCTGCCTGGGCGGCGTCGATGTCCGCCTGCGATGCGCCTTCGACCGTGCGGCTATAACCAGCGTTGGCCGTGATGAGCGCCGTGCGCGCCTGTGCCAGCGCCAGTTCCAAGTCTTGCGTGTCCAGGCTGGCGAGCATCTGGCCTTCTTTCACGGTGTCATCAACCTTGACGTTCACCTGCTGCACCACGCCCGGCTGCTGGAAGCTGAGCATGATTTCGCCTTCAGCCAGGATGTTGCCCGTGGCATTCACGCTGACGACCAGCGTCCCACGCGTCACACTGACAGTGCGTTGCGCGGTGGTCGGGTTGCCGTTTGCGTTACACGCTGTGATTGTGATAAGGAGCGCGGCAAGCAGAATGACCCTTGCCCGCGCCCATATATGCCGATTTTTCTTTAAAACGATCCCCATTCTTTGATCCTTCCGTGAATCCCCGTATTCATTCACTACGCGAAGAGCCCATTGTACGCTCACTGGCAAAGGGACTGCGCAGAAAGGGCATCAGCCGGATGTTGAAGCTAATGTTGGTATCCCAATCCGTTCGCACCATGGCCCAGGCGCGTCTCAATTTGTCGGGAGCGGCTGAACCGATGACCCCGGTCTTAGCGGCCATAAGCGCGACTCCCGGGAAAGTGCCTTTACACTTATTGCATGTTACACCGAGACAATTCCCCGCTGCTACGTCTTTAGGAGGAGTGATTTCTGAGACAAAAGTCCGTGATGAGCGCTTATTCGATGCTCACCTGAGTGATTACAATGAGCGTATGGATAAGAAGAGTCGGGAAGGTGTTTATCTGGATTATTCGGCCACGACGCCGGTTGCGCCTGTTGTGGTCAGTGCAATGTTGCCTTATTTCAATGAGATTTATGGGAACGCCGCCTCCGAGCATGAGTATGGGCGTAACGCGGCGGCGGCCCTGGATGAAGCGCACCGCGTGGTGGGATGCGCCATTGGTGCGCGTGCCAGCGAGATTGTGTTCACAGGCTGTGGCACCGAAGCCGACAACCTGGCGCTGCGCGGGGTGGCGTTTGCCGCGCGTAAGAGTGGCAAGGGGAACCATATCATCAGCACGCCGGTGGAACATCATGCCGTGGAAGGCACCCTGGAACAGATGCGCGAGTTGTTCGGTTTCGATGTGACGCTCCTGCCCGTGGATGGCTGTGGCCGGGTGGACCCAGACGACGTGCGGCGCGCTATGCGGCCGGATACGATCCTGGTCAGCGCGATGTTGGCTAATAACGAGGTTGGCACGTTGGAGCCGGTAAAGGAAATCGGTCAGGTCTGCCATGAGTATGGCGTGCCGTTCCACGTCGATGCCGTGCAGTGCCCGGCCTATTTGCCCATCGACGTGAACGAGTTGAACGCGGGTTTGATGGCGCTCTCATCGCACAAATTCTACGGCCCGAAGGGCGTGGGCGTGTTGTATCTGCGAGACGGCACTCCCTACATCTCGACGTTGACGGGTGGCGGGCATGAGCGCGGCCGGCGTTCGGGCACGGTGAACGTGGCCGGCGCGGTGGGCACGGCGGCGGCGATCAAGTATGCCTCCGCCGAACGCGATGCACAGGCCGTGCGCTTGCGCCAGCTTCGCGATAAGCTGGTGCGCGGCGTGCTGGCGAATGTGCCCGACGTGCGCGTGAGCGGCCACCCAACGGACCGGCTGCCACATCACGCCAGCTTTGTGTTCAAGGGTGTAGACGGTGAAACGCTCTTGATGGCGCTGGACGTGGAAGGCATCGCGGTAAGCACCGGTTCGGCCTGCACCAGTGGCGACCCGGAGCCTTCACCGGTGCTGGTGGCGATGGGTGTGCCACGCGAGTGGTCGTTGGGTGGGTTGCGTATTTCGTTGGGCTACCACACCACCGAGGCAGAGATCGACTATGTGATCGGCACCTTGCCGCGTTGCGTGGAGCAGGTGCGCAACGCGGTGTTGGATCTCTAGCGAATAGCGGGGTTTCGCGTGCCTTCAGGCGTGAGGATTCGTGAAAAGCAGGTTGGTTCGTTGTCAGAACAGAAGAGGGGGAGATGATGAGTGAAACAAGTCAAGAGTCCGTGGTTACCTTGGGCGGTGGATGTTTCTGGTGTACCGAGGCGGTGTTCGATGCGTTACGCGGGGTGAAGCATGTCGAGTCCGGTTATTCGGGCGGCACAGTGCCCGACCCGAGCTATGCGCAGGTATGTACCGGCGCTACAGAGCATGCCGAAGTCGTGCAGGTCACCTTCGACCCGCAGGTCATCTCGCTCAGAGAGATTTTGCAGATTTTCTTCACCGTACACGACCCAACGACGTTGAATCGCCAGGGCGCGGACGTGGGCACGCAATATCGTTCGGTCATCTTTTATCGTGACGAGGCGCAGAAGCATGTTGCCCAGGAAGTGATCCGAGAAATAACGGACGCGAAGGTGTGGGACGCGCCCATCGTGACGGAGTTGGCACCCTTCAAGGCGTTTTACCCGGCGGAAGACTATCACCAGGAGTACTTCGCGCACAATGGCCGCGCGCCCTATTGCCAGGTGGTGATTGCGCCCAAGGTGCAAAAGTTCCGCGCGCACTTCGCAGAAAAGCTCAAGTGACGCCCCGGCCCCTTAAAAGCGCCAGTTTATCTAACACAAAGCAACGAAGAAACGAAGGTCACGAAAGCACGAACGCCCAAAGGACACGAAATCTATCTTTTCTTTGCGACCTTTGCGGTTTAATACTCAACCGCAAAGCACGCAGAGGGCGCAAAGAATTTTGTTGTTCCCTCGGCGCTCTTGGCATCTTGGCGGTTCAACATTTCACCGTCGAGTGTGGAGCGCGCGGAGAAGTCGTTTAAACTTTGCTTCTCTGCTCCTTTGCGGTGAGATGTCGTTTCTTGTGGCGAAAAGCTTAGCCGCCCCGGCTCGTTGCCCAGTGAAGCAGCGCCTCCAGGTTGATGGCGCTTTCCCACGGGCGGCAGCGCGTGCCGGAGGGCCGGTGGCTGAGGTAATACTCTACCCAGGCCCCGGTTGAGTCCACCAGTGAAAGCGTCTTTTGCGCAATTTGCTGCGCCGCCGGGTGACCCAACGCCGTCAGCGCGTAGAGCAGGAAGCCATAGTCGTAGCCCACGGCCACGTCACGCGCATCGCCGGGGCGCGAAGGCAGCCGGCCGCTGAGCTGATAGGCCTGCCAAATCTCTTCCACCAATGGGCGCAGTTCCTCTTTCGTGAGCAAGTCCGACTGGAAGTACAGCGGTGTCAGGCTGACCGATTGGAGGATGTATTGGCGCGCAGCCGTGGGCACATAGTCCCCTTCGGCCAGGCACTCAGGGCACAGGTAACGCCCAGTTGCGCTGCGCTGCGTCCAGCCGATTGCCTTGAAGTGCCCTTCGGCGATACAGCATTCACAAACGCCGTGCCGGAAGCGTGGGGCGCTGCCCGGCAGGCAGGCGCGGATGGGGTTGTTGGTGATGAGCTTGCCCTGCACAAAAAAGTTGGGCCGGTAAGCAGCTTTCACCTGCGACAGCAACGCCCGTTCTGTGCAAAGCTGTCCCTCGCACCAGTGACGATGCTGGGCCGCCCAGTCCACAAGCCGCGCGCCGGAATCGAGGAACAGGAGCGTGGCCTCGGCGGAGCCGTCGTTCAGCGTGCTGCGTGGCAGAATGCCGCCCGCCACGTAGGTTTCGTCGCCGTTGAAGGGCAACATCCCGCCGATCAGGTGGCGCTTCTGCGCTTGGTAGGCCCAGGCAAGCATGGGGAAAATGCCGTTGACAAAATCGGCGTCGCCGGTGTGTTGAAGCAGGTCAAACGCCTGGCGGATCAGGTAGCCGGTGATCTCCACCTCGTCGTTTTCATGGACGTGGAATGAGCCGTCCACCCCGGCGGCCTGGGCATTGTGAATGCACCCATAGCGCTGCCAGATGCGCCAGTAGAAATTTAAGATCGCCTTGGCTTCGGCGGGGTGCCCGGCGGCCAGCAACCCGCGAGAGACGCCGTATTGGTCGCGCACGTAGCACAGGTGGTAGTTGTGCCCGGCCAGCACGCCGCCCTCAGCCGATTGTTGCGCTTTGATTAGCACAGCCACGTCATCGACGGCCTGCAAGAGGCTTTCGCGATAAGGCAGCGACGTGGGGAGCGCGGCGGGCCAGTCGCGGCGTCGCTGCGTGAATATCTGCCATGCTTTGCGCGTGCGCGCCAGCATCGCTTCCACCGGTTGTGCCAACGCGGCCTCGGTGTTTTCAATCACCTGTGGATACGCCGGCCCTCCCACGAAGAAGAGCCGGCTTTCGCCCACGTTGCACGCCCAGCCGGCGTTTCCCTCCAGCAGCGCCAATGCGCCGCGCCAGTTCACGTGGTAATACTGCGGCTGTGGATAGGGATAGTGCGAGTAATAGGGCGTGCCGGCGGGAATCTCATACAGCCAGCCGCTGGAACGGTCGTTGATGGCTTGCCGGTCCGTGTGCCAGTTCAGGCGGATGGGGCGTTGCGTGCGGATGTGTCGCACCAGGCAGGGCAGGGTTGCGTCGACGAAGTCAACCATCTCGGCCCAAACCTCGCCATGCGTGACAAACTGATGGGTCCAGATAGCCGTGCCGGGTTCGCGTTGCGAGCGCACCATCAGTTCGCCCGGCACGTCGAGCGTGAGCGTGCCGAGCATTGGGCTGGAATAGGGCGGCCCGAAGAGTTGAATGATGTTCGGCCCTTGCTCATAGACGCACAGATGCCCGTTGCCCAGGCAGTGGATGCTGCCGTCGTCTATGGCAGTACTCGTCCAGGTACGTGTAGGTGTGATCGTGGTCGGTATGTGGAATTCCATTGCAGGTGTTCTATTCAATTATTACTTTTGTTTAAGTCCGGTTTCACTGGGGATGCCATAGCCCCAGGCCATGCCCGCGCCGCCCGTTTCCTCATTTTGCGACCAGGTGCCGGGGTCCGAGTCGAGCACGGTGTAGGCGCCCGGCGGAATGTTGATGTTTGGCGTCACCACCCAGTAAGCGTCGGGCACACCGCCCGATCCCGGCTCGCCTTTCGCTTGCCATGGGCCATAGGTGGTGCCATCGTCAGCACGCAGGCTGATTGTCCCCGGCGTCACCCCGTGGCCGTTGTTCCAGTGATAGGTGATAATCCGGGTCACCAGCCAAGGCCGGTTGGTGAGGAACCTGGTTGCCTTGGTAGCCCCGTTATTCGCCACGCCAATGCTCGTAACGACGAATATCTGTTGCTCAGCCACAGGTGTTGAGGGCGGCGTGGCAGAAGGTGTTGACAGAGGAGAACCGGGTCTGGGGGTTGATGTGACGTCCGCATCGGAAGGCGGCAGCGTTTCATCCGATCCATCGTCAGGGCTCGCTGTGACGTGTGGTTCAGAACTTGGCGTTGCTTCGATCTGTTCGGCCTCGGGTGTCGGCGTTTCACTCGCTTCGAGGGTTGGCGTATTACCGATTGCCTGTGGCGTGGGGCGGTCGGGTGGCGTGTTGGTGGCGCCGAAAGCATATAAATAGACGAAATCGCCGCTGCCGCCCGGCCCCGAAATGCTGACCACGATCGCCAGCGTGTCCCCTTTCCTGCCATCTGGAATTTGGCGGGAGCCTGACCCCGCGCCCGACACCGGGAAGTCCCCCGTCCAGCCGTTGGCTTTCACGTCGTCGCCAATCTTGCCTCCCTGGTAGGCCGCGAGGTTCTCTTTTGGAGGGTTCTTGGTCATATAGAACATTCCCCAACCGCCGCTGTTGCGGCCGCCGCCGGTTTGCTGCGCTGACGAATTCAAAGACATCTTCAGCGTCAGCGTGATGCCTGCCTTCAAGTAGGACGGGGGAGGGCTCCAGTTGCCCGTGGTCTGCACCGACCCTGTTGCGTTGCCACCCTCGACGCAACCTTGATCCGTCCAAGACATGCTGGAAGAGAATGAACCATCTCCGATGGTCACATGGTTATCAAAATAGCATGCGCTATCCGCGCCTTGTTTCGGCGTTGGAATCATCGATTGCAGCACCCAATCTCCTGCGGCCTGCGTTGTGGGTGTTGCCGCAAGTCGCGGTGTCGATGATGGTGCTGGTGTGGGCGTCGCGGTCTTGCTGATATCGATCTGAACATCTCCCAAATCGACTGTCTGTGGTGTGGGGTTCCTGTAATCGACCCGAATATTGGCTTCGTATACCTTGCCGTCCTTTTTCACCCGCAAGATGCTTTTGCCTGGGAATATGCCACCGATGATCTGAAAGCTGCCATCGGCTCCCGTGGGTGTATTTGTGTAGCCGCCGCTATACTCTTTGCCGCCCGCCAGGCTAATGTTTTCCAGCGTTGCCCCGTCCACTGGCGCGCCAGTTTTATCCACAATGTGGCCCTTGACCGAATAACTCCAGCCGATGCGTTGGGCGATGGCAGGCAACATGTCGTCCTGGCCGCGCGTGCGTAAGTAGTCCTCGACATGTGCGTAGAGCTGATCGACAGTCGTTGCGCCACGCGCCAGGATGGCCCAAATCTCGCCGACCGGAGCATTTACAACCGGCGCATCCTGCGACTTCGTCAGCCCCGGCAATCGAACCTGAGGGTCGGCACGGTTAAGCGAAATAAGAAAAAGCGCGCCGAACCCTTCGATGCTTGGAAAATCGGTGACGGTCGGCGTTTTCGTCCCTACTGCTAGTATGGGCCATGGATTGGCCGGGTTGGTAGGAGCGAACGTGCCGGCTCCAAGTGCCCATTCGCTGAAGTAAGCGGGTTCATCGAGGAACAGCGTTCTGCCGGGCCATACGATCCCTATCCCATGATTCCTATAGCCCCATTGAAAACTTTGCCATTCCAAGGAGTTGTAGTTTTTATCGCCCATCAAGACGTGGCTGAAATAGTGGCCGAGTTCATGGGCGGCGATGGGGGATATCTGGTCATCGGCGAGTTGGTCACTCAGAGAGAGCATCGGGCCGCTCTCTTTGCCTGCGAAACCTTGATAGGAATTGTCATCGCCGGCCACGCTATAGTTGATGCGCCCTTCGTCTATCAGAACATATCCCCGTTTGAAGACACCTTTGATTCGCTCTTCTGCGTTGAAGCGTTCGGGGTCGGGCAGGGCAGCAAGAAACGAATCGATCATCGCCTTTACAGCGAAATCTATTTTTGTCCGCTGTGAAAGGCCGGCCGTCCTCGGCCCGGTAACCCAGTAGTGGTCAAAGCCAATCGGGCGATTGGGCGCTTTGGGTGCCGGTCGCAGGCTCATGAGCAGGCCGTAGCCTCTGTAGGCAAGCGGCACGCCGGTGTGTTGTGCGGTGCCGGGGTGTTCTTGCATAGGCCACAGTTCGAAAACCGAATATCCATCTCCTTCCTGATTCGCGACGTGAGGCACCGGCAGCCAGCGATCCTCATTACTCCCATCGTAGGCCCCGGGGACGAAGCCAAAGCCGAATACAGATGCCGGCCCTTGTTCTGTCGTCTTTACCAGCAGTTCAATCGGCGTTGCGCCCTGGTAGTTCAGCCAGAAGCCCTGACCCGAACCCGGTGCGGCCGGGCCCGACTTAATATCTGCGACCGCGAAGCTGCCCGACCCGCCATCCGGGAAGCGGAAGGTATAACCTGTTGGCTCATCCGTCACCGTCGCATTCCTGCCTTGGGGGATGTTATAGGTGCGCGCCGGACCAAGGCTCCAGCCATCCTTGTTGCCAGTGGCGTTTAAGGCGAAAAAGACAACGCCAAACAGGATGAGGCACAGGACCACCACTCCCGCGACGGAGCCGATAACGAGGGATTTCTTGGTGAGCCGGCCTGGCTTCGCGGGAGATGACGTTGCCGCTTCTGCATAGCTTGCCCCGCAGTAAGGACAAAAATGCGCCCCTTCTTTCCGCGACTTGCCACATTGACTACAAAACTGTTGCATCGCAGTTCTCCTGTCTGTAGGCTGGTCATGCAGGCTGCGCTCACGCTCGCTGCATTGTGACCTTCTATTGGTGTTCCTTGTTGGCGATCACAAATTGAGACTCCATCAATATAACACCTGACTAACGAAATGGGCATGGGTGTTGCTGGTAGGGCCGACACTTTTGGGTGCCCAACGTTTGGGGCGTTTCATTGCTGGCTTGCTCAGCCGATGTCTGTTCTGTCATTCGTGGGCAGCAGCATCTCTACATCGTCCTTCAACCCCCGATCATAACGATTAGCGCGTTGCAACGCGACGCGTGGATCATATCTCAATGAGACGAGGCTGGTCACTGTGCATGGCCCGATCCAATGAAGGGGGCATCCAGGCCGGTCTCACGTTTCATTAAGTTTTTAGTGCTCTAATCCTCTTTCGGAGGTAAATCGTTTCAGATCATGGCCGAGAATGTATTGGATACAAGTGTGCAAACAGCAGACGGCGAAGAGCAGTCATTGGGCGATTTTAAGGGCAATGTGTTGTTGATCGTGAACGTGGCGTCAAAGTGCGGCAATACGCCGCAGTACGCCGGGTTGGAGCGCATCTACGAGAAGTATAAGGATCAGGGGTTCAAGGTGCTCGGTTTCCCGTGCAACCAGTTTGGCGGGCAGGAACCCGGCACGATGGCGGAGATTCAGAGCTTTTGTGAGACGAATTACGGTGTGACGTTCCCCGTCTTTCAGAAGCTTGAGGTGAAGGGCGCGCATCAGGCGCCGCTCTATGCAAAACTTACGAAGATGGAACCTGGCGGTGACGTCAGTTGGAATTTCGAGAAGTTCCTGGTGGCGAAGAATGGCGATGTGATCGCGCGTTTTACGCCCAAGACGCAGCCCGAAGACCCCAAGCTGATCGGCAGCATCGAACAGGCGCTTAAGGCATAATGTCGTAAACAGTATCAAGCGTTCGTCTATAAGTCAAAGAGGTTACAAGATTGTAGCCTCTTTTTATTTTTGGCCTCGTTTTGCCTTGCGGAGGGTCTTGGTAGCCTGTGTTAAATCGGATTCAATCTCCTCGTCGCTGAAGTGTGCGTTGGCTGCTCGCATCCGGGCAAGCGCCTGATTAAATCGCGCGGTGATCTCGGTATCGCTCAACCGCGTTAAGCGAAGATATTCCTCATATGGCAACAGCACCGCCTCTGGCCGGCTCTTGCGCGTGAGGATATGGGCAGATTTCCCCTTCGTCACATCGTCAAAGATGCGTTTGAAGTTACGCTGAAGTTCTGTCACGCCCACAATCTTATCCATATCAGAACTATAACGTAACTACATACTCCAATCTGAATTTGAACCCATACACTTCGCACTAAAAATGGCACTCCTGGGCGAGTGCCATTTTGTATAAGTGTGATGCCGGCGTGAGCGTGCCCTCACTTGCCGATCAGCTTGCGCTTCTTGTCCAGGTAATCGCAGTAGTGGTCATAGGGGATGTCGGGCGGCACCAGGTGATCCAGGTGCGGGATGTAGCCGCCCTGCTCCAGCAGCGGTTTGATGCGTTCCAGTTCCTGGTCGATGGCCTTGCCCCCGCGCACCAGCGGCTCTTTGCCGATCCCGCCGCGCAGGCGCAACTCCTTGCCAAACTCTTTGCGCCACGCAAACGGGTCCACCCCGGCCGCTACTTCCAGCGGGAACATGATGTTCACGCCCTCTTCCAGCCAGTTGCGCACGATGTCGTGCGGGTTGCCGTCGCAATCGACCATGCTCAACGTGCAACCGCGTTTGCGTGCCGCCTCCATCACGCGGTGATAGCCCGGCTGTAAGAAGGTGCGGAACAGCTTGGGGCCGACGAGCGGGCCGTTCTTGCTGGCCATGTCCTCCCACCACATGACGGCGTCCACCGGAATATCGGGCGGGAGCCGCTCGATTTGTTGGGCGCACAAGCATGACCAGTGTTCCACCATGTCGTGCAGCATCTCGGGGTAATCGTAAAAGGCCACCGACAGATGCTCCATGCCCATCCAGTTGCGCAGTTGGCCATAGAAGCCGGTGCAGAAGACGCTGATCATCTCGCCGCGCTGCACGGCGCGCCGGGCAGCCCACAGGTCGCCGGGGAAAATGGTGCGCACAGGGTCATGCGGGTCGAAGCGTCGCTTCATCTCCTGCCAGTCGGCAGGCGTCTCGATGGGGAAGCGGATAAAGCGCGGGATCGAACTCTTCTCCACGTCGTTCTCATAGCGCTCGGCCAGCACGCCCGACGTGTCGCGCATGATGACGGATTCGGCGCGCCGTTCGATCACTTCTTCCGTAAAGCGGGGGTGCATCTCCGTTTGCAGGTCGATGCCATATCCTTCCGGCTCAAAGCCGAAGAAGCGGTCAAGCCGGGCGGGGAACATCTCATTCTGTTCATCCTCGCTCAGGTTTGCCGGCATGCCCTCGTGCACCCAACGGCGGATGGTTTGGGGCCAATAGCCGAACTCGATATCCGGCACGCGGTCCACGGCTTGATAGGTGAAAACGCGATAGAACCTGTCGGTGATGTCTGTGCGCATGAGGACTTTATAGCACATAACGCGGTCCGCGTGATAGCTTCAACGCCAACGGGCGTATTATCATCTTTCCAAGAAACAGCCCGGCCAATACCGAGCTGCTTGATGAATCCCAGCCAGAAGAGGAGAAGAAGCCGATGCGGGATACACCAATCTATGCGTACCGCGATGCTGCGGACGAGCAGATTCGAACCGTCCAATACTCCACCTTGCAGCATCTGTTGTTGTTGACCGGCGGCACCTATGTCGTGTGGCAAATCCTGGTGATTGCCCAGATGCCCGCCAGGTTGTATACGGCCAGCGGCCTGGGTCTGGTGCTGGCCCTGACGCTGCACGCCTTTGGCGGTTGGCTGCTGGCAAAGAACTTCAAGCTGGCGCAGCTTGTCTGGCAGTTGGGGGTGATCGCGGCGCTGGCGGCATCCGTGATCGCCTATCAATTCCCGCCTATCTTGTTCGTGGGGCTCGTCCTCCCATTTGTCTCGATGATCATTGCCGATTGGCGTGCGGCGTTGTTCAGCGTGCTGCTCGTGGTGGGTGCAGGATATGGGCTGTATATCTACATGCTGCATTTTTCGGCCGATGTGTTGCTGTGGCTGGCGGTCGGTTGCGTGATGATGGCCGTCATCGGCCGGACGACCATCATCAGCTTGATCGCGCTCGTCCGCTGGTACAACGACAGTTACGAGCAGGCCTTTTACGAGGTTGAACAGGCGCGCGATGAACGCCTGGAGCTGAAGCAGGTGCAAGAAGATTTGCTCCAGGCAAACAAAGAGCAAATGCGGCTTGCCAAGCAGTTGAAATATTCGAATGAGATCGCCGAACATGCGCGGCGGGTGAAAGAGGAGTTTGTGGCGACGGTCAGCCATGAACTGCGCACGCCGCTCAACATGATCATCGGCTTTAGCGAGGTGATCGCCGATTCGCCGCGGGTCTATGGCGTGAGGTTGCCCACTTCGCTCCTGGCCGATATCGCGAGTATTCAGCGCAACAGCCAGCACCTGCTGGAGTTGGTGAATGACGTGCTCGATTTAAGCCAGGTCGATTCGGATAGCATGGCCATCTCGCGCACGTGGACGTCGCTATCCACCATCGTAAACGAAGCCACCACCAGTGTGCGCGCGCTTTTCACTTCCAAGGGGTTGTATCTGAAGACGGACCTGCCCGACGACGAGCTTTCCACCTTCTGCGATGAAACCCGTGTGCGCGAGGTGATCATCAATTTGCTCAGCAATGCGGGGCGGTTCACGGAGAAGGGGGGCGTGGTCGTCAAGGCCTGGACGGAGGATGAATTTCGGGTGGTGGCCGTGAAAGACACCGGCCAGGGCATCGCCCCGGAAGACCAGAAGCGCATTTTTGAGCCGTTCCAGCAGCTCAATGCCGCCGGGCGCCGGCGCTATGGTGGCAGTGGCCTGGGACTGACCATCAGCCGGCGGTTTATCGAGATGCACGGCGGCAAAATGTGGGTGGAGAGCAAGTTGGGTGAGGGTACCACGTTTTACTTCAGCCTGCCCATCAACCTGCCGGTGGAGCCCGATGACCAATCCATCTCGCCCACGCGCTGGCTGAATCCCTACCAGGAATACATCCCCCGTCTGAGGCGCTATAAAGCGCCTGTGTTGAATGCGTCGCCACGTTTCATTGTGTTGGATGAACACGACCTGCTCCCGCATATCATGCGCCGCTATCTGCCCAATGGGTTGGAAGTGGTAGCGTTGCACACAATCGAAGAGGTGCAGGAGGAGATTGCGCGTTCGCCGGCCCAGGTGGTGTTGGTGAACAGCCCGTCAACTGAGCAGGCCAAGCACGTCATCTCGAACGGCGAATTGCCCTATGGCACGCCGGTGATTACGTGTTGGATCCCCGGCAACCAGGATTATGCCGAGAAGCTGGGCGTCTCGCGTTACCTGGTGAAGCCGGTCAGCCGGGAAGTATTGATCTCGGAACTGGACAACCTGGGCATCCCCATCCGAGACATTTTGGTCGTGGACGATAACCCCGAGGCGTTGCAGTTATTTGGGCGCATCCTGCAATCGGCCGGGCACAACTATCGCATCATGCGGGCCATGAATGGGCGCCAGGCACTGGACCTGCTGCGCAGCCATAAACCCGACGTGATGATCCTCGACCTGCTGCTGCCCGAATTCAGCGGCTTCGACGTGCTCAAAGAAAAGCTGATCGACCCGGCGATCCTGGGCATCCCGGTGCTGGTCGTCTCGTCGCGCGATCCGTCGGGGGCACCCATCATCTGCGACAGGTTGACGGTGGCGCGCAAAGGCGGGTTTGCCGTGCAAGACTTGATGGGCAGCATCCTGACGCTGAGCGATAACCTGAGCCTTAAGAGATGGAATGACGTTCCATCGCAGCAATGAACATGTCACGCCGGATGGGCTTTTGCAAGAAGTCCGCCGCGCCCGAAGCAAGGGCCAGCTTTTGCTGCGGCAACACCGAACAAACGATCACCGGGATACGGCCCAACTCAGGATGGCGCTTGATCTGGCTCAACGCCTCCAGCCCGTCGATTTGGGGCATCATGATGTCCAGGATGATCAGGCTAGGACGCGCGTCGATGATCTCTTGCATGAAACGCGCCGGGTTTTTGACGGCGGTGATCGTGTAATTCATGTTGAGCACGTAGCGTTGCATCAGCGTCACGATGTCTTCGTTATCCTCAATCACCAACACGTTCCTGGGTTTGACCAGCGGGAATGTGACGTGATAGCAGCCTTGTTTGGAGCTAGTGTTATGGGTCAACGTGCCGCCGCTGAGTTTCAGAATGTTGCGGATGATGCCCGGCGTGGCCTCCCCCGTCGCCCCACCAGGCGCAACACTTTTTTTGCTGATCGGATGGGTGATCGAGATGTCCAGCGTCTGCCCGGCCGGCGTGAAGGCCAGTTCAATGCTGCCGCCCTGCGATTGATCGATTGCGTCGCTCAACAGGCCCAGCAGTATTTGTTGCAAGGCGACCGGGTGCACGGCCAGCAGATAGGCGCCCACCGGCGCATGCTGGATGGCGACCTTCTTTTGTTGCGCCAGCGGCGCGATGAGGTCCATCACCACCTGGACGGTTTTAGAAATGTCGGTGGTCTTTTCGGGGCCCATGTTTTTTAGCCATGTGAGTTCGCTGATTTGTTCCTCTTCGCCGGTTTCGCCGCCGCCCGGCTCAGCTTCGTCGAAGTCCGATTCCGCCAACAGGCCTTCGTAGAGGGTTGGGTCGTCCCCGCTGTATTCTTGCCACAGCCGGCAGCCCAATTCATAAATAGCCTGGTTTTGTTCGCGGCGGAATTGACGCACCGACATGCCCAATTGGTGCGCCAGTTCCTCCTGGCTGATGTGTTGCACGTAGCGATAGAGCAGCAGTTCATAGACTTGCTGATCGTGTGCGTGCGCCGGTGTGCGTGCCGACTGTTTGAACGACTCGATGGCGTGTGTCAGGATGCGCTGAATGGCTGATGGCGTATCAAAATGGCCCGCCACGTGAAAGAACGCTGCGAGGGAACTTTGACGTAATTGATCCGGGTCGTAAAGATGATTGAGTGCGACTCGCAGGTGCTTGAGGAATTGGTTGTTGATCTGTGAGTCCTGATTTTGTCCCATACCTGTCCGATTTCTGGCTGGTTAAGCCACACGACGAAGTGGCGTGACGGTATTATAAGGCGACAAGCGCTCTATATCTACTGTATGGAGGTGGTCACTCACAAAAGAGTTGGTTTTCCCCTCGCTTGTTACCCCAGCCAGGGTTACACATTTACCACACAGCTTGTGTTTTTACGTTCCGTTCAAGTTCTTACTTTTTGGAGGAGGTCCGATGAACGCTAGGAAGTTAAATAGGCGCGACTTTCTGAAGATAGCAGGCCTGAGCGGTGTTGGCTTTGCGGTGGCCGCATGTGCGCCATCTGCGGCCCCAACCACTGAACCAACTACGTCCGGTCAAGCCGCCGGCGTAACCCCTTCTGCGGCACCCAATACTACCCCCGTGCCGCTTGAACTGTGGGCGCCGCATCCATTCGATTCACCCTCGAACATTCGCCTGACGGACTTCGTGACCACGAACTATCTGCCTACGCACCCGAACATCCAGTTCAAGTTCACCCAGATCCCGGGTGATTACGCGCAGAAGTTCACCACCTCGGCCGCCGGCGGCACGCTGCCGGATATGTTTGCTGTGGACGGCATCAACATGGCCACCTACAGCAAGCGCGGCCTGACGGCGGAAATCGTGGGCATCGACCCCAAGATTCTTGATGATTTCTACCCGCCCGCCCTCGAAGAAATGGAGTTTGAGGGCAAGGTCTATGGTTCGGTGATCGAGTCGAACGCCCAGGCTTTCAAGATCAACCAGGACATGATGGATCAGGCCGGCGTGAAAATGCCGACCACCTGGGATGAGATGGTCAGCATCGGCCAGGAACTCACCATCGACACGGCGGGCAAGAAGGCCAACCAATCGGGATTCAACCCCGATGCGTTGAAGCAGTCGGCCTTCGAGACGTGGTGCTGCACGGGCGAAGGCTCCACCTGGATGATCCTCTCGTGGATCTGGTCCAATGGCGGCGACGTGTATGATTCGAGCAAGAAGGTCACCATCGCAGATGACCCGGCAGTCGAAGCCATCCAGTTCCTTTCGGATTTGATCAAGAAGCACCATATCTGGGCCAAGGCCGGCACGATGCAGGCTGGGCCGGAAGGCACCTACTATGGTTCACTGGTAGCCTGGAGTGAGACGGGCGCCTATGACCTGGCAAACTTGACCGTGTCCAACCCGCCCAAGTTTAAGTGGGATGTGAAGGAAGTCCCGCCAAAGACCGCGGGCGGCAAGTTCGTCAGCGGTGTGGGCGGCTGGCTGGAGTCGGCCTACAAAGCCGGCAAGCACGTTCCCGAGTCGGTCGAGTATCTCAAGTGGATGATGAGCGACGACTATCAGTTGCACGCGTCCAAGTACGGTTACGAGGTCACAGGCCGCAAGTCGATTGCCGAGCAGCGTCTGAAGGACGTGCCACAGTTGAAGACCTTCCTCGATTGTATGGCCGTTGGCAAGGCCCGTCCGCGCAGCACGGAATACCCGGCGATCACCGATGCGCTGCAGCAAGCCTTCGATGAGTCGATCTTTGGCGACCGCTCGCCCAAGGATGCGTTGTCGGACGCGGCCAAGAAGATTACCGATGCGCTGACCAAGGAAGCAAGTTCATAGTCTGGGCAGTCGCAAGTTTCGTGTGACGTTCTGCAACAGACGACGCGCGTCGTCTGTTGCAGGTTCGTCGAATCGCGTTGATTCGGAAAATCCAATCGCTCGCAATTTCCGAGACAGGTTCTTTCCCCCTCTGGGGCAAGTCGAATGGGCGACCGGGGAGACTAACGTATGCGGGTAGGTTTGACACAGGCAGCCACATCATCTAAGGTTAAACGCCGATCCGGGCTGAGCAATCGTGAAGCGCGCTGGGGGTGGTTTTTTATCTCGCCATGGATTGCCGGTTTTCTCTTCTTTACCGCAATTCCGGTTGTGGCTTCCTTTTTCCTAAGCTTTTCTCAGTATGAGCTGATTACACCGCCGGAGTGGATTGGCGCCAAGAACTATATAGACCTGTTTACGGCAGACCATCTGTTTTTGTTGTCGCTGTATAACACGGTCTATTATGTCTTGTTTAGCGTGCCGCTGGGCATCATTTTCGCGTTCGTGTTGTCCATGCTGCTCAACGTCAAACTACACGGCATGAATTTTTACCGCACGGTGTTTTACCTGCCGGCGGTCACGTCGGGCGTGGCCGTGTCGCTGTTGTGGATGTGGCTGTTCAACCCACAGTTCGGCTTGATTAACTTCGTGCTGCGCTCAATCGGTCTCCCCACCCCCGCCTGGCTGGTGGACCCAAACTGGTCCAAGCCGGCGTTTATCTTGATGAGTTTGTGGGGCGTTGGCGGCACGGTGGTGATCTTTCTGGCCGGGCTGCAAGGGGTGCCGCGCAGTCTATACGAGGCGGCCGAGATCGACGGGGCGAATTCCTGGCAATGTTTCTGGCACATTACGGTGCCGATGATGACACCGGTGATTTTCTTCAATCTGGTGATGGGCATGATCGGTTCCTTCCAGGTGTTTACGCAGGCGTATGTCATGACCAACGGCGGACCGCAAAATTCAACTCTTTTCTACATGCTCTATCTGTTCCGCCAGGCGTTCAATCTCCTGCGCATGGGGTATGCCGCCGCAATGGCGTGGGTGCTCTTCATCATCATCCTGGTCCTTACGATCATTCAGTTCAGGCTGGCAGATCGTTGGGTCTATTACGAGACGGACGTATCCAATAAGAGGTGATGATGATGAATGCTACAACTGCGATTGCCCCTGCTCGTACTCATTCGCGCTACCGCGTGCGTAAATTCGCGGGCAAGATCCTCTGGTATGTGGTGCTGACCGGCTTTGGGGTGATTTTCTCGTTGCCCTTCTTCTGGATGCTTTCGTCATCCTTGAAAGTCGAATCGGATATCTGGGTTTATCCGCCGGCGTGGATTCCAAATCCCGCCCTCTGGACAAACTACCCCGAAGCGCTGGAACTGATGAACTTCCCCCGCTTGCTGGGTAACACGCTGTTCCTGGTGGTGGTGGGCACGTTTGGTATTTTGCTCTCCAGCACCTGGATCGTGTATGGCTTCACGCGCTTCCGCTTCCGCGGGCGCGACGGCATGTTCATGCTTCTGCTGGCGACGATGATGTTGCCCTCGCAGGTGACGATGGTGCCGCTGTTCATCATGTATAAGGATCTGGGCTGGCTGAATACCTATCTGCCGCTGCTGGTGCCGGCCTTTTTCGGCGGCGCGTTCTATATCTTCCTGCTGCGCCAGTTCTTCCTCACCATCCCGACGGAACTGGACGACGCAGCCAAGATTGATGGCTGCGGCTACATTGGCATCTGGTGGCGCATCATGATTCCGCTGGCCAAGCCCGCGCTGGCGACGGTGACCGTGTTTTCTGTCATTGCCGGGTGGAACGACTTCCTGTGGCCGCTCATCATCCTCAATGACGGCGATAAATATAACCTGGCCCTGGGGCTGGCGACCTTCAAGGGGCTGTATACCACGCAGTGGAACTACCTGATGGCGGCGTCGGTGGTGGTGCTATTGCCGTGCCTGCTGCTGTATTTCTTTGCCCAGCGCTTCATCGTGGAAGGCATCGCCATGACGGGCTTGAAGGGATAATTCGCTTGATGCGTAGGATCGGTTTGGACGTGGTGACCTTGCCGGGCAGGATCATCGGATGCTGCCTGGCATGCGCGGTCGCGCTCAGCTTGCTGAGCTGTGGCGCGCAGGGAGAACAAACACCCAAAGGGGCCGCTGCTTCAACGCTGCCGGCCCCTGGCGTTGCGCCGGTAGCGACCCCGCCCAATGCAGAACCCAACGGGCGTGCCTGGGGGCCGCCGAATGCTCCGATCAAGGTGTTGAAGTTCGTTGACCCTCAATGCCCCACCTGTGCGAAGTATGCGACGGAGTATGAGCCGGGCATCGTAGCCGCCTTCGCCGCGACCGGCAAGGTGCGCTACGAGGTTCGCATCCTCACTTTCATCGGCCCAGAGTCGTATACCGCCGGCCTGGCGAGCCTGTGCGCCGCCGACCAGGACGCCTTCTGGCCCATGTACCACCTCATATTCGAGCGCCAGCCCATTGAGCGCGAAAACACGGGCCAGTTCAGCAAAGCCTTCGTGGAGGGGTTGGCGGCTCAATTGGGGCTGGATACGCAGGCATTCAGCCGTTGTATGGACTCGGCGGCGCATAAGGCGCAGCTTGAACAGGATGCCGTCGAGGCGAAGCAATATGGCGTAGCGCGCGTGCCGGCGCTGGTGGTCAACGGCACGCTGTATGATTCCGCCCGTAGCGCCGATGACCTGCGACAGATTTTCGCCCAAATCGCCCCTGGCATCTCGCTGGGTTATACTCCTTAAGTCGCTCTAATACGAAGCGACAAGGTTTTGCCTTTGTGTTAGTTGTTCTCAGTATTACCCTGGGCATTGTGCCTGGGATGTGTGAGTTTGTAATGGCGTGAGGGTTGAGTATGACACAGTTAAAGCAAGGCGATATTCGGGTGGGCGAGCCGGCGCCGGATTTTACGTTGAATGATCAGAATGGCGCGCCGGTGCACTTTGCCGACCTCCTCGGCAAGACGGCCATCGTGCTTTATTTTTATCCCAAAGACAACACCGCCGGCTGCACGGCCGAGGCGTGTGCCTTCCGCGATAGTTACGAGTCGTTTCAAGAGATGGGGGCCATCGTGGTCGGCGTGAGCGCCGATTCGGCCGAGTCGCACCAGGCGTTTGCCAGCCAGCATCGCCTGCCGTTCATCCTGCTCAGCGACCCCGACTCAGCGGTGCACAAGCTCTATGGCGTGGGCAAAAAGCTGGGGTTCATCACGTCGCGCATCACATTTGTGATCGATAAGCAAGGCATCGTGCAGCAACACTATAGCTCCCAGTTGAACGTCACCAGGCACGTCACCGAGGCATTACAGACGTTGATGGTGATGCAGACGAAACAGGAATAGGGTGTCGGACCTCCGGGGCCTCCCAAGCCCCGGAGGTTTCTATCCCCGTCCATACTGCTGCGCGGCGCGCAACTGTGCCAGGTAGTTGGCATACTTCACGCCCACCATCACGCTATTGCCGCAGGTGAGCACCAGCCCGCCGTCCTTTGGCGCGCTCTGGCAGGCCAGGCGCACTTCCTCGGCCACTTCTTGTTCCGTCCCGGCGCACAGCGTGTCCATATCCACGCCGCCCCAGAAACACAGCTTGCCGCCGTAGCGCTCCTGGAGTTCAGCCAGCCCCATGCCGATCTTGGGTTGGATGCCCTGCCAGCCGTCCACCCCGGCCTCGATTAGCATGTCCAGGATGGACCACAAGTTGCCGTCGGTGTGTTTGATGAGGTACTTGCCTTTTTCGTGCGCGGCGTCGCATTCCGCTTTCAGCCAGGGGTAGAGGAACTCTCTGAACATCTTGGGCGACATGAATGGCCCGTTGTTGCCCGCCACGTCGCTGGTGGGCAGCACGGCGTCACACCCGGCATCTAGCAGCGCCTGGCTGACCTTGATGCAATAGCGCGTCTCCACCTCGATGATGCGTTTGACCAACTCCGGTCGCACGATCATGTTGGTCAGCAAGTACTCCACCGTGTAGCGCATGATGGGGAAGATGCCGTCGCCCGGGCGGCCCAGGATGAAGTGCGTGCCGCCCATTTCTTTCACCACGTGCCGCACTAGCTCCAATTGTGATTCGTCCAACTCGAATGGGATGTCGGCGATCTCTTCGAGCGCATAGTCGGGGTTGGAGAGCAAAAATGGGTGGCCTTCGCTTTCGGGCGAGAAAGCGAACACGCGCCCGTCTGCCGTGCGCCATTGGTAGGGCGCCAGGAATTCGGGCGGCTGGGGCGGTTGGCCGCGCGCGGGCACGAGGAACGCCGGCACCACGTCGTGCTCGAACTTGCGCGCCAGGCCGACGATGTCATGTTTGCACGATTCGACGTATTCGTCACGCCGCCCTTCCCATAGGGCAGTGAATTCCTTCCACTTGGCGCGATACAGCGTCGGGTGACCCAGCGCTTGCTCGGTGATCGTGTAATCGATGCCCGTCTCGCCGGTGGGAATGCGATCCGGCGTCTTGAAGTCCAATGCGGCAATCACGCGCTCTTTGGGCAGCATCATGTTGTCCTCCCTGGTAGGGGGTGCGCATCTACTTGGCGTGTCCCCCTTACAACCCCAGCCCCTTCCGGTTCACGATGGCGCGCGGGCGCTGGCCTTGCAGCGTGACCACCACGTTCTGGGCCGTCTCGCGGCGCAATTGCTGCGAGGCTTCGGTGGTCCAGCTCGCCACGTGCGGCGTGACGATGAAGTTGTCCAACCCCAGCAGTGGGTCATCGGTTGCCGGTGGCTCCTGCTCCAACACGTCCGCCGCCGCGCCCTTGATCCGCCCACTCACCAACGCCTTATATAGCGCCGGCTGATCGACCACCGGCCCGCGCGCCACGTTGATCAGGTAGGCGGTCGGTTTCATCAGCGCCAGTTGCTTCTCTCCGATCAGGTGGCGCGTCTCGTCCGTCAACGGGCAATGCAACGTCACGTAGTCCGCGCGGCGCAGCAGGTCTTCCAGGTTCACCAGTTCCACGCCCAGCGCAGAAGCGCGTTCGGGTGTGAGATAGGGGTCGAACCCCAGCACCTTCAGCCCCAGGCCCTGGGCCTTGCGCGCCACCTCGCGCCCGATGTTGCCCAGCCCCACGATGCCGATGGCCTGGCTGGACAGCCGTGTGGGTGCTCCGCCCGGCGTGCCGCCCCACTTGCCGCCGTGCACGTGCGCGTTGTGGATCAGCAGGTGGCGGTTCAGCGCCAGCACGAAGGCCATCGTGTGGGTGCTCACCTCTTCGATGCAGTAATCGGGCACGTTGCAGACCATGATGCCGTGCTCGCTGGCGGCGGGCAGGTCCACCATGTCCACCCCGATGCCGTAGCGCGAGATGACCTTGCAGCGCGTCAACCGCTGCATCACGGCGCGCGTGATGTGTACCCATTGCACGATCAACCCATCTGCGTCGGCCACGGTGGGGAAAAGGTCGTCGGCGGTGCGCGCGTTGAGCCGCACCAGTTCCACGTCCAGGCCCGACGCGCGGAACACTTCCGCTTCGGGCGTGTAATCTGCCTCGCCGAAATCGGTGATGACTACCTTATAGCGTGCCATGCCGGTCCTCCTTGTTATTTCCTGCGCAAAGATTTGAATTGTCTGCCAAAATCACGATGCAAGTGGTCCTTTCTGTTCTCCATAAACCATTTAACACGAAGTCACGAAAGCACAAAGGATGCAAGTTTTTTATTCAATCTTCGCGTTCTTTATTGCTTCGTGTCTTTGTATGAGTTCTCTTAAGCACGCAACGGATAGCGCCCGGCGCTGAGCGCTTCGTCGAATAGGGCGATCACGTTCTCCGGCGGCACGTCGGGCTGGATGCAATGCACGGCGGCCAGGATGTAGCCGCCGCCCGGCGCAAGGTCCTGGATGCGCCGGCGCACTTCGCGCCGCACGTCGTCGGGCGTGCCGTGAGGCAGTACCACTTGCGAGTCGATTGCGCCGCAGAACGAGAGACGGTCGCCAAACAGCTTTTTCAGGCGAGCGGTGTCGCCCATCTGCCCCGCCGAGACCTGCACCGGGTTCAGCAGGTCCACGCCGATGTCGATCAGGTCGCCGATGAGCGGGAAGACGTTGCCGTCGGAGTGATAGAAGATTTTCGCTTTCGTGCGGCGCTTGATCGCGCTCATCAACTCGGCGTGATAGGGTTTGATCATGTTGCGATACATGCGCGGCGAGATGAGCGGCGCATTCTGGCTGCCCAGGTCGTCGCCGGTGATCAGCACGTCCACTTCGTCGCCGGCTTCTTCCAGCAGCGCGATGGCCGCCGCGCCTTGCAGGTCGGTGACCTTGCGCAGCAGCGCGTGAGCAAAGTCGGGGTCGGTTGCCAGGTCGGCCAGCCATTGTTCCACGCCGCGCAGCATGTAGCAATATTCAAACGGCGAAACGCCCGACAGTGCCACCACGGCATATCCGGCCTCGTGAATCTCGCGGGCGCGTGCGCGCAGCCCCTGGAAGCGGGTGGGGTGAGCCAGCGCAGGCCACGGATAGCGCGCGATGTCGTCGAGGGTGGCGTGTTGCAGCGGCGGTTGGGTGATTTCGTAGTAAGCGTTGCCCGCCCGGCGTTGCCAGGCGATGCCCCAGCCGTCCACCAGGGCGTCGTCGGGCAGTTCGCGCTCCAGGCTGGAAGGCGCGGGGCCTGGGATGAGCGGGCGGCCATCCGAATGAAAGCGCAGCATCACCTCTTCGTCCAGCAGGGCGTATTGCAGCGCACGCCAGAATACACGCGTCTCATGCTGAATCCCCAGGTATGCCTTCAACCGGTCGTAGGCCGGGCCCAGCAGGGTCGTTACGCCGGAGGTGCCCAGGAAAATAGGCACCCGGTCCGGCTCTTCATGATTAAGCGCACAAAGCACCCGCTCGCGTGAGGTGAACATGATTTGCTCCAAATCCGCATCTGCATATCAAGATTCCTTCGTGTTCTTTGTGTCTTCGTTTCTTTGTGTTATTCCTCACTACTCCGCTTTGTGCGGTCCCACGGTGCCACCGGCGTTCATCGCCAGGTTGCCACCGTCCATTGGGATTAGCGCGCCGGTGATCCACGCCGACGCATCCGAGGCCAGGAAAATCGCCAGCCCCTTGATGTCATCGGGGATGCCCATCCGGCCGATCGGGATGCCGCGCAAGAAGGTGTCTTTCAGGTGTGGGTCGGCGGCCATGCGTTCCAGTAGCCCGGGGTTGGTCACCTGGGCCGGGAGGATGGCGTTCACGCGCACGCCACGCCCGCTCCACTCGGTGCTCAGTTCGCGCGTCATCTGCGCCACGCCGCCCATGCCCACGCTATAGGCGAAGTTGCCGCGCCCAAGCGCCGTAATGCTGGCCAACGACCCCAGGTTGATGATGCTGCCCTTGCCCTGCGCCAACATGCGCCGGCCAGCCTCCTGGCAAGAGCAGAAGCGCGCCACCACCAGCCCGTGCACCACGTATTGGAACTTCTCCATCGGAATTTCTTCCGGCTTCGCCAGGTAACCGGGGCCATAGACATTGCCCAGCACATCGATCTTGCCAAACGCCTGGTCCAGCCGGGCATAGAGCGCGTGGATCTGATCGAGGTCGGTGATATCGCACACGACGGGTTCCACGCGCCTGCCCAGCCCGGCGATGTGCTCCGCGGTGGCATTCAAGCCCGCGGCGTTGATATCCACGATCATGACATCCGCGCCCGCCTCTGCGAAGCCAGTTGCCATCGCGCGGCCCATGCCCTGAGCCGCGCCCGTCACGAGTGCCACGCGGCCACTCAAGTCGAACAGTGGATGAGACATTTTTCTCCTTTTCTCCCTCTTTTAGAATTCCAAACACGAAGCCTTATATAAATCCTTTGTGCCCTTCGTGTCTTAGTGCCTTGTGTTAGTTCTTCATATCTTTATCTGTGTTCATCCGTGGTTTCAACTTTTCCTCTGCACGTGCACCAACCATCTACTCGCTCACGAGTTCAACACATTGCAAATCGTCGAACGCCTGCATGGCCTTTGCCAGGCTGGACCACACGCCCGCCACGGGTGCGCCGCTGGTCCAGAACCACATGGGCATGAAAAGCACCCGGTCGATCACCGCCAGCCGGTAGTCGTACCAGCAATCCGCCCAATCGAAGTGCCCAACGCCGTGCTGCACGAGTTGATCGTGATAGCGCATCAAGAGCGGGCGTTCCAGGGCTTCGCGCTGGTCCTTCTCCCAATAGAGCGCGATCAGGTGCGACAAGTCTTCGGTGGCGTAACTGACACCCCACAGTTGCCAATCGATGATCAGCGCCTCATCGCGGCGCGTGTCGTAGGGCAACAGCACGTTGGAGGGGTTGGCGTCGCCGTGAATCAAGGTCAGGTGTTTGCCCAGGGCCACGCGCTGCAGCAGGCGTGGCAGCGCGTCGAGCACGCGCTCGAAGATGTGCCGCTGGTTCTGGGTGAGCTGTTCACCGGCGAAGTCGGCAAAGCGCGGGTAGTGCTTGCGGATGCTTTGTACCTCATCCCGGGCGATCACCTCCGGCGTCGTCTCGGCCAGTTGTGGCAGCAGCGGGTGGTCCCACCAGAAGGCGTGCCAGGTGGCGAAGGCATCCATCGCCTTCTCCCAGTAGGCCCGGCAGGGCATGGAGGCCTGGTCCCCGCCAAAGTGCGTCGCAGAGACATCCTCGAAAAGCAGGTGGGCCGCTCCCGTCTCGGAACAATAGGCGGCGTGATAGCAGCGCACGACCGGCGGAAACGGCATCTGGCTCACCAGGCGATTGTGCAGCTCCACTTCTCTGCGCCGCTGTTCATCCCCCACCACCCGCTGCGTCGAATCGGGCCGGGCCAGCTTCAGGAACAGGCGCGCAGGAGCCGTCTCGGGCGCATCGGCGGAGTAGGTGGGGCGCAAGCGCACAATCGTGGATGTATAGGAGGTCACGACCTCCGCCTGTGCCTGGTCGACGCATCCTTGCGGAAGCGCGCCACTGCGTTGCAATACCTGCGTGAGCCACTCGGGCGTGGCTTGCTCGGGCTGTGTGATCACGGGATGATTGCTGTTCATGTGAATAGTGGTGTTATACAGCCAACTGCGCGGGTAGCAAGTTGGCTCAGGTTCCTGTGGACTGCGTCATGCGCCGTTTGGATCGTGACCTAATTCTGCGCATCGAATGGAGCACGGGCGAGATGTTATCTCGCCCTACATGGTCGGGGTATAGGCGGCATCAGGAACTTCGGATACCTAACCTGGATCAACCGTACCTGCTATCACGACTCGCCCAAGTCTCTCTCCAACCATATCTCGTCCTCATCTGCTCCTTCGTGTTGCACCTCAACAAAGCCCATCTGCTGATATAAGGCGACTGCGTGTGTGAGTTTGTAACGATTGGTCCACAAGATCATCCGCTGGTAGCCCATTGCTCGAGCTTCATGCATCAGCGCTCGTACCATGGCATATCCGAAGCCACGCCCACGATATGCTGGCTTCAGTGCGATTCGTTTGAGCTCGCAGTATCCAGGAGTTTCATACCGAAGGAAAGCCCCGGTGCCAACGATTTGGTCGTCACACTCACTGACAAGGAAGACTCCGCCCTGGCTGAGGTAGTCCGCCTCAACGTCATCAAGATCATTGAATACGCCCCACTCATTCCACTGGTTCTTAAACTGCTCATAGGGTGTTTCGGGTTCCATCATTTCATGAGCAGTACGAAATACAAGCTCTTTGACGTAGGGCATCTCAGCGACTTTGACCGGTCGAATATGCAATCGGTTGTTCATAGAATCCCCAATGGCCGCCCGGTAAATATATAACGTGGCGTGCTCCGGTTACGTCCTTATTGCTTTTTGCCCTATCATTATGCTTTAAGTGTGTTGAATCGGAGTTCGTCGCTACGCTATCGGAATCGAAGCAATCCCTTTCGTAGGAGGTACGTCACGTGAATTCCGCATTATCTGCAAAGACAGCGCCGCAGGTGATCCCACTGTGGCCTGCCGGCGCGCCCGGCTCCGAAAGCTGGACCTGGCAGGAAGAAGCGTCCGCTTTCCCGAACAATGGCGATAAGGTGATCCACAACGTCGTGCAGCCGACGCTCACCGCCTATTTGCCGGAGCCGTCCAATGCCACCGGCACGGCTGTGATCGTCTGCCCCGGTGGCGGGTTTCACTACCTGGAGATTCAGAAGGAAGGCACCGACATGGCGCAGTGGCTGAACGCGCGTGGCATCGCGGCCTTCGTGTTGAAGTATCGCCTGTTGCACACCGGGCCCGACTTTTTGCATGAGGTGTTGGTGAACCTGGATAACCAGGCGCGCATGGCCGAACTGATGCCGCCGCTTGTGCCGCTCATCATCGCCGACGGACAGCAAGCCGTGCGGCTGGTGCGTGCGCGGGCCGGCGAGTGGCATATCAAGCCGAACCGGATCGGCATCATGGGCTTCTCGGCGGGCGGCATGGTCACCGCCAACGTCGCGTTGCTCTATGACGCCTCCAGCCGGCCCGACTTTGCCGCGCCGATTTACGGCGCTTCGCCCGAGGGCGTGCCGGTGCCGCCGGACGCGCCGCCGATGTTCATCGCCTGTGCCGACGATGACGGCCTGGTGAACGAGAGCATCCGCATGTATACAGCCTGGAATGCCGCCGGCAGAAGTGCCGAACTGCACATCTACGCGCAGGGTGGGCATGGGTTTGGCCTAAAGCCCCATCACCTGCCTGTGGATACCTGGACCGACCGCTTTGCCGACTGGCTGAAGGTGACCCTGCAAATGTGATCTTTCTATAGAAAATGACACAAAGGCACAAAGAACACTAACTTCTCGGATTCTTTGTGTCAGAAGCCCTATGAGGAATATCTCATGGATATACACATCTCACCTCAGGTGATCCCACTATGGCCCGCCGGTGTGCCCGGCTCGGAGAGCTGGAACTGGCAGGAAGAGGAAACGCTGATCCCGCCCAGCTTGAAGGTGGTGCGCAATATCACCCAACCGACGTTGACGGCCTACCTGCCCGACCCGGCGATTGCCAATGGCAAAGCCGTGATCGTCGCGCCCGGTGGGGCATTTCATTTCCTCTCGATAGAGATGGAGGGCCATGACGTCGCGCGCTGGCTGTGCGCACGCGGGATCGCTGCCTTTGTGCTGAAATATCGCCTGATCCATACCGGTGACGATTTTCCCGAGGTCGTTTGGCGGAACCTGGGGGATCGGCAGAAGATGGCGGAGTTGATGCAAGCGCTCGCACCGCTGGTGACTGCCGACGGTCAGCAGGCGATCCGGCTGGTGCGCGGGCAGGCCGGCGAATGGCATATCAGGCCGGACCGGATCGGCATCATGGGCTTCTCGGCCGGCGGCATGCTGACGGTGAACACGGCCCTGCACTACGATGCCGCCAGCCGGCCCGACTTCGCCGCGCCCATCTATAGCGGCGGTTGGGAG
>DAOUFG010000153.1:0-17934 GCA_034430115.1 Thermoflexales bacterium | reverse complement strand
CCCGCCGCACCGGCGATCGATACCAGTTGATCGTCGATTTCCGCTGCTTGCCCGACACAGTATCCATCCGTTTCCTCCACACAAGCGAATCATTTGTTTAACAACCCAACACGCATTCCGTCCGCACATTCTACCCATTTCCGGCAAACCCCGTGCAGAAGTGATCCACTCGACACTCGTGTCCCGCGAGGTAATGCAATTTGTGGATAGCAAAGGAGGGCGACGCACCTCAAGCCGGCCATCGAATCACAACGAATGAGTGAGTATGGTAAGCTCCTCAAGAGGGTTAGTCTGTCATTATTAGGAGTGAATCTATGTTATTAGGCCTTCAAGTGACCAACTTTTCCCCGCGAGATCAGGGGAACTCTTTCGACACAGTGTTAGCCGTCACCCAGGCTTGCGAGCGAGTTGGGCTGGATTCGATCTGGATTCCCGATCACTTCATGTTCCCCGATGCTCAGCACCCTGAAAAAGAGGTGCCCATCATGGAAAGCTATATCACGCTGGCGGCGCTGGCGGCATCGACGCAGCGCATCCGGTTGGGAGCGCTGGTCACCGGCGTACCCTATCGCAACCCGGCGCTGCTGGCCAAGATGTGCGCCACGCTGGACGTGGTCAGTCACGGTCGCGTCATCGTCGGCCTGGGCGCGGCGTGGCACGAGCCCGAGTTCATCGCCTACGGCTGGACGTTCCCGCCGCTGAAGGTGCGCATGGAGATGTTGGCGGAAGCGGTGCAGGTGGTTGACCGCATGTTGACCCAGCGCCCGGCCAACTTCCAGGGCCGGCACTACACGGTGCAGAACGCTTACAACGATCCATTGCCGGTGCAAAAGCCGCGCCCGCCTATCATGATCGGTGGTGGCGGCGAACGCGCCACGCTGAAGCTGGTCGCCCAATATGCCGACTTCTGCAACGTGTTTGGCGACCCCGAAACGGTCGCGCACAAGTTCGACGTGTTGCGCGCGCACTGCGCAGCGGTGGGGCGCCCATTCGACCAGATCACCCATTGCAACCACGCGGACATCCTCATCGCGCGCACAAAGAGCGAGTTGGCCGCGAAGCAGCAGCGCTTCGCGAGCTTTAAAGGGATCGCCGGCACGCCCGATGAAGTCGTCTCGCGGTTACGGGACTATGCTAAGGTCGGTTCGCAGTATATGACCTTCACACTCAGCGACGATGATCCCGTTGCGGCGGTTGAGCTGTTTGGCGAGGCGGTGTTGCCTGCCGTGGCAACTTTATAAGCGGGTGGCTTTCTCGCGCACTTGGTAGAATGGATGTGACCGTTGTCGTGAATCTCTTGATTCAATCAATCCTCAAGTGAGCGAAAGTAGACATGACATCGAATTCAGAAAAGCTTCTACCCGACGGTACGACGATCATCACCCGTACGATTCCGGTTCCTCGCACGCTCAGCCCCGCAGCGCAAGCGCATCTTGCCACCGGCGAGACATGGGCGCCCGAAGATGGCTCGCCTGGCCAAAAAGCACAGATCGAGCGTGCGCTTGCCATGTACCCGGTGCAGATTGAAGCGGGCACACTGGCTGGGGTGCCGGTCAAGTTCGTGCGGCCACACAACGTCAGCCTGGACAAGCAGGACTGCGTGTTGATGAATTTGCACGGCGGTGGTTTCGTGACCGATTCCGGCTCGATGCTTGAAAGCATCCCCATCGCCGCATTGACGGGCATTCCGGTCGTGACGGTGCTCTACCGCCTCGCGCCGCAGCATAAGTTCCCTGCCGCCGTGGACGACGCCGCCGCGGTGTATGGCGAGTTGCTCAAGACGCATGCGCCGGGCAAGATGGCGATCTACGGAACCTCCGCCGGTGGCATCTTGACGGCGCAGACCGCCGTGCGGCTGCGCCAGACGAATGTGGCGTTGCCCGCGGCGCTTGGGTTCTTCACCGCCATGGCCGACTTCACCCATCCCGGCGATACGGCGGCCTTCTTTAGCGTACCGGGGCTCGTGGGCAAGCCCATGTACGATCCCGACCAGCCAAATGGCGAGAGTGCGCTGCTGGGCGATCACGACCCGTGTGACCCGGCCGTCTCGCCGATGTACGCAGATTTGAGCGGCTTCCCGCCTACGCTGTGCGTCGCCGGCACGCGTGACATGATGCTCAGCGGGACGGCCAACTTCCATCGCGCGCTGCTGCGTGCCGGCGTGGATGCGGACCTGTTGGTCTTCGACGCGCTGCCGCACGCGCACTGGTACATGGTTGAAATCCCCGAAGCGAAAGAGGCGAACGAAGCCATGGCGCGCTATTTCCTGCGCAAGCTCGGTTTCCCAACGATGTAACAATGTGGGCGAGATAACTTCTCGCCCTGGCTGATTGTCAGGCCCTAGACAACGCATAGAACATTGCAACGCTGTGGAGGATGTCATGTCCGTTCGACAAGATAAGTGGCAGTGGTTTAACGAAGCTCGTTATGGGTTGTTCATGCATTGGGGCGCTTATGCCCAGTACGGGCGTGGCGAGCAAGTGTTGTTCCGCGAACACCTGGATCAAAATGAGTATGCCCGCGCCGCCCGTGCCTGGGCCCCAACCCGCTTCAACGCGGCGGCCTGGGCCGACCTGGCGCGCCGCAGCGGGTTCCGCTACGCGGTGTTGACCGCCCGCCATCACGATGGCTTCTGTTTGTGGGATTCGCGCCAGACGCGCTACACCACCGCTGCGCAGGCGGCTGGGCGCGACTTCGTTCGCGAGTACGTGGAGGCATTCCGCGCCGCCGGCTTGCGGGTGGGCCTGTATTATTCCCTGGCCGACTGGCGCATCCCCGCCTATTGGGACGGTCCCGCCAAAGACCCCCAAGGCTGGGAGCAGTTTAGGCAGTATGTGCATAACCAGGTGGCGGAACTGCTGACCAACTATGGCAAGATCGACGTGATCTGGTTTGACGGCGCGTGGCCGCACTCGGCCCAGGAGTGGCATTCGCCCGAGCTGGTGCAGATGATCCGCCGTTTGCAGCCCGACATCTTGATCAACAATCGCCTGGGCACGCTACCGGCGAGCGCTGATCCGAGTCTGCCACATGCCGACGGTGGCGCAGGGGCGGGCGAATCGCGCGAACTGGGCGACTTTGGCACGCCCGAACATCAGATCACGGCCGAGGAAGGCCGGCTGTGGGAGTCGTGCCAGGTGTCCACCTGGCGCTTGTGGGGCTATACGCGCGGCGAGCGGTGGCGCCCGGCGGACCTGCTGCTCGACATGCTGGTGGAGTGTGCCGGCAAGGGCGGCAACCTGATCTTGAACGTGGGCCCAACCCCCGAAGGCGAAATGCCGCCCGAGTTCGTGGAGCGCGCCGAACAGATCGGCCAATGGCTTCAGACGCATGGCGAAGCGATTTACGGCAGCGAACCCGGAGAGGTGTGCGAGTTCATCACCTATGGGCGCCAGACCCGCAAAGGCAATAAGCTCTACCTGGTGGTGCGCTTCTGGGACGGACGCCCGGAACTGCATCTGGCGGGCTTGCAGACGCGCGTGCAGCGGGCCGTGTTGCTCACCACCGGGCAGGAGCTTGCCTTCGAGCAGAGCGAGGATCACCTGATCTTGCGTGGGCTGCCTGCCGAGCGCCCCAGCGCGCTCTTTCCCGTCATTCGTCTGGAATGTGCCGGCCGGCCGGTCGCGCGCGCCTGGGCGGTGGATCGTTTGTGGAGCGGCGATCCATCCCGCATGACGGATTGGGCACGCGCCTATCGCGACGAAGCGTGATATATGGTGCGGTTGTGACGCAAGCCCCATCCCCAACCCTTCCCCCGCTGCGTTCCTTGCAGGGGAAGGGAGTTGGCCTATGCCTACCTGGTGCAGCCGGTAGGCGCAGGATTCATTCCTGCGCGGTGTAGATATGAAGCAACGCGGGCATAAAGCCCGTGCCTACCTGGTGCAGCCGGTAGGCGCAGGATTCACTCCTGCGCGATGTGGGAATAAGCGACCTTCCTTGCAACATGCCGATTCGAGATTGGAGATTTATCTACGAATCTTCGCGAATAGAAGACGACAATGGATCAATCGGTGAAATCCGTGTCATCCGTGGTCGATTCCAATCAGCAATTTCCAATCTCAAATCTCTTATCCCACCACCGTCATAGAGAAATACATCCTCGCTGGACACTTTTTATGGCCTGGCGGGGCTGCCGTCGGGCAGGCGCGTTTGCGTCCAAAAGTCCACTTCGTCTTTGCAAGGGTACCTGGCCGCCAGCGCTTCGTCCAGGTCGATCCCAAGGCCCGGCTTGTCGTTGGGGTACATGTAGCCGTTGCGCACTTCCGGCAGGCCGGGGAACATGTCGTAGACGAGTGAATCGAACCGGCACCACTCCTGGATGCCGAAGTTCGGCTCCCACACGTCCAGGTGTAGGTTGGCGGCGTGGCCAACGGGAGACGTGTCGCCTGGGCCGTGCCAGGCGGTGCGGATGCCATAGATGTTGGCGTGGATGGCCGCATTGCGCGCCGCGGTGATGCCGCCGAGCTGGCTGACGTGCATGCGGATGAAGTCCACCAGGCGTTCTTCGATCAACAGGCGCCATTCGTGCGGGTTGTTGAGCAACTCGCCCATCGCGATGGGGGTGGCGCACAACTGGCGGATCATGCGGAACCATTCGATGTCCTCGGGCGACAGCGAGTCTTCCAGGTAGAACAGTTTGATGTGTTCGGCGTCTTTGGCGAACATCACCGTGTCCACCGGCGAGAGGCGTTCGTGTACGTCGTGCAGCAGCTCCACCTCGTCGCCCACCTGCTCGCGCACGGTGTCCATCATCTTCAGCATGGCGCGCGTATAGGCGCGCGGGTCGTAGTAGTTGCCGTTGCGCGCGCCCTCGGGCTTGGCCCTGCCCATCACTTTCCCGCCATAGCCGCCCATCTGCACGCGGATGAAGTGATAGCCTTGCTCCTGGAACTTGCGCACGTTGTCCACCACTTCCTGCGGGTCGCGCCCGTCGGCGTGCGCATAGACAGCCGCCGCCTCGCGGCATTTGCCGCCCAGCAGGTCATAGACCGGCATGTTGGCCAGCTTGCCCTTGATGTCCCACAGCGCCATGTCGATGCCCGAGATCGCGTTGTTCAAGACGGGCCCGTTGCGCCAGGAGCCTTGCACCATGGCCATCTGGAAGAACTCTTCGCTGCGCGAGACGTCCCACCCGATTGCAAACGGCTTCAGGTGGTCTTCGATGGCAGATGCGACGGCCCGAAAGCGCTGGGTGAACGTTGCGCAGCCAATGCCATATAGCCCCGGTTCCGAGGTGATGACCTTGACGATGATGAAGCGCGTGCCTGCGCCGCCCGTTTGGATGAGAAAAGTCTTCACATCCTGGATCGTGATCGGTTTCGCCATCCGTTTATCCTCCTACGTCGGACGAATTCATTGCGGCGCGCTACGGTTGGTTTTGCAGCGCCGCCGGTGCAAGCCTAATCCATTCCGCGGAATTTGGGCGGCCACGTGCGTTTGTGTGAAAGGGGGCGTGCGTGTATAGTGTGCGCCAGCCGGCCTCATTGAGGTACCCAGCCGCATAAGAGACACACGGGCAAAGGCTTTCTATTAGGAACGTCGTTTTTATGCGCCGGGAAATCTGTTTACGTGTTGTGAGGAATAACTTGTGATCACGAAACCCACTACAGACTATACGGTTCGCGCCGTACAGTGTGATTACCGTTCTAGCGATGAAGAAGTGTATCAGGCGCTCAAGCGCGCCACCGACCCGCTCAGCCGGGCCTGGGAGCGTTTGGCCAAAGCCCGCCGGATCGCGATTAAGTTCAACCAGGACTGGGTGCGCGAGCGAATGGTGTTCTTCGAGGGACAGCGCCAGCAGCTCGTCAGCGATTCGGTGGCGCGCGCCACGCTGCGCCTGCTCAAAGAGCGCACCACCGCCGAGTTGGTCGCGGTGGACATCGGCGTGGAGGGCCTGCAGGCACACGTGGCTGACGGCTCCAGCACGCAGCTTCTGCCCGTCTTCCGCGAATTCAACGTGCCCTTCATCGAAGGGTCACAGACGCCCGCCGTGTGGACCGACGTGCCCGGCGGCGGGTTCATGTTTGATCGTTACCCGCTCCCGCAGTCGGTGGTGGATGCCGACGAGGTCGTGTCGGTGCAGAAGATGAAGAACCACGCCTTCATGGGCATCACGTTGTGCCTGAAGAATCTTTTTGCGTTGGCGGCCATCCCACCATCTGGTCGCCCGCGCACCTATTACCATCACCTGGTGCGCATGCCCTATATGTTGGCGGACCTGGGGCGCATCATGAACCCGGCGCTGAACATCATCGACGGATTGGTGGGTCAGGCCGGCATGGAGTGGGGCAAGGGCGAAAACCCGCGCATCTGCAACACGCTGGTCGCCGGAGATCAGGTGGTGGCGACGGATGCCTGCGGCACGACGCTGATGGGACACGACCCGCAGGCGGACTGGCCGACGCCGCCCTATCATCGCGACCACAATCATCTGCTGGTCGCCGCAAGAGGCGGGTTTGGCACGGTCAACCTGGATGAGATCGATTTTCAGTCTGAGGTGCAGGCCCCGGTAGGCGAGTTCTTCTCGGTCGCAACCGACAAGAGCGAGACGGTGGAGAGCTGGCTGCGCACGACGTCGGAGCAGGCGCTCTACTACCGCGATCACCAGGCGGAGTTTGAGAATCGCTACGCGGGTAAGTACATCCTATTGCAGATGGGCGAGGTGCGCTGGGCCGACGAGTCGGGCATCGTGAAGGCCAGCCGGCGCGTGCTTTCCGGCGGGCATCCCGAGCAGGGCATGTGGATGAAATACGTCGCCCCGCACGACCCCGAAGGCGAACATTTCGAGGTCTACGAGAAGACGCTGGCGCACATGAAAGCGCTTAGCCTTTGAGGTGAGCCTGTGATGGCGCTTGGACGATCATGGTGAGCCTGTCGAACCATGATCGTCTAAAGCGCTTTCTCCCAGGCCCAATACTCGGTTTTCGTCTCCTCATATTCCCGGCGGGCCGTCATATGATCCACTTCGATCACGATGATGCGGGTGGTCTCGCAGGCGCTTTCGCTGGGCTGAAAATCGGCCTGGCCGTAGTAGGCCATGAAGGTCTTGAATGCAGCGATAAGCTCCTCTCGCTCGCTGAGCACGCGCGCAGTGCCATAGGCGATCACGCTCTCCCAGAAGCCGTGGCACCTCAGGCTCTTTTGCATGTTCTCCGGGGCACCATAGTACCGGTTGATCACATAGCTGACCTTGGGGTTCCGGTGGATGACGTCCAGCTTCCTGCCGGTGGGGGCGCAGTGAAAATAGAACTTGCCGTCGCGGTAGGCATGGTTGATCGGCAACGCGTAGGGTTCGTCGCCGTCGGCCATGCACAAGACGCCCTGGAAGCTGCCCTGGATCATCTTTTCACAGGCTGCGTTGTCTTTCGTTGGTTGGATCGGTTTGCTCATATGGATCCTCTTTTTGCTTTCTGAAGTATTATCCCCTCAACCCAAGGGAACAAGTGCCCACCAGGATATCTCATGCAAAACAGCGCTACCATGACAGAACGCCCCGCCAACGTCGAGATCAGCTTCCACACGTTTGGAGCGATGCAGGTCGCACGCTACGTCTCCGGCACGACTGTGCGCGAGGAGGCGCTTGAGAATGGACGCCCGATCGGGTTGTACTGGTCTGCGACAGGCCAGGTGCAGCGTGAGGACGTGACGGCGAGCCTGACCCGCCAGGATAACTTCGGCATCCCCAGGCTTGACCCACTCGCGCAGCCGCTTGGTATATTTGAGTTGGAGATCGATGGGCAGTGTTTGCACAATAGCTGGGAATGGGTGAGCGCAACGGAGAGGGCAGGCGGCCGGCCGGGCACCGTTGAGGCAGTGGTCACGTTGCGCCATACGCTACGGCCTGTTTCGGTCAACATCGTCACGCGCCTGGATGGCACGCCGATCCTGGCGCGCTGGCTAGAAATCTGCAACACGGGCAGCGCGCCGGCTGCGCTTTCGCGCGTGTCGCCCTACTCAGGCATGTTGTGGAATACGGACCCGGCCTGGGCCCCGGGCGGCCCAGACGACTCGTTCTATCGCCTGGGGTATCTGCCGCCCGAGAACTGGGGCGAAGAAGGCGACTTTACATGGCTGGCGCTGCCCCAGGAGCGCTTCCGCATCGAACGCACCAATGGCCGCTTTCACGGTTCGCCCTATTGGGTCATCCGTAACGAGGTCACGGGTGAATTGTGTTTCATGGCGTTGGCGTGGTCGGGCAACCATTATGCCGAGTTCTCATATCGTCAGCGCGGGGCGCTATCGTTCAAGACCGGGCCCATCGGGCCAGCGCCGTTGCGGGTCATTGCGCCTGGCGAGACGGTCACTTCGCCACAAGTCCATCTCGGCATGTTGCATACGCGCTTTGATGAAGCTGTGCAAACCTGGCATTCCCACATCCGCAGTTCTGTGTTGCCGCCGCGGCCGGCGGGCAAAGACATGTACACCATTGCAGCGCGCGTGGTGGAGCAACCCGGCGATTGGATATTGAAAGAAATCGATATAGCCGCCGAGATGGGTTGCGAGGCTTTCATGGTGGATGCCGGCTGGTACGGCGCTCACTTCTCGGAGTGGTCTGAGCAGCGTGGCGACTGGTTTGAGGGAAGCTGGTTGCCCGGCGGGATGGCCGGCATCCGAGAACACATCCACAGCAAAGGCATGCTATTCGGGCTGTGGCTGGAGCCTGAGGCGATCACGCCCAAGAGCAAGCTGTATCACGAACATCCGGATTGGGCGCTACAGACGGATGGCGACTGCCCGGTGGGCACCTTCGGCTACGGCCTGAACTTGGCCAACCCAGAAGCTGCCGGGTATCTCGAAGAGACGGTGATCGGGGTGATTCGAGATTTCAAGCTTGACTTCTATAAGACGGATTACAACATCACCACCTACGAGGGCGGGCAGACGGTGCGAGAAGGCTTTGCCGAGAACGAGTCGTGGCGGCATTTTGAGACGCTCTACAAGGTCTATGATCGCGCCCGCGCGGAATATCCGCACGTGGCGCTGGAAAACTGCGCCGGTGGCGGCGGGCGCAACGACCTGGGGATGATGAGCCGTTTCCACTATTGCGCCGAGTCGGACTACAGCTCATTCCCGCGCAGCATTCGGCAGATCAATGGCATGACGCTATTTTTGCCGCCCGAGGCAATCTGCTACTACCACAATCACATCCCGATGGCCCATCAGACAGCCGACCTGGAAACGCATCTGCGCGTCACGCTGTTTGGTGTGCCGATCTACGTCGGCTTTGGCGCACAAAACGCCAATCGCTCCAACGCCTATTTTGAGACCACCCGCCGGTACATCGAACTGGCGAAGACTTTCTGCCGGCCCATCATGGCAAATCGCCCGCTCGTATATCACCATACCCCAGATATCGGCCTCTCGAAGCCGGCCGACTGGTGCGTGCTGGAATATGCGGCGCAAGATCATCAGCGCGCTTATGCGGGCGTGTTCAAGTTGAACGGCGCCGGCCCCTCCGACTACGTCTTCCGCCCACGCGGGTTGAGCCTGGCGCAAGACTACCGGGTGACGCTCGATAACTCGCAGCAGACCTGCATCATCCCCGGCCGCGAGCTGGCGAACGCCGGGCTACGCGTGCAGCTTGACGCCGCGCTCACCTCTGAGCTGATCCTGTTTGAGGCAGCGCATAGTTGACGGTGGGATGGCGCTAAGCCGCTTGCTTCTTTGGGCGGCCCGCTGGCGCCTTCGGCCTGGCGAGTGAACGGATTTGGCCCAGGTCCAGCTCGCCGGCGGCGCCCCAGCCCGATTGGCCTTCGGGGATGCTGGGGCGGAACTGTTCATACAGCGCGCAGGCTTCTTCTCCAACGTCGCCGGCCGGGAGGCTTTGGCTAACGCCTGCATCGCTCCCTGGACGTCGGGCAGGTTCTCTTTGAATTTCTGTTGGAGGTAGCGGCTGGCGCTGCTTTTTGCCTCGTTGCAGCCCCCTTCACTTGGCGCATATAATCACACCGTTACGTCGGTGGATGGAATCGTTCGCAGTGATTAGTGGAGGATTACGATGGCTACTAAAAACACGCAGTCCAAACCGCTCTCACGTCGCACCATCAGTCGTTCGATGAAAGCGCGCCCCGCGCTGAGTGATAACCTGGCACATGTGGCCCGCAGCATCTTTGTCGCCGGCGGAGAAGGTGTGCCAAAGGTTAAAACAAAAGTCGTTCAGGTTGAACGGGTCGTCAATGGGCAGAAGGTGTTGCATTACGAAGTCCGGCTCGATATGGAAGGCGTGCGGCTTGGCGAACGCGCAGCGCCGCCGCCCTTGCGTGGAGAGCCGGCCACGCAACGCATCCCGCAAGAGCGCTTGCGCGAATACGACCACCTGCTGAGCGCCTTTGTGCCCGATCATTTGCCCGTTGATCCGCGCCCACAGCGTTTGGTGAAAGCGATCAACCGCATCCCAACGCGCCTGGATAGAAAGACGCGTTACAACACCACCATCTTCACGCCGGATGAGCGGCGCGTTTTCCAGGATACCAGTTATCCGTGGAGCGCCTTTGGACGCTGCGAGACGAACCTGGGCCCCTTTAGCGGCGTCTTGATCGGCCCGCGCCACCTGCTGACGTGCAACCACGGGATCGACTGGACGCCCCCGCCCGGTTACGCCGCAGATTGGTTGACCTTTACGCCCGCCTACTTCGACGGCGATGCCCCATTCGGCGCTACCTATGCGACGCACATCTACTGGGTCAAGAAGGACAACAACGACGGCTTCAGTAATGGGGACGAAGGCCAGTACGATTACGTGGTTCTGGTGTTGAACGATCGCATCGGCGATAGCGCCGGCTGGTTGGGCACGCGGCGTTACACGGACGATTGGGACCCGCTCGCGGCGTGGTGGCATATCGGCTATCCGTCCGATCTGACCAGTATGCAACGCCCCACCTTCCAGAGCTGGTTCACCATGAATGGCGACGATACCCAGGACGATGCGCACGAGATCATCCGCCATCAAGCAGACGTGTTCCCGGGCCAATCGGGCGGCCCGATGTTTGGCTTCTGGGATGGCGACGTGGGGCCGCGAGCGGTCGCGGTGCAATCGTGGCAAAACAGCACGACGAACGGCGCAAGCGGTGGGGGAGACCTCGTCGATCTTGCGATCCGGGCGCGTAACGAATTCCCATAGAGATTACAAAACAGGATATGGAAAAATATTGCCCTTTCAACATGACGCGCGAGGAGATGATTGACTACACCCGCGAATGGAGCGGCGAGCGCTTCGACGATGGCCGCCCGAAGGTCCCCGACGCGCTGATTGCGCGTGCGCGCAAGATCAGCATCACCGGCGCGTGGGGCGTGCTGCGCGGCGAAGGCTATCACCACCAGTACGAAGGCGACTGGGTGTGCACTCACCCGGGCGAGGTATTGGCCGGCCGGGCGCTGACCGCGATGTATATGCCGCGCCGGCCCAACATGCGCGCGGTGATGGAAGAACACGGCGCCAGGGCCGGCTGCATCGGCGACCAGATCTCATGGCCGATCGATCTACTGGTGCCCGGCGACGTATACGTGGCCGACGTGTATGGCAAGATCGATCAGGGCCCGATCATTGGTGATAACCTCGCGACGTCGATTCACGCCAAGTCCGGCAACGGCGTGGTGCACGATGCGGCGGTGCGTGATTGGGACGGCATCAAGGCGCTGCCCGGCTTCGCCAGCTTCGTGCGCGGCGCGCATCCAACCTACGCCTCGCCGACCATCATGCTAATGGGCATCAACTGCCCGGTGCGCATCGGCGGCGTCACCGTCATGGCAGGCGACCTGGTGCTGGGCAAGCAGGACGGCGTGATCTTCATCCCGGCACACCTGGCCGAGAAGGTGGTGAAGACCTGCGAAATCGTGGCGCTGCGCGACAAGTTCGGTAAACAGCGCCTGGCGGAAGGCAAGTACACCTCCGGGCAGATCGACGCGCGTTGGGCCGACGACATCGAGCGGGATTTCTCGCAGTGGCTCGAAGCGCACATGGACGAGTTGCCGGTGCCGAAGGAAGCCATCCAGGAACTGCTCAAAGAGCGCACCTGGTAACAGGCCCCGTCACCTTTAGAGCAGTTTGCAGGTGACTAAAGGGATGGCAAAACATCGGAGGTCTCGCAGACCTCCGATGTTTATGTTTCATTTCGCCTTGCTTTTAATTGCAACGCACTATAGGGTTTCTGAGCGCCGTGCAGCAATGAGAGAAAACTTCGTGTTCTTGGTTCCCTTCGTGTCTTTGTGTTTTATTCCCCCTCAGCATGATTGAAGCGCCGCAATAGGTCATCCCGACCAGCCTATTTGGTTTTTAGCAGTGGCAGCAAATAGCGAATGTATTCCTCCAGGCAGGCCGGGTCGCCATTGAGCGGCTGCAACACGACTGAATCGACGCCCGTCGCAATGATGCGTTGGACGCCTTCGGCAACCTGCTCCGGCGTCCCGGCCGCCGCGAACGCATCGAGCCATTCATCCGGCATGTGCGCCGCCAGGCCATCGACGCCGTGTTGCCGCACAAACGCATTCACCTCATGGGTGATGCCCAATGTGTCCGTGTGGGCATCCACCCAGGGCCACCAATCGGCCAGCGCCCGGCGTGTGGCTGCGCGTGCCGCCGCGCCATCCGGGCTCACCTTCGCGTCCAGGTAGACCACGACGTGATGTTGGGTGCGCCCGGCCTCCGCCATCCCGGCGCGGATGTGCTCTTGCGCCCAGCGGATGTATGCGGGCGAAGCCATGGCGGCCATGATCGTGCCGTCGCCGACACGCCCGGCCAGGCGTAACGTCTTTGCGCGCAGCGCGCCGACGTAGAGCGGCGGGACACTGGCCGTTGTCAGGTGCATCTGCACTTTGTCCAGCTTCACCTGCTCGCCGCGCAGGCTGACCATCTCGCCACTCAAGAGCCGCCGGATGGTGGGGATGGTTTCGCCGAGCGATGTCAATGACGACTTCGGCGCGGCGCCGATCTGAGCCATCCAGGTCGCCAGCCCATGCCCAAAGCCCGGCAAGATGCGATTGGGGAACGCGCGCGCCAGCGTGGTGAGTTCCATCGCGGCGAACAAAGGGTTGATCGACGTGGCCGGGATGAGGCCGATCCCAACCTTGAGGCGCTGCGTGGCGGAGAGCGCGATAGCGGCGGAGGTCAACGCGCCGGGCACGAAACAGTCGTCCCACAGCCACAGTTCGTCGAAGCCGGCCGCCTCCGCCCGGCGGGCATAATCGGCCAATGTTTCGGGTGGGAAGCTGGGGTGAAAAATCACCCCCAGCGCGGGGCGAGACACAACGCGATTCGCATCTTGTTTGGCTGTCATGATACGTGAACCTCCGGCGTTACAAGCAAATCAGGCTGTCTGAGCTACTATACAGGGAATTGCTAAAAGTTTCACATCCAACAGGCATACCCATGAAACCAAAAGTCATTCTAGATCCTGCCTTCCGGCGCATGGCGAACATCTTCTCGCCCGAAGACCTGGCCCGCCTGAACGCTGCCGCAGACGTCATCTGGGGCAAAGATGAACCGATGCCCGCGGAGGAAATCGAACGCGCCAGCAAAGAGGCCGTCGCAATCATCTGTGGAAGCTGGCGGCATGGCGACGTGAGCCGCTACCCCAAGCTGCGCGCGATCCTGGAGGTGGGCGGTTCGTTCCCATCTCCAAAAGACCTCGATTATGCCGCGTGCTTCTCCACAGGCATTCGCGTGCTCAGTTGCGCGCCCGCTTTTGGCCCGGCGGTGGCCGAGATGGGGCTGGGGTTGGCGCTGGCTTGCGCCAGGCAAATCGCCTGGACGGATCGGGCCTTCCGCACCGGCACCCCAAATTGGAGCCATACCGCGTTTGAAACGGAAGTCGGCACGCCTTTCACGCTCTATGGGAAGCAAGTGGGGTTCATCGGTTTCGGCGGGTTGGCCCGCGCGCTCAAGCCGCTGTTGGCGCCGTTCGATTGCCCAATCCAGGTCTATGACCCCTGGCTGACGGACACCTATCTGCGCAGGCAGGACGTCAGCCCGGTGGATCTCGACACGCTGCTGGGCACCTCGAAGGTGATCTTCGTGCTGGCCATCCCCAGCGCATCCAACCAGGCGTTGCTTGACCGCGAGAAACTGAGCCTGATCCGCCGCGACGCAGTTTTCATTCTGCTCAGCCGTTCGCACGTGGTGGATTTCGCTGCGTTGACGGAGCTGCTGCTGCAAGGGCGTTTCCGCGCCGGGATCGACGTCTTCCCGCAAGAGCCACTACCGGCCGATCACCCCATCTGCAAGGCTGGTCATGCCGTCCTTTCTTCGCATCGCGCCGGGGCGAACGGCGAGGCGATCATGAGCATCGGCCGCTTCGTGGCGGATGATATAGAGTCCATTTGCCGTGGTCTTGTGCCGCAAGCCATGCAAGTCGCCCAGCCGGAGTTTATCCGCATGCGCGGTTAACGTTAAACGCTACAATCCCGCCGGAGGTTTATACCCTTTATGCACGATCAGGAACACCCAAACGAACAACGCGCGGCGCTCTACAAAGAGTCGCTACGCCCGCAATATCACTTCACGGCGCGCTATTGGAACGACTACACGCTCAACCCCCAACAGCACCAGGAAGGCTGGATCAACGACGTCAACGGGCTTGTCTATTACGCCGGCGAGTATCATTTCTTCGCCCAGCGCTGGTGGTCGTGCTGGCTGCACGCCGTCAGCACCGACCTGGTGCATTGGGAGGAACTGCCGCCGGCCTTCGGCAAGGGCGGGCCACTCGGCGGTACCCAATCGGGCGGCGGGATCGTGGATTATGCCAACGCTTCGGGCCTGGGTGACGGCCATGAGCCGGTGATGGTCGCTTTTTGGAGCAGCACCGACAACGAGAGCCAGTGCATCTCCTATAGCAATGACCATGGCCGCACGTGGGTGAAGTATGCCAATAACCCGGTGCTGGTGCATCCGCACCGCGACCCCAATGTGTTCTGGTACGAGCCGGGGCAGAAGTGGGTCATGATCCTCTACGGGACGCCGGACAACAGCTACGTGCTGTTCAGTTCGGCCGACCTGTTGCACTGGGAACAGCTCAGCACCATCCCCGATATGTTCGAATGCCCGGATATGTTCCCTTTGCTTTTAGACGGCGACCCGCAACGCGAGAAGTGGGTGGTTGTGGATGGCAGCGGCGACTACGTCGTCGGGCGGTTCGATGGGCAGCGCTTCGAGGGCGAAACCGCCAAGTTGAAAGGCGACTACGGGCCCAACTTCTACGCGACGATGACCTTCGACGGCATGCCCAAGGACGACGACCGGCGGATTCAGATGGCATGGATGCGCGGGGGTGCCTACCCCGATATGCCGTTCAACCAGCAGATCACGTTCCCCTGCGAACTGACGTTGCACACGTCGCCCGAGGGCATGCGCGTGTGCCGCTACCCGGTGCGAGAGATCGAGCAGCTTCGGGCGTCGGAATTCGTCTTGAGCAATCAGGTGTTGCAACCCGGCGAGAACCCCCTGGCGCAGGTGCAGGGTGAGCTGTTTGATGTCGTGGCCGAGTTTGATCTGCAAAGGTCCGCGTGCAGCGAAATCGTCTTCAACCTGCGCGGCAACCTGGTGAAATACCGCGTCCACGATGCGCAACTGGATGCGTGCGGCTCGCCGGCGACGCTCAAGCCGGCGGCGGGCGCGATTCAGCTTCGGATGCTGGTAGATCGTATGTCCGTGGAGTGCTTTGGCAACCGGGGAGAGGTTTCCATCACCAACGTCGCACAGGCGCAAGACACATCGCCCGCCCTGGCGGTATCCGCCGTGGGCGGCGACGCGTTCGTCACCTCGCTGGCCGTTTATGAATTGAGTTCCATCTGGTAACCGGCGAACGCCGCTCCCGATCAATTCTCGATGGTTGGGTTGGGAGCGGCATCGATGTCTTTGCCGCAATGAGGGCAGATGCGCGGCATTTTGGCTTTGTTCTGCAATTCTTCTGCGAACCCAGAGGCGAGGATGCCGGCCGGCAGGGCAAATAGGCCGATCCCCGTGACGGCGATCAAAGACCCTAGCAATTTCCCCAACCCCGTGATGGGGTAGACATCGCCGTAGCCGATTGTGGTCAATGTCGCTACGCCCCACCACATAGCGCTGGGGATACTTCTGAAGGCTTCCGGTTGTGCGTCGCGCTCGACGTAATACATCAGGCTTGAAGCGATGATCAGCAGAATCGCCCCTGCAAAAACCGTGACAAGCAGTTCTTCTTTCTTAGATTTCAGTACCCTGCCGAGCATCCTCAAGGACTGGGAGTAATGTCCCAGCTTCAAGATGCGGAACAGGCGCGTGAGCCGCACGGCACGGATGAACCGAAAATCAAACCCGGACACGGGAAGATAGAACGGCAGAATGGAGAAGAGGTCGATCAGCGCCAGGGGGGTGAGCGCATAGCGGATGCGCCCGCGAATGGGAGCGCTATACCTGGGGTCCAAGGTGCACACCCACAGGCGCAACACATATTCCAGCGTGAAGACGCAGACCGTGAAGATTTCAAAGCCGGTAAAGAGGGCCTGGAATTGGATATACAGGTCTTCTTCCGTTTCCAGGATCACCGACATCACACTCAACAAGATCAGCCCGGTGATCAACCCGTTGACGTATCTCTCCAGCGGGTCATCGATCTCTTCCGTGCAAAGGATGTTGAAAAGGCGGCTTCTTACAGTCATGGATCATTCCTTGGAATGGCCTCCGCCGCGCAGAGCGCCGGTGAGGGCCGTCTCAAACATGGCGAGGATGTTCTCGGGCGGCGTGCCGGCCTGAATGGCGTGCGAAGGGCCGAGGATGTAGCCGCCGTTCGCGCCCAGCACCGAGATCATCTCGCGGGTTTCGCGGCGCACGTCTTCCACGCTGCCAAACGGCAACGTCGTCTGCACGCTGACGCCGCCTTCGAAGCACAGTCGCCGGCCGTAGTTCGCTTTCAGCGTGTAGGGGTACATGCCGCGCGCGCTGAACTGGAGCGCCTGCAAGACGTCGATGCCCATCTCGATCAACCCCGGCACGGCCTGCATCACCGCGCCGTCGGTGTGATAGATCACCTTCACGCCGAACTGGTGAATGGCGTGGTTGAGCTTGGCGTGCAGCGGCTTGATGTTGGCCTCCCAGGTCGGCAGCGACATCAGCAACCCGTTTTGGCCGCCGATGTCGTCGGCGGTGAAGGCCAGGTCAATGCGCCCGGCGGCGACTTCCAGCATCTTCGTGAAGTGACGCGTCATGAAGTCGGCCACGTGTGCGAGGATGGCCTGCACCAGTTCGGGGTTCAGCACCAGGTCCATCAACGTTTGTTCAAAGCCGCGCTGATACCAGGTGGTCTCGAAGATGTTGCCGTTGTGGATCATCAGGCAATGCTCGCCGTCAGCCTGCGCCTGGGCGATGCTCTCATTGAGAGCATCGTAATCGAACCAGTCGGTGCTGGGCCAGGCGTGCCGTTCGACATCGTCCAGTGTGGCGGCGTCCGCCAGAGGGTAATACTCGATCTCGTCATACGACCCATCACCGAACGATTGCGCTTTGCGCCGCACGCCCCAGATGTCTTCGCCCGCCTTCAGGCGCGGGCCGACGTAGCGCGGCTCGACAGCGCGGACGTCGATGATCTTACGCAGATACGTCTCGCGATCAATGCCTTTGGTCTGGCGCAGCAACTGGTCAAAGGCTGCGTCGGCGGGGGGATTGATCCCGGAGCACACCATGGCGACGGGGATGCGGTCGGTCTCCTGGTGTTGCAGCGCCAGGCGGACTCTTTCGCGGCTGGTGAGGGATTCCATGTTCATCAGAGGTGGGTCATATGCAATAGCCTTGCAGAAAGGACGCATAGCGTATTAACGAATTGCACATCTTATCAGAGTACATATAGCGCGTGGGGGCAACCCCAACGGCGTGTAGGGCGATTGCATTTAGAAGTTTAAGGCAACCCAGCGCATAATGGGCGGATGAGCCAACCACATACTACGATCGAGCAGTATTTTGGCGATGTGCCG
>DAOUFG010000152.1:0-6672 GCA_034430115.1 Thermoflexales bacterium | reverse complement strand
TTTCAGTATCCTCTATCGGATCGACTTCGTTGGAACGTCGAATCCCGGCGATGTAGTGCTGGACCCGTTCGCCTTTCAGTATCCTCTATCGGATCGACTTCGTTGGAACCCTTCACGCGCCACCACATCACCAGATATACGATGCACTTTCAGTATCCTCTATCGGATCGACTTCGTTGGAACCCACGGCGACCCCGGCCCCCAATGAGTTCGATGAATTCTTTCAGTATCCTCTATCGGATCGACTTCGTTGGAACCTCACACGGCACAAACCACACTCGCCAAAGCAGCACTTTCAGTATCCTCTATCGGATCGACTTCGTTGGAACCCCAGGTCCTCCCGGCACGCATCCCACCAGCTCATCGACTTTCAGTATCCTCTATCGGATCGACTTCGTTGGAACATGCCGCCCGACCCTGCTCCAGCGCCCAGGCGACGACTTTCAGTATCCTCTATCGGATCGACTTCGTTGGAACCCCATGAGCGCCGCGACGATTTCAGAACGCTGCGCCACTTTCAGTATCCTCTATCGGATCGACTTCGTTGGAACTCAGCCGTCGGGCAACTGCGAGCCGTGCAAGATCCCCTTTCAGTATCCTCTATCGGATCGACTTCGTTGGAACTGCCAGCCTGACGTACAGCTTCGAGCGCACCTACCACTTTCAGTATCCTCTATCGGATCGACTTCGTTGGAACCCTCGTGGCGCGGTATTTAAGATTTAAAATAATTGCCTTTCAGTATCCTCTATCGGATCGACTTCGTTGGAACCGTATCGCCCACGCCGACCCAGCCCTCGGCGCTATTCTTTCAGTATCCTCTATCGGATCGACTTCGTTGGAACCCCATTTTACATCTGCGAGGTAAAGAGGATCCCAACATCCTGCAAGGCCCCAAACGCCCCGCCATGCGCAGCCCGGTGCGTCGCGCAAGCACCCCTCAGGCACCCCAACCGCGCCACACTACCATTTATATCGCAAATCTGTTTCTGCGTAAAACCCCGCCTCATTTGCGAAACGCGCCTTTCCCCTCAGCAAACGCCAAAAACGCCTGCTTTTGCCGCCTTTTTCACGCTCACCCCGCGCGAGCAGAAAACCGGCGCCCGCCATTTCACCGGCCACTTCGTTGTGCGCAGAAGGCATTTGCGAAACCCACCTTCCTGGGGCCGATTTTCACCCGCCGGCCCAAAGCGCGGTAACATCAACCCCATCAGCGAGGCAGCATGACCATCAATACGGAAACGATCTTTCAAAAGTTGATCGAAAAGCTCAGCACGTTGCCCGAAGTGGCGTCCATCTGCATCAGCGGAAGCAAAACGCCGCTCCCCCAGGCCGGCGAAGGCGATATCGACCTCTTCATCTATTGCGACACGATCCCCAGCCCCGAGCGACGCCAATCCGTCATCGACCAGATGGGAGACCTGGCGCAAGATGGCCGGGTCAAGGTCTTCGCAGGAGGACATTGGGGAGAGGGCGATTTTCTGCGCATCAACGGCGTCGAGACCTGGCTGATGTACTTCACGCAGCGTGACGTCTCGCGCAACGTGGACGCTATCCTGAACGGCGATTTCCCCGATAAATTGGACAACTACTATTACCCGATCGGCCGTTGCGCGATGTTGCAAAGCTGCACCGTTTTATACGATCCAGGCGATTATTTGCATTCATTAAAGGAAAAGCTGCGCGTGTACCCAGCGCCGCTGGCCGAAAAGCTGGCCGGCTATCACTTGAAGAAGCTCGCCGACGTCGAAGACATGCAGCGGGCCGCGGCCCGTAAAGACGTGCTGTTCTATCACTTCGCGCTGGAGATCGCCATCGATCACTTCTTGCAGGCGCTGTTTGCGTTGAACCGCACGTTTTTCCCCAGCCGCAAACGTAGCCTGCTGTTCCTCGCGCGCTTCGACGTGCAACCGGCCGATTGCGCCAACAGGCTACTGGAGGTGCTGCGCCTGGGCGGCGCGCCGGAAGGGATTCCGCAGTCCTACGCGCTGTGGGCCGGACTGGTGGAAGACTTGCAGCATTATGCGGCGCCCCTCTTGGGAATTGGGTCAAATCCGGGTGCGTAACCTGCCGGAAAATAAACGAGAGGCGGCCTGTTTGGTCGCCTCTTGCAATCCCCCAATCGTCCAGCCCTACGCCTTCGGGCCGGTGTACACCACTTCCAGCAGAATGCGGTCGGGCGTTTCGAACATCACCTGGTAGTACGTCTGGTCCGGCCCCGCCGAGAACTCCGGGCGATGTCGCGGCGTTTCAAACAGCCACGGGATGCCCTTCTCTTTCAAGAAGCCGGCGACGCTATCCACATCCGCCTGGGTTTGCGCGCCGATGCCGATGTGGTTCATTCCCGGCCCATCGTAGTCATTCGCCACGTCGTTGACGTGACCGTTGAACCAGAAACTGGTGCCGTCGCTGCTCGCAATACCGCACATGTCCTGGCCTTCATAGATAACCTTCCAGCCCAGCAGGGCCATCAAATCCTTATAGAAAGGGATGTTAGCCGCGCCAACGTTGAACTGAATATGAGATAGACGGGTTTGCATTGTGCTTGTACTCCTATTGTGGATTTGGCATCTTGCATTGCCGCATAACAGTGTAGAACATTTGTTCGCGCGTGTCAATCCATTTTCGATGTGCTGTGTAACATTCGGCGCTTAGCTGTGTCTTTATAGGTACGGGTATGAGTGATTTATCGTTCGTCAGGCCAAAGCTGGCGCTCGCACAGAGTGAAGTAACATCATCCAGGGCGCACATGCACAATCCTCCGCTGGATATTCAATCTCTCTTCGAGCAATACTTCGCGCGCGTCTATCGCTATTGCCTGCACCGTGTGGACCTGCCGCGCGAAGCGGAAGACCTGACGAGCATGATCTTCACCCGTGCCTGCGCCCACCTGGATAGCTATCGCGGTGGCTCATTGGAAGCATGGCTCTTCCGCATTGCACATAACACGGTGGTGAACTATCTGCGCGACCGGCGCGACGCCGTTTCGCTGGACGAATTGAGTGATTCGGGCGTAGCGGAACTATGGGACCGGGATACGCCGGACCTGCTGGAGCAAATAGTCCGCGACGAAGAACACGCCCGCTTACGCCGCTTGCTACGGGCCCTCTCCGACGAAGAACAAGAGCTATTGGCGCTCCGGCTGGATGCCGGCCTCTCGGCCAGAGCAATCGGCGAGATCATCGGCAAACGCGAGGGCGCCGTGCGGGTGGCGATTTACCGCCTGATGCAACGACTACGCCGGGCATGGCAGGAGGACGAACAGAAATGAACACCCACGACGAACAAACCCAGGCGGAATGGCTGGATCGCCTCCTGGATGACCCGGCCAACAACCCGGCGGGGTCATCCCCAGCGCCCGAGCTGGCCTCATTTGCCCAGCGCGTGATCGCCCTAAAGCAGGCGGAAGCCGAAGCCCCTTCATCCCAGGCCCGCGCGCGCGTTTGGGCACGCGTGGCGCGCCAAACCGCCGAGGTACGCCCCAATAAGCGCCCCGCCGCCAGATGGACCTGGCAAGTATGGGGCCGGCTGGCCTTTGCCGTCCTGGCGATTGCGCTGGTCGGTATGTGGGTCGTGCGCAACCAGCCGCAACCCGTGGAGGCGCGCACCGTCTTGATGCGCGCTCAGGCCGCCATGACGCTTTCGTCCACCAACCTGATCAGCTTCGCCTTCACGCAGACGATCACGCTACAACCCGACGCGGCCACGGGGCAGGCCGAGGACGTCACCATCCATCAACGCTGGTACCAGGCCCCCAACCTGTGGCACAGCGAAGACGAAAGCGTCAGCTACGGCCCCGACGGGCAAGCGTTGCCGGGCCAGACCTGGCATGAGACGACCATCAGCGATGGCACGGATATGTGGTCCTACGATCCGCTGCGCCATGAGGTGATCGTAAACCGGCTGAACGCAAATACCGAGTTCAGCAGCACCGGCTTCCTGTTTGGGATAAGCGCAACCAGCCTGAACGCCTTCCTACAGGCGGATACCACCTGCCCCGACGCGCGCATCAAGCCCGAGCCGCGCTACATCGCGCGCGACGTTGTGGCGGGTCGCCCAACTTATGTGATCGACCTGGGCAAGCTGGAGTGCCCCTCCGCGCCGGGGCTGAACGGCCGGCGCGTCATCTGGGTGGACCAGGAAACCTTCTTCATCTTGAAGAACGAGTTGCACCGCCTGAGTGACGATCGCGTGACCTCAACGATCGAGGTTACGCGCATCCAATACAACGTCCCGCTGGACCGTGCGCTTTTCACCTTCACACCGCCCGCCGATGCCAAGCTGCTGGACCTGCGCAACCGGGCCACCCCTACACCGCGTGCAGGGAAATAAGAATAAGGAGAATCAAACTTAATGAAATCTTTCCGCCCTCTGTTACATCATTCAATGAGCAAGCTGCCAAAGATCGGCTCATGCGCCACGGCGCTATTGTGCACCATCGCGCTCGCGGCATGCGGCTTGACGGCGCCCACCGGCGCAACGCCCACTTCCGCTCCCGCCGTGAACGCTTCAAGCACACTTGCGCCAGGCGCGACCTTCACCCCCGCCAACACACCCACGACGGCGACGGCGACGCCACCCGCAACGGCCACATCGTCGCTCCCATTCACGGCCACGCTGGCGGCGCTGCCCACGCCCGAGGCGACGCCGGGTATCTCGGCAGTTTCCGGCTGCGGCGCATACACCATCACCCAAGATGTCACATCCGTGCTAGATACCGGCCGCGTGACGCGCGTATCCATCAGCGATGCGACAGGCCAACCGCTCAAACAGGTCGCGCTGGATACCTCACAGGGCGGGATGGTGGGCATCTCCCAGGTGCGCTGTGGCGACCTGACGGGCGATGGCGTGCCCACCTTGATGCTGGAGACCTACACCGGCGGCGCGAATTGCTGCTTCGTCTATGACCTGTATGCCCTCACCGCGACGTTGCCTTCGCTGTTGCACTGGGAAGCTCGTAAAGGTGGCATCCAGACGTTCGCCCTGCTCAGCGGCAAGCCGCCCTATCAGATCGTCGGCGTGGATGATCGGCTTTCGGATCTGGACCTGTTGCCCATGTACGCGACGCCCGAACTGCCGGTGGTGTTCACCCTGCGCGACGGCCAATACGTGCGCGCGACGAAAGACTTCCCGCAGGTGTTGCGTGAAAACTTGCAGGATGCCCAGCAGGCGATCCCCACCTGTGACCAGGATGAGATCTGCGAGCGCAGCCAGGCGGTGCGCGCCTATGCCCTGGGCTACTGGCTTGGAGAGGAATCGGCCACGCTTGCGGACCTGAAAGCGGCACTCAGCCCGGCCGTCTATACCTGGCTGGAAGGTGTGCGCGACAAAGTAACGCAAGCCCTGGCGGAATAGGGCGGCCAGGCGCTTGCCGATCTTCCACAAGGCCCCCATCCCCAACCCTTCCCCCGCTGCGTTCCTTGCAGGGGGAAGGGCGTTGCTCACCGTTCCCCTGCAAGGATGAATTAGAAATCCACCATAAGGCACCCGTCATTCGCCTTCAGCCAGGCTTTGTGACGCGCAAAATCGGGGCAATAGGCGCGCACCAGCGTCCAGAAACGGGCCGAATGGTTCATCTCTTTCAAATGCGCCAGTTCGTGCACCACCACGTAGTCCAACACCTCGGGCGGCGCGCCGATCAGTCGCCAGTTGAACGACACGTTCCCCAGCGACGAGCAGTTGCCCCACTTGGTGCGCTGGTTGCGGATGAACACGCGCCTGGGCGAAACGCCCATCTGCGCGCTGCGCAGGCGCACCCGCTCAGCGATGTCATCACCGGCCTGCCGGCGCAACCAATCTTCCAGGATTCGCCCAGCCTGCGCCTCCCGGCCAACCGGGAGCGTGAGGGTGAGCGTATCTCCGCTCGTCATCACGCGCAGGGACGCGGGCCGGGCGTCAACCATCACCTGCATCCAGCGCCCGCGCAAGAGGAGCGTCTTGATCCCGCTGGCATCCCCCGCCTCGCGCAGCCAACCTTTTTGGCGTAAAGCCTGCAAGTGACGCAGCACCCAATCAGCGTTGTCGGCCAGGAAAGCCCGCGCGTCTTCGACGCGCGCCCGCATCGGCAGAACCACTTCCACCCCCGTGGGCAAGATGCGGATGTGCAAACGCCGGGTGCGGCGCGAGCGGCGCAGGGTATAGCTCACCCGCTCGCCGCGCAAGGTCGCCACGCCCGAGTTCACGGGCGATTTCGCCTGCGCGACACCCGCAACCCCCAAAAACCTTGCGCGGGGCACGGCTTTCACACCTCGTCGTGTTTTGGTCAATCCTATTTCACCAGCCCTACCGGCGGAATGATCCGGCCTCCCGGTACGCACTTAATGATAGATAATAGCCCTATAAGCGTAGAGAAGACGACGCTGCCCCTACACCGATGCCCTGCAAGATGTGCCCCCTTCGACGTCAGGCGATGATCCAAGGACGTTTTTGTCGCTCAACGAATAGCCCGCCGGTCCACAGGCGGAACAACCGGGAGGTGCAAGATGTTCTCCGAACCTGGATCGGACATACAAGCGACCCTGGTGCGCATGCAGCACCTGGGGCTGGAAGCTGCCGAGCGCGCCGACGCGATCATATGCGGCAGTCTGACAAACCTGGCGCGGGCCAAAAAATTGCAACTGGATCAGCCCGTGGCGGGGGTGTTCCACCGCGACCAGCTTGGACGTGACCATCGT
>DAOUFG010000151.1:0-7198 GCA_034430115.1 Thermoflexales bacterium | reverse complement strand
GTGAGGTGGGCGAGGTATATGCGTGGGGTGGCAGTATCTGCCCAGGTTATTACAACGAGCCCGCCGCGACGGCACAGAAGTTCGTCGATGGAGCGCTCCGCACCGGCGATATGGCGATGGTGGATGCGGATGGCTTCATCTACATCACGGATCGCAAGAGTGACTTCATCAAATCCTATGGTCACCGCGTAAGCAGCCAGCAGGTGGAAGCGTGTGTGATGGAGTTGCCCGACGTGATCGCCGCAGCCGCCATTGGCGAATTGGATCTGACGCGAGGTGAGGCCATCAAGGTGTTTGTCACGTTGCATCCCGGCTCTACGCTATCCTCATCCGACATCATTACTCACTGCGCCAAGCGTATGGCACATCACATGGTGCCCAAGGAAGTGTTGATCGTAGACCATTTGCCGATGAATGCCCACGGCAAGGTCATCAAAGCGGAATTGAAGAATTGTTCCTCTCAATCAACGTGTGAATTAGGAAGTGCGTTGTAGCAGGTTGAAATCATGTGCGGCATTTTAGGGGTTCTCAATCTCGAAGATCGCCCGCCCGTCAATATAGAGACGTTGCATCAGATGCTCGCGATGATTCGCTATCGTGGGCCGGACGGCTTCGGTGTTTATCGTGACGCAGACGTGGCGTTGGGCAGTGCCCGGCTAAGCATCATCGACCTTGCCGATGGCGATCAACCCATCGGCAATGAAGATGGCACGCTTTGGATCGTCTTCAACGGCGAAGTATTCAACTACGTGGAGTTGCGGCCTGCCCTGGAGGCGCGTGGGCATCATTTCAGCACGCACTCCGATACGGAGGTGATCCTGCACCTGTATGAGGATTACGGCCCGGATTGCTTGAATTACCTGAACGGCCAGTTTGCGATCGCCATCTGGGATACGCAAAAACGCAGCCTCTTCCTGGCGCGTGATCGGCTGGGTGTGCGCCCGTTGTTTTATACGTTGCACGACGGCAGACTGCTATTCGGCTCTGAGGTGAAGACGATCCTGGCCTATCCGGGGGTTCAAGCTGAGATTGACCCAGAAGCGTTGGCGCAGGTTTTCACCTTCTGGAGTACGCTCAAAGAACGCACCGTCTTCCGTGATATTCACGATATTCCTCCGGGGCACTATCTTTACGCCCGCGATGGGCGATTCGACGTTCAACCCTATTGGAGCCTGGATTTTGAAGAGCCCCAGCGGCCTCGCCCAGCAGAGGAATATCTGGCTGAGCTTGAGGAGTTGCTGGTGGACGCCACGCAAATCCGCTTGCGGGCCGACGTGCCGGTGGGCGCGTACTTGAGCGGCGGGTTGGATTCTTCGACGATCACTGCGATTGCCCGCAAATATACGAACAACAGCCTGGACACTTTCTCGATTGCCTTTGCCGATAACCCGCAATTTGACGAAAGTAGATTTCAGCAGGAAATGGCTGCGCACCTGGGGACGCAACACCAGGTGGTTCATTGCACCCAAGCGGACATCGGGCGCGTGTTCCCGGAGGTGACCTGGCACACGGAAATCCCCGTCTTGCGCACCGCCCCGGCACCGATGTTGCTCCTCTCTGGCCTGGTACATCAACACAATCTGAAGGTTGTCTTGACCGGGGAAGGGGCCGATGAATTTCTGGCGGGTTACGATATTTTCAAGGAGATGAAAATACGGCGCTTCTGGGCCAGGAACCCGGGTTCGCAGATACGCCCCCTATTGCTCCGGCGGCTGTATCCCGATATCGCCGGCCTGGGCGGCTTGAACCAATCATTTTTGAGCGCATTCTTTGGCAGGAACGCCTCGCACACCGATTCGCCGGTGTATTCGCACATGATTCGCTGGGCGAATACCACCCGTACGCAACGCTTCATGGCGCAATCGATGCGAGATGGTGGTTTTGCGCGCCCGCAAACGGATGCGGCATACGCAGAGATGGTGGCGCTGCCCAAGGCGTTCAACACATGGTCTCCGCTTGCACAGGCGCAATACCTGGAAAGCGCCATCTTTCTGCCGCAGTATTTGCTTTCGTCGCAAGGAGATCGCATGGCGATGGCAAACTCGGTCGAGGGGCGTTACCCGTTCCTGGACTATCGCGTTGTGACGTTTTGTAACCATTTGCCCTCCGACATGAAGATGTCGGGCCTCATGGAGAAGTGGTTGCTCAAGCAACTGGGACGCAAGCTCCTCCCAGATAATATCTGGCAAAGGCCCAAGCGCCCCTATCGTGCGCCTATTCATCACAGTTTCTTTGGGCCTGCCACGCCGGACTACGTGCATGAGTTGCTCTCGGACACGGCGCTGCACGATAGCCAGTACTTCAACCCGGTTGCGGTGGCTCAATTGGTGAAGAAGGTTGAAGCCGCCGGCAGTGCTTTGAGCGAAATGGAAGAAATGGCGTTGGTCGGAATCCTTTCGACGCAGTTGGTTCATCATCAATTTATCAAATCGTTCAGGCTGGCCTCGTTTAGTTCGCAAGACCGTATGAAGATCGTCGATCGTGTAACAGTGAATAACACAGCCGATGTAGGAGTATATAAAAATGAGCGCGCCGAATCAGCAAGCGCTGACAAAACCCTTTGATCGAGATGCATTGACATTGGATGCTGAAGCGGAGGTGAATCGGATTGTCACCGAGCTGCGACGCACTGTGCATGGCACGCTCCACCGGCAAGGTGCCGTGGTGGGCATCAGTGGTGGCATCGATTCTTCGACGGTGCTCGCGCTGTGTGCGCGGGCGTTCGGCCCGGAGCACGTCGTCGGTATCCTATTGCCCGAACAACATTCCAGCCCGGATAGCGCCATGCTGGCGCACAAGCTGGCCGACCGCTTCGGCGTGCAGACGGTGACCGAAGACATCACGGCGGCGCTGGAGGGGCTTGGCTGTTATAGACGCCTCGACGAAGCGATACGGCGTATCTTCCCCGACTTTGAGGCGGGATGGAAAGCCAAGATCGTGTTGCCAGGAACGTTGCTTGAACAGCAAACGTTGAACGTTTTCTCGTTGACGGTCACCCTGCCGGATGGACAGGAAATGACCAAGCGCCTGCCGGTGCAGGAATATAGCCAAATCGTTGCGGCTTCGAACTTTAAGCAACGTTCGCGTATGGCGATGCTTTATTACCATGCGGAACTGCGCAACTACGCCGTGATCGGCACCGCCAATAAGAACGAGCATGGGCTGGGCTTCTTCGTGAAGTATGGCGATGGCGGGGTGGATGTCAGCCCGATCATCCATTTGCTAAAGAGCCAGGTGTATCAATTGGCGCGTTACCTGGATGTGCCCGAAGAAATTCAACAGCGCACTCCCACTAGCGACACCTACAGCGGCGGCAGCACCCAGGAGGAATTCTTCTTCCGCCTCCCGTTTAGCATCCTGGACACGATCTGGTATGGTTATGAGCATGGCGTGCCGAGTCAGACAATGGCCGATGTCATGGGCCTGACGCTGGAGCAGGTTGAGCGGATCGTAGACGATATTGCGCGGAAACAACGCACGACGGCCTATTTGCGCACAGCACCCTTAAGCTTTGAGGAGACCGCATAATGAACCGCCAGTTTGGGGCATTGAGCGGGCTGGCGATTGTGCTGGTTGTGCTCAATCATTCAATCCATATGGGGGTGATCTCGCCCCCGGAAATGGGATATCCTGCTGTGAACGGCCTGGAAAGCCTTATCCTGATCTCATTGCAGATATTGGGCACTTACGCCGTCCCGACTTTTCTGTTTATCTCTGGTTGCTTCGTCGTCTACATCGCGCAAAGTGGCACCCTGGCTCAGTCATATAAGACGGTCCTGGTCAGGTTGCGCCATATCTTTTGGCCCTACCTGGTCTGGTCCGCCGTCTTCTACGTGCTGGTTTTTGTACAGCGAGGTGAGACCTACTCCATACCAGGGTATGTGAAGAATCTGTTGGTCGGCTATCCGTTCAACTTCGTGCCCTTGCTGGTGCTCTACTATTTGTTGGCCCCGCTCCTGGTGCGATTGGGCAAGCGTCACAGCCTGGCGATGATCGCCGTTATCGGGGTTTACCAGTTGGTTTTGATCAATCTGTTGAACCCCGGGGCGTTCGGCTTCAAATTCCCGGATTGGATGCAGATTCTCGTGCCGCGGGTTGTGAGCACTACCCTGGCCGATTGGGCGATTTACTTTCCCCTAGGCATTGCCTATAGCTTGAACAGCAAGAAGCTATTGCCGCAGTTGCGGAAGTACGGTTGGGCGTTGGTTGTGCTGGGCGTGATCCTGTTGGGGTTGCACATCATGAATGATGCGTCCTATATCAGGTTGCCGCTGGCGGCGGAGGTTGCGCCATTGCCGATCATCTGCCTCATCCCGCTGATTAAGCGTGACCACATCCCGCTGATGCAGCAGTTGGAATGGATTGGGCGCATGTCGTATGGGCTGTACTTGACGAACCTGATCGTGGCCGACGTTACCATCTGGATCATTGAGTCTATCGTGCCGAGTTTGCTGGCCTATCAGGTGCTGTTGGAGCCGATCATCTTTGTCGCCGCACTGGGTGTTCCGTTGCTCTTCATGTGGGGGCTCTCACGGTTGCCGGCGAGGGGCGCTTATCACTACGTCTTTGGTTAGGGTTCATGAGTGAACATTTATCGATGGCAGGTAGGGAATGAGACGCATCACCAACCATCGCGGCTTCAAAGTGTTGCTCGTTTTGGCTGGTGTGGTGCTTGTCTTGGGCCTGGGCGCGTTGGTGACGGCGCGTATTGTAGTGGGGCAATGGCTGGGACCACGCAGCCTGGCGCACACAATCTTGAACGTGACGCTGGCGGTGAGCCAACGCAGCGAGGTGGCGGGCACCAGCCAGGCGGACTATAGCAACGTGGTCTTCTTGCACCACTCCACAGGCAATAACTTGGTGGAGCAAGGCGGTGTGCGCGAGCGCCTGACCCAGGCCGGTGTTAGCTTTTGGGATCACGGCTACAACGCTCAGGGCCTGCGCGACCCGGCCGGTCAGTACGCCGGATATAACTACAGCGTCCCAGGCGACAACACTGACCCGGATGGGTTGGCGCGCATCTTCGCTCAGCCGGTCTATGGCTTGCCGCTGAATACGTGGAGCGCGCTGCTGCAACATGACGTGATCGTGTTTAAGTCTTGTTTCGCGCCGGCGAATCACATCACGACGGATCAGCAATTGGAGACCTACCAAGCCTGGTATCTGGGGATGCGCGCGGTGATGGACCAGCACCCCCACAAGCTCTTCATCATTGTGACAGATCCACCCTTGAACCCGGCCGAGACGAACGCTGCGGAAGCCGGGCGCGCCAGGGCGTTTGCAAACTGGCTGGGTTCTGCTGAATTCTTACAAGGCCACCCGAATGTTCTGACGTTCGACTTATATGATCTCCTGGCGGAAAGTGATCCTGCCGCAGCAGACGCTAATATGTTGCGTAGTGCCTGCCGTGAGGGCAGTGACTCTCATCCAAACCGGGTTGCAAATCAGACAATTGGGCCAATCTTCTCCGACGCAATCATCGACGCGGCCCGCACCTTTCGCGCTGAGCACGCGTTGCGCTAGGATGAAGTCACCCCTGGGCTTCATAAAACCCAGGGGTTTGTTTGTTGTTAGGGCCGGTTACGGGGCTTGGATCGTCGCGACGAGGTTTTGGATGTAGAACAGATCGCCGATTTGGAACGCCGGGGCATCGAGCCACTTCGACAGCTCCGCCCGGCTATCCTGCAATATCCAGGCTTTGGCTGCGAAGAGGGAAGGGTAATCGTACAGATTCTGGAACCCCGATTCAGCGTTGGCTGCGTTGAAGCGAGAAACGAACCAGTAGGGGCCCACGGTGTTGTATTCGGTCAGGGCCTGCTGCACGGCGCTGAGTTTGCTACTGCGCAACTGGGTTGCCACTTCCGGCGTTAGCCAGATGAAGTTGCGGCTGATGTTGATCATGTTTTTGCCATAGCCGTTGTTGACCGTCGTGAAGGGCGTGTCTTTAGAGAAGTTGTTCAGCCGGAGCGCCAGCAGGCGGTTGTATTCGTTGGTCATCTTGGTGCGCAACGAGCTATCTTGGGTGGTCTTACCTGCCAGTTCCTGCAACTTCAAAAAGCCCACGTAGCCGGCGAGATAGGCATTCAGCTCATAGGGCTTTTGAATCAGGGCGCTGTCGGTTGCGCTGGGCGGCACGACAGTGCAGTCGGTACTAAGACAATCGCCGGTGGTGAGTTCGTTTACGGCAAGCTGATAGATGCTTTGGACGTTTTCGGGGGCCACATTCTGCGCATACTTATACAACGCGTAGAAGTTATTCGGGTTGGCGTGGATGTATAAAGCATAGTTCCAAGAGAGTGTTTCATCCAGCTTCCAGTTGTAATTGTCCGCCAGGTCAGACGACTGCATGTCGGTTGCGACCTCTGAAGGGAGCGTTACTGAGTCGCGTTGCACGCCGCGATTCCAGCCGATGCGGTTTGTGAAGCCGTTTTTGAAGTACAGTGTGTAAATGCCGGTACTGCTGTTTGTGATGTAATTCTTGACCTGGGTTTGTAGGCTGGTTGAGAGGTAGGGGTAGGCGATGCTCAAAGTGTAGAGCGTGTCAGCGGGGTTATCGAAGTAGTTGTCCAGCAAGTAGTAGTTGAACCCAAACTGGCTGTCATCATAGTAACCAGGTTTGAGCAGCCCGGCGTTGACGATTTTGCTGATCTCGGTTTCCAAACGGGTGGTTAGTTCTGTTGTGCTGGGGGTGACCACACTCTGTGAGGTGGAAGTGCTGGAGAGTAACGCGAGTTTGCCTCGCGCGGTGCCGGAGCCGAAGGCCAGCACCGAGTTCCCACGGATTACGTAAACCTTCCCGTTGTAAGGCACCAGCGGATTTTGATCACCGTGATAGCCATAGATGCCATTCACGTTGCCGTATTGGGCCGAGATGTTTTCCAGGTAGTTTTGTTGCAAGTAGTAAAGCTGCTGGTCGTAGCCCGGTGCGACGCTCGACAGGTTGTAGTTCCACAACGCCTGATTGCTCGATAAGTTGCTGAACAAGGTGTAGTCGCCCACACGGGAACAACACAGGTCCCTGAAGAGGTAATTGCCGCCGGCAGACATGACCTGGGGTTCATCTGCGGCGTGCCGCAAGCTGGTGAGCGCGAAGTAGGGCGTACCGAACTTCCAGCCCATCACGTAGCCGGAGTTGTTAGGGCCGATATTGTCAAAGTAGATCAGGCCATCCTCGCTGCTGACGACCGGTGGTGAGATC
>DAOUFG010000150.1:0-36277 GCA_034430115.1 Thermoflexales bacterium | reverse complement strand
CTCGTTCGGCGCATCTTCCGGGGCCACGCTCATGCGATATAGCCCTGGGTCTGGTTCGCGCCAGGGATCTTCCAGCCCGCCGCCCTCGCGGCTGCGATGCCACATACTGTGATCGCCCGAGTAGATGCGTTCCAGCGTCTGGCTGATGGGCACGTGATGGGCATTGGCATAGGCAATCGCATCGTCGCGGCCACGCAAAGTCCACTCGCGCCAGGGGGCAATCACGCGCAGGCGCGGGTTCAGCGCCATGTAGCTCAATTCAAAGCGCACCTGGTCGTTGCCTTTGCCCGTCGCCGCGTGCGCCACCGTGTCGGCGCCTTCCGCTTCGGCAATTTCCACCTGGTGCTTGGCGATCAGCGGGCGAACGATGCTCGCTCCCAGCAAGTACTTGTTCTCATAGATCGCCCCGCTCTGGATCAATGGGAAGAGATATTCCGTCGCAAATTCCTCACGCAGGTCTTCGATGATGCACTTGCTGGCGCCCGATTCCAGCGCGCGCCGGCGCACCGCTTCCAGGTCGCCGCCCTGCCCCACGTCGGCCATGAAGCAGATCACCTCACAACCATAATTCTCACGCAGCCACGGCACGGCACACGCCGTGTCCAGGCCGCCGCTATAGGCAAGTACCACCTTGCTCACCGGCTCACGCGTGTTATAGACGCTACGTGCGCCCTCGGTCTGCATCATCGCCTGTACCACCTCAACGGGGATTTGCTTCTCGCGTTCGCTCATCACCACCTTCTGATCCACCGGCCTGGGGGCACTCGGTACGCGGCGCTCGCTCTGGTCCAACTGGATGGTGACGGCCACCTCGTCGCAATTTTCCAGCATCGGGCACGATACGCAATCGCGCCACACCTTCTCGGGGAAGTTTTCTTTGGGGGTGATCGCAAAGCCGCACCGCTCGAAGAAGCGCACGGCGCGCGTGAGTGCGAAGATCGTGCTGAACTGGCGTTGCCGGGCTTCTGCGATAAGCGCGGTCACCATCTTCTGCCCGATGCCGCCGCCCCGCACGTTCTCATCCACCGCCAGCGAGCGCAGTTCCACCAGGGCCGTGTTCATCGGCACCAGCGAGCCGCACCCAACAATTCTAGAGATTGGAGATTGGGGATTGGAGGTGAGCGATATTGGACTTTGGGTTTTGGGCTGCTCTCCTTGAGTTGGGGGCAAATCTCCAATCTCTAATCTCTGATCCCCTTCCATCCCCAACTCTTCGTCGGGTAGCTCCTCCGCCACCCAAAAATTGCGCAGCGAGGCACGGATATTGGCCTCGCTGCGTGGCAACAAACCACCCTTGCGCGCATTCGCCGAGACAAGCTCGGTGATGCGCGTTACGTCGTCTTCTCGGGCAGGGCGCACTCTTACGTTCATTCTTCTTAAAAACTAACCTTCCAGGTCAATCAACCATTCGCCGCTGGCTGGCTTCTCTTCCTCGGGCGGCTCCGCCTTGGGCTGTGCCGGAGCAGTCAGGCCCAATGCGCTACCGTCTTCGATTTGCAAGACGCCCGCCTTGGCATATACCGCCAGCTTATCACGCGAGTCGGTGATGTCCAGGTTGCGCATGGTGAGCTGGCCAATGCGATCCACCGGCCCGAACTCGCCATTGCCGCTCTCCATGGTCAGGCGCTCCGGCTTGTAGGTCAGGTTGGGTCCGGTGGTGTTCAGGATGGTGTAGTCGTCGCCGCGACGCAGTTCAAAGGTCACCGTGCCGGTAACAGCTTTGCCCACCCAGCGTTGCATGCTCTCGCGCAGCATGAGCGATTGCGGGTCGAACCAGCGCCCCTCATACAGCAGGCGTCCCAGCTTGCGACCCATCGTGTGATAGTTGTCGATGGTGCCTTCATTGTGGATCGCGTTCACCAGGCGCTCATAGGCGATGTAAAGCAGCGCCATGCCGGGGGCCTCATAGATGCCACGGCTCTTGGCCTCGATGATGCGGTTCTCCACCTGGTCCGACATGCCCAACCCGTGGCGCCCACCGATGCGGTTGGCTTCCATCACTAACGCCACCTGGTCAGTGTACTCGCGGCCATTGATCTCCACCGGGAACCCCTCAAAGAAGGTCACCTTCACCGTTTCCGTCTCAATCGTCACCGCCGGGTCCCAGAAGCGCACACCCATGATCGGCTGCACGATGTACATGCTGGTCTCCAACATTTCCAGGGACTTGGCCTCGTGGGTCGCGCCCCAAATGTTGGCGTCGGTAGAATAGGCCTTCTCAGTGCTCATACGATATTGGAACCCGCGTGCCGCCAGCCACTCGCTCATCTCCTTGCGCCCGCCCAGCTCGCTCACGAACAGCGGGTCCAGCCAGGGCTTGTAGATGTACAGATCGGGATTCACCAGCAGCCCATAGCGGTAGAAGCGCTCGATGTCGTTGCCCTTGTAGGTGGAGCCATCGCCCCAGATGTTCACGCCATCTTCCTTCATCGCATTCACCAGCATGGTGCCCGTCACGGCGCGTCCCAGCGGGGTGGTGTTGAAATAGGGCTTGCCGGCGCTGCTGATGTGGAAGGCCCCGCACATCAACGCGACCAACCCTTCCTGCACCAGTTGCTTGCGGCAATCAATCACGCGGGCTTTTTCTGCGCCATGCTTCATTGCGCGGCGCGGAATGTCGTCGTAATCCGTCTCGTCGGCCTGGCCTAGATTCGCCGTGTAGGCATAGGGGATGCCGCCCTTCTCGCGCATCCAGGTGACGGCGGAGCTGGTGTCCAACCCGCCGGAATAGGCAATCCCGATTTTTTGTCCTTTTGGTAATGATTCAAGTATTCTGCCCATCGTTCTGCTCCTTTGTGTTCACTATTCGTGCTTTTGTGACTTCGTGTTACGCATTCAAATAATCCTGTGTGTTCTCTGTGGTGAGCTTTATACGGTGAAGGTCGTCCCCGTGCCAGCGCTGATGCCATCCAGGTTGGTGATGCGCACCTGCCGCACACCACTCTGTAACGCTTCCAGCGCTGTGCGCACCTTGGGGATCATCCCACCGTTGATCGTGCCATCGGCGATCAATGACTCCGTCTGATCGGCGGTCAGGCTGGCAATCGGCATGTGCGCCCCATCCAGCACCGCCGCCACGTTGGTTACAAACGTCAAGAGTTCGGCATCCATCGCCGCGGCCACCGCGCCGGCCACATGGTCGGCATTGACGTTGTAAATCTCGCCGTCCTGCCCGACCGACATCGGCGCGATCACCGGCGCCAGGCCGGCCTGCGTCCACTGCTTCAACAAGTCAGCGCGCACTGCCGATGGCTTGCCAACATATTGCAACGCCGGATCCAGCGGTGCCACGCGCACCAACCCGGCATCCACGCCGCTCACGCCCAGCGCATCCACGCCGGCCGCCAGTAGCGCCGCCACCAGGCGCTTATTGGCCAATCCGCTCAGGGTCATCAACGCCATGTCGCGCGTGCGCGCATCGGTGACGCGCAAGCCATCCACGAAGCGCGTCTCCACCTGGAACGCCTTCAACAACGCCGTCAGTTCCTTACCGCCGCCATGCACCACCACCGGCCGTGTGCCCGTCTTTGCCACATCGGCAATACACTGCGCAAAGCGCCGGCTGAAGGCCGGGTCATCCAGGTCCGACCCGCTGACCTTCAACACCTGCACCGGCGAGAGGTTCAATTCCATGTATACAGCTCCTTCAATGGGGTTATAGCGATAAGGTGCGCAGGGCCGGAAGCCCAACGAGCGATAGAGGATATTCGCAGCATGCAACTGCTCGATGGTATCCAGCCGCATGCGGCTGTAACCGATCCGGCGCGCCTCAGCGATGATGCCCTGCGCCAGCAGCCGGCCGATGCCCTTGCCGCGATAGGCGTCCCGCACATACAGGCGCTTCATCTCGCAGATGCCGGCTTCAAACTCATGCAGCGCTACGCAGCCGGCAGGCCGGCCCTGCTCAAGCGCCAACAAGATACACCCATGCGGGCGCGCATAGCCGCCTGGGAAACGCGCCAGCTCTTCCGCAAAGCCCTGGAACGACAGGTCGATCCCCAGCCAGCCGGCATATTCGATGAAGAGTTGCTTCACCTGGTCCAATCGGTCCGACGTCGTCGCCTCGATGAGTTGCGCCATCTCTTACGGTCTCCGCCTTCTGCCCTACAGCAGCCCCTCAGCTTCGTCCAGGCCGAACATCAGGTTCATATTCTGCACCGCCTGCCCCGATGCGCCCTTGACCAGGTTATCGATGCACGACACCACCACCAGCGTGTTCGCCAACGCCCCACGCTGCTGGTGCACCGAGATAGCGCCCAAATTGGTGTGCGCCACGTGCGCGATGGTGGCAATTTGCCCCTTGGGCAACACGCGCACGAAGGGCTCATGCGCATAGCGCTGGGCGAAGCACGCCTGCCAATCCTGCTCGGCCGCCTCGGGCGTGAGCCGAAAATAGAGCGTGCTGAGCATCCCGCGCGAAATGGGCAGTAGATGCGGGTTGAAGAGAACAGAGATTTGAGATTTTGGATTAGGGATTGGGGATCGCCCTCCTTCGTTTGAGGTCTGAGAAGTCACTGATGTTGAATCTCCATTCTCCAATCCCAAATCTCCTTTTTCCACCCAGGCGTCGTTCAACAGTTGTTCGATCTCCGGCACGTGGCGATGCACGTGGCCGATGTTATAGGGCGCCAGGTTCTCGCTCACCTCCACGAAGTGCGTGGACTGGGTCGGCTTGCGCCCCGCGCCGCTCACGCCGGACTTAGAGTCGGCGATCACCAGCGGCTCGGCCAGCGCACCCTGCTCCAGCAACGGCAAAGCGCCCAGGATAACGCTGGTGGGGTAACAACCGGGGTTAGCGACGAGCGCCGCATCGCGAATGTCTGAGCGATACATCTCCGGCAGGCCATATACCGCCTGCGCCAGGTATTCCGGGCAGGGGTGCGGATGCGGATACCAGCGCGCGTATTCGGCAGCGTCGCGCAGGCGAAAGTCGGCAGAGAAATCGACGACGCGCTTTCCAGCCTGCAACACGCGCGCACACAGCTCCGCCGAGGCCCCATGCGGCAGGCACGAAAATACCACGTCCACGTCGCTCAGCGGCGCGTCGTCGGACTTGATCAGCGGCGCCTCAAACGCGCACGGAATCACGTCTGAAAGCCGCTGCCCGGCGTTGCTCTCGGAGGTCGTAAACACCACGCGCACGTCTTTGCGCCGGCTCAGCCATCTCAGCAACTCTACGCCGGTGTAGCCGGTCGCGCCAAAGATACCTATTTTGATCATCTGCCCTGTTCCTGTTCTTTTTGACGGACGACGAAGAGGGATTGGAGATTGAAGAATGAAACATGAAACGTGAAAATTAATCACCTGGCTATACGCTGGCGCAGGGCACTGCGCGCCGCCCTCATGTTTCATTCTTCACGTTTCACGTATCAATCTCCAATCTCTAATCGCCTGTCATTCACCAATCGCCAATCCAAAATAAAAAGCCCCTAACACGGTCAGTGTGTCAGGGGCTACGAATAACCTCATCTAGCCTAGCGCGGTTGAGACTCTCACCCAAGCGAAAGCGCGCCCAAGCCAGACACACTGCCTGACGAGCGCAAACGACGGGAGCGAAGCTCTAACCGAGTTGAAATCATGGGTGTGATTATATGAGATGAAGCAAGACTGTCAACCTAAAGCCCGACCTCGGAATTCATCGATATTGTGGTAGCCGTGCCGATCCATATACGCCTGAATGCCGCTGCAAACGTCGCTAAAGACGCCATAGCCATGATGATAGACTGCGCTGCCGATGCCGACACACGTCGCGCCTACCAGCAGCATTTCGATGGCGTCACGCGCATCCGTCACGCCGCCGGTGCCGATGACCTGCGCCTTGGTCCCTTTCAGCGCCTTACAGATGTCGTAAACACAGCGCACCGCGATTGGGCGCACCGCCGGGCCGCTCACGCCGCCGGTGCGGTTCGCCAACACCGGCCGGGCCGTGTCCACGTCCAGCACCATGCCCGGCCCCAGCGAGTTGATGGCACAAATGGCGTCCGCCCCGGCATTCACCACCTCTTTGGCAATTGCGGCAATGCTCTCCACGTTCGGCGAAAGCTTGATGATCACCGGGCAGCGCGCGTAACGCTTCACCATGCGCGTCACCTGCGCCGAGACGAAGGCGTTAGACGAGAACATCTCCTCGTGCTGCGTGTCAATGTTTGGGCACGAGATGTTCACCTCGATCAAGTCCGGCTCCGCCTCGCTGATGTAGCGCGTGAGCGTGCCGAAATCGTAGATCGTGTTGGCAAAAATGCTGGCGATGATCGGCACACCGTAGGGCTTCAGGCTCTGCTTGGCCAAGCGAATTTCCTCCACCATCACTTCCACGCCGGGGTTACTCAGGCCCACCGCATTGATCAGGCCGTGCCCCCAGTTCACGATGGTGGGGTTATGCCAACCTACGCGGGGTTGCAAGCTGCACGACTTGGTCGTGATGCCCCCTACCCCCATCTTCGCCACGCGCTCAAATACCTCGCGGCTGAGCCCCAGGACGCCCGAAGCCAGCACCGTCGGGTTGCGGAAAGGCACACCGCACAGGTTCACCGCGAGGTTCTTTTCAGGCGCACGCGCCTCAGATGGATTGGCTGCTGTTTTCTCTGCCGATTCGTTGTTCATCAGACCTGCATCCTGTTCTCCACATCAACCACGAGCGCACCTGAAACACCGAGAGGATAGCGCGCCATTACCTTACCCTCACCGGACACCACATCTGCGCCGCCAAAACTGCCTCCCATCAGGCCGCGGTCGGCCAGATAGTTCACCATCAGCGTCGTGCAGCCCATCATGGCGATACGCCGGCAATATTCGGGCATCTCATCGCGATCCCAACGCGCCTGGTTATATGATCCGTCGCTGAAGCAGCGCGCAAAGGGCATCAATAGCCAATCGGGTTTGCAGGAACGCACACGTCCGGTGACGTCATCATCGAAGAGATCCCCGCAGATGATACACGCCACACGCCCAAACGGGGTGTCCACTGCGGGCAAGTCAACGCCCTGGCAATACACAACCGGGTTCGCCTTGCGGCCATGCCATTGCGGCTGGATGCGTCGATATTTCAATAGCATCGAGCCATCAGGCGCAATCAATACCGCCGCGTCATAGAGCTTGCCCGCGTCACATTCCAGCAACCCGCATTCCAACCACACCCGCCGCCGCGCGCACAGCGAGCTAAGCGCACTCGTGAATGGGCCTGGGATGGGCTGGCCCAGGGGCAGGTCGTGGGCCGGGTCGTCGTCATTGACAAGCCCAGTCAGTGCGGCCTCCGGCAGCACCAGCAATTGCGCCTCCTGATCGCACGCCTCATTCGCCAACGCGACGATAACCGCCAGGTTCTCGTCCTGATCGCGCCCGACCTTATTAACCAGCAGAGCCACTCTGAGCGTCTCGCCGGCTGAGGGTGTACCTTCAGCGTTCAATTTGCCTTGACCCACGCCAGCACCTCATCCTGCTGGCTCAGGGTCAACCTGCTGCTGGCCACCAGGTGATTCAGAATCTCTGAGAGGGTGAACACCGCGTGCAGCGTGATGCCATGACCGGCCAGTTCCGCGCTACCGCCCTGTTCGCGGTCGATCAGCACCAACACGTCCTTCACCACCAGCCCGGCATCCGTCAACGGCTTGAGCGATTCGATCTTAGAAGTGCCCTTGGTAATCAGGTCATCCACCAGCATCGCCGTCTCGCCGGCATGAAAATCGCCCTCGATCAACTTGGCCGTGCCATAATCCTTGGCTTCTTTGCGTGGATAGATGAGCGGGAACCCCGTCTCCAATGCCACCGCGACGCCGATCGGCAGCCCCGCGTAGGGGATGGCCGCCAGGCGGTCGAATTGAATCTCGGGCGGGTCCTCGGGCTTTTCGCGGATCAGCGCCGCCATCGCTTGGGCCACCTGGCGCAACACGTCGGGGTACGTCACCAGCAGGCGTAGATCGATATAGATGGGCGACACCAGGCCCGACTTCAGCTTGAACTGGCCGAACTTGACGCAACCGATGTCGAACAACGCATCCGCTAATGTATCAATGGGATTCACGAGTCACCTCCATCTCCTTGCGCATCTCTTCTACCATCTTCAAGGCCGCCTTACGGGCATCTTCGGCAAACGTTTCGCCATGCGCGGCATACAGCACCGCGCGCGATGCGTTAATCACTGGGCCGATGCCGTTTTGCGTGACGCCAAACTTGACCGACGCGGCCAGGTCGCCCCCCTGCGCGCCTACGCCGGGGATCAGGAACGGCAGGTCGGGCGCGATGGCGCGTATACGCTCCAACTCCTGGGGCGCCGTAGCGCCCACCACCAGGCCACATGCCCCGGGGCCCTGGGCGTGCCAGCGGTTGGCCGCCTGCGCCACCTGTTCGTACAATGTATGATCCGCGAATTCACGCGAATCATCACGAGTGGTTTTATGCGTGCCTATTGGTGAAGACTCGTGGATTACATTGAGCGCCTGGAACTCGCCGGCGTTGGGGTTGCTGGTGCGCGCCGTCACGAATACGCCATGCTCCTTATCTGCCAGGAAGGGCTTCACCGAGTCGCTGCCCATGTAGGGCGAAAGCGTGACCGCGTCGGCGTGGAATTGCTCAAAAGCGCCGCGCGCATAAGCCTGGGCCGTGTTGCCGATGTCGCCAAATTTGCCGTCCAGGATGATCGGGATATCGGGTGGGATGGCGCGCACGATGCGTTCCAGCGCCACCATGCCGGCCGCCCCTTCCGCCAGGTAGAAGCCCAGGTTGGGTTTGTAGGCACATACCAGGTCCTGAGTCGCTTCGATGATCGCCCGGGCAAAGGGCAACATGGGTTCGTCATAAACCTGCAAGGGGAGTGGCGTATTGGCGATTACAATGTCCAGCCCAACGCACAAATAGGAATGATTTTTCTGTTGAGCGCGCGAAAGTTTTTCGAGGAATGTCATGGCGGCCTCATTATATAGGGGCTGACATGCGATAATCACTCAGGAATGTCAACGACACAATTGGCACGCTGGCAACGCTATATCGTGCTGGCGCACGTCGCACTCGCCGTGCTTTTTGGGGTCATCGTGCCGCCGTGGGAAGCTCACGATGAAACCGGCCATTTTGCCTACATCAACCAGCTTGTCACGCAGCATTCCCTGCCCGACGCACGCAGCGAGGAGAAAGTCTTCCTGGACCAGTCGCACCAGCCGCCGCTGTATTACCTCATCGCGGGCGGCCTGACGTTCTGGATCGACCGGAGCGACCAACTAACGCCTCAGACGAACCTGTTCGCCTTCGACGGCACCAACCGGCGCGGCACGCGCATCCTGTTGCGCAGCCGGGGTGAAGCCTTCCCCTGGACGGGCACCATTTTGGCGTTGCACGCGGCGCGCCTGGTCTCGGCGCTACTCAGCGGGCTGACGATCTTGCTGATCGCCAAAACGACGCGCCGGCTGTTCAAAGAGCTTCCGGCCGCCGCCCTGCTCACCACGGCCATCACCGCGTTCAACCCGCAGGTGTTGTTCATGGCCGGCATGGTGAACAACGACGTGATGGTCAGCCTGGCGGGCGCTGCACTGATCTATCTCATTGTCAGCCTGATGCGTGACGACGCGGCATCGCTCACACTGCCAAGCCTCGGACGTTGCGCACTGGTAGGCGTGGCGCTGGCGCTTGGGCTTTGGTCCAAAAACTCGGCCCTGATCCTGGTTCCCTTCACCGGCCTGGCGCTCACCTGGCTGGCCTGGCGCGAACATTGGCCGTTCAGAGATTTCCTGCTGCGCGGGGTCATCACCGGGCTTACCGCCGGCATCGTCGCCCTGCCCTTCTACCTGAGCAATTACCTGCGTTACGGGCAATGGCTGGTGGACCGCGCAGCGGAAAATAAGGTCTTTACCGCGCCGAATGTGATTGGCGCCGGGTTTGCTGTCTCGCTGCGCGACAGGTGGCTGCCGCAGATTTTCATCAACGCCTTCAACACCTTCTGGGGCACCTTCGGCTGGGGCAACGTACAAATGCCCCCCGCGATCTACGGCATCATCGCGGTCTTGTGCGTCATCGGGGTCATCTGCGCCGCCCTGAGGCTGCGCCGCACCAGCCGTTTCGTGCACACAGGATTAGCGCTCATGGCGATGCTGGGCATTGCCATGCTGCTGTTGCCCAGCTACCGCGCCATCTATTACCAGGATCCTTCCCTATTACCAGGGCGCTATCTGATGCCGGCGCTGACCGCCTATGCCAGCATCCTCGGCTTTGGATGGGCCATGATCATGGGAATTGGAGATCAGAGATCATCAGGAGAGATTGGAGATGAGGGATTAGAGATTTCTCGTCATACCACGAACCGCTTAATCTCAAACCTCAAATCTCAAATCTCTCAATACGCATCCAAAATCGGCAATCTAAAATCCAAAATCTCCGTCGTCCTGATGGCCGCCTTTGCCCTGTGGGTGCCCTTTGCCTATATCGCCCCGGCCTATACGCCGCCCAAGATCACGCATACCGCCGGTGACATGCCAGCACTGCTGACCTTCGGAGACGTTGCCCAGGTGCTCGCCGTAAACGCCTCCACCACCTACCTGGACGACCGCGAGGGCGCACGCCAATACGCGCACGTGCAACTCACCTGGCGCGCCATGAAGCAGACCGATCAATATTATGCCTTTGGCATCAGCATCCTGGGGCGCAACATGGAGGTGCTGGGCAACCTGAACGTGCAACCCGCGCGCGGCAATTACCCCAGCACCAACTGGAACCCCGGCGACACGTTCGACGACGATTACTACGTCCTGCTGGAAAAGCCGTGCGCCAGCTTACCAACGCTCGGGCAGGTCAGCGTCTCGGTATATGAATATGAACAGGTTGCCGGCGACAGTGCCATCGGCATCAGCGTCACACACCAGTTGCAGGCAAGCGATAGCGAGGGCCGCCCCGTCTCGCCCATCATCGGGCGGTTCAAAATCGAGAAGCCCGCGAACCCCATCCCTGTTTTCTGGGAACCGGCGTTGGGCATGCTGGATAACATCGCGCTGCGCGAGGTGGACATGCCCGCCAGCATTGCGCCCGGCGCGACGCTCACTGTCAGCCTCACCTACGAAACCTGGCAGGCCGGCAACCCAATGGGTGTAGGATTTGTGCATCTGTATGACGCATCTGGGCAGCGAATTGCCCAGGACGATCATGCCCCGTTGCATGGCGCTTACCCCACGGATATGTGGGCAGCGGGTGATTGCGTAATCGATCAATTTACATTGCAGATCCCCATCACCGCCACAGGCACCCTAAGCGCCGTAACGGGGTTCTATTCACCAGCCGATGGACAACGCTTCAACACCGGCACGCAAGACAACCTCTTGCCGATAGGTTCGCTGCATGTCACTCCGTAGATCAAGGTTACAAGGCACGTAGGGTTCCATGACTCTTTAATACTCGCTTTATACTTATCAATGACATTGAGAAGGATGTTTTATTTGGAGGCTTTACCGAGGTATGAATTCTTTATTGACGACAATCCGTGAGACGTTGCGTTATCGTGGGCGTGAAGGGCAATGGTTATGGGTGCTGCACCGCATCAGTGGTTTGGGAATCTTGTTCTTCCTGGTGCTGCACGTGCTGGATATGGCGCTGGTTTACTTCGACGTTCCCCTCAACGAAACACTGATTGCGTTATATAAGACGCCGTTGTTCTCTTTCATGGAGTTGGCGCTGGCCGTTTTGCTGATCTTCCACGCCATCAACGGCGTGCGCGTGGCGCTGCTAGACCTGAAGCCGGAGTTATGGGAGAAGCAGCAACTGGCGACCCGCCTGAGCATCCTCATCACCGCAGTCCTCGCCGCGCCGACGATCATCATCATGATCATCTACACGCTGAACGCCAACTTTGGTCAGGCTGCCGCAACGCTGGCCAAGTAGGAGAACCCGCATGTCTAATGTAACAACGACCGCACCACGCCGCACCTCGCGCCCGGCGCCGCCCGCGCGCAACCGCTTCGAACGGCTGGCCTGGCTTTTCATGCGTTATAGCGGCCTGGTGTTGATCTTCCTGGCGCTCAGCCACTTCGCGCTACAGCACGTCTTCGCCAGCGTGCACGACCTGACGTTGCAATCGACCATCGCACGCTGGGGCACCGTTGGACAAACGGCCAGCTTCACAATCTGGTTTTGGCGCGCCTACTATACGTTGCTGCTGGGGCTGGCGATGTTGCACGGCCTGAACGGGCTGCGCCAGGTTGCCTATGACTACATGCACATCCGGCCGCTCTATTATGGTTTCATGGGTATTGTGACGCTGCTGGTCGCCATCGTCTCCGTGGCCGGGCTCTTGGCGCTGGCGCTGGGCGTGAACGTGGCTTCCGCCTCCGCCGGGACACCGCTGATTCGGTAAGAGGAGCCGATGCAAAATCTCATCCATGGCATCCTCTTCTATAAAGAACGAACAGGTCAACCATTTGATGGCTTCCAAAGAGTTATAGTATTCTGGCTTATTGGACACGTATTGTTACAACGTAGGCTAACGAACTATTTTGGCGAGGAATTGATATAAAAATGGCTCAGTATCACCAATTTGATACGCTCGTTGTTGGGGCAGGAGGAGCCGGCTTGATGGCAGCACTCTATGCCAGCAAGTCCGTAAAGACCGCCGTCATCAGCAAGCTTTATCCAACTCGGTCTCACACCGGCACAGCCCAGGGTGGCATCGGCGCAGCACTAGGCAACATGGAGCCTGATAGATGGGAATGGCATGCTTACGATACCGTCAAAGGGGGCGACTTCCTTTCCGACCAGGATGCGGTCGATATCCTGTGCAAAGAAGCCATCGACGCGGTCATCGACCTGGAGCACATGGGGCTACCATTTGACCGCACGCCCGAAGGGAAGATTTCGCAACGTCGCTTTGGTGGGCATACCAACAACGACACGAAGAAGCCTGTGATGCGGGCCTGCCACGCGGCAGACCGCACCGGCCACATGATCTTGCAGACGCTCTACCAACAGTGCATCAAGAACGACGTGCGCTTCTTCGACGAATTCCAGATGGTGGACCTGATCGTGATCGACGGCACATGTCGCGGCGCCGTGGCAATCGACCTTAGGAGCGGCGAAACACATGTCTTCCACGCCAAAGCAGTCATGATGGCCACCGGCGGCTTCGGCAAGATGTGGAAGATCACCTCGAACGCGCACTCGCTCACCGGCGATGGCCCGGCGATGGTGCTGCGCCGCAACTTGCCGCTGCAAGATATGGAGTTTTACCAGTTCCACCCCACCGGCATCTACAAGATGGGCATTTTGCTCAGCGAGGCGGCGCGCGGCGAAGGTGCCGTCTTCATCAACGACAAGGGCGAACGATTTATGCAACGCTATGCCCCCACGATGAAAGACCTGGCCTCGCGCGACGTGTGCAGCCGTAGCATCTATAAGGAAGTGCGCGCGGGCAACGGCATCGGCGGTAAAGATTATGTCTACCTGGATTTCCGCCCTGAACAGATGAACAAATACTTCGAGGCGGATGGCAACCCCAAGCGCGTTGATGCGGCCTACGTCGAAAAACGCCTGCCCGACATCCTGGAATTTGTGCGCGTCTATATGGGCATCGACCCAATTACCGACCCCGTGCCGATTCAGCCGACCGCGCACTACGCGATGGGCGGCATCCCAACCGATTTGGATGCACGCGTGCTGGCCGACGAAAATGGCAAGGTGATCGCCGGGCTATATGCCGCCGGCGAAGTGGCATGCGTCAGCGTGCACGGCGCAAACCGCTTAGGAACTAACTCATTGGTGGACCTGGTGGTGTATGGCCGGCGTGGCGGCACCAAGATGGCCGAATATGCCCGGCAGGCGCAGTTCTTGCCCATCAGCCAACGTGAACACGAGCGCGGCGAGGAAATGCTCGCCAAGATTCGCAATAGCACCGGCCCAGAAAAAGCCGGACAGATTCGCAAAGAGTTGCAAACCCACATGGATGAGCACGTCGGCGTGTTCCGCACCGAGAAGGGGCTTTCCATGGCCATCAATGAAATCAGAGAGTTGAAGGAGCGCTACGCGCACATCCACATCGACGACAAGGGCATGCTTTGGAACACGGACCTGATGGAAGCCTGGGAGTTGGGTTGCCTGCTGGACCTGGCGGAGGCGACCGCCATATCCGCGCTGGCCCGCACCGAATCGCGCGGGGCACACTATCGCGAAGACTACCCCAACCGCGACGACGAGAACTTCTTGAAACACACGCTGGTGTGGATGAACGGACACGAACGCCTCGCCTATAGGCCGGTTCGCATCGGGCGCTATCAGCCTACCGAACGCAAGTATTAGGAATTCGCCTGTTGGCCTTAGTAAAGTGTCGTTTTGGAGCAATCTGCTAATGAAAATACATCTCAAGATCAAACGATTTAATCCTGAGACGGATAAGAAACCCTACTGGGGCGAATATGATATCGAGGCCGAAGAGACCGACCGCGTGTTGGATGCGCTGCAAACGGTGAAATGGACCATCGACGGCACGCTGAACTTCCGCCGCAGTTGCGCGCATGGCATTTGCGGGAGCGACGCGATGCGCATCAACGGGCGCAATGCCCTGGCCTGTAAGATGCTGGTGCGCGACGCCGTCAAGAACGACGCCATCACCATCGAGCCTATCCTGGGGCTGAAGGTCATGAAGGACCTGATCGTGGACATGGAGCCGTTCTTCGCCCAATATCGCGCGGTGATGCCCTATCTCATCAATGAAACCGAGCCCGGCCCCAAGGAGCGCCTGCAATCGCAGGAAGAGCGGGCTCGCTTCGATGACACCACCAAGTGCATCCTGTGCGCCTGCTGTACCACCAGTTGCCCGTCGTTCTGGGCCAGGGGTGAATATGTTGGCCCGGCCGCGATTGTGCAGGCCCACCGCTTCATCTTCGACTCGCGCGATCAAGGCGCAGAAGACCGCTTGAACATCCTGAACGACCCTGATGGCGTGTGGCGTTGCCGCACCATCTACAACTGCACCGTCGTCTGCCCGCGTGACATCCAGGTCACCAAAGCAATCGGTGAAGTGAAAGCAGCCCTCGTCACGGGCAAGCTGGACTGACATCACGACGCAGGCCCTGGAGATATCGAATCCAGGACCTGCGTACATCACTCCGTATTAGAAAGCCTCAGGAAGTGGCCGCCAGGTGCACCCCAGCCGCGAGCACCACGCCCCACAGCACAACGATCACCCAGAGCAAAACTCGCCGGAGTGTGACGTTGCGGACGTAATCCTCCATCACCACCCGCACGCCGTTGAAGCCATGCGTGACGCCAAAGGCGAGGATGAGGTATTCCATCAACCGCCAGTAGGCATTGGCCCAGCCCAGGTTGACGTCGGAGATGTTGCTATTCACCACGTGGTTTGGGTTGGGGAAGAAGGTCCAGCGCATGAGGGTTGGCAAATCCATTTGGGTGCGCGCGCCCATGTAAAGCGCGCCCAGCATGCCGGCCACGCCCATTAGCAAGAGTGCAGCGCCGGAAATGCGCGTAAAAACCCACATGGCGAATTCCAACGTCAAGGCACGATGCGGAACCGTGCGAACAGTACGAGCCGGAATCATAATGCCACCTCCCTAGCCGCCTGCCAGGCCGCGTTGAATCAGCAGAATAAGCGACAAACCATAAGTTGGAATGAAGATCAGCCACTCCAACCAGGTCGCCTCACGTTGATATTCCAGGAGTTGCGGCCATACATCCAGGATGATGATGCGCGTCCCATTGAGCACGTGGAAGATGATGCAGAAATAGATGAATGCCTGGAATAGCCATGACTCGTAAACAGTATTGATCAGCCTGCCGACGTCGCTGCCCATTTGCAGCAATAGAAATGCAGAGATCACATGCAATGACACGAATAAGACGATGCCCAGCCCGCTGATGCGGTGCAGCATCCACGAGATCATCGTGCCGCCACCTCTGTAGCGCAATCCTTCCAACCCGGGGTTTCGGCCTGCTCCCATATATACCTCCTGGTCTTGGCGATCGACTCTTCCCAGTGGGACGATTATTACAACAAATAGAAGCCCGGCAAAGTGACGATTTACCACAATTTCGGTGACAGGTATCCCTATCGCAGGGGTAAAATTTACCCTACAATCTCGGCACTTTTATGCGCATGCCAAAGCCGGGCGCGCTTGCTTTGTGCTTCCGGCAGTTTGCGCATCACCACAGGATCGTTATGGAGGAAGTTGATGGCTGGTACTCGGACCCTTAGTCGCCGGGAATTTACCCGGAACGCGATGATCTTCGTTGGTGGCATTATCGGCGCAGTGATTGGCATCCCGGCCATAGGCTACCTGATCTCCCCAGCCGTCAAAGCCCAAAGCGCCGACGCATGGATTCCCCTGGGCGCACTGGCGAATTACCCCGTCGGCGTGCCCACCCCCTTCAGCTTCACCCGCACCAAGGTGAACGGCTGGGAGAAAACGGTCAACAGCTTCTCGGTCTACGTGATCCGCGCCGCCGATGACAAGGTCAACGTACTTTCCAACGTCTGCACCCATTTGGGGTGCCGGGTGGCCTGGAACCAGAACGCCGGCGAATATCTGTGTCCCTGCCACGACGCGCACTTTGGCATGCACGGCGAGGTCATCTCCGGGCCGCCGCCCCGCCCCCTCAACGAATACGAGACGAAGATCGAGAACGGGAATTTATTCATCCATCTGCTGCAGGCATAGGGCTTGCCCACATCGATATACGAGGGACTTTCATGAATACGAGAAAGGTGTTCCCCTGGCTGGACGAACGGCTGGGCCTGACGGCGATCTACAAAACCATCCTGGACCGCAAGGTGCCCAAGGTGAACTGGTGGTTCACCTTGGGCAGCGCCAGCCTGTTCCTCTTCTTCATGCAGGCCGTCACCGGCATCATGCTGGCGGTCTATTACGTGCCCTCGCCGGATAAGGCTTACGACAGCATCCAATACATCATGAACGACGTGTCGTTCGGCTGGCTGATCCGCGGCATCCACCACTGGGGCGCGACGTTGATGGTCATCACCGTCTTCATCCACATGCTGCGCGTCTTCTTCTACGCGGCCTATAAGTACCCGCGCGAAATCACCTGGGCCACGGGTGTTCTACTGTTGCTGTGCACACTGGGCATGGGCTTCACCGGGTACCTGCTGCCATGGGATCAGAAGGCCTATTGGGCCACGACGGTCGGCACGTCCATTGCCGGCAGCGTGCCCGGAATCGGCGACTTCATCTTGCGCGCCCTAAGAGGCGGAACGGACCTGAGCGGGGTGACCCTGGCGCGCTTCTTCGCAGCACACATCTGGATCTTTCCAGCCATCATCATCGCCCTGATCGGCGTGCATCTGTATCTTGTGATCCGCATCGGCATCTCATCCGTACCCGATAAGAGCGATTAACCAGCTCGATTGCGACGGCGAACACCTGGCATATTTTCACAGTGAAGGAACAAGGTAGGCGGCAATGAACGAAGAGCAAAAAAAAGCCTATAAAGAGAAATATCTACGCGCCAAACAGAACGGCGAGAAGTTTTACCCTGAAACTCTCTTCAAAGACATGGCTGTTATGTTCGGCATCTTCCTGTTGCTGGTGGGGTTGGCGGCGTTCATCGGCGTGCCGGTTGAACCGCGCGCCGATCCGTCGGATACAGCCTATATCCCGCGCCCGGAGTGGTATTTCCTGTTCCTGTTCGAGATGCTGAAGTTCTTCCCCGGCAACCTGGAATGGCTTGGCACGACGATCATCCCTCTCGTCGCAGTCCTGGCGCTGTTCCTCCTGCCCTTCTTCGATCACAACCCGTCGCGCCACTGGACCAAGCGCAAGTTTGCGGTCGGCTTTATGAGCACGATCGTGGTGGGCATGGTGGCGCTCACGATCAGCGCCGCGGTGACTACCCCCGCGCAGCCGGAGACGACCGTCGCCACCACCCTCCCGGCAAAGATCGCCGCCGGGCAGGATCTCTATTCGGTGAACTGCGTGGAATGTCACGGCGCGGATGGCGAAGGCGGCGTGTTGAGCGGCGTGAAAGGCCTGGAAGGCTACAAGATGAAGGCCATCCACTCACAGGATGAGATGTATACCCGCACCGACGACACGCTCTATAACGTCATTGAGTATGGTCAGCAAGCCACGGGCATGCAGCCTTTCGGCAAGGCCTTCGGCGGCGAACTCTCACGCGATGACATCAACAACATCGTCACCTTCATGCGCTACTCCTGGGATGACCGGGTGGAGAAGCCGCAGGAGGTGGCACAAAATGGGGGCATCCCCAGCCTGGGGCCGGATGAGATTCCGAACTACGACGTGAACATCGCCCCAATTGTCAAGCGCTATTGCATCTCTTGCCACCGGCCAGGGAAAGAAAATAACAACTACATGATGGGCAGTTACGCCGATATCATGAACAGCGGCGATCACAAACCGAACGTGGTGGCGGGCGACCTGAATAGTAACCTGATCCGCATGCTACACCGCGAGGAAATCACCGCCGGCGGGCCCATGCCCCCCACCAAGGCGCTCAGCCCCGAGCTGATCTCCATCTTTGAACGATGGGTGAAGGCCGGCGCGCCGGAGAAGGCTGCCAAGTAGCCGTCCAAACACGAAGAACATAATATACTCACCGCAGAGTCGCAGAGGACGCGGAGATGAAGGTATCCACGAATCGACACGAATCTTTGTTAGTATCCGTTCGCGTAGATTCGTGGATGAGATCTGATCTCACCATAGAGCCACAGAGATGAATACATCCACGAATCGACACGAATGAAAGCGAATCTTTGTGAGTATCCATTCGCGTAAATTCGTGGATGAGGTCTGATCTCACCATAGAGCCACGGAGAACACAAAGAACTCCTTGTCTTAATTTTCCTGGCGAAAGTATTACAAATAGATATATTATTCCCCATTAGGAGTGATGATATGATTTATTATCACGGAAGTTCAGTTGGCGGTTTGACAGAATTGAAGCCGTTCGCCAAGCCATGGTCAAATCTCAAAGAACCGCTTGTATATATGACCTCAAGTAAGCAACTTGCTGCGCATTACATTTGGAACACGGAGAAGTATCCAATCAAGTCGCCAATGCTTGATATTCGTCCCGACGGCACACTGGTTTTTCAAGAGATGTTTAGCGGAGCTTTAGAGTATTTCTATAAGGGGCTTAGCGGATGGATTTATCGGTGTGATGGGAATTACGAATATAACAGCGATGTTGGTGTATTCACAACGGCGACCTCTGCTGCCCCTGTTCCTGTCGCTTCGGCTGAGTTTATTGAGGATGTTTACGAGCACATAATGAGCTACGCGGAGCAAGGGAGATTTATCTATGAGAGGTTTGAGGATTTACGTCCATATCGTCACGATATCATCCGTGGAATCATCTATCGCGGCATAAAAAAGGATGACCTTTTTAATAATCCTACTCATCCAAGCTATAAGTTTACCCAAGAAAAATACCCGCAATATTGGAATGAAGCCAAAGTTTTGTACGAGCATGGATTACTGTAGGTGAATTGGTTGATCTTTTCCTAACCCGCAAAGCGCGCTGAGAGGATTTTTGGACTCTCCTGGCTTCTTAGCTTCTCTGCTTCTTTGCGGTTCAAATCCATTTCAATCCTCAACCGATGGCCGCTGGCGCGAACGCTTGACGTCTCCCGCACGGCGTTTGTGTTCCAGGCGCACCTCTTGCGAAGCGCGCGATGGCCGGGTGCGCCGGCGTTGCTTGACGGGCGTCAGCGCGTCTCGCAGAAGCAGAACGAACCGTTGGGTGACTTCTTCACGATTGCGATATTGGCTGCGCTCCGTTTGCGCCACCAGGTGTAACACGCCTTCCGAGTCCAGGGCCGGCCCCAGGCGTTGCATCGCCAATGCGCGATCCGCATTGTTCAACGCGGGAGAGTGCGCCAGGTCAAACGCCAGTTCCACCGCCGTCTCGGTCTTGTTCACGTTTTGCCCGCCCGGGCCACTGGCGCGCACGAAGTGATATTGCAGTTCCGCACGCGGGATACGCACGCGCTGGTTGATAATGAGCTCCTGAGTCGGTTCAGTGGATTGATTCACGACCTAATCTTAGCCCAAGTTCTTGGAGAAACTGCATGCAAATTTACAACAGGCCCTACGATGACGCACAAGACGATTTCGCCAGGATGTGGGCCTTCCTGATTCAGGATTATGCCTATCGCAGGGATCAATTCATCTGGCTATTCAGCCGCTTCGGCGATTGGAAGTTCGGCCTGTGGAACTATAAAAAGCACTTCCCCAGCTTCTACCGCAAGAATGCCCAGTTGTGGCTGAATCATTTCCACGAACTTGAGGGGTTTGTCATCTCCGAGGAAGGCGATAACACCTTCACACTATTCACCCGCCGGGGCTACGATTCCCTGGCCGACGAGATGCTGGCATGGGTCATCACACACTGGGGCACGCGTGCCACTACGCTGCGCATCGAAGTGCACGAGCACCAGGCGCAAACCATCACGCTGCTGGAAAGATGCGGCTTCCAGAACAAAGGCCAAATCGCCGTCACGCGCCAGTATGACTTGACGGGAACGCTCGCGCCACAGATTCCCCTGGGGAGTGAATATCAGATCGTCGATATGGTGACCAACCAGAATTTTGCGGCCCGTATGCGCCTGATCAAGGATGGCTTCCAGGACCAGGATACCGTCAGCGAGATGGACATGCTGACCTTTGAATATGCCAGGGAATGCCCCTGCTATAACCCGGCGTTCGACCTGTCGGCCATCACGAATGACGGCATACATACCTCAACCTGCGTTGGCTTTGTGGACTATGAAAACCGGGTGGCCGAGGTTGAAAAGGTCTGCACGCATCACGCGTATCGCCGCAAGCACCTGGCACAGGCCGTCATCCTCGAATGCTTTCGGCGTTTAAAGGCGGCCGGGTTTGAGTATGCTTACATCACCGGCTATAGTGATGCAGCCACCGACCTGTATGGGAAGCTTGGGCACGTCCGCCAAAAGCGCTGGGACCTGTATGAACTGCCTACGGGCGTGATTTCCTGACATGGAGCAAGGATGACCAGCCATTCACCCGAAATGCCACAACGCCTGGGCCAGGACCTGGTGTTGCGCAGCGTGCACGACGCACAGGATGCCCAACGCTACGTGGCGCTCAGCGAGCAGATCAACGGCGCTGCCGAAGGCCAGATGTGCGAGCGATTGATTCAGCATCACCCGCGCACCATCTACGCGGACTACGTGATGGTGGAAGATGAACACACGGGCGCCATCGCCTCCACCACCTGCCTGATTCCCTGGCAGTTGCAGTTCGACGGCGTGACGCTGGACGCAGCGATGCTGGAGATGGTGGTGACTCACCCCGCCTACCGCCGGCGCGGGCTGGTGCGCGTGCAGATCGAGCACTTCCACCGCACCGCCCAGGCGCGCGGGTTCGACCTGAGCATCATCCAGGGCATCCCGCACTACTATCGCCAATATGGCTACGCCTACGCACTGGATCATCAGCCGGCCATCCTGCTGCCGGCCTGCGCAATCCCCGCGCAGAACGAGCCGGAACGCTATCGCTGTCGCCAGGGAACGACGGATGACCTCGCCACCCTGACGACATTGCACGCCCAGGCTCTTTCAGCCAACCGCCTGTACACGCTGCGCGACCCGGCCTACTGGCGCTACCTGATGGAGGCCGCACACTGGGATGTGCAATTGCTGGAACTACCGAGCGGCCAGCCACAGGCCTACTTCGCCGCCCCGCGCACACTGGAAGGGCAGCCCGGCATCGACGTGCCCGAAAGTGGCGCACTTAATCATGCGGCGGCAATGGCCCTGTTGCGCCAGCTAAAAACGCGCACGCCAGGGATGATCCGCCTGGGCGGCACAGGACATGGCGCGCTGATGCAGGCAGCGCGCAGCCTGGGTGGCACGCCGCTGCCGTGCGATCAGTGGCTCTTGCGCATCACCGACATGCCAAGCTTCCTGGCAAAAATCGGCCCCGCCCTGGAACGCCGCCTGGCACAATCCGATTGCGCCGGGCTGAGCGCGTCACTGTGCATCAACCTGTATCGTGAAGCGTTTCTGCTGCGCTTCGAACAGGGCAAGCTGATCGAAGTGAAGGCGCTAGGTTTTGTGGATGCCTCGCTGGGGGCCGATGGCGGTGACCTGTGCATTCCGCGCGACGCTTTTGTGCGCTTGCTGGTCGGCTACCGCACCCTGGATGAACTGCGCGACGCCTGGCCCGATAGCGTGATGCGCCCAGCCAGCCGGCACCTGCTCGACGTGCTATTCCCGCGCCTGGCTTCGTGCGTGTGGATGCCCTACTAGCAGTACAATCGGCCCTCACAAACCATGAAGCCCAAGGATGCAATCATGGTTCGACAAGCTCACCATGATTGCCTAAAACCCTTGCTGTAAATCGCTGGCTGCTATAAGAGAATTAAGACCAGGAATTCTCGGTGCTCTCTGTGCCTCTGCGGTGAGATCAGATCTCATCCACGAATCTACGCGAATGGATACTCACAAAGATTCGCTTTCATTCGTGTCGATTCGTGGATACCTTCATCTCCGCGTGCCCTGCGGTGAATAACCAATGCGGTTATAAATCCAGGTAATGGATTCCCCAGGAGGGTCATCACATGACAGGTTCAGCAACATCACAGGCCGCCGGCCCGCTGCGCGTCAGTGCCAACGGGCGCCACTTCGTCGATCACACCGGCCAGCCGTTCTTCTGGCTGGGCGACACGCAATGGCAGCTCTTGCGTGACTTCTCGCTACCGGACGTTGAACTCATCCTGGCCAACCGGCAGGCCAAGGGCTTCAACGTGATCCAGGTGATGGTCACCGGTGTGGGCGACGGCACGCGCCCCAACCTGGAAGGCCAGTTGCCCTGGCACGACAACAACCCCGCCATGCCCAACGAGGCCTATTTTGCGCGCGCCGACCGCATCGTCGAGCTGGCTCAAACGTATGGCCAGACGTTGATGCTCTATCTGTGCCACAACACGCAGCGCAACTATGTGACCACCCAGAACGCGCGCGCCTATGCTCATTGGGTGGCGCAGCGTTATCGCAACGCGCCCAATGTGATGTGGGCTTTCGTCACCGAGGTGCCCATCGCCGATCATCTGCCCATCATCCACGAGCTGGCCGCCGGCGTACAGTCAGGTGACGGCGGGACGCATCTGATCACCTACCATCCCGACCCAGTGCGTCCGGCGCTGTCATCGGGCGAGATTCACACGGAGCCGTGGCTGGCCTTCAACACGATCCAGACCTGGGCCTACTTCGAGGGCATTTGGGGCATGGTGACGCGCGACTATGCCAGGCCCCACCCCAAGCCAGTGGTGATGGCCGAAGGCGCCTATGAAGACGAAACCAGCGCCGAATACAGCTTCGTCATCACGCCCCTGCTAGCGCGCCAGCAGGCTTATTGGTCCTACCTGGCCGGCGGGTTTCATTCCTATGGCCATACGAACAACTGGAAGGTGGCACCGGGATGGCAAGACTTGCTCGACGCGCCGGGCGCATTCCAGATGGGCCTTTTGAAGCAGATTTTTTGCGCACGCGATTGGTGGAACCTGGTACCCGATCAATCGCTCATCGCCGGCCAGCCCATCCCCGGTTCGACGTTGAACACGGCTGCGCGCGCCGCAGACGGCACATGGGGCATCCTCTACCTGAGCCGCCCGGCGACGATCTCGCTGCATTTGGGCAAACTCGGCAACTTAACGTCATCCCAGGCGCACTGGGTGGACCCGCGCAACGGGAGCCTATCCGGTGCCATCGACCTGCGTGAGCATAGCACACCCGTGTTCAGCACGCCGCAAGGCTGGGAAGATAGCATACTGGTCATCGAATAACCGGGCACATAAAATGTGTCATGAACACTATGAAGACATTACTGGATATTCCGCTCAGCCTGTGGGGCGTGCTGTGCTTCGTCATTGCCACGGTCTATTACTACGTGTGGCCAAAGCCGGAACCCAAGGCCAGGCCTCGCCCGCTGTGGATGCACCTGATCCTAAGATATGCCCATTCGGTGGTGTGGGTGACGCTGGCATTCGTGTGCGCGCTTGTGTACGCCGGGCAAATGGCGCTTGCGGAGCCGCTGGCCTACCTGGCGCTGTTGCTCTACGCCACCTTCATGATCGTACTGTTCATCGATCGCCGGCAGTCGGGCAAGAAGCGGACGTAGGCTTGCGCGCAGGCGTAAAGCCTGCGACTACCGCCACGGTCAGGCCATGTGTTCAAGATCACATCCAGTTGACGCGCCATTGGTAGGCGCGAGTTTCACACTCGCGCTTGTGCGCAGGCGTAAAGCCTGCGCCTACCACCACGGTCGGACCAGTGATTCGCCTAAAAGCACAATCTGTCATACACTCTCTGTGCACCTCCGGGCTGCAAGCGGCTCGGAGCGAAGAGGTTGTATTGAAAGCTTAAGCGGGCATGCCTATGTTGTATACGTTTAAGCGCTTGTCAGGAGGCCGAGATGCCAAACGAAGTAATGAATAGCTCCCATGCATCTAGCGTATCGGCATGGGAAGAAACCGTGACGATTCCTTCCTACCCTACGCCGGACCCCGACCCGAACCCGATGTTCCTCGAAAAAAGGGTAAACCAGGGCGCTAGCGGGCGGGTCTATCCAAATCCCCTTACAGACTACGTCGCCAACAACACGAAGACAGATAAAGCCTACCACGCCGTCTTCATCGAAAACGAATATCTGCAACTGATGATCCTGCCGGAAATTGGCGGGCGCATCCACGTCGGGTTCGACAAGACGAATGGTTACGATTTCTTCTATCGCCAGCACGTCGTCAAGCCGGCCCTGATCGGCTTGATTGGCTCGTGGATCTCGGGCGGGGTGGAATGGAACTGGCCGATGCACCACCGGCCCAGCACCTTCATGCCCGTGGCGCACACTATTGAAAAGAGCGCCGACGGCAGCGTCACCGTCTGGCTGAGCGATCACGAGCCCATGAACCGCACCAAAGGTATGGTCGGCATCTGCCTGCGCCCCGGAAAAGCCTTAGTGGAAGCAAAGGTGCGCCTGTTTAACCGCACCGCCACGGTGCAAAAGTTTCTCTGGTGGGCCAACGTGGCTGTCAGCGTGAATGACCAGTATCAGGTTTTCTTCCCGCCCGACGTGAATTGGGTCACCTTCCACGCGCGGGCTGACATGTCGCGCTGGCCGATTGCGCGCGGCACCTTCTGCGGCATCGACTATGGCTCAAGGAATAACGGCCAGGGCACCGACATCTCCTGGTGGAAGAACAGCGATCAGGCTACATCCTTTTTCGCCATCGAGTCGAATGACGACTTCTTCGGCGGTTACGATCACGGCAAGCAGGCCGGCCTGGTGCACGTCGCCAATCACTACATCGCGCCAGCCAAGAAGCTCTTCACCTGGGGCACCGGCGATTTTGGCAAGGCCTGGGAACGCAACCTGACCGATTCGGACGGCCCCTATGCCGAACTGATGGCCGGCGTCTATAGCGATAACCAGCCCGACTTCTCGTGGCTGCAACCCTACGAAACCAAGACGTTCAGCCAGGTCTGGTACCCAATCCAGCAAATCGGCCCGGCCAAGAATGCCAACCGGCGCGCCGCCGTCAACCTGGAGCTTTTGCCCGGCCCGCAGGGCAACGCCCCCAAAGCCAGGCTGGGCGTGTGCGTCACGGAGAAGCTCTACGGCGCGACCGTCAGCCTGCGCGCCAAAGGCCAGGTGGTGCTGGAACAACAGCTTGACCTGCTGCCCGGTTCTCCGCTGGTGAAGACGGCGGACCTGCCCGAAGGGACGCAGGCCACCGACCTGCTGTTGCGCCTGCGCAACGCCGAGGGGCACGAGATCATTCGCTACATCCCAGTTCAACCCATCGAGAAGCCGCTGCCGGAGCCCGCCACGGCCCTGCCTGCGCCGGAAGAAATCCAATCCAACGACGAGCTATATCTGAGCGGCCTGCACCTGGACCAATACTTCCACCCTACCTGGAGCCCGTTGCCCTACTGGCAAGAGGCCCTACGACGAGACCCGCACGACGCGCGTTGCAACAATGCGATGGGTCTGGCCTGCACGCAACAGGGCGACCTGGCGCAAGCCGAGAAGTACTTCCGCACAGCCATTGAGACGCTCACGCGGCGCAACTTTAACCCACGCGACGGCGAGCCCTATTACAACCTGGGACTGGTGTTGAGGTACCAGGGGCGCGCCAATGAGGCTTATGCGGCCTTCTATAAGGCCACCTGGAGCTACGCCTGGCAGGCCGCCGGCTACTACGCCCTGGCCGAGATCGATTGCGAGCGTTGCGATTACGAGACGGCGCTGGATCACCTGAACCGCTCGCTCATGACCAACGCCGTGAACCTGAAGGCGCGCAACTTGAAGGCCGTCGTGCTGCGCAGATGCAACCATGTGCCCGAGGCCGAAGCGCTGGCCATCGAAACGTCGGCGATGGATCCGCTGGACTTCTGGTCGCGCAACGAACTGCTGCACATCAGCCGCGCGCGCATGTCCAGGATTGAGGCCGATAAACGCCTAAAGGAACTGACCCAGTTGATGGGCAACCAGGTACAGCTTTACCTCGACATCGCGCTGGACTACATGAACGCCGGGCAATGGGACGCCGCAAGCGACCTGCTACAACGGCTCATCCCCGACACCCAGCAGCCGGTGTACCCTATCGCGCTCTATGCGCTTGGGTACATGACCGAGCAAGCCGGCAACGACGCGCGCGCGTTGGAGTTCTACAAGCGCGCCGCGCAGATGCCGCCGGACTTCTGCTTCCCAGTGCGCATCGAAGAGATGGTCATTTTGCAGCACGCGCTAGAAGCCAACCCCTACGACGCGCATGGGCACTATTACCTGGGCAACTTGCTCTACGACAAGCGCCGCTACGCGGAAGCTATCGAACACTGGCAAACGTCCACCGAACTTGACCCGACCTTCGCCATCGCCTGGCGTAACCTGGGGCTGGGCTATTACAACATCCGCAAAGACGGAATCAGCGCACGCGAATGTTACCTGAAGGCGTTCCAGCTTAACCCGCACGACCCGCGCCTGCTGTATGAGCTGGATCAACTGATGAAGCGCCTGGGGGCGAAACCGGCCGAACGCCTGGCGCGCCTGGAAGCACATCCGGGCCTGCTGGCACAACGCGACTACCTGGCGATTGAACACGTGGCGGTGTTGAACTTGCTGGGGCAATCAGAACGCGCGTTGGAAATGCTGACCACGCGGCGCTTCTTCCCCTGGGAAGGCGGCGAGGGCACCGTATCGGGAGAGTACGTGGCCGCGCACCTGATGTTGGGCCGCACGGCGCTGGAGACGGGCAACCCAACCCAGGCACTGGCGCACTTCCAGGCGGCCCAGGTGTACCCCGAAACCCTCGGCGAAGGCAAGTATGGTGCCGGGGCCGACGCGCCCGCGCTGTATTGGGAAGGCATGGTGCACGAAGCGCTGGGCAACCAACCTTCGGCGCAGGCCTGCTACCGGCAAATCGCACAAATGGAGGTCGGCACTTCGCCAGCCAGCTACTACAAAGCGCTGGCATTGCGCAAGCTGGGCCAGACCCAGGCCGCCGAGCAGGCGCTGAACGAGCTACTGGCGCAGGCCAAACAGCACATGCAGGCGGAGGGCAAGTTCGGCTACTTCGGCACCTCCATCGCGAACGTGCTGCTGTTCGAAGAGGACTTGCAGAAGCTTAACCACATCCAGGGTGGGTATCTGCTGGGGTTGGCACACCTGGGGCTTGGGCAGAACGACGAAGCTGCGCAAGCCTTCGAGGCTGTGCTGGCGCTGGATGCCAATCACCTGGGTGCGCACGAAGAGCTGAAACGCCTGGCCGCCAACGCGTAAGGGCTCCATCATATCCGGAGGGCAGGCCACTGGTGCCTGCCCTTTTATATACTTGTACAAATGGGAGGCATGAAGATACGATGAAAATGGTCATGGCAGTCGTCCAGGCCGCGGACGCAGTGACGATCATGGATGCGCTCACCACGTCCGGCTATCGCGTCACGCGCATCGCGACCACGGGCGGCTGGTTGCGCAGCGAAAACACCACCTTGATATTGGGCGTCGAGGACAGGCAGGTGAACCACGTGCTGCGGGTGCTCCAACAGACAGGCCGGCACCGCACCTCCTACGTCAATATGCCGACCGACATCTCCAGCCCACACCAGGAAGCGCCGCTGATGGAAGTGGAAGTGGGCGGCGCGACGGTCTTCGTGCTGAACGTCGAGCGCTTCGAGCACTTCTAGCACCAGCGCCATATGAAACCGCCGATGCACACGGATAAACGCCGATAAGGTTGTATCCGCGTTCATCGGTGTGCATCGGCGGCTGGATATCCCGGCTTGAATGACCCAAGATGCCACGTAACCACGCTACATCGGTGGGGCAAATGCGCCGCTGGCGTCTTTGAACACGAGCTTCGGATTATTTTCCGCGATGTAGCGGAATTCCCACTCCGACGAGAACAGCACCACCAACCGCCCTTGCAGGTCGTGCGTGTGCTGGCTCTGGAACCAGGATACCTGGGCCAGGTCTTCGGGAGCCGCTTCCACCCAGCGCGCCGTCGTATAGGGCAGACGCTCGATGGTCGCCTCCACCCCATATTCGGACGCCAGGCGCGCCACCACCACGTCGAACTGCAATTCGCCCACCGCCGCAAGGATCGGTTCCCGGCGCAACTGATTCTCCGGGTAGAGCACCTGGATCACGCCTTCCTCGCAAAACTGCTCCAGGCCGGTGTTGAACGGCTTGAACTTGATGATCGACTGGTTGTGCAGCAGCGCGAATTGTTCAGGCTGGAACTGCGGGATGCGCGGGAACTCAAACACGTCACGGGCGCAGACCGTGTCGCCGATGATAAACATCCCCGGGTTGCTCAGGCCGATCACGTCGCCCGGGAAAGCGTCCTCCACCGTCTCGCGTTCGCGCGCAAACAGGCGATGCGGGCGGGTCATGCGGATGTCGCGGCCCAGGCGAGGGTGATGCACCAGCATGTCCTTCTCAAAGCGACCCGAACACACCCGCAAAAAAGCCATCCGGTCGCGATGCAAGGGGTCCATGTTGGCCTGAATCTTGAACACGAAACCGCTAAAGGCCGCCTCGGTTGGTTGGATGTCGCCGCTGTTGGTTTCGCGCGGGCGTGGCGAGGGCGCTAGCCGGATCAACGCCTCCAGGAACGGCTCCACGCCAAAGTTATTGATGGCGCTGCCAAAGAACACCGGCGTCAGGCCACCCGCCAAAAACGTATCGTGGTCATAGGGCACGCCGGCGCCGGAAAGCAATTCCACGTCGTCGCGCAACTGGCGATAGGCACGCTCCCCTACCGTGTCGGCCAACAGCGGGTCATTCAGGCTGGACACGTGCACCGGCGCGCGGAAGCGCCCACCCACTGTGCGCTCAAAGAGCAGCACGGCATTCTGGGCCAGGTCGTAAACGCCCTGAAATTCGACGCCGCTGCCAATCGGCCAGTTCATCGGCGAGACGCGAATATTCAAGACCCGCTCGATCTCGTCGAGCAGTTCCAGCGGTTCGCGGCCATCGTGATCCAGCTTGTTGATAAAGGTCAAGATTGGGATGTGCCGCCGGCGGCAGACCTCGAATAGCTTCAGCGTCTGGGCTTCGATGCCCTTGGCGCTATCCAGCACCATGATGGCGCTGTCCACGGCCATCAAGGTGCGATAGGTGTCTTCGCTAAAGTCTTGGTGGCCGGGCGTGTCGAGCAGGTTCAAGACACAGCCTTCGTACTCAAACTGCAACACGGTGGATGAGATGGAAATGCCACGCTCACGCTCCATATCCATCCAGTCGGACGTGGCGTTGCGCTGATTCTTGCGCGCGCGCACCGAGCCGGCCTGCGCCACCGCACCCGCATAGAGCAATAGTTTTTCGGTCAGTGTCGTTTTGCCGGCATCGGGGTGCGAAATGATGGCGAAAGTGCGCCGGCGGGCAATTTCGCGTTCGAGCTGATCTACAGCAGCAGTATCTAAAGATTGTTGGGCAATCGTCATGTGTATTCGTGCCAGATGAGGCTAGATGATGAACCAGACGCAAGACGCGACAGCATTCACCCAGGCACGCGGCCCGGGTGATACTCATAAGGAATCAACAGCCAAGCATCATCGTATGTTCAATCATCCTAGAGAAAGGAGCCAAGAAATAGCCGGCGAATTTGCCGGCCAACGAAGGATAACACATCTCTGAGAGGCACGCGCAGCTTGCGCGCAGGCAATGAAGTCTGCGCCTCCCGTGATGGGCTCAATGCCTCGTCACTTCGCCGGCTGCGCTTCCACCTTCGCCTCGCCGCGCCGGACGCTGAGCATCAACACCAACGCGGCCAGCAAAAAGACAGGCGCGATGAGCATGATGATGTTGTAGTTATTGCCGCTGAGTTGGATGATCGCCCCATTCACAATCGGCCCGGCAATGGCCGCCAGCGTAGAGAATAGATAATATAGCCCCGTATAGGTGCCCACTTTGCTCTGGTCGGTCAGGTCCACCACCATCGGCAGGCTGTTGATGTTAATCATTGCCCACGCAATGCCCGCCAGCATCAGGAACACGCTGAGCACATAGATCTTGCCGATGCCAATATTCAACAGCACGCTCGCCAACGTCTGCGCCGGCAACAGGAAAATCGCCAGCAGCAGCGCCGCAAACATCACGATGCCGCTGGAAATGGTCACCCGCCGGCCCAGCCTGCCGCCCATCAGCCCGGCCGGCACAGCAAACAGCACGAATACGACCGACATCAACCCCAGTTGCACCGGGGATTCGGACTCGGAGATGCCCAGGTGACTGCGCGCATACAACGAAAAGAACGCCTCCAGCGCGGCATACCCCAGGAACCAGAAGAAAATGGCCGAAAGGATCGACAGGCCGCTCTTGTCTTGATCGGTAAAGAGCGTCTTAAAGTCGTGAAAGGCGCTTTCTTGCCCGGCCTGGCTTTGCGCCGGCGGTTGGGCAGGCTCGCGCACAAAGAGCAACAACAACCCGCTCGACACAACCAGCAATAGCGCCCCAACCAGGAAGGGATTGGCCGGGTTGGCCTTATACAACGGCCCGGACACAAAATAGGCAATCAGCCCACCCAGGCCGCCCATCAGGTTGATGACGCCATTCGCCTGGCTGAGCAAAGGTGAGGGCGTCACATCGGGCATCAACGCGATCACCGGCGTGCGAAACAGCGCCATCGCCAACAACATACCGATGATGGCCGCCATAAATAGCGGTAGCGCCTGCGTGAAGGGCACCAGCACGAAACACAACGCCGCAATCGGCGCGCCGGCCAATACGTAGGGCATGCGCCGCCCCAGGCGAGTGCGGGTCCGGTCACTCCACACGCCGATCACAGGCTGGATGAAGAGCGCCGCGATGTTGTCGAGCGTCATCACGACGCCAATCACGCTTGGCGGCAGGGCAAACCGGTCGTTGAGGAAAATCGGCACGTAGACGTTGTACACACTCCAAATCAGGCTGATGCCAAAGAACCCAAAGCCGATCAAGAACGTCTTACCGTAATTCAGGCGCATTGTGAATCTCCCGTGTAAAAGTGGATCGCCCCCTAGTTTACGCGCACAGGCGTTTGGGGGCAATGAGGTAACGTGAGCGCACAATGCGCACGCCGCTCAATGCGCTGCTATCCCGAGAGATAGATCGTTGATACAAAAGAGGTGCCCCATGACCCGCAACCCCGTCATTCCGCAGCGCGCGCCAACGCATGAAATCGTGCAAGGGGTTAATAGCGCGCGAGGAATCTGAGCGTTGTCCCGAGCAGGCACCTTACGTGCGCCGATGACAGCCCAGATTCCTCATGCGTCATTGCAGAGCGCCTCTATTTTCGTCACGCGGCGCATTCGGAATGACCCCGTCGCCGGAAAACCACCCTTTCAAAACACGTTCTAACGGCGCTAAATGGCTCAAGACGGATGATTACAATAGCGGGCATGCCGCTCACGCATTTCGAAACACCACGGCTGGTACGGCGCACCAGCGCGCCGCACCTGGTGCTGAATGTGCTGATTGCTTTCGGCGCGACGGTGCTGCTGGTCCGGCTCTACCTGGAGTTGACCGGCTACCCGCGCCTGGGGAATTCGACGTTGCACATCGCGCACTTGCTCTATGGCGGCATCATGCTTGCGGCAGCCAGCTTGCTCATGATCATCTTCGCCACGCCTTCGGCGATTCGCGCCGGCGCGATGCTCACCGGCGTCGGCCTGGGCCTGTTTTTCGACGAAGTCGGCAAGTTCATCACCGCCAGCAACGATTATTTCTATAAACCCGCCGCGTCGATCATCTACCTGATCGCGTTGGGCATCGCCCTGCTCTACTCCCTGCTGCGCCAGCGCGCACAAAAACCGACCGATCACGAATCTATGGTCGCCGCGCTGGAAAATGCCGAGTTACTCATGGAAGGCCCGCAAACGGAGCACCAACGCCTGGTGATTGACCAGAACCTGGATCAGATTGCACAGACGATGGCCGACCCGGACTACGTGAAGCTGGCCCTGGCGCTACACGAATTTGCCGATAGCGAAGCAGTCCGCCCAGGCCGAACGCGCTGGCAGCGCTATTGGGGCATATTGGAGCGCTGGAGCTTGCGCCAATTCGTGCGTCACTACAAGGCGCTCACCATCGTCATGCTGGCGTTGCTGGCATTCAACAGCCTTTCGTCGCTGCTCACTTTCAGCATTGCGCTGGTGCTCCCGATCTTCGCGCCCGAGCTGGCGCATCAGATTCAGGCGCTCTATAACGCCGCCGGCTTGCGCGAATTTTCGCCGCTTCTGCTTTCGATCACCAACCTGGACCTGCTGCTGGACTTCATGGCCGCGCTCATCACGTTGATCGGCATCATCCTGTTCCTGACGCAGCGCCGCCAGCAAGGCCTGTACTGGATTCACCTGGCGCTCTTCTTGCAATTGTGCGTCGTCAATGTGTTTACGTTCTACACGGAGCAATTTTCTGCGGCATCGCTCACCCTGGTGAACCTGGGCGTGCTGTTCTTTGTGCGAGCCTACCAAAACAACCTCCGTCAGGCCGCCACGGCCAGGCAACACCTGGCGCAAATGGCATCCCCCGGTTCCATTGCAAATTCCACCGGCGGCGTGGAGGCGCCCGCCATAAACAATATCGAATAAGATTCCACCATGACTGACTTCAAACTATGCATCATCCCCGGTGACGGCGTGGGCCACGAAGTGATTCCGTGCGCCGTCGAAGTGCTACAGCGCGTGCTGCCCGGCGTGCAACTGGTGCAGGCCGATGCCGGCTGGGATTGTTTTAACCGCGCCGGCATCGCTCTGCCCGATGCGACCATCGCCAGCATTCAATCGTGCGGCGCAGCGCTCTTTGGCGCGGTTTCCTCACCCTCCAAAAAGGTTGAGGGCTATCGCAGCCCCATCGTGCAGATGCGCCAGCGTTTCGACTTGTATGCCAACCTGCGCCCAACCCGAGATTTACGATTGCCGATTGCCGATTTTGGATTGAACACGTCGATCGCAATGGCTGAATCTAAAATCGGGAATCAAAAATCAAAAATAGACTTATTGGTTGTGCGCGAAAATACGCAAGGGCTGTACATCGGGCGCGAATACATGCGCGGCGAAGAGGCAATCGCGGAGCGGGTGATCACCAAAGCCGCATCGGCGCGCATCGCGCGGGTAGCCTTTGAGATGGCAAATGCGCGCGAACGCAAACAGCTCACCATCGTGCACAAGGCCAACATCCTGCCCGTCACCGACGGCACCTTCCGCGACGCAGTCCGCGCTGTGGGAACAGATTACCCCGCCGTGAAGATCAACGAACTGCTGGTGGACACCGCCGCGATGTTGCTGGCCAGCAAGCCGCAACAATTCGACGTGCTGGTCACCACGAACCTGTTTGGCGACGTGCTTTCCGACGTGGCCAGCGTGTGGGGCGGCGGCATGGGCGTGGCACCGGCGCTAAACCTGGGTGAGCAAGTGGCAATCGCAGAACCCGTGCACGGCAGCGCCCCCGACATTGCCGGGCAAGGCATCGCCAACCCCACCGGCGCGATTTTGAGCTTGGCATTGCTTCTCCGTTATCATTGGCGGCAGGTTGGCGCAGCAGAGCGCGTGGAGCAAGCCGTTTATAGCGCCATCGCAGCCGGGTATCGCACCAAAGACCTGGGCGGCACGTCCAGCACACGCCAAGTTGCCGACGCCATCCTGGAGAGATGTTAGCAGAATCAATCCTGCGCTCGTTGAGCGGGCTGCAATTCGTGACGCCGCATCGGCACCCCGGTGCCGGCATCGGCGAACGGCGCAGCCCGCGCCGCGGCCGGTCGGTGGAGTTCGCGGACTACCGCGACTACACCCCCGGCGACGACCCGCGCCGCGTAGATTGGAACATCTACGCGCGCCTGGAACGGCCCTACATCAAGCTGTACGAGGACGAAGAGGACCTGACGGTTCACCTGTTACTGGATACCAGCCCTTCGATGCAGTGGCACGACGAAACAAGCCCCACCTCCAGCAAATGGGAACGCGCCGCGCAACTGGCGGAAGCGTTCGCCTACATCGCCCTATCCTCCGGCGACAGGCTCATCCTGGAAACCAGTTCGCGCGCACGGCTTGGCCCCAAACGCGGCGTGGCGGCCACTTCGAACGTGATCGAGTTCATCGAGCACGAGACGTTGCCGGCGGATGTGAGCAGCGGCCTGGCGATCGCAGAGGCCAGGGCCGCCGCCACGCATCTGAACGCCTGGTGGAAGCGCTATGCGCTGGATGCCCGGCCCGGCCTGTGCATCATCATCTCCGACTTTTTCGACGCGGAAGGCTATGCCGAAGGGTTGAACGCGCTGGGCGCCAGCCGGCTGGATGTGAACGTGTTGCACACACTCAGCCCGGAGGAGTTGGACCCGAATTTCATCGGTGACCTGCGCCTGCGCGACATCGAAAGCAGCGCGACGCAAGACGTCAGCCTGGATGACGTGGCGCTCGGACAATATCATCAACGCCTGAAACAATGGACTGGCGAGATCGCCGATTTCTGCCGCCGGCGCGGTGGAAAGTATCACCTGACCAACACCGACGACGGCGTGGAGCAGATTGCCTTACGCGATCTGCGGCGCGAGGGATGGATCTTGTGATTTCGGATTTTGGATTGACGATTGACGATTGACGATTGACAGCCGTTGGAATCATGACGCAGACAACACAAGGGATCACCCTGAGCATGCCAAAGTGATGATCTCAGGTTTTGTTAGCGACACGAATCGTCATTTGATCAATCTCGAACCTCGCATCTCCAGTCTCTATTTATGAATGTCATAAATCCGCTCGCCCTATTGTTCGCGCTGCTGGCAGTGCCAATCGTGCTGCTCTACTTGTTACGCCTGCAGCGTCGCGAACAACCCATCTCCAGCACACTGCTATGGCGGCAGGTCACGTTGGACCGCGAAGCGAACACGCTCTGGCAACGCCTGCGCCGTAACCTGCTCCTGCTCTTGCAGTTGCTCACGCTGGCCTTCCTGGTATTCGCGCTCATCCGGCCGTTCTTCTACGCGCCCGCCACGCTCGGCGGGCGGTTGGTGGTGCTGCTGGACGGCTCCGCCTCGATGCGCGCGACCGACGTCCCCCCCACCCGCTTCGACGCTGCGAAAGTGGAGGTGAGCAAGCTAATCAGTGAGTTGGGGCCCGATAACGAGATGGCGTTAATCCTGGTGGATGGCTCGCCACACGCGCTCACCGGCGTGACGTCGAACAAAGCCGACTTGCTCGCCGCTTTGGAGACAGCCCAACCCGCGCTCACTGCGGCGAACTGGAGCGCAGGGATCGCCCTGGCTGCCTCGTCTGGCGGGGGCAAAAATGCACAGGCCAACGCCACCACCGTCGTTGTGAGCGATGAGAGCAACGCCGACGACCTGCGCTTGCTCACCGGCAATACGCGCTACATCCCGATCGGTTCGGCCGGCGACAACGTCGCCATCTCCACGCTCTCGCTGCGCACCACCGCGCGCGGCATGTCTGCATTGGTGCGCGTCTCGAACACCGGCCCCACGGACGAACAGGTGCTCGTCTCGCTGCGTGCCGACCGCACGCTCATCGACGCACGCACGCTCTCCGTGCCGGCCGGGCAATCAACCAGTTGGACGATCAACGGCATCGACCCCAAAACGCCTTCATTGCAAGCTAACATTGAACAGGCCACCCGCGACTTGCTGCCCATCGACAACGTGGCCTATGTCGCAAATACCAGCAATACATCGCGACGGGCGCTTTTGCTCACCCAGGGGAATCGCTTCCTGGAACAGGCGCTCTCGTCATTGCCAAACCTGAGCGTGACGCGTGCCATCACTCCGCCCGCCGAATCCGGCGACGCACCATACGATCTCTATGTGCTCG
>DAOUFG010000149.1:0-49246 GCA_034430115.1 Thermoflexales bacterium | reverse complement strand
TCGTGCCCTGGAGCGACGTCTTGACCCACCGCACGCAAGCGGCCTTCCGGCGTGCGCAGGGTCAAGACGTCGCTCCAGGGCACGATGGTGCCGTCGGGGTCGGGTTGCATGCTGGCCTGTGACCCGGCGTCGTATCCGCCATAGCGGCGGTTCTGGCCAATCTGCACATTTGTGCGGGCGTGACCCAGTTGGGCGGTGCGCAGGTCGCGGCTGGCTTCTTGTGCCGCCTGGGCCACTCGCTGGGGCAGCGCGACGGCCCACGCCTGTTCGCAGGCGCGATAGTGCTGCCAGCCGGTGATGGACCAGTGGATGCTGATCGGCGCGGAGTGGGTGTGGCTGCACATCAACGTCACGCGCTCCGGCGCGATCTCGCAGCGTTGTGCGACGGCGGCACGAATCGCGTCGCTATCTTCTTGCGCCAGGCCACACAGGTCCAGGCTGACCAACGCGTGGCGCGTGCCTGCTTGTTCCAGCAGCAGGACGGTGGCATGCAATGGATCATGAATGCCTGTGCTGGGCCCTTCACACCCGATCAACCACGTTCCTGCGGGAGGGGTGATGTCTATTTGTGCGACGCCGGCTTGTAATTCGTTCATGAGATGAACCTCTTATGCCTGGATCTGATGCCTGGCAGCGATAAACTTGACGGGTGGCACGTGGCAGACTGTGCCACCCGCAGGGTTTGTGGTCTCTTTTACCTTCTGCACAATGCTTGATAGATGGCGTTGGCGCCAAAGCCGACCGCCTCCACTGGGATGCGCTCGTTGGCGGCGTGGATGGTGTGGATGAAGTCGAACCCCGGTGCGAGCTTCATGGGCAGGTAGCCATAGGTCTGGATGCCCAGCTTGGAGAAGAAGCGCCCATCGGTGACGCCGCTGAGCATGAAGGGCACTGGCTCACCCTGCGGGTCCGCCTCGCGCAAAATGCCGCCCAGTGTATCGAACCAACCCATATTGGGCTCTGCCGGCCCAACGTCGAAACGCTCCACGCTGAATTCCACTTCGTCGCCTGCCACCTGTTGCAGTTCAGAGAGCAGCGTCTCGGGCGTGAACCCAGGCAGCAAGCGTCCATCCAACCCCAATGTGATTTCGCTGGGGATCACGTTGAACTTGTCTCCGCCGCGCACGATGGTGGGGCTGACGGTGTTGTGCAGCAGCGGCTCGAAAGTGCTTCCGCTTTCGCCCAGCATGTCGAGCACGCGGTTGGTGAAGGCCGGGTTCAACAGTTGGCGGATGGCGACGTTTTGTGGGGCGGGCAGCTTATCGGCGATGCCACCCAACATCAATTGAGCCGCCGGCGTGATGTGTACCGGCAGGCGCAAACCCTCTAACTTCTCCAGCAGGCGTGCCAGTTTGATCATTGCGCCGCCGCGAATGGGCATGGAGCCATGTCCGCCCGGCCCGCGCACGGTGGCCCGTAACGAACACATCTGTTTTTCGGCCACGGAGATAGGGTACAGGCTCTTGTTGCCCAGGTGCAAGGTGAACCCGCCGAACTCGCCCAGGGCGTAGCGGATGTCCTTAAAAAGGTCGGCGTGCTCTTCCACCAGGTACTTAGCGCCGAAGTCGCCGCCGGCTTCTTCGTCACACACGATTGCCAGCACCACGTCGCCGGGGAGCGCAGCGTTTTCTTGCTTGGCACGCAAAAAAGCCGAGACCATCATCGCCACGCCGCCTTTCATGTCCAGCGCGCCACGGCCCCACACGAAACCATCGGCGATCTCGCCGCCGAAGGGCGGGTGATGCCACACCTGGCCGCTCGTCGGGACGACATCGACGTGCCCATAGAGCAACACTGGTGGGCGCTCGCCGCTTCCCTTTATCCGCGCCACCAGGTTTGGGCGTTCGGGCGAGCGTGACAGGATGGTCGATTCGATGCCCGCATCGCCCAGCAGCTTTTGAATATAGCTTTCGCAAGCGGTCTCGTTGCCGGGTGGGTTGGTCGTGTCGAAGCGAATCAACGCCTGTAAGAGTTCAGCCGTCCGTTCATTGAAGGGTTTATCGGTATTCATGATGGTCATCAATCTAATATCAGTTTTGCGCGTTGGAAGCGCGCCATTGCAAGGACGAATAACACGCCGTCCAGGGCTACCAATAACACTAGCACAATCAAGAATAATCCGCCTGCCCCCGCTGTCGAAAGCGCGTTCAGCAGCCCGGCGCGCGCCGAAGCGGGCAACAGTTGCAGGCCGATGATGGGGACGAACACCAGCGCCAGGATGAATAGGCTCATCGTCTGCGCCGCCTGGCGGGCCGTTTGCGCGCGCAATGAGACGAGCACCCCTGCATTGGCCGATAACCCGCCGCCCAACACGGTGAGCACCAGCCCGGCCACCAGCGTCAGCGGCGTAAAGAGCAATAGCTGCCCGGCACCATAGGCGATGTTCACCACCACCAGCCCGACCAACAAACTGATCCAGGTGATCGCGCAGGCGTAGCTGACCGCCGCCGCGACTTTGCCCAGCAAGATCGCCTGGTCCGGCAAACGGCTGGCTAACAATGTCTCCAGCGTGTGACGTTCGCGCTCACCGGCGAATGAATCGGCGATGACGGTAGTGACCAGGAAGAGCGGCACCCAAGTCCAATAGATCAGCATCACAGGCGATTGCACCCAGGCGCGCCCGCTTTGCAGAGGCAGGAAGACCCCAAACACGCCCACGATGAGCAGTTGGTTCAACCAGCCCATGCGGGTGTTGCCGCGCTGCATGGTCAAAATCTCCTTCCATTCCTTCCACATCACGGTCAAGACGTCGTAGAGCATGTCGCATGCCTCCAGTTACTGGCTCTCATCATCCACGAGTTCGAGGAATGCGTCTTCAAGGCTCGGTTTGCCTTTGCGCACCTCTTCGATCAGCGCCCCTGTGCTCACCATCAGGCTGACGAACGGCGCGACCTCCGTCCCGGCGCGCAGGTCGAACTCGATGTGATCGTCCTGGCTTTGCAGGGTGGCGATTTCCGGGTGGGCTGCCAATTGTGCCAGCAACTCGGCGCTGAAGCCCTTGCCATATACCTGCACGTGCGTGAACCCGCCATTGCGGCCGGCGCGTAGTTCGTCGGGGCGGCCCTCGGCCAATAGTTTGCCCGCGCGGATGACGGCCACACGGCGGCACATCCTTTCCGCTTCTGCCAGGTTGTGCGTGGTCAGGAAAACCGTCACACCTTCATGGTGCACCAGGCGCGTCAGGTCGTCGCGCAAGGCTGCGGCGGCAACCGGGTCCAACCCCGCCGTCGGTTCGTCGAGAAACACCAGCGCCGGGCGATGCAACAGCACGCGCGCTACGGCCACCTTTTGTTTCATCCCGCGGCTCCAACCGCCGATGGGTTCGTTGCGCCTGTCCCATAAACCGACGCCGCCCAACAATTCTTTGATCCGCGCGCGCCGGTCGGCGCTGGACATGCGCGCGATGCGCCCATAAAACTCAAGGTTGTCTTCGGCGCTCAAGCGCTCATACAGCCCGGTCTGTTCCAGCAATGCGCCGGTGCGTTGGCGAATTTCGCCGGCCTGGTTGCGCGTATCGAAGCCCAGCACCGTGGCCTTGCCTTCGGTAGGCTCCAACAGGCCGAGCAACAGGCGGATGGTGGTGGTCTTGCCGGAGCCATTGGGGCCGAGGAAGCCGAAAATGATGCCCGCCGGCACGTCGAGCGAGAGTTGATCCACCGCGCGTACTTCGCCAAACGTGCGCGTCAGGCTCTGTGTATGGATGATGGTGTCCATTTAGCGTGCAAGCAGCCCTAATGCGACAACCGCCGCAGCCGCAGCCAACGCTCCGCCAACCAACGCCACGGCGAGCCAGCGCGGCGAGAGAATCCGCTGTGCGGCCTGGTAAAAAGCGGCTACCAGCCCACCCAGCATGGCAAGCACCAACAGGTCTAGATTGTCATCGTGCAGCACAGCGGCACGATAAGCAGTGATGAGCAGCAACCCGAACGAGAGCACGTAGTAGGCAACACGGTAGCTGGCATTTTCAACCGCGATTGTGCGCTCATCGCGCTGAACTGTTTTCTCCTTCATGATTTTCCCCTTCGAGATAGAACAATTCGTCCACCCGCTTCCCCAGCCTCTCGGATAGTAAAAATGCGAGCAGCGCCGATGGACAGTATTGGCCGGTTTCAATGGAGCTAATCGTTTGGCGCGTGACACCCGCGAGTTTCGCAAGCTCGTCTTGCGAGAGACGTTTCTCGGCGCGTGCCACCCTCAGACGATTCCCAAGTCGGAAGTTGTTCATGACTGCGTAGAGGATAGCACGTGGCAAGAGTGATGTCAAGTTCACTTGTCATTTTGACAAGTTTAAACTGCATGGAGGTGGGGTCGCTTGTCAGCGGTTTGCCATTTGGATTGCCTTGTCTCCAATCCCACATCTCTAATCTCCAATCCCTAATCCCCTATCCGGTCCAGCAGCGCCGTCAGCCCCAACAGGTAGCTGCGCCAGCCGAAGCCGGCGATGGTGCCCACACATACCGGCGAGAGATAGGAGTGATGGCGGAACTCCTCGCGCGCGTAGATGTTGGACAGGTGCACCTCCACCGCCGGCAAGGCCACGCCGCTGATTGCGTCGCGCAACGCGACGCTGGTGTGGGTCAGCCCGCCGGGGTTGATCAGGATGCCCCCGGCCCAGGTGCGCGCGTCTTGGATGGCGTCGATCAAGACGCCCTCGTGATTCGACTGCTGGATGTGCAATTCCGCCCCGCGCTGTTGGGCCAGCGTGTTCAGGCGCGCGTTGATTTCGTCCAGCGTGACGTTGCCGTAAACGCCCGGCTCACGCAGGCCGAGCAGGTTCAAATTTGGGCCGTGTAGAACAAGAATCTTGGTCATGGTTATTCCAATAAATTTGATAACGAATGAGCGAATGGCGCCTATTATCGAGCGCTTCATCGGCGCCATCCGCTCAAACTGCGCCCAAATCTGCCGTTAATCCAAAATCGCAAATCTAAAATCCAAAATCCTCAGTGTGGCCTCACTCTGAAGCGTTGCACTGTGTCTTCGTTCAATCGCACGCCCAGACCGGGCCGGCGTGGCACCTCGATCGTGCCGTCGGCGCCGGGCACGAGCGGCGGGTCGAGCAATTCCGACACGATGGGCGAATCTGGAAACGCGAGGGGGTACTCGAAGTAGGGCATGTTGGGCGTCACGGCGGCCATGTGCACCTCGGCTGCCACGCCCACCATGTGCGACCACGCGTGCGGGATGCACAGCAACCCGCGCCGGTAGGCTGCCTCGGCGATCTTCAATATCTCGCTGATCCCGCCCGATCGCACCGACGAAGGTTGCACTACGTCTACGTGCCCGCGCGCCATCAGGTCTTCAAATTCAAAACGGGTGGCAAAGCCCCAGTCGCCGGCGGCGATGCGCGTGTCCACGCTGTCGGCCAGGCGCGCGTAGGCATCCAGGTTATCGGGCGGGAGCGGTGCCTCGACGAAGAACACGTGGAACGGCTCGATGGCGCGGATGGTTGCCAGTGCGCGGCCCGCGTCGGACCAGCCGTTTTGCATGTCGATTAATAGATCGCGCTCCGGGCCGATCACTTCGCGCGCCTTGTGGGCGATGGCGACGTCGTTTTCGATGCTGCCGTGCCCAAATGCTCCCGGCCATTCCTCCAGCTTCATGGCCCTGAACCCACGCCGCACGGCCAGCTCAAAGCGCGCCTGCATCTCGTCGAGCGTGACGCCGGGCGGATAGATGGTGGCATAAGGCGTGACGTGGGTCTTGATCTCGGCGTTTTGGCGCGTGGTGGCGAACGAGCGCCAGATCAGTTCGCACACGGGTTTCCCCTGCGCCTGCCCGGCGATGTCCCACAGCGCCGTCTCCACCGCGCCGATGGCGGCCAGCGTGACGCCGCGCCTGCCGAACAGCCCGGTGCGCGAATACATCAATTGCCACAGGCGCTCCACTTGCAACGGGTCCTGGCCGCTGATGAGCTGTTGCAGGCCGCCGCTGCATTGGATGATCGCTTCGATGACGAGCGAGGGTGACTCGGCCTGGCCGATGCCGCTGATCCCCTCGTCGGTATGAACGCGCACCACCGTGGTGCCCTGTTTGCGGGCGGGATCATCCAGCGCGATCGTTTCGATAGATGTGATTTGCATCGTCGGTTCCCCTTTCTATCAACGGATTTGAGAATGGATTAAGTCGCGGAGGGCTTGACAATCGTCATTGGCGTTAGTATAGGGGCGGAGGCGCAAAATGGCTATTCCACAACCAATGCTGCGCCCGGCGCACTATGCCGGGACATGGTATCCGGGAGACGCAACGGACCTGTGCGAATCCATCGCGGGTTACCTGGCGCGCGTGCCGCCCCTGACGTTGCCCGGCAGGCCACTCGCACTGGTCAGCCCACATGCGGGGCACCGTTTCAGCGGGCCTGTCGCGATGTATGCCTATGCCCAGTTGAAGGGCCAGCCGGTTCAGCGCGTGGTAATGATGGGCCCCTTGCATCGCCCCATCCTGGGGGCGCTCTTTAGCGACTTCATCGTGCCGGCCGAGTCGGCCTATCTGACGCCGCTGGGGCAGGTGCCGGTGGACCAGGATTTCATCAATCAATTGAGCGCGCGGGTGGCATTGAAGAGCGTGCGGCGCGACGAGGAACATTCGCTGGAGATCGAATTGCCGTTCTTGCAGACGGTATTGAGCGGCTTTACGCTGGTGCCGATCATGATCGGCGCGGACATCGCCAACCCCGGTGTGCCGGCCCGCCTGGATGCCCTCGCGGCGGCGCTGGCCGAGCTGGCCGATGAACACACCCTCTTCGTGTGCAGCACCGACCTGAGCCATCTGCACAATTATGACCAGGTGCGCAGCGTCGATCAGCATCTGCTGGCGCTGGTCGATGCGTTCGACGTAGACGCCCTCGCTCGTGCATTGGCTGGGGGCGACGTGATGGCCTGCGGCGCGACGGCGCTAGTGACGGCGTTGCGCGCGGCAAAGCTGCGCGGCGCAACGGGCGCACGAGTGTTGGCCTATCAGAACTCCGGCGACATCAGCGGTGATAAGCGCCCCGGCGCCTATACCGTGGGCTACATGGCCGCCGTCGCGTATGGGTAGCTAAAGCGGCTGGTGACTTACAGCAAGGTTCTTAAGGCAATCATGGTTCGACAGGCTCACCATGATTGCATCCTTCCCTATTTCTCCATCATCGACCGGATGGCGGCGCCTAGCCGAGCAATGCCTTCGCGGATCATCTCGGGTGTGGCGTTCGAGAAGTTCAGCCGCATGGTATTCTCGCCGCCGCCACAGGGGTAGAACGAATCGCCTGGCACGAACGCCACCTTCATCGGCACGCACATTTCAAGCAGCTTGAGCGAACTCATGCCTTCGGGTAACACGCACCACAGGAACATGCCCCCCTGTGGGCGGTTCCAATGCACGCCTGTAGGGAGAAAATCGCTCATCGCCTGTAGCATGGCGTTGCGCCGCTCGCGATAGGTGGCGCGAATGATCTCGATATGCTTGTCCAGGTAGCCTTCACGCGCTACTTCGTAGGCCAGCATCTGCCCGAAGGTGGAGCTTTGCAGGTCGGTGCCCTGCTTAGACTGTACCAGCCGGCGCATCACCTCCGGCCCAGCGGCGATCCAGGCCAGCCGCAACCCGGGAGCCAGTATCTTGGAGAACGTGCTGAGGTAAATCACGTTGCCGTCGTAAGTGTCGTCCGTCGCGGGCTGGCGCTGCGCATCCAACGTGAAGAGCGTCGGTAGCGGTTCGCCTTCAAAGCGCAACTGGCCGTAGGGATCGTCTTCCACAATCGGCACCCCGGCCTGTGCCGCGATTTGCACCAACTTCTTGCGCCGTTCCAGCGAGAGCGTCACGCCGGTGGGGTTGTGAAAGCTGGGCACCAGGTAGATGAACTTTGGCTGTTGCTGCAAGGCTTCTTCCAGCGCGTCCACCACCATGCCGTTTTCATCCGCCGGCACCGTGATGTATTCGGCTTCGTAGGCGTTCCAGGCTTGCAGCGCGCCCAAGTAGGTCGGTGCCTCCACCAGGATGCGGTCGCCGGGGTCGATGAACAATTTGCCCAGCAGGTCCAGCGCCTGTTGCGAACCACTGGTAATCAACAGGTTATCGGGCGATACCGCAATGCCTGGGCGAGCCATCGTGCGCGCCAGGAATTCGCGCAACGGGCGATAGCCCTCCGTGGTGCTATATTGCAGCGCCTGGGTGGGCATCTCTTTCATTAGCGTGTCTACAGCTTCAGCCACCTGCTTGACGGGGAAGACTTCGGGGGCGGGCAACCCACCGGCAAAGGAGATGAAGTCGGGCTTTTCTGTTAGCTTGAGCAATTCACGAATGACGGAGCTGCCCATCCGTTGTGTGCGATGTGCGTACATCTTTTCCCATTGGGTTGTCATATTGACCTCCGAGCGATGATGCTGAGTCCATTGTACCTATGCGGGCGGATCGCCGAAATGCTCGCCCCGCTGAAGGCCGGCAAAAAGCAGAAGTAACGTCCTACGGGATGCTTGCCGGCAGCGTGGGCACCGTGACGACGGCGATCCGCACCGTCAACGTCGGGTCATTGACCAACAGCGAATAACCAAATAATGGCACGCTCAGCCGAACCGGGCCTGGGTTTGCCACGCTGAAGTTCACACGCCCATCTGCATCCGTCTGGCTTTGCGCCAATGGGAGGCCGGATTGCTCATCCGTCAGATGCACCGAAGCGCCCGCGATGCCCTCGCCCGGATCCAGCAGCCCGTTGTTATTCTGATCGTTGAATATCTGCACGTTCAGCGTCATCGTGCGGACGGTGGCGGTGGCCTGGGGCGTCGGGGTGGTGGCGACACCGCTGACCGGGCGCACCGGCAGGTTTTGGGCCGAGCGCGGCGTGGGATAGGGTGTCATGGTCGGCTCGGGTGGCAGGGGCGTGTCGGGTACGAACGTGGTGTTGGGGCCGGGCGTCAGTGTGCCGACCGGCGTGGCCGTAGCAGGCAACCCGATGTCGCAACGCAGCGAGTAGGTGTATCCGCCGGCCTCATTAGCCTTCGGGGGGTTCACATTGCCGATCAATATATAAGCGTCCCCCGTGTACGAAGCCAACCACGAAAAACGGCTGGCGAAGTTGCCCTTGCTGCGTTCTTCGGGCGAGATGTCGTCGTTGCCGCCCAGGCCCACCCGATCACCGTTATAGACGATCATGTTCGTATCCACGCCGGGAGCCAGGTTCAGCGTCTGGCAGGTGTAATAAATGCCCTGTTTGACAGGTAGCCTGTAGAAGTCGTTATCGTAAGTGTCTTGCGAAGGCGGTTGGAAGGGCACGAAGTTCAAACCGTCATAAGTGACGTTTGGCGCAATGAGTGAAGCATGGTCAAAATCGCCGTTGTATTCAAATCTATCGTATGTGCCAGGATAGGGCGTTGACGTTGATGGGATGGGCGTGTTTGTGCCGGGCGTGGAGGTAGCCTGCACGATTTCCTGTACCTGCAACGAGTAGGTCTGCCCGGCCACACGCGGCGATGGGTCTGTGTTCGTGATCTTGACCCAATACATGCCATCCGATGGCGCGTAAAACTGCACTTGCGAGCCGCGTACGCCCGTCTGGTAGCGCCCGTCGGGGTTCGAATAGCCGGAAGTTGGGCCGACCAACGTCAAGGTTGGGTTGTTCGTATCTTGGACAGGCATATAGACGGACATCACCGTCTCAACGCCCGGTTGCACGTTCAGAGTCGTGACCTGGTAAAGGCTGCCGGTACGGCCATAGAACTCGAACCAGTCGGCAGTGTCGGTTGTTCGATCGGTATAGGGGTAGAAGCTCAGGCTATCGATGCGCGATCCCACCGAGATGAAGCTAGGCGTGGTGCGGTCCCCGCTGATGGTTGCCGCTTCTGTGAGCGTGTCATTCGGCTCGTAGCTGTCGGGCCCAACGCCCGCCGGGGTCGGGGTTGCCGTGGCCTGAATGATGGAGCTACACAACGTCACCTGGTAGGGCTTGTCTTCAGTACCAGTGATGGAGTTGGCATTGGCCGCCGAGAGCGCAAGGTAGAACGCCCCGCCACTCGATGAATAAAATGAGATCACCGGCGTCGCTGATACGGATGAAGCGATCTGGTTATTGCTGGGGTCGTAAATTGCCAGGCTGAACTGCAAATCGCTTGAGGTTTGTGGGGCAACGGAAACCGTATAGTATAAGGTCGCCCCAAGGGTCACCTTATACCAATCCAGGTCGGTAGCCGGGTTGCTAAGACCAACCCGATAAAATGTGGCGTTACTCACCAGATAAGCGCTACCGGAGCAGGCGATCTGGTTGAACGAGCCCAGGTTATAGGCGGAGGACTGCGTGTCATTGACCTCGTATGTGTCGGTGTAGATTGCCGCCGGCGCGAGGTTCCCAATGGCGGGCGGGCGCGGCAGGTTGACCCGCGCGGCAGCCACCTGTGCGCGTTGTGCGGCAGATAATGTAACCACAGCGATCACAGCGAGTATCAGAATCGTTGCGATTGCAATCAGGTATATGACTTTCTCCCTCAACCGTGCTTCTGCCATAGCTATTCAACCCTGTACGAGATGGGCAGTTGAGCGCCCCGCCGAAAGGTGTTTGGTCTAGTAAGGGGCCTCTTATGCTTATAAGCTATTGTACTCATATCGCGGACCTGGCAAGCTCTGTTTTTGCTCAAAAATAGGCCGGGCCTTGCGCGCCTGCACACGCCCCATGCGACTGGTGTAACATTAACACCAGCTATTCAAGGCCGGGGTGATATCCTGCGGCATTGGCTTTTGGAACGACATGACTGTATTTGACACTGATTCACGCCTCGCCGTCCGGTATGGCATTTTGGCGATTGTGGCGCTGTTCGCAGCTTCCATCATCGCCGCGGCGTTGGCCGTGTTGCTACCGCGTTCGCTGGTCACCTTTTCCCTAATCCTCCTGGCGCTGCTGATGCTGGTCGGCGTCGGCTGGCTGGCCTATCACACCTCGGCGCTGGCGAATATCGATTATGCGCTGGATCGCAATGCTTTCGTGATCCGCCATGGGCCGGTGCGCGAGATTATCCCTATGGGGAACATCCAACGCGTGATCGCCGCCTCCGACATCGCTGTTGGGCTGAAGCATTTTCACGTGCCATTGCCGGGCTGGTGGGTCGGGCAGGGCTATCATCTCGAACTGGGCAAGATCACCTTTTATGCCAATAGCCCACTACAGAAGCAGGTCATCATCGTTACCGCTGACGAAAATTATGCGATCTCGCCGCGCAATCGTGAGGAATTCCTGGAGGCTTTCCGGGTGCGCTTCCAGATGGGCCCCACGCAGACGGTACAACCTGTTCGCCTGATGCCTTCCGTCTTTCGCTGGCCACTGTGGGCCGACCGCATGGCCATCGTGTTGGCACTGGTCGCCATCGGCATGAATGCGCTTTTGTTTGCCGTTGGGTTCGCGCGTTACCCGGCACTCTCGGGGCAGGTCATTTTGCACTTCAACGTGCAGGGTATCCCAGACCGATTTGGGCCGCCCGGACAGGTGTTTAGCCCTGCAATCATCGCGTTACAGTTGCTCGTCATCAACCTGCTCGTTTCGCTTGGCGTTTACCTGCGTGGTGATAAACTGGCTGCCTACCTGGCCAGCGGCGGCACGATTCTTGTCCAGCTATTGTTCCTCATCGCGGTATTGACGGTTGCATTCGCGGCCTGACGCGTTTGCATAAGATTGGCAGCCAATAGCGCTGTTGTCCCAAGTGGGATAGAATGCTAGGCGGAGATTCACAGACCCATGATTCTAGTAACCGGACCCACCGGCTGCATCGGGAGAGCCGTGATCGAAAGGTTAACCTCTTCCGGTAATGCCGTGCGCTGCTTATGGCATTGGGGGGTGGAGCACCCTGCTCCACGCCGGGTATCCATCTTCGGTGGTGACGTCCGTAACATGGATACGCTCTTAGATGCGATGGAGGACGTGGATACCATTATTCACCTGGCTTCCATCCGGCATGAAACACACAAAGATCGTCTTGAAGAAGTGAATGTGACCGGCACACGCAATGTGGTGGAAGCCGCGAAACAGATGAGGGTGCCACGCCTAATTAGTGTGAGTTGCCTCGGGGCCGAGGCGCGCTCGGCATTCGCCTTTTTGCGTAGCATGGGCAAAGCCGAAGAGATTGTGCGCACTAGCGGCTTGAACTTCACCGTCATCAAATCCGCCGTGGTCTATGGTGAGGGCGATTGGCTCACCTCCTGGATCGACGGTATCGCACGCGGCGTGCCACTGGTGATGCCCCTGCCGCACCAGGGTGACACAAAGCTGCAACCTATATGGGTCAATGACCTGGCGGCGTGCGTCGAGCGTTGCTTGAGCACCCGTTCTACTTTCCGCCAGGTAGTGCCAATTGGCGGGCCACAATCGCTCACATTGGCCGATATCGCGCAGATCACGCTGAACGTCACGCGCCGCCAGCGGCGCTTCGTGCGCGTGCCCAGCAGCATGACGCATCAAGTCGCCCGTTTCCTGTCACATTGCCGCGGGGCGCTTACTGAAATGGAGATCGACGCGCTCTCGTACAACCGCACGACCGAGATCGGCAGCGTACACCGCGTGTTTGGTTTTGCGCCGGCGCGCATGCCATCCAAACTGGATTATCTGCGCCCCGGCTACGCCCCTCCGCCGCTGCCTGTGCGTTTTTAACGGCGGCGCGTCCAGGCATCGTTGGCATAACGAGTGGCGCGCAGTTCTGCGGCGCACTTCAATTCCTCGTCCGTGAGTTTGCCTGCATTGAAGTGGATGTCCAGTGTTTCGGCAAAGGCTGCTTGCCAGGCGCTTGCCGCTTCGTCCCACGAGACCTCGCACCCCAATACTTCGGCAAGTGTGCCGGCATGAGCCCGCACGCGCTCCGGCTCCGGCGCACCGATGAGATATTTGCACACGCGTGCGATGTCGCCGTGCAACGGCAGGCTGCCGTGTTGCAAAACGCCGTCCACGCGCCGCCACTGGGCGCTGCCCACCAGCTTTTTCCCGCCGCCCACCACTTCATAATCGCTGGGTGCCTCAAAACACACAGGGCCTTTGGCCTTGTTTTCTTTTGCGACGGCGTCCGCGTTTGCATCGGTCACGCCCAGACGCTTTAACGTCGCGATGATTGCGCCTGCGATGCGCCGGTAGGAGGTCATCACGTCGCCTTCGGCGATCGGATGCGTGATGGGCAGAGACAGGCTATAGGTCAGTTCGTCGGTATGCAAAATGGCCAACCCACCGGTTGGCCGGCGGACCACATCCACGCCGTCGGCGTGGCAGGCCGCCTCGTCCACGGTGCGCATGCGCTGTGATTGGCCCAGGCTGATCGACGGCGGCGCCCAGCCATACAGGCGTAGAGTGGGCAATTGTGCGCCCGCGCTTACCGCGCGTGAGATTGCCTCGTCGCGCGCCATGTTTGTCGCGCCGTCGAATAGTCCATCCAGGATGACACGAAATTCGTATGACATATCGGACAGAATTGTAAGCTCATTGGCGGTTGCCCCGTTTAGTCGCCCCGATAGTAATCGCCTGGTGATTTATGCCGTTGACGCCTGCGAGAAACCTGCCATCATCGAGACCGAAGCCAGCGGCAGCATTGAACCACGCACGCTTACGGCCGGAACGCTGGCGATTTGGTCACCGTGCTAAGGGCGCGAAACGCCGGCGTGAAGGAAAGAGAAATGCAAAAGCCGGTGAGCCCTGGCGATGACGAAACAGGTCTCCCTGTCTCTACGGCCCTGGTGCTCCCCGGCTTGTAAATCGTCAGTCCAACGGGTCTTTCCCGAGCGAAGCCAGGAATTCTTCGTTGTTCTTGGTCTTGGAGAAGCGCGCCAGGAAGGCCTCCATGGCGTTGGTGATATCGTAGCCCGCGCCTTGTGGTTGCGGCGTGGTGAGTTGGTTGAGCATGCGGCGCATCAGGTAGGTGCGTTGGACAGCTTTGTCGCCCAACAGCAATTCGTCGCGGCGGGTGCCGCTGCGCTCGACATCGATGGCGGGGAAGATGCGCCGGTCTGCCAGCTTGCGCAGCAGGTGCAGTTCCATGTTGCCGGTGCCTTTGAACTCTTCGTAGATGATGTCGTCCATACGGCTGCCGGTGTCCACCAGCACGGTGGCGATGATGGTCAGGCTGCCGCCTTCTTCGATGTTGCGCGCGGCGCCGAAGAAAGCCTTGGGCGGATATAGCGCGGCCGGGTCAATACCGCCGGAGAGCGTGCGCCCGCTGGAGGCCACCGTGAGGTTATATGCGCGGCTCAGACGGGTGAGCGAATCCAGCAGGATGACCACATCGCGGCCACATTCCACCAGGCGTTTGGCGCGCGCCAGCACCATCTCGGCGACGCGCACGTGGTTTTGCACCGGCTCGTCGAAGGTGCTGGAGACCACCTCGGCATCCACCGAGCGGTCCATATCCGTCGCCTCTTCGGGGCGTTCGGCGATCAGTGCCACCATCAAATGCGCTTCGCGGTAGCGGGCGCTGATGCCGTTGGCGATGTCCTTCAGGATGGTCGTCTTACCGACCTTAGGCGGCGCCACAATCAGACCGCGCTGGCCCTTCCCGATGGGCGACACCAGGTTCAGCAAACGCGTGGAAAGCTTGTTGCCTTCCAGGTTGTACATGTGGTCTGGGAAAATCGGGGTTAGCTTCTCGAAATGTGGTCGGTTCTTGGCGGCTTCGGGGTCCTGGCCGTTCACGGCTTCAACGCGCAAGAGGCTGAAATACTTCTCGCCGTCTTTTGGGGGCCGCACCTGGCCGATCACCATATCGCCGGTGCGCAGGCCGAAGCGCTTGATCTGTGAAGGCGAAACGTAGATGTCGTCCGGGCCGGGCAGATAGTGCTCGGCGCGCAGGAAACCGATGTTGTCGTCCACCACGTCGAGGACGCCACCGCGCAACTCCAGGCCCTGTTTCTCGGCCTGTGCTTGCAGCAGCCGGATGATCAGGTCATCCTTCTTCAGACGGCTATAGCCCGAGACGGCCATCCCTCTGGCGCGTTCACGTAAGTCACTCAGCGTTTCGGCATCCAATTGGGCCATGTCGATCATGTTGCGGCGTTGGGGGCGTTGATTCTGCGAAGGTGCTTGCTGTGGCGGGGGAGGAGGTGTCTGTACGGTCGCGCCATCTTCCCCAAGCGGCGCATTCGACCCATTTTCTGGAGTGGCTGTCACGTGATCACCGGTCAGACCGGTTTCAACTGGTTCTTCGATAATTCGTCTTGGGCTCATGGTCTTTTTAATTAGTAGTTTGTGAAAGGTATACGCCTTCTAAGAACGCAATTACTGCATGCGAGTGTACGTACAGGAGCGGAAATCTTCTATTACCACCTGGTGTGGACTACCTGCATATATCAATAATTCGGAGGAAACAATCACGTAATCTCTATACAGCAGCATGTAGATAACCATGTCTTGGTGAAGCTGCTGGAGCTAGTCGTAAATAACGCGGTAACCAAAGTATAAGTGTGCTTGCCCATTAAGTCAAGCACTAGTCGGGGAACCGGGATTTGAACCCGGGACCTCACGGTCCCAAACCGTGCGCGCTACCAAACTGCGCCATTCCCCGAGCGGCCTCATTATACATCGACAATTGGCAAAAGCGCCGGACGACGTTGTGAGTATACGCTGATGTGCGTAAAGCCCGCCGTTTGCGCCATACATAGCGCAACGTCAATATCGGCGCCCACGTCGCGCGGCAGGTGCGCGTCGGACCCAACCGTGAGGTATTGCCCGCCCATCTCGTGATACCAGTTCACCACCGCCTGCGCGGGGTTGGCGGCGGGCATTCGCTTGCGCAGCGGACTGGTGTTGATTTCCAACCCCTTGCCGCGCTCGATGAGTGTTCGTAGCACGGGGCGAATTTCCGGCTCGTAGAGCGCGATGTCGTAGGTGTCTTGCAGGTAGCGCCCCATGTAGCGGGCGGGGTAATCGATGTGTGCCAGCACGTCGAAGTTACCGCGTTGCACCATGTGCAACATCTCGCGAAAATAGGCGCGGAACGATTCGCGCCAATCGCCGAAGCGCGTGAAAAATTCGCGCGCGTTCGTGTTCGTGTCGGCATCATACCAGTGCAATGAGCCGAGGACGAAGTCCCATGCGTAACGCCCCAACACCCGTTCGGCGGCCTCGGCATAGCGATGCGGCTCGCTGATTTCAATCGCCGCGCGGATCGTCAATTGTGCGCCAAACTCTTCCTGGCAGCGCGCTAGCTTGCGCAGGTAGGCCGGGTGATCGAACGAGAACGGCAGGTCTTCTTTTGGGTTGTTCTCTTCGTGCTCGGTAAAGGCGATCTGTGACACGCCGGCCCGGATGGCCGCCCGGCATTGATCTTGCATGGGGATGTCGCAATCATTCGAAAATTCGGTATGAACATGGTAGTCAACACGCATAACCCCGCGATGATACAACCCATTTCTCGATTTTTAGATTGTGGATTTGCGATTTTCGATTGGCCGGCGTGCTGCATGGCCCCATTTCGCGGTAACAATCTCACCAGTCCAAGTTCAAACATCTCAGCGTTCGGATAAAATGAAGCTACTCATTTATGCGTGGCGCAGGGGATACTGGCGCCTATTGCAAATTCGTAAACCATGCCACTCCAAAACGATTTTGATCTTCAATCTGCTCAGTGGACGATGAGGTGGATATATCACCCTAGAAGTGATGGCTTTCACAGGCTGTAACTACGATGAAAATATCACTTGACATCTTGCGTCAATCAGGTGAAGGGCAATTTACCGAATTCAAGTCCGCATTTGACCGGCCGGGTGGAGGGAAGCCTGTACCTCGTTCACGGCGCAGCATCGCGCGTGATATCGCAATCACTTTAGCCGAATTTGCGAATGCTGATGGTGGAACCTTACTGATCGGTGTGGAAAACGAAGGCGGCATTACCGGAATGCCGTATGGCGAGCGCGAGATTGCAACGATCCGGGAAACAGCTTCACAGATGTGGAAGCGAGCAGTTCCCTATGCCTTCACGGCGATTGATCAGTCTGGTCTCACCGTTATTGTGTTTGAAGTTGACCCGCAACCCGAAGTTTTCATGTTGACCGACGGGCGTACGCCGTATCGCAATAACGACCAAACCATGTGGCTTTCCGCTGATGATGTCATAGCACTCAAGCAGGCAAAGACCAGCACATTGGTGGAACGTGGCATTGTGCAGACTGCGACATTGAGCGATCTCGACCCGGGGTTGATACAGAGATTCCGTATTGGCGTTGGTGCCGCGAGTTCCATCAGCGATGAAGATTTGTTGGCGCAGCACGACCTTGTGGTACAGGTCGGCAGTCAGTTGAAGCTTACATTGGCCGCGTGTTTGCTGTTTGGGAAACCACCGATGGCACGCTTCCACGAGCGTGGTGGCGTGAACTTTCGCCGTTTTAACGGGACCGCAGCACTTGTTGGTGCACAGAATAATGAGGAGATCGATCGTACATATGAGTTCCCGTTGCCAGTATTGATTGACCAAGTTTTCAATTTACTGCGTGATCAGATTAAGACCTCAAATCGATTGAGAGGTCTATTCTTTGAGGAACGGCCAGAATATCCCACTTTTGCTTGGCAGGAAGCCATTGTGAATGCAGTTGCCCATCGTAATTACGCATATCGTGGTAACGAGATTGAGATTCGCATGTTTGATGATCGTATGGAAATCTCCAGCCCGGGTTTGCCGCCAGAACCCGTAACAATCGTGGAATTGCAACAGCGGTTGGCCGTGCACGCCTCGCGTAATCCGCGTATCATGCGCTCTCTGCGGGCTTTTCACTACGTGCGTGAACGCGGAGAGGGGTTGCCGCGTATGTTTTCAGAAATGGAAGAATCATCATTGCCATTGCCCGAAATCACAGCCATAGGGAGTTCCTTTCGAGTGACACTGCGTAATACACCGATTTTTGATGAAGCTACCATGGCATGGCTACGCACATTTCCTCTTGACAAGCTCACCCCCTCTCAGCGGCGCATCCTGGCACATGCTTTCCAAACCGGCAGACGCTCATTTGTGTTACAAGATTACATAGATGTGAACCCGGTGAGTAAAGATCAAGCCAGGCGAGAAATAAGAATGATGATCGAGGATGGGATCGTTGAAATGGTCGGGACACGCAAAGCGGCCAGATACTATCCGCGGCTTCAGAGCGGTTCGAACGAGGAATTATTGCGCGATCACTTTACACGCCACGACATTATTACCAATAGCAGTTATCGCCTTTTGATGAGGGTTGATGGCCATACTGCGTCAAGGGAGCTAAAGCGTTTGGAACGAGAGGGACTCTTAATACGTGAAGGTGAACGTAAAGGGACGCATTACAAGCCCGCTGAGTTATTGATGGCAAAAGCCCGACAAAATTAGTATAGTTGGACAACCGTCACATCATAAGCGCCATATATATGTATATATATGACGCTTTTGTAAATCAAAGAGGAGCTCTGTCTCAGAGGAGCACCATAATGTATTCCCCGCATCATGCTTATTCGTCGAAAGTGCTAAAGATTCCCGGCGAGAAGTGCCCCTGATTGTTACTGGACATCTTGTGCCCTGCCCAAAATAACAGTAGTCGCCGTACCTTCCGACTGGCGCTATACTCATTACTGAGAAACCGCGATTTGAATATAAGGGGGCTTCAAGATGAACGAGATCATTCGCACGTCGCTTGCTGCATCCGGGAATTCGTTAGAGATTGACGGTGATACCGGCCATGTACGTGTGCGGAACGAGGCACTCTTACGCTCACACGGCATTGATTCTCTGGTATATCTGGCCGCCTTCGGCAACCCCGAGCGGCAACCCGTCGCACGCTGGCTGATTTGGGAGGCGGCGCAGGCGCTGGACATTTTGCCCAACTCCATCTTCGATTTTTACAACGCCGGCGGGCACAACCAATTCCCGCGCCCATTCACCACGCCGGCCATCAACTTGCGCGCCATGACCTACGACCTGGCGCGCGCGGCATTCCGCGCCGCCATCAAGGCCAAAGTGGGCGCATTCATGTTTGAGTTGTCGCGCAGCGAAATGATCCATACCGATCAGCGCCCGGCCGAATACACCAGCGTGATCCTGGCCGCTGCCATCAAGGAGGGTTTCCGTGGCCCGGTGTTTTTGCAGGCTGACCACATCCAGGTGAATGCGTATGACTTTAAGACCAACACCGAGGTGGAACTGACCGGTCTGCGCAATTTAATCCGCGAATCGCTGCACGCGGGGTTCTATAACGTCGAACTGGATACTTCCACGCTGGTGGACCCAGGCAAGCCCACGCTGGACGAGCAGCAATATCGCAACTATGAACTGTGCGCCACGTTGACCGACTACATGCGTTCGCTTCAACCGCAGAAGATGGTCATTTCCGTGGGCGGCGAAATTGGTGAATTGAGCACACAAAATTCCACCGTGCAGGAATTGCGCGTGTTCATGGATCACTATAAGCGTCGCATTCATCATGCCCACGGCCTGAGCAAGCTTGCTGTGCGCGCAGGCACTTCCACCGGCGGCGTAGTGCTGGCCGATGGCACGCTCGCCGGGCAAGAGATTGACTTTGCGCGGTTGAAGGAACTCGCCACGATTGCACGGCATGAATATGCTATGGGGGGCGTGGTGCAACACGGCGCAAGCACCTTGCCGCTCGAGACGTTGCACCAGTTTGTCGAAGCAGGCGCCGTCGAGGTCCACCTGGCGACGGCATTCCAGAACTGGTTGTTCGAGATGTTGCCCGCAGGCTTGCTGAACGAGGTTCGTCTGTGGCTGTTACAGAATGTCGCGCAAAAGCGTTTACCCGGCGATACGGAGGCACAATTCCTCTATAAGACGCGTCGCCTGGCCACTGGGCCGTTCAAGAAACAACTCTGGAACCTGCCGGAGGATGAGCGTGCCAGGATTCGTCTCGCATTCGAAGATCACTTTACGCAGCTCTATCAGCAACTGGCGGTGACACACACCCAGGATATGGTGGCAAGTACCATCACGCCGTTCCGAACCCACAAGGGCCCGGCCGACTTCGATAGCACGCAGTTCCTGGTTCAGCCGGGCCACGAACCGGTGGAAGCATAAATCGGGTAGCGTTCGCCGCGCGGTGATATTTCCAGCATGGTGTGCCCGCGCCAGTGACCGGTGTAGGGTTGACCCGCGATGGTGTAGGTGCGCGTGTCTTCACGAAGCGGATAGACGAGGGAGGCCACCTGCCCTGGGCGTATGGCTTCGAATTGGGCATAGCGGCCGTGCCAGGTGACGTTCACCGGCACGGCGTCGATCAGCGCCTGTGCCTCGTGCATCGCGGCGTGTCCGGGCAGGCGCACCAATATCCGGCGCGGCGCGCCGCCGGAGAGCGAGACGTCGATCCGTCCGGCCTGTGGCTCGTGCGCCGTCACGCGCACGCCGGGTGAGTGACGCGAAATACCCATGTTTACCCGCACTTCGTTGGGCGTCTCCAGCAGTGCCGATTGCCAGGTGTGATACAGCGCGCGCAGCCCGCCGCCGATGCAGCAACCCTCTGCGCCGTCCCAGGTCAACAGATGATTGGGATGCGCGGCGCACTCAAACCCGCCGTGCAACATGTTCAGCACGCTCTGGGTGATGTTGGGGAGCGCCTGGCGCAGCAAACTTGCATCCGCGTATTGATTCTGCACCAGTTGATTGCGTGCCACGCGTTCAAGGTCGTCCCAGTAGTCGCCCACGTTGGACTCGGAGAATAGCATCGCCAGGTGTTGCAAGTCGGCCAGCCCGCACGTCTCGCACGTGCCGGCGAAGAATCCCTCCAGCCCTAGGCCGTCACTCAAGAAGCCGAACTCGGGCGTTTGCTCGCGCACCCATGCGTAGACGCGATGGGCCCAATCGACCATTTCCTGGTCGGCCGTGAGCAGCCCCACCCGCGCGATGCCGACCGTGGTGGGCAGGATGCCGCCGGAGTGGGTGTTGCCTCGGAAGCGCCCATCGGGTGGCACGTCACCGTGGCGCATGTAATGGCGCGCCAGCCGCTGGGCGAACGCCAGCGCTTGCTCATCGCCCGCAAGTTGCGCATAACGCGGCAGTCCAGTCAACAGCGCATAACGATAGCCTTGCCAGTGCTCCGGGATGTTGGCACCTTCGTACCAACCCGGCTGCAAGGTGCACGCCCAACGATAGGTTGGGAAGCGCGCCTCATCCCCGTTGCGTTCGCTGATGTCGATCAACCCGCGCACCATATGCTGCAAACGCGGAAGGACGGACTCGTCGCCCAGGGTCAGCAGCGTCGTCATTGCCAGCAGCGGCGCACGCTGGCAGAACATGTCCACGTGGCGGGCCACCACGGTGGTGCCCAGGTCCGGCGCATACTTGCTCATTTCGGCGTCGGGCTCCGGGTTATAAAACAGCCCATCGCCGGCATCTTGCTGAGCGAAGAAAAATGCGCGCAAGGTGGCTTCTTCATTTGCGCCGTCCTGCCGGCCCGTCATCTGGCGCGCCAGGATTAGCCCGTCCACGAAGCGGCCCGCGATGTCGCAATAGTCCCAATAGGAGTGTGAGGCGAGGGGAGGGTCGGCGCGATAATCCACCCAAAAGAAAGGCCGCGCATGATGCGCCATATCCAGGCGAGCCAGTAACGCCGACATGGCCAGGCTGGCCGATTGCTCTAGCCAATCACTGGATTGAGCGGGTGAGGTCATGATTTCCCCTCGCGGTTAGAAGTATGGGAATAAAAATCCCCTGTGCGCTTTGGGCTTTGAGCGAGTATGTTCCGTTTATTTCAAAATCCAAGGGGCGCAGGGGATCGATAGGGGCGAGTGCCTGACGACTTCGCGTTAATCTTCGGCGTAGGCGAAGAGCCCGCTGAGCGATTGGCGCATCAGGTTGCGGTAGATTGCTTCGCCGAACGTCGGGGCCACAGAAAGCACTTTCAGATTCGGCACGCGCTTTTCCGGCGGGATTGGCACCGTATCGGTGGTCACGATTTCCTTAATTTGCTCCATCGCAGATATCCGCTCCAGCGCATGCCCGGTGAACAGGCCGTGCGTGCAGATGACCGTGATCTCCTGGATGTCATTGGCCACCAGCAGCTTGGACAGTTCCACGACGGAGCCGCCTGTGGCGATCTCATCGTCGTAAATCAACGCATGGCGGAAGCCCTTCACCTGCTTGCCCACCAGCCCACGAATCATCACCTCGCTGTCGGAGATGCGCGTCTTGTCGGCAGTGGCGACGTTCAAACCCAGTTCGGCGGCAAAGCGCGCCGTCGGCTTGGCGCGGCCCAGGTCGGGCGCGACGACGATGGTGTCATTGGGGTTCAGTTCGCGCTCTTTGAAGTACTTCACGAAGAGCGGGCGAGAGGTGAGCGGGTCGGTCGGCACGCCAAAGAAGCCGTGCACCTGCGGCGAGTGCAATGTCATCGTCAGCACGTGCGTTGCGCCGGCGGTCTTTAACAGGTCGGCGATCAGCCGCGCGGTGATAGAAATGCGTGGGGCGTCCTTCTTATCGCTTCTTGCATAGGAGAAGTAGGGGATTACGGCGTGCACTTCGCGCGCTGCGGCGCTGCGTGCAATGTCGAGCATCATCATTAGCTCCAGCAAGTTGTCGCTCACCGGCTGAATGAGGGACTGCACAATAAACACCGTCCGTCCGCGTACAGGCATGCCCAATTGGACATACAAATTATCATTGCTAAAGCGCGAAAATCGCGCGGGGTCCAGTGGAATACACAGATAATTCGCTATATCAGCGGCCAGTGCGTTGTGGGAACGGCCGCTGAAAATACGTACGTCGTTTGGATCAAGAGCGTTACTCATTGCATCATTTCCAGTGTCATTTGTTAGGTTTTAGTACAATCAAAAAGATGATCACCGTCACACTGCGTGTTTGGCGTTCCGGTAACATTTACACTAATCATACCGTTACTGTGCCGGAAGGCAGCTACGTCATCGATGCCATCGAGCGCATATACGCCCAGCCCGAATCGGGGCTGGTGTGGCGGCATGCCTGTCACCACGCCTCCTGTGGGTCGTGCGGTTTGCGCATCAACAGCGTGGAGAAGCTCCCTTGCGTCACGCCGTTAGCCGATTATCCTCCTAATCAGCCGATCATACTCCAACCGCTGGCGCACTTCCCGCGCAGCGCCGACCTGGTGGTGGATTTCGCCCCATTTTTCGAACGCATGCGCGCCATTGGGATGCCAATCATTCGCACCGACGAGACCACGGCTTGCCTGGACAACGCGCACGATTTGCGCTTTGAGAATTGCATCGAGTGTGGGTTGTGTGTATCGGCGTGCCCGGCGATGGCAAACCCGCATTTTATGGGCCCGGCGGCGTTGGCAGCCTCGGAACGCCTGATGGAAGAGCCGCGCGGCACGGATCTGTCTGCCTTGTTACAACGCGTGGATGGGCCGGCCGGCATCTGGTCGTGCCGCTCGTCCTATCAATGCAGTGCCGTGTGTCCCACCGGCGTGGATCCGGCTGGGGCGATCATCCGCCTGCGCAAACGTATCTTGAATGACGAACGACGCTAGACGAGGGACAGTTGGGCCGGCGGCCACCACCCGTTAACCTTCGGCTAAAATAATCCCCAGATTTGCGACGATGCTGCCTATCCAAATCGGAAATCTAAAATCGCAAATCCAAAATCTCAATGATTGATGTCAATGACCTGCGCCGGGGAATGGCTTTCGAGCTGGACGGCGAACTCTTTAAAGTCCTGGAATACTCACACAACAAGCCTGGGCGCGGCAATGCGACCATCCGTGTGAAAGTGGTGAACCTGCATAGCGGGGCGCAGTTCGAGCGCACCTTCCAATCGGGCGCGCGCGTGCAAGACGTGGAACTGGAAATAACTCCCGTGCAATATCTCTATCACGACGGCGATTTCTACTACTTCATGAACACCGAATCGTTCGAGCAAATCACCGTCAACGAACGCATCCTGGGCGACCGGGTGGCCTACCTGAAAGAGAATTCGGAACTGAACCTCATCACGCACGATAACGAGCCGCTGGATATCGATCTGCCGCCGAATGTGGATTTGCAAGTCACCGATTCGCCGATGGCAATCGCGGGTGATACGGCTGCCGGCGGCGGCACCAAGACGGTCACCGTGGAAACAGGGCTCAAGGTCACCGTGCCGCTGTTTGTGAACCTGAACGACACGGTGCGCATCGACACGCGCACCGGCGAGTACATCACGCGCGTCTAGAAATTTCAGATTTTAGATTGACGATTGTCGATTAGAAAAGACCCCCGATGTCTCGCAGACATCGGGGGTCTGATTTGCCTCGATCGAAATATCACCTCGAAAGGTGCATCGGCATGACCACGTGCAGGAAGGTGTCATCGCCGACCGGCTTGATGACGCCGGGGGCCTTCGGCACGGTGGTCTCCAGTGACACTTGCGGCGCGTCCACCACCGAGAGCACGTCGATCAGGAACTTCACGTTGAAGGCGATCTCCACTTCCGAGCCGCTGGAAACCACTTCCAACTGGCTCTCGTTATCGCCTGTCTCGTCGGCGCGCGCGGAGATGGTCATCTTGCCCGGCCCGCCGTCGTCGGAGGGCGTGATGTGCAGGCGCATCGTATCGGACGATTCGCGCGCAAAGATGCTGGCCTGGCGGCAGGCCTTCAACATTTCGGCGGTGCTCACCACTGTGCGCGTCTCGGTCTTCTTAGGGATGATTGGCTCGTAATCGGGGAAGCGCTGGTCGATCAGTTGGGCCACCAGGTCCACGTTCTGCATGTGGAATAACACCTGTCCGCGCGAGGGCGTAATGCTGATCGCCACCGGCTCTTCTTGTTCACTCACCACGCGGGCCACCTCGGCCACCGCCTTGGATGGGATCAGGATCGTGCACGGCTCTGACACGGGCTCCTTCAGATTGCCGGTGCACACGCTCAGCCGGAAGCCGTCCGCCGCTACCATCACGATTTTGTCGTCTTCAAACTTGGTCAGCACGCCCGTGAGCATGGGGCGGCTTTCGTCGGTTGCGGCGGCAAACACCACCTTGCTGATCATCGTCTTGAGCAGATTCGCGTCGATAAAGGCGGCGTTGGCCGGCTCGAAGGTAGGGATGATCGGGAACTCCTGCGCGTCGATGCCCTTGATGTTGTTGTCGGTGCGCCCACATTGCACGCGCAACGTTTGCGTGCGGATGTTTAAGTCCAGATCCACCCGGTCCGCGGGCAGCAGCGAAATCAGTTCGGTGAATGGGCGTGCCGGAACCGTGATCGATCCTTCGTCTTCCACCTTTGCCCCGATCCAGCAATTGATTCCCAGCTCAAGATTTGTGGCGGCTAACTTCAGCCGGCCCCCATCGGTCGCAAGGAGAACATGTGTCAGAACCGGCAAAGTGGCAGTGCGCGCGGCGACGGCTCTGCTGACGATGTTCAAGCCCTTTGCCAGGTTTTCTTGCAAGCAGGAGACTTTCATGAATTACCCTTCTCTATGTAATTTGGTTGGCTGTGAAGGTACACCCGCGCGCAATTGCCTGCAACACGGCAGCCAACGGCTTAATTGTCACTGATTATCGGTTGAATGTAAATATCTTCGCCGTTGCTTTCCTCGCCAACCTCCGGGTGCCAGCGTCTCCCAACCGGGATGAAATGAGCAGCGTGCGGCAACATCAGCACGCGTGGTCGCTTGCCCACCAACGTCTCGGCCAGGCTGGCTGCTTCCAGCATGTTGTGCGCGCCGATCAACCCACAATCGCGCGCCAGGTCCACACAATCTGCGCCGACCGCGATGACGTGATACTTCTGCCCGATGATGGTCTGCGCAAGCATGTAAGCCCGCTGTTCGCCGCTGCGAATGCCGCGTTGGCTGAGCTGGCGCTGCACCGTATCCATGTCCGTCGCGCCAAGCAGCGCATTGTAGAAATGCTGCTCACGCCGGTCCGCCACATTGGTTGCATCGCCGCAGCGCACCGGCAGGATGATCACGCCGCCTTTCACCAATACGGGGTCTTCGGCCAGGCCGATTGCCACAGCGGCACGGCTGGCATGATACAGGCTGCGCACTTTTGTGTGCCCATCGCCGGCGACGATGATGTTGTAGTCATTGCGCGGCACGTCCACTTCATAGATTTTTCGCGCGACGCCCACCAACGTGTCGTGTACGGCGTTTGGCGCGCCTGCGCCCACGGCGACGATGTTGCCATCCACGTCCACCACGGCGTTTAGGATGAAGATCAGCCCGGCCCGGCGGGCGATTTCACGTTCCACGCTCAAGGAGAGGTTATCGGGGGAATCCGCCGGGTGTGTGGTGCGGTCGTCCAGAAAGCGCGCAGTGCGTATCTCATTCAGCGTGGCCGCGCCGGCGCAGCCGACGGAAATCGTCTTATTGCCGCCCGAATAGCCGGCGTAGTAGTGTGGCTCCACCACGTCAATCGCCAGCAGCAAATCCGCCTCGGCGGCGCGATAGTTGATTTGCATCGGCACGCCCTGGTAAGTGCCCAGGTCGTCCAACTCCGCGATGTTCCCGGCGTCGTGATCCACCACGCTGTAATGCGCCAGCACGTCGTCACCCAGGCTGTTGCGTATTTCCTCCTCAGTGCTAGGATGGTGTAGCGCATTGGGGATCAGAATTGTGACGTTTTGATCTTCCACCCCGGCCGTGCGCAGCTCGGCCAGCAGCACAGGCAGCAGCACCTGGTTGGCAGCGTCGTGTTCATGTCCGCTGATGGCACATACGACCGTCACCTTGCTTCCCGACCCACATAATTCTGTCAACGGCAGCGAAGAGAGCGGATGCACCAACGCGTAATTCACCGCCGCATGTAAGTCTTCAATCGGCTCCGTGGGCAGTGGCTCCGCGTAATCAATCGGCCAGCCCAGGGGCAAAGGATCAAACGATGCATTCATAATTATTCCCTTATATCACCCCAAACCTTGGGCGTATGTCGTTTCTATGCTTGCCAGCCAATCGGTCGAGTGACACCAACTGTATTGTTATCAGGCCTGCATGATAAGGACATTGGAGATGTATATAAGTCTGACGATCATGATGCGTCAGGCGTTCCATACACACTGGGGCAAGCAAGATATTGAGCATCGTGGCGGCTCGCTCAACAATGAGTGTCACTATTGTACCAGTTAGGATTACCGGCCTAGCGACCAGCAGCGGAAGGGCTGCTGCGTGCGGGTGCCGGTGCGCCGGATACCGCCAGTTGGAAGCCGATAAACAGCAGGATCACGCCGCCCAGGATGCCCAGGTATTTGAATACTGAAGCCGTCTGGCTGAGTGCCGGGATCGTCTCGGCCAGCTTGATGAGCGCGCCGCCGGCGGCGGGCACAAGCCCGCCCAACGCGATGAACACGTTGCCCAACACGCGGTTGGGCAATATTTGCTTGCGCAAAAACAGATAGGCTGAATAAATGGCGCCGCCGGCCAATAACAGGGTGCCATAACCATTCAGCACCGGCGGCAGGACTTTACGCACCGTGCTTTCTGGCAGAATAGTGCGATAACTTTCTGTAAGGAACCTGCCGACGTCGTTGCCAGGGACGAATTTGCTGGCATCCAGTGGCACCGACAGAATCCAGATCAGGCTGGCCACGGCCACGATTCCGACGATCAACGTGCAGATGCCGGCAACGTAGCGCTTGCGCACCAGCAGGTGCATCGTGCCCTGGCCCAGCACCGGCGGCACCAGGAGCGCTCCCGACCAATACCACATCCGAAACGCCAGGTCGTTCCAACCAAAAGAGAGCAGCACCTCTGAAAGTCCCCCGATGAAATAGAGCACCAACCCCAGGCCCCACAACAATTGATGCGTGCCGCCGCGCAGCCGATAACGATTCAGCAGCGACACCGCCATCACGCCCGAAACAATCGTGGTTAACAGACCAATCGCTAAAGTAATCGACATATTCACCTCACCAATGAGAACCGCCGAATAGTGTACCGCACCCCGGCGGGATTGACATCCTTCTTGTGACGTGCTAAAAATATAGTACGTGCTGCAAAGTTAGCACGAGTCATGAATAAGCAAAAAACGAAATCGCAAACGAAAGCCACGCCGGCGCGCGCATTGCCGCCGGTCCTCGCGGAGGATGTGCCGGTGGAGATGCCCGAATTGCCAATCCATCACGCAATCACCACGACGCAGCAATTCAAGGCCATCAGCAACAGCACGCGCTCCAAGATTCTCAGCATCGTGCAACACCAACCCGCTACCGCGAAACAAATTGCCACCCGCCTGGGCGCGACGCCGGGCGCGATTGGGCATCACCTGAAGGTGCTGGAAGAGGCCGGGCTGGTGCAGATCATGGCGCGCAGGTTGGTGCACGGCATCATCGCCAACTACTACACGCGCGTGGCGCGCATCTTCGACTTCGACCTCGCCCCCGAGATATTCGGTATGCAGGGCACGCTGGATATTTTCAACACCTTCCGCGAGCAGTTTATTGATTCCAAAGATGACTACAGTGATTTGAATGGCGCGGACGACCAGATCAACCAAATGGCGTTTCCGCACGCGCGGCTCCCGCGCGAAAAAGCGGAAGATTACGCAAAGCGCCTGGGAGCGATTGTGGAAGATCTGCTGGCCGAGCCAGCCGACCCGAATGGCGATGTCTACGGCGTTTTTGTCAGCCTGTTCAAATCACCCACTTATATGCAAGGTGGAGATAACCCCGAAAAGTAGGAGAGTATGAGCCAAACCGCCCCCTATCAGGCGCCGCCTAATGGATGGCGCACGTTCATCATCGTGTGGGTCTCTCAGTCGGTCTCGGTGATCGGCAGCGCCCTAACAGGTTTCGCCATCACCATCTTTCTGACCACCGTGCTCTACCCCGCCCCCTCACAAAGGGCTGATCTGGCCTGGGCGCTTTCGGCTCTGAACCTGGCCAACGCCATCCCGGTGGTGTTTGGGGCGCCCATCGCCGGTGCCTTTGTGGACAGGCACGACCGCAAGCGCACGATGATCGCGATGGACTTTTTGAACGGCTGCGTCAGCGTGTTGGCGGTGGTGTTGATCGCCAGCCGTCAATTGAACGTCTACTGGTTGGTGATCATTGGCGTGCTGAATGCCTCGATCACTTGCTTCCATAGCGCAGCGTTCGACACATCCTACGCCATGTTGGTGCCCGAAGAACGCCTGCCGCGCGCGAACGGCATGATGCAGACCATCTGGTCGCTTTCCGGCATCCTGGCGCCCAGCGTTGCGGCGACGTTGATCGCCTTACCCGCCCTGGCGCGCAATGGCCAGTTGCCGGCGTTTGTCTCGTTCCTGGCCCAGATCCCAGAGGGGACGCTGCTCGCCATCGGCGTGGATGCGCTTACCTTCTTCCTGGCGGCGCTGGTGCCGGTCTTCTTGTTCATTCCTTCGCCCGTGCGGCACGACTTGCAGATTCCCGGTAGCGATAGAAAATCGATGTGGGCCGACGTCAAAGAGGGCGGGCTCTATATCTGGCATCGTCGCTCCTTCCTGTGGCTGCTGGGCACTTTTACGGTGGCAAACTTTGTGGGTGGGACACAGGTGCTGTACCCGATCCTGGTCAAATTTCAGATCGCGCCGGATTGGACGGCCCGCGGGATGCAATTTGAGACGGCCTATGCCCTTCTCACCACGATTGGCAGCATCGGGGGCGTCTTGGGTGGTTTGTTCATCAGCGCCTGGGGCGGCCTGAAGGCTGGCCGCATCTATGGTGTGCTGGTGCCAATGATCATTGAGGGGCTGGCGACAGTCGTCTTTGGCGGGTCGCACTGGCTGTTTGTGTCTGCCGCCGCAATCGCCATCTCCTCGGCGACGACGCCCATCCTTAACGCGCATTCCCAATCCATCTGGCAAATCCAGACGCCGCGCGAGCTGCAAGGGCGCGTCTTTTCCGTGCGCCGGCTCATCGCGCAGTTTAGCTGGCCGGCTTCCAGCTTCTTGATGGGCGCGCTAGCCAGCCAGTTTGACCCCGGCACAATCGTCGTCGTCCTGGGTGCCATTCTGATGGTCTGGTGCGTCGGCGGGCTCTTTAACCCCTATCTGCGCCGCGTGGAAGACAGGGAGTGGATCGAAGCGCAGGCCCTGCGGAACGCCGCGCAGTCGGCCAAGTAAAGGTTCGCGCAACCACAAGGTGGGGCCGGGCATTCGTTGTCCGGCCCCGCTTTGCGTAGAGTGGCAAGTATGACCTCTAAAAGAGGCCGTCTGGGGCTTCAGCGTACAATACGGTTCATCATGACCATGGAGAGGGGGAAGGTTTGTTTAGTTTGGCATATTGCATGGTGTTGCCAAACATTGCCAACACCTGATGAAAGACTTTTACGCGCGATACAGCGCACGTCTGAATCAACAATCGATTCTCGCGTCATCCAAAATACGGCGTTATGGGCTTCTGGTGATCGTCACCATCTTTGTCCTCACGACATTGATCGAATCCTTCACAATACCCCTCTTTGAAGGCCCCGACGAACAGCGTCACTACGGGTACGCACGGTACTTGGCCGACAACTTGTCGCTCCCGCCGCGTGTTAAGTCCACCTGGAATGAGATGGATTACACCACCTATGAGATCGCGCAGGAATCGGGCCAGCCACCTCTGTACTACATCCCGGTGGCCATTTTGACCTCCCTTGTCCCCGGCGCGGATGACGTTGATCCCTTGGTATTAAGAAACTGGTTCGCGCGTTACAACGACACGTTGCTGCTCCCCAATGACAATTTCAACAAGTACGTGCATGGATTAGCGGAGCAATTCCCCTACCAGGGCGCAACTCTCGCCGTGCACCTGGGACGGCTGATCTCCATCGTTGCGGGAGCTTGTACATTGGTAGGCGTTTATCTGACCGGCCGGACGATTGCCCCCTCACGCCCGGCTGTTGCCCTCCTTGCGACTGCTCTGGTCGCGTACGTGCCAGGGTTTGTTTACATTCACGGCTTTATCACCAACGACGCGTTTGTGATTCTGTTCGCAACTTTGAGTGTTTGGGTGGCATTGCGCATCGCGCGCGAAGGCCCGACCTTCAAGCTGGCCTTCTTTGGGGGACTGTTCAGCGGGTTGACTACCCTGAGCAAGATAAACGGCATTTGGGTGATGGGTGTTCTCTGGATGGCGTTGGTGTTGTTTGCGCTCGCTCATCGCAATCGACAGTCATTTGTGGCAATGCTGCCGCCATTGCTTCTCTCCGTCGGGGTGTGGCTGGTGCTTACTGGTTGGTGGTTTGCGTATGGCTGGATGCAATGGAATGACCCGTTGGGTGTTGCCATTCATGCCTCCTATACATGGCAAAGCCCTACGCATATGGTCGTCCCAGGGCCTGGGGAGTGGCTTTCCGATCTTTGGGAATGGGACCATTACACCTGGGGCATCAACATGATGTGGCCGGAATGGATCTATAGCACTTTCCGGCTTCTATATCTGGGTGGGGTTTTACTGACCAGTATCTTCGGCATTCGGGTGCTCATTTGCAAGGGCAGGCGATCGACATCTCTACAACAAGCTTCTGCATTGGGCCTGGCGGTCACGTTTGCATTGTTGGGTGGGCTGTACTGGCAATCCGTCTACGACTGGCGGCTGGGCCGCTTGTTGTATCCAGGGCTGACAAGTGCGGCTGTTCTGGCGGCTGCCGGCTGGGGCTGGGGGTTCAGCCAGTTGCGCGCATCTCGACCACCGCGCTTTGCCTATTATGGGCTGATCACTATTCTTGCTGTGCTGATGCAAGGGGCGTCAAGCGCTGGGGTGATTAATGCCATCGACGCCTACGTCCCTACGGATGTGTCTGTGCGATCCTTGCCAGGATTACAGCGTACTTCGCTCACGTTTGTGGATCCGACCGATGGCACGACGCCGGTGGCTAGCGTTACCGGTTACGATATCCCTCCGCAGGATGTGCGTGCCGGCGGCGTGATGACGGCAACGATATGCTGGAAGTCCAGGGGGTATACGCGCGAGAGTTACCCATATGCGTTGCAACTGGTTGGGCCGGGAGACGTACAACCGGGGACGCGTAACTCCTATCACGGCTTAGGAAATTATCCACTTGCAGTTTGGAAGCCGGATGAGGCATTTTGCGATGCCACCTCACTGCTCGTCGGTGCAGATACGATCGATAAGCCTCGGGCCTATGAGCTTGTGCTGACCTTGTTCGATATAGAACCTCCCGGGCTCACCGTTCGCTCTGTGTTAACCGCATACGATGATGGGCACCGCGCCGTGCGCCCAATGATTGCCCGTGTGCGGGTGGCGCCAGCCGCACAGCCCGTCGTGACGCCCACGATTAGCTTGGGTGAGGTAGCCGGGTTAGCCGGGACATCCGTAGAGTTATTGCCCACCAATACATTGAGCGTCAGCCTGCGTTGGGTAGCACTCAGCTCTCCCAGTGTGAATGCCAAGGTGTTTCTGCACGTTGTCGACAAGGCAACTGATGCGGTGATTGCCCAAAGCGACCATGAACCTGATGGGGGGTGGTTCCCGACGAACTACTGGCAGAAGGGTGATGTGATTGATGATCGATTCGAGATCACGCTGCCGGCAGGCATCCAGCTAGGTGACGTGACGCTGCGTCTGGGAATGTACGATGCACAGACAAAGACGCGCCTATTTGCTGAAGACCTTGCCACGCATGAACGCTATCGTGATGATATTGTGCCACTTATACAATAGTTGCTTCATTTACAATTACAATGCTTCCTATGGGCGCGAGCAACATCAATGTCATACGCAGTGCAAAAGCCATCTCTCTCTACAGGCAGCTCAATCAACCCATCAGGCAAACATCCGCGCTGTGGCGCTATGGTTTGTTTCTCATCGTTGGGATATTTACACTGACAACGCTTGTGCAATCCCTAACCGTTCCCGTTTTTGAAGGGCCCGATGAACAACGTCACTATGCTTATGCACGCTACTTAGTGAATCATCACGCGTTGCCGCCGCGGGACGAACGTCTGACCCGTAACATCAAGGCAGTTACTTACGAGATAGGTCAAGAAGTTGGCCAGCCACCGCTTTATTACCTCGTTGTCGCCCTAGTCACGTCGCCCGTTGCCCACGCCGATGATGCGGATGCTTACGTGAATTACAACCCGTTCACCTCTCCCAGTGATGACGCCGGGTTGCCATACGATAATCACAATACCTACTTACATGGTGCTGAGGAACAGTTCCCGTTCCAAGGGGTGGCTCTGGCAGTGCACCTTGGGCGGCTCATCTCCGTGATCGCGGGCGCGTCCACGCTGTTAGCCGTATTTGGTATTGCCCGCGCGTTATTGCCCGCGCGCCCTGCAATTGGACTTTTGGCGACACTTCTCATGTCCAGCGTGCCTGGAGTGATTTTCCTGTTTAGTGTCATCACCAATGATGCTGCAGTTATTTTGTTTGCTACACTTGGCGTATGGGTTGCCGTTCGAATCGCACGTGATGGCCCTACGAGGCGTCTGGCGCTATTGGGCGGGCTGTTCAGTGCATTAGCTGTCTTGAGCAAGATCAATGGTGCATGGGTTACCGGCGTCGTCTGGCTGGCACTCATCGCCTCTGCGCTCATTCATTGCCATGAACAATCCTTCAGAAGCTCTTTTATCTCACTTATCTTATCTGTGGGTGTGTGGATACTCATCACAGGTTGGTGGTTTGGCTTTGGGGTGCTCCAGAATGGTGACCCATTGGGCATCTCCACTCACCCACTGGGAGCCACTCAAACCCTGAGCCAGTTAGCGTCACTCACGAAACGACCATTGTCGGATCAATTGACTGCCTGGGATCGCTCAATATGGTATTCCGTGAGTTGGTCAAAGGTTCTCGGCCCGAATTGGTTATACCGGATTTTCCGCTATCTATATCTGGCAGGCCTGGTGGGGGCTATCGTTACGTTCTTACAAGTAATCCGTTGCCAGCGTCATTCACCGCACAATCTGTACGTGCAAGGATTACAGGTTATTTGCCTGGTGCTGTCCATATTATTTGCTGCTGTCCTGGCTGTTTTGTGGCAGTTATTGATCGACATGGCGCTGGGTCGCTTGTTCTATCCCGGACTGGCCGGAGGGGTAATACTGGTGGCCATTGGGCTGGCATGGTGGCTGGATCGTCTACATAACCTTTGTCTGTTGCATACTATCTACTGGGTAGGTGGTGCAGCCCTCTTCATTCTGCTCCAATACGCCGCTATATGGGCCACTACCAACACCATCATCTCACTCACGCCGCACTCATTAACTAGCCTTTCACCCCAGGAAATCACCCCTACCCAATTGACCTTTCTCTCACCGGATGACAGCAAAACGCCAGTAGCAGAACTCACTGGTTACCGCGTACATGCCCAAGACTTGCGTGCTGGCAACGCAATGTATGCCGACCTGTGCTGGGAATCGGCGGGCTACACCCAAGCCAGTTATCCCTATTCATTGCAACTGGTGGGCCCGAACGACACACGTCCGGGTACACGCAATTCGTATCAAGGGTTAGGTAGTTACCCGATGAGCGCCTGGAAACCAGGGGAAAAGTTCTGTGATGCAACCTCGGTCTATATTGCCTTTTCCGCCGATCAGCCACGTGCCTACAACTTGGTGGTAACTTTATTCAGTGACTCACCGCCGGACTACAAGCCTGGTCCGCCACTATCTGCTGTTGACGGTAATGGACGCCCTGTTTATACGGTAATCGGCCGTGTCCGAGTAGCGCCAGGTTACCAGCCTGTTGTGACGCCTACGATCAGCTTGGGTGATGTGGCTGGGTTAGCAGGGACGTCCATTGAGCTATTACCCACCAATACGTTGAGCGTCAGCCTGCGCTGGGTAGCACTCAGCTCTCCCAACGTGAATGCCAAGGTGTTTATGCACGTTGTGGATAAGGCAAGTAGTAAGGTGGTTGCCCAAAGCGACCATGAACCCGATGGAGGGTGGTTCCCGACGAACTACTGGCAGAAGGGCGACGTAATCGACGATCACTTTGAAATCGCGCTACCGGCAGATACCCGGCTAGATGATGTGACGTTGCGCCTGGGGATGTACGATGCAAAGTCGCAGGCACGCTTACCAGCGGTTGCATTGAATACCCGGCAGCGTTTCACGGATGACGCCATCCCGTTCACATCATTAGAATCAGCCAGATGAGAGGCTAGGGCCTCAGCACCACGGCGTCGTCCTGGTAACGTTGCCCATCGGCCAGGTTCACCGCTGCCAGGCGTGCGCCCGATTGAGGGTCATACATCCCGACCTGCAATTCCACCTGGCTCAGGTCCGTGCCCTCGGGCAGTGCCACTGTAAATGCGTCGTCGATCACATCTTTGGGTTGCCAGTAGTTGGTCGGGAACCAGCCGGCGTCTGGCTCGTGATCGGCCTGCGCGATCACGTTGCCATCGGCCTTGTCCACGACGTGCAGGAATACCTTCTGGTCAACCTCGGTGGTGCCCAGGGCCACCCAACGCAAGGTGACGCTCAAGGTCTGATTCGCTTGCAGACTGATGGTGCTGCTCACCAGGCCGGCCACGTCCCCCAGGCTCACCGTGGGGGTTACCACCGGTTGTTGCGCCGGCGCGACCCGCATCCGCCCGATCACGGGGTACACGTTGCGGCCTTCGCCGTCCACCGACGGTAATGGGTTCCCTACCTTGAAGCCAAGCGGGTCCAACTCGAACAGGGTGACCACCAGGTTGTAGGCGCGCGGGCGATCCACGTCCAGCGTCACGCGCAGCGAACTGGGATCACAGAACTGTTGGCCCGGTTTCCAGGCCGACATGGGAAAACTGCCCAACCCGTGATACGAATTGCGCGTGCCGGGCCGCACGTCGTTTGGGCCCACCAGTTGCAATGAGTAGGGGAAACTCGTTTTGGTATATCCATACGATTGCCAGCAAATATCAACCAGCACAAGGCCCTGTGAGCGCACATCTTGCGGGCCGGCGCGATAGCCCACGATGGAGGCGACAGGCGTCTTCCCGTCCGCCGGGTCCAGGAAAGTCACCTTTGTTGGGTGCACATTGCCGCTCACGGGAGAAATCAATGGGTTGGGCGAGAGCACCGTGATTGTGTTCTGGCTGCTTACGATGACGCTGCGCAGTAGCGTGACACCAATCACCAGCGCAACGCCCCAATAAGCCGGGTTTGCAACGCCGGTACGCCTGAGCCAGCGCAATAACCATACCCAACCGATGGCGGCGAGCATGGCGGCAGCCACAAGCCCTGGGTAGAGCAACCGTCCCAGCCGCCAGCCATACACAAATCGCCAATAGGTGCCACCGGCAATGGCGAGCGCGACCGCAAGCGCCAGACACAGGGCGATCGCAATTCCTGCGCTGACGTTGCGATCCCCGTTGCGCAAACGTGAGGCCGTTTGGAGCGCCAGCCCCAGCGCACCTAACATGCCGACCAGGTACAACTGGTCGAAGGTCTCGTAGATCCAGCCGGGGCCGGTGATGGAGGCCCAGCCGGCCGAATACCAGGTCGTCATCAAGTAGGCCCCGATGTCGTTCAGCAAATTGATGTTCGATGAGAAGACCAGCCGCAAGGGGTTCTGTTCGCTATCTGTGGCGTGGATCGCTATCCCCAGCGGGTCACCTTGTGCCATGGTAAAGGCGATCCATCCACCGGTCAGCAGTATCCATATCCCCGCCGAGAGTGCAAGGGGAGCGATCACTGTACGTAAAGGCTTCTCCCGGCGATTGATCCAGGCGGAAAGAAGGATCGCCAGCCATACGATGCCGATAATCCAGCCGCCATTCAATTTGCTGAGTAATGCCAGGGCGGCGAAGGCGCCGCCTGCCAGCACTGTCTTCGTGTGTGGGCCTTCGCGTATGATGTGTACGCACATCCACAGGCTCAACGTCACAAACAGGATCGGTGCAACGTCATTATTGATGGTGGCGTGGACGAACAGGAAGCCCGGCACACTACCCACCAATGCTGCCGCGAGCAGGCCCACCGCCGGATAGGCGGGCACAATCGCCCGTGCGAGCATGAAAATGGCCCACAACGTCACAAGCCCAAAGACGATTGACACCAGCCGCCCCAGGTGTACGCCCAGCGCTACGCCCTGATAGGGGAAGTCTCCCTCGTGACCGTGCAAATAGGAATTGTGGTTGTCGTAGGGCAGGCCGAGTTCGTCATAAACGACGAAGAAGGAATTGTGCACCACGAAAGGGTCCGCGTCGTCGGCATCGGGCACCAGCGCCGTCACCAGGGCTACCGGTAGGTAATAGAGCGGCGGCTGGCCCGCTTCTTGCTCGACGCTATAAACGTAGGGCTTATCCGTGTTCGTTTTACGATGTGGCGGCAGCGTTAAATTGTGTACCAGGTAACGCGCGTAGGCATAGTGACGCTGCTCGTCGGAGCCTTCGAAGATAGGTACCTTTAACGACTGGATGAAGGTTGAGATCGCGAACACCGCCAGAATCAATATCAATCCATAGCGCCAGATTTTTGAGGAAGGGGGATAAGGGCGGTTCAGAGACGAAAATGCCGTCTTGAGGTCATTTGCAGTGTTCGCGCGCATAGAGGATTATTGTAGCGTGAACAGTAAGTGAATGGCGGCATCCGGCCAAGCGCCTACAATACATGTTCATGACCACACGAAGACTACATCACTTGCTGAAACCCGATCGCCGCGCGCTGATCGTTGCCATGGACCATGCCGGCCTGGATGGCCCAATGAAGGGCCTGGAACGTCCCGCCGACACGATCCGGCAGATCACTGCGGGTGGCGCGGATGCGGTGCTCACCACCTATGGCGTGGCGCGCACGTTTGCCAAAGAACTCTCCGGGCTGGGGTTGATCTTGCGCGCCGACGGCGGCAGCACCGGCTTGGGCACAGGCAAGGGGCCTAAGACGGTCCAATTCACCATCGAATCGGCCTTGCGCCTGGGGGCCGATGCGTTGGCGATTTGTGCCTATCCGGGGGCCGCGAACGAAGAGGAATCCCTGACCAACCTGGCGCAGCTAGTAGAAAGTGCGCATGCCTGGGGCATGCCGGTGCTGGCCGAGATGGTGCCAGGTGGGTTCGATAGCGGCCCAGAGTTTCGCACTTTGCAACGCATCCGCGCGGCAGCGCGCGTCGGCGCCGAACTGGGCGCTGATATGATTAAGTGTCCCTACGTGGAGGGGTTTGAGCAGGTAGTCGCCGGCACTTACGTTCCAGTTGTCATCCTGGGGGGAGCCAAGCAGGGCGGCGAGCGCGAAATGCTGGAGAAAATTCATAGCGCCTGTGTGGCCGGTGCCGCGGGCGTGGCTGTTGGGCGCAATATCTGGCAGGCCCCCGATACACAAAAGATGACCTCCGCAGTCGCCGCGATCATTCATCACGGCGCGACGGTTGAACAAGCAATATCCTTACTCTAAGGCATCAAGGTGCGTTGCGCGGGTCTGATACGCACGTGTGCCTCTGGCAAAGTGAATGAAAAAAGCTATGTTACATTGGCGCAACCGGTTGATTGAGCCGGTTGCGCCAACCTCTAAAATATGGCGTTATGGGTTATGGTTCATTATTGGGGTCTTCGCTCTCACAACGCTGGCCCAATCCATCGCGGTGCCAGTCTTTGAAGGGGCCGACGAGCAACGTCACTATGCCTACGCGCGCTACCTGGTAAACCATTTTTCCCTCCCGCTACGCGTCAAGCCAGCGCAAGATTTCTATGCCACATATGACGTCGCGCAAGAGTCTGGTCAGCCGCCGCTTTACTACATCCCCGTCGCACTGATCACCGCCCTGGTGCCAAATGCAGATGCGATTGGCCCCTACGTCGTCTATAATCCTTTTGTCTCGCCCAGCGACGATGCCGGGTTACCGCTTGATAACCACAACCTGTACCTGCATGGCACAGAAGGCCGATTCCCCTTCCAGGGCGTAGCGCTGGCGGTACATCTGGGGCGGCTTGTTTCCGTCGTCATCGGCATGCTGACGCTTTTGAGCGTCTATGCCGTCGGGCGTGTGCTGACGCCAGCACGTCCTGCCGTTGCGCTGCTTGCCACATTATTGGTTGCCAGTGTGCCCGGCTTCACTTTTGTTTACAGCACCATCACCAATGACACCGCGGTTGTCCTGTTTGTGACGCTGAGCCTGTGGAGCGCCGTGCGCATCATCCGCGAGGGGCCGGGTGTGCGGTTGGTCGCCTTAGGCAGTCTGTTCGCCGGGTTGGCGGTCCTCAGCAAAATCAACGGCGCTTGGGCCATCGGCATCGTATGGTTCGCTCTGCTCGCTTCCGTCGTTTTGCATCATAAAGAGCAACCCTTGAAGGCTGTCCTGCCCATTTTGCTGCTATCCGCCGGGGTGTGGCTGACGGTGACGGGATGGTGGTTTGTGTTTGGGTTGGTACATGGTAACGACCCATTGGGGATCGCCATCCATGCAATCAGTCCTGCTCAAAGCCCGCTCAACATTGGGAACAAGACCCGCTATGACATCATTGCTAGCCTGGGCCTATGGGAGCTTACCACCTGGTACTCGGCGGGATGGGCACGTGTTTTTGGCCCGGATTGGCTATATCAGACGTTTACCGACCTTTATCTGCTTGGGCTGGTAGGGGCGATTGGGTTGAGCCTGCACACGGTGATTCGCTGGTTCATCAAACGCCGTGACTTGCGTGTTGAAGTCGCACAAATCAGTTGCCTTCTCCTGGTGGCGCTATTGGCCATTGCCGGTGGTCTCTACTGGCAAGTGATCTATAACTGGACCTTCGGGCGATTGCTCTATCCGGGGTTAACCAGTGTGGCATTGATCGCGGCCGCTGGTTGGGTCTGGTGGCTGGGTTGGGTGCACCGGTTGCGTCTGCCATACGCGCTCAACTGGGTGGCGGCTGTCGTCCTGGTCATCATCCCTCAGCGCGCCACCTTGTGGGCGGCGAACAACACCATCATGGCGCTGACGCCGCACGCTATGACGACACAGATACCGGCGGATGTTACACGCACACAGGTGACCTTCCTGGATCCGGCCGATCGGCATACCCCCGTCGCCGAGTTGATTGGTTATCGCCTGCACCCACAAGATTTGCATCCCGGCAACGCCATGTACGTAGATTTGTGCTGGAAATCAGTGGGTTACACCAGGGAGAATTTCCCCTATTCATTACAACTGGTCGGTCCGAATGACACACGGCCCGGCACGCGCAACTCATTTCATGGATTGGGCAGTTACCCACTCAATGCCTGGAAGTCGGGTGAGGAATTTTGCGATGAAACGTCGGTACTGGTGTCTTTTGCGGCCGATCAGCCGCGTGCCTATCACCTGGTGGTGACGCTGTTCGAATTACAGCAGCCTAACGATAGGCCTGGCCCGCCTCTGCCGGCGGTGGACGGCAATGGCCGTTCGGTGTACCCCGTCATCGGGCGCGCGCGCGTCACAACCGGCACGCAGCCCATCGTCACCCCCACGGTGAACCTGGGCGACCTGGCGGGGTTGGTGGATACTACCGCCGCGTTGTCGGGCACGAATGCGTTGAGCGTAACGTTGCGCTGGGTTGCACTGAGCGCAACAGACGTGGATGCGAAGGTCTTCATGCACGTGATCGACAAGACGAGCGGGCAGGTCATCGCCCAGGACGATCATCAGCCCGATGGCGGTTGGTTCCCCACCAATTACTGGCAGAAGGGCGATGTCATCGACGATCAGTTCGAGATTCCCCTTCCGCCGGATACTGATCTCCACAACGCCGAACTCCAGGTGGGCCTGTATAACGCCCAATCGCAAGAGCGTTTGCCGGCGGTGAACATCGCGTCTCAGGAGCGCTACACGGATGACATCGTGCCGATCCCAGTGACCGTCATCGGTTTACGCCAGGGGAAGATGGGGCATCTGCGCTAAGATTTACTCAATCCGAGGATCAGGAAGGAAGCCGGTCATTTAATGAATCTGCGCACGCTCAGCCTCACGTCACGTTCATCGCGCATCTCTGATTCGCGGACGCCAGATCGGCGGCCCTATGTGCGTTATGCGCTGGCCGGCATTCTGGTCATCTACCTGGCGTTGACGGTGATACAGTCGCTCACGTTGCCGGTGTTCGAAGGCCCCGACGAACAGCGCCACTATGCCTATGCCCGTTACCTGGTGAATCACCAGGCGCTGCCGCCTGTCAACAAAGAGCCTAACGATGATTCGTCTACGTATAAGGTGGGCCAGGAGGCCGGCCAGCCGCCGTTCTATTACACGTTTATCGCGCTGGTCACCGCGCCGTTCCCCGGGGCGGACGATGTGCAAGGGTTTGTGAATGCCAACCCCTACATGACCGCCTATGACGTGACAGGCGTTACGAATGACAATCACAACCGCTATCTGCACGGCCAGGAGCGTTACACGCCGTTTACGGGGCTGTCGCTGGCCATTCACGTGGCCCGGCTGGTTTCGGTGATCCTGGGTGCGCTTGCGCTCCTGGGCGTGTATGGCGCGGTGCGCGCCTTCGCCCCGGCGCATCCGGCGGTGGCGCTGCTGGCGACGGCGTTGACGGCCTGCCAGCCTGTCTTCATCTTTTTGAACAGCGCCATTACCAACGATTCGGCGGTGATTTGTTTCACCACGCTCACCATTTGGATGGCCCTGCGCATCCTGCGCGATGGGCCCACCATCAAGCTGTCGATCCTGGGCGGCTTCTTCGCGGGCTTGACGGTGTTGAGCAAGTTCAACGGCATCTGGATTGCAGCGGTCGTCTGGTTGGCGATCCTGATTGCGGCATGGTTGATCCATACGCCGCGCCGCTTCCCACTCGGTCCGCTGGCGGCCTCCGTCGGAATATGGCTGCTGGTGGTGGGCTGGTGGTTCGTGCGCAACCTGCTGGTGGCAGGCGATCCCTTTGGTCTTACGATACACGCGATTGGTGATCAATCGCCGCTGCACCTGGCAAAATCGGCCCTGGATGATTTCGGCATCCGGTTGGCAAACCTCGAATCCAGCGCGTGGTTCTTCTCGGGCTGGGCGGGGCTAGTGCCTGCGCCGACCTGGCTCTATACGCTTTTCCGGCTATGTTTTGGCATCGGCTGGCTGGGGGCATTGGGCGCGGGGTGGCAGGCGATCCGCCGCAAAGACGTGTTGCATCTGTGGCAGGGCCTCATTCTTGCGTTGTGCCTGGGGTTGGCGATCGCCGGCGCGATTTACTGGATATTAATCTATATGTGGACGCTGGGCCGGCTCATCCTGCCGGCCATCAGCGCGGCGGCTGTCCTTTCGGCGGCCGGGTGGGTCTGGCTCTGCCGGCAGGTGAGGTGGGCACGACTGCGCGCCTGGCTTCCTCGAATCATCACGCCGTTATTGGGAGCGGCGTTGCTGGGCGGGGGCATCGGCAGCGTCTACATCACTAGCGTGGCGCTGAACAAACACCCCGACATCACGCCCGTCACGTCGCATATCACGCCGACACAGATCACCTTTCTTTCGCCGGAGGATGGGCACACGCCGGTGGCCGAAGTGGTTGGGTATGAGTTTGTGCCGCAAGACGTTCACTCGGGCGGAGCGCTCTATGGCAAGGTTTGCTGGAAGGCGCTTGGGGAGACAGGAGTGAGCTACCCCTATTCTCTGCAACTGGTGGGCGAGGGCGATGTGCGTCCTGGAACGCGCAGCTCCTATCATGGGCTTGGCTCGTACCCAATGGCGGCCTGGCATACCGGCGAAACGTTTTGTGATCCCACCTCGCTTCTGGTGGAAGGCACGGTAGACCGCCCGCGCGCGCTGAACGTGCTCGTCACGCTGTTTGACATCTCCGCCGGCCGATCACCCACTTCCAGCGTGCTGACGGCGGTGGATGCTGGTGGCAACACCGTCTACCCCGTTTTGACGCGCGTGCGCGTGGCCCCGGCCCAGCAAGCCGCGCCCCCCGCGCCTACCGCCCTGCTGGGAGATTTCGCCGGGCTGACCGGCTCTCAGATCGTTGCCCTGCCACAGCCGGATGGTTCAACCACGTTGAGTGTGACGTTGCAATTGGTAGCGTTGAAGTCTACGACGGTGGACGCGAAGATTTTTATGCACGTCTTTGCCACGGACGGCAGCGTGATTGCCCAGAGCGACCACCAGCCCGACGCAGGCTGGTTCCCCACCAACTACTGGCAAAAGGGAGACGTGATCGCCGATCACTTTGAGATCGCCTTACCGGCAGGCACGCAGGTAGAGACTCTGAAATATGGTTTTGGGATGTACGACGGGCAAACCGCCCAGCGCCTGGCAGCCGTAGACGCCTCGACCAACGCGCGTGCCAGGGATGATATGTTCTTCTTGCATCCTTGAGGAACAGGCTGGTATACCGCAGATGACTGCACTCACGCGAAGTGACATTTGTCATCGGCGCTTGTGAGCATTGTCACTCGCCTCCGCCTAAAAAAATGCTAAAATTCTGCCCGTAGCTACGCAGTTCAGTGCATTGCAATGAAGCCAAACACCGCTATCACAGTCACATCGTCCTTTATCACACTACAGCGCTCTCTCGTCATTCTCCTACGTCGCTCATCGTTGTCACATCAAGCACAACGCATTCACACTGCAATAAACAGAATACGTCGTCGTTCGTCGCTGTCTCATCATCCACATTGGTGCACATCGTACCCACAACTGAATACATCGTCGTCCGTCGTCGCTTCATCCAGTACGCCGTAACACGTCGTTGTCACAAGATAGCTCAAGGTCGCACGCCGTTCTTTCAATAAACACACTGTTACACATCACACACACGTCGCATCACATCATGCACATCGCGCTCGCATCGTCTACATCGCGAATAACATCAGGCACAATCGAACCACATCGCACATCAATCAGCACATCACGCTCACTGTACTCACACCGCGCAACATTACAGATCGTCATCGTCACGTCGTTGTCAGCGGTCCGCCAAGCGTTGAAGTCACATTAATGCCTGGCCTGCGTAGCTGCTTACATCGACATCGAAGTTAGAAAGCCGCCCGGAAGTTGTGTCCGGGCGGCTTTTTATTCGGGGTTAGGCGCTTATCTTGCAGCATCGTTTATGATTGGCTGATCTTCTTCAACCACGAGGTTCAGAATTATGGAACATAGCCCTGCCAGTGTCGAACGCGTACAAGAGATCATTCGTAGCGCGGGTGTTGAATTCATTAACCTGCAATTCACCGACATCATTGGCATCGTCAAGACGGTGGGTATCCCTATTAGCGCGTGGCCCGACGTGCTCCAACATGGGATGTGGTTCGATGGCTCTTCCATTCAAGGCTTTGCCCGCATCGCCGAAAGTGACATGCTGTTGAACCCCGACCTGGATACCTTCGCCGTCATCCCCTGGGACACCGACGCCCCGACCGCACGCGTCATTTGCAACGTTTTCACGCCGAACGGCGAGCCTTTTGAGGGCGACCCGCGCAACGTGTTGAAGCGCGCCCTGGCTGTCGCAGAGGAGATGGGTTACCAGTATTACACCGGGCCGGAGTTGGAGTTCTTCCTGCTGAAGCCACAGCCCAATGGCGACCTCTTCCCGCTCACGCCGCACGACCAGGCGGGCTATTTCGATTCCAACATCGACCTCGCGCATCCGATCCGCCGCCAGATGGTATCTGCGTTGCAGAGCTTTGGCATCACGGTGGAGGCGCTGCATCACGAAGTGGCCGTCGGGCAGCAAGAGATTGACATCAAGTATGACCAGGCGTTGCGCACCGCCGACAACGCCGTCACTCTGCGCGTGACGTTAAAGGCGGTGGCTCAGCGCAACGGCCTATATGCCACCTTCATGCCCAAGCCGATTGCTGGCATCAATGGCAGCGGCATGCACACGCACCAATCACTCTGGTCCAACGGCAAGAACCTGTTTGCCGACCCGCAGGACGAATATGGGCTGAGCCTGTTGGCGAAGAAGTTCATCGCCGGGCAACTGGCGCACGCGCGCGGGATGTCGGCCATCATCGCGCCGCTGGTCAACAGCTACAAACGCCTGGTGCCGGGCTATGAAGCGCCCGTGTATCTAAGCTGGGCCCGCACGAACCGCTCCGCGCTCATCCGCGTTCCGAAGGTCAGCGCCAGCCGCGTCGCGACGGGCACGCGCATCGAGCTACGCTGCCCCGACCCGGCGGCCAACCCCTACCTGGCCTTTGCCGCGATTCTGATGGCCGGCCTGGACGGCATCAAGCGCGATTTGCCCGTGCCGCCCGCGACCGAAGAAGACCTGTATCACCTGGATGCGCGCCTCCGCGATGAGATGGTCAGCATGCCCGGCTCATTGGGTGAGGCGATTGAAGAGTTGAAGAAGGATGAACTGATGCGCGCCACGCTGGGCGATCACCTCTTCGAACAATATGTGGAGGCCAAGAAACAGGCCTGGGACGAGTATCGCATCGACGTCAGCCGGTGGGAACTGGATCGGTATCTAGCCCTCTATTAACGGTAGAGATTGATTTAACCACGGATGACACAGATTACACTGATTTGATTCCCTGGGGATTTATTTATCCGTGTCATCCGTGAAATCCGTGGTTGATTACATCTCCAACCTCAGAGTCCAAGGTTCACCATGATCCCGATCATCGCCCCGCGTTATCCAACGCCGCAGCATGCGCAGGCGGCTGACGCGGTGGTGCGCTTCTTTTCGGCACGCGCCGAACCGCAGGCCGTGCTGTTGATGGGCTCTTGTGCGCGTGGCAAGGCATCACCCGATAGCTGCCTGGACATCATGATCCTCGTCCCGCCGGAGCTTCCGGCTTTTCAGCGCAGCGCGCTGGAGAACGCCTGGCAGAGTCACTATGCGCATCACGAGGTCTTTCAGGCGTTGCGCGCCGTGGGCGCATTTTCGCAGGTAGACCTCGATATCGTCGATGGCGTGTTCATGGCGCGCCCGCGTGGTTGGACGGATGGGCCGGATGAATTCGAACTGGAGATCGGCAACACGCTGGCCTATAGCGCTGCGCTGTGGTGTGCGGATGAGCGGTTGGACCAACTGAAGGCACAGTGGCTGCCCTACTATGATGAGGCGCTGCGCTGTTCGCGCCTGGCCGACGTGCGCCGCTTTTGCCTGAACAACCTGGATCACATCCCGCTTTACGTGCAGCGCGGGTTGTATTTCCAATCATTCCACCGGCTCTACGATGCATTGCGCGAGTTCCTGCAAGCCCTGTTCATCGCACGGCGCACCTACCCGATCGCCTACGATAAGTGGATCAAAGAGCAAATCGTGGATATCCTGGCGTTGCCCGCCCTCTATGCGCAGTTGGCCGGCTTGCTGGAGATTCAACACTTCGAGAGTGAGGAGATCGCACAAAAGGCGGCCCTGTTGCGCAGCCTGGTTGAAACGTATACATGAATTGCATCCACGAATCTTCGCGAATCATCACGAAAAAGACGCGTGTTCATTCGTCTATTCGTTGACAAGAGGCAATATGAACGCATTCGACGTATTCGGCAATTGGCAAGCAACACGGCTTGGCCTCTATCAGGCGCTCGATAAACTGACCGATGACCAGTTGAACTTCGTTCCACGCGCAGGCCTGTGGTCGCTGGGCGAAACGGCGCGTCACATTGCCGAGGCGGAGGCAGACTGGTTCGGGGTCATCGTGCCGCACGAGATCGACACATGGCCTAAGTATCCCGCCGGCCAGTACACCACCGTCGCCGCCATAAAGCAGTTGCTGGAAGAGGTGCACCAGCGCACCCTGGCTTACCTGAACGGCAAAACAGAGGCAGATCTTGACCGCGTGATTGACCTGCCCTGGGGCACCATCACCGTGGGATGCGTGGTCTGGCACGTGCTGGAACACGAGATCCATCACCGTGGTGAGATATACCTGATGCTGGGCTTGCAAGGGATGGAAGCCCCCGACGTATGAGCCCACTTGCACAAAGCACATTCACCTGCCAGGGAGAGACTTTCGCAGTGCGGCCCATCGGCATCGCCGAGGCGCAGGCAATCTTCACCGTTTATGAGCAGTGCGAAGATTTCCTGGCGCTGGGCCCGCAGCCCCGCGCAACCCTTGCGATGGTGCAGGCAGATTTGCAACTCTCGCTTGATGAAGGTGGCACGTTCTGCGGCTTATACGATGTGCACAACGTCATGGTGGGAATCGTCGATTTCGTCCCGCGCGGGTTCGAGGGCGACTCCTCCCGCGCATTTCTATCGCTCCTGATGATCGGCGCGCCCTGGCGTAGCAAGGGCCTGGGCGCTGCCGTGGTGCGGCTGATCGAAGCAGAGATAGGCCGTGACGAACGCATCACGAGCATCGGTTCGGGCGTGCAGGTCAATAACCCGGCTGCCATCCGCTTCTGGCAGCGTTGCGGCTATGCTATCGTCGGCGGCCCGGAATTGCTGCCCGACCAGACCACGGTGTTTCACTTGCGTAAAACCTTGCCCAGGTAGGGCGAGCCAGCATCTCGCCACGTTGTATCGGTGAGGTGCGGATTGCTATGTCTCGGCACTATACGCACGTCTTCAAGTTGGGCATGCGGCGGTAGGATTACACCTTGGTAAATGCGGCGTGTGCGCGAGGAACCTGCGCATACGTTGCCGTTAATCGAGGTGTTTTTTGGAACTTCATATCACAAGTGACCGACTGGCCCACTGGCTCAGCCGGTTGGTGCAAATTCCCAGCGTGACGCCCAACCAGGCCGGCCCACGGGCGGGGACGCCCGGTGAGGCGCGCCTGGCGGCACAACTGGCGGAATGGTTTGCTGCATTGGGCGGGCAGGTGATTCGCGACGAAGTGTTGCCGGGGCGGCCCAATATCTATGCCATTTGGCGCGGCAGCAGCGAGCGCTGGCTGGCCGTGGATACGCACATGGACACGGTGGGCGTGGAACAGATGGAAGGCGAGCCGTTCAGTGGCTGCATCGCAGATGGACGTGTGTATGGGCGCGGCGCCGCCGACACCAAACCTACATTTGCCGTCGTGCTGGCGCTGCTGGAAGCCATGCAACAGGCGCGCGTGACGCCGAAGGCAAACCTGCTCATCGGCGCGACCATCGATGAAGAAGTGGGCGCAGTGGGCGCGCCCGCGTTCGCGCAATACATACAAACCCAGCACATCAAGGTCGATCAATTGATCGTGGCCGAACCGACCCTGTGCGCGCCCGTCTACGGTCACAAGGGGTTGGTGCGCATGTACTTCGACGTGCATGGGCAGGCCGCTCATTCTTCGCAACCCGAACTGGGCAGCAATGCGATCATTGCTGCCGCGCCGATGTTGTTGGCGCTGGGGCAAGAAGCACAACGATTGTTGAACGTCCCTGCGCAGACGGCGCTGGGGCCGGGCCGGCTGACGGTGACGCTCATCGCCGGCGGGCGCGGCATCAATGTGGTGCCCGACGAGTGTCGCATCTCCATCGACCGGCGCACGTTGCCGAGCGAGGGCATGCACGACGTTTGCGCGGCGTTGACCAGGCTGGCAGAACAGAGCTGCGCGTTGCCCGTCAGTGCGCACGTGATCACATTGTTGGATGCTTTCCTTCAACCGTGCGACACGGCCTGGGTGCGCAGCTTGAGTGAGTGGTCGGGGCAGGCACCTGCGGTGGCCCCCTATTGCACCAATGCGTGGGCCTATGGCAAGTCCGCCGATGAATGTATCGTGTTGGGGGCGGGCAACATCGATCAGGCGCATGGGCCGGACGAGTGGGTGGAGATTCGTGAGCTTGAAAGGCTGGCGAGTATTTATTCGCGCTGGTGGGGAGTCGCCGGCTGAGGCCGCTATCCTCGATTGTTGGCTTTTTCCGCGGTTTTCAGGTATATTTCGCGGTAATCCATATAGGGGACTGATAGATAAAGGAGATAAGCTATGGCCGGACAAAAAATGACGAAGTCACAGTTTGTGGCTGCCATCGCCGAGCAGAGTGGCGTCAGCAAGAAACAGGCAGCCGCTATGCTGGAGGCGATGAATTCCATCATCGTTAATCAGCTTGGGAAACAAGGTCCAGGCGAGATAACGATCCCTGGCCTGCTGAAGCTCAGTGTGAAAGAGAAGCCCGCCGTTCCAGAGCATGAGGGCATTAACCCATTCACCAAGCAGCCGACGATCATCAAGGCCAAGCCGGCCAGCCGTGCAGTGAAGGCGCGCTCCGTGAAGGCACTGAACGACGCGGTTTAGCTCCAGCCTGGCTCATCCTGTACGGTGCGTAGAACCCTTTGGTAGGACCCAAAGGGTTTTTGTTTTTCGAGGCGGGCGTGATGTTAGCTTGTTGCCCCTCGATAGGCTCGGGATGCACTCTTCGCCAACAAGCTCGTCCTTCGACAGGCTCAGGATGATTGCCAAAGTCGGGATTATTGAGAGTTGCTCTACAGGGTGCCGGTAGCCGGCGTCCCATCCGGCAACGCAGGCAATGGAACTGCTTCCACGTACCATCCGGCGACGTAACCCTGCACCCCTGCGGCCGTCATGACGCTCAGCCACTGGTTGGGCCGGCCTACCTTCCGCAGAGCCTGACTCGCCGGTTCACCGGCATATAGCAACGTCCCGGCCGGCAAACGCGCCTTAATGGTGCCGTTCACGGGGCCACTGCGCAGCGCCAGGCCGCCTGCTCGCGCAACGTCGGGTGTGTCG
>DAOUFG010000148.1:0-2235 GCA_034430115.1 Thermoflexales bacterium | reverse complement strand
AATCAATTGCCGCATCAGGCACTGCACAGCCTCGGCATGCGCATGCACCATTTCGCGCAACCCCGGGGGCGCGTCGTCATCACTCAGCACCTGGGTGAGCAACTGGTGCATCTCAGGGTGGCGCCGGCTTTCCACGAGTTGCGCGACCAGGAAGTTCAAGCGCTCCCCAGGCGTGCTCGCCGACATCACAAGCGGTTGCAGCCGGGCGGCCTGCTGAAGGTCTTGCTCCACCAGCGCCTTAAAAATGGCATTTTTGCTGCTGAAGTAGCGATAGGCCAGCCCGTGGCTGACGCCGGCCTCCGCGGCGACATCGTCCATGGTGGCCGCCAGCCCCTTGCGCGCAAAGACCCGCCTGGCTGCCTCTATGATGTTGGCGCGCTGTGCATCACGAATTTGTTGTTTCGCTTCCTCTGTACGCGGCATCGTCGATCCACCTTCATTCTATGACTGACTAAGTCAGTCATAGTTATACAGAGGAGAGATGGGTTTGTCAAGCAGAAATGCGCTAAAACCTATAGCTTCAATCCCGACATCACCACGCCAGAGACGAAGTAGCGCTGCGCCACGGCAAATAACGCCAGCACCGGGATGGTCATGATCGCCGCGCCCGCCATCAACAGGTGATCGCGCGGGTCGGTCACTTCCAGCGGCATGGTCTGGAAGGTGCGCAGCCCCACCGCCGCCGTGTATTTGATCACGCTATTGATGTAGATGAAGGGGCCAAAGAAGTCGTTCCAGTCGGTCAAGAACTGCAACACGGCAACCGTCGTGAGTGCGGGCTTTAGCAGCGGCATGATGATCTGCCACAGAATGCGAAACGGCCCCGCCCCATCTACGATTGCAGCCTCATCCAAATCGCGCGGGATGGTCATGATGAACTGGCGCAACAAGAAGATCATGAACGCACTCCCGCCCAACCACGATCCGATCGTCAGCGGCACATAGGTGTCTACTAATTTCAAGTTGAAGAAGAGCAGGTATTGGGGAATGAAGGTGACGATGGCCGGGATCATCATCGTGCTCAGCATCAACACAAACCACATGTTCTTGCCCTTAAAGTCAAACCGCGCAAAAGCGTAAGCCGTCAACGTGGCGGTCAAGATGGTGCCGGGGATGTTGATGAACACGATCGTCATGCTATTGAGCATCCAGCGCGCAAAGGGCACCAGGGCAAAGACCTGTCGATAGTTGCCCCATTGCGGCTCGGCAGGCAGCACATGCGGGACATACGAGCGCAATTCCTGCCAGGTTTGCAAAGAACTGGAGACCGTCCAAAAAAGCGGGATGGCAAAGAACAATCCCGCCAGCGTCAACAGGAAGTAGGTGACGACCCTCCCAAGTTTGCGGCGCGAACGGGCGCTTCTCAACCCGCCCCGCTCTACATACACGGCTTGCGAGACGACGGCAGGGGCAGCCATTGTGGAAGAGTCGGAAGAGGATCTCGTAGTCATCATATACTCTCTTGGTCACTCGCCATAATAGAAGACAAAACGCCGCGAAAGGCGCATTTGGATGAGCGTCAGACCGACGATGATGAACGCAAAGAACCAGGCCAGTGCCGCCGCATACCCCATATTGAAGTAGTCAAAGGCCTGCTTCCAAATGTGCAAGGCGAAGAACCACGTCGCGAAGCTCGGCCCTCCTTGCGTGGCCACAAATGCCGCCGCAAAGGTTTGTAACGCACCAATCACTCCCAGCACCGTGTTGAAGAAAATCGTCGGCGTGAGCAGCGGGATCGTCACGTGGCGCGTCGATTGCCATGAATTTGCGCCGTCAATAGCCGCGGCGTCATAAAGCTCGGTCGGGATGCCCTGCAATCCCGCCAGGAAGATGATCATCTGCGTCCCGCCCAGGCTGCCCCACAGGCGGATCAGGATGAGCGACGGGATAGCCCATTTGCTATCGGCGAACCAACCGGGCGGGTTTTCCATGCCCAGCGCGCGCAACCCCTGATTGACCAGGCCGAAGTCGCTATTCAGCAAAATCTTAAATAGGATGACGGAGGCCACCAGCGGGACCAGCGAAGGCATGAAGAACAAGGTCCGATAGATCGTGATGCCGCGCAGCTTGGTATTGAGCAAAATCGCCAGGAACATGGAGCCGAGTACGCTCAGTGGCACGCTCACAATAGCATAATAAGCCGTGCGTCCAAGCGACGGCCAGAACAGGTCATCCTTGGTGAACATATCCACGTAGTTCTTCAAGCCAATGACAACCGGCGCGCTCATCACGTCG
>DAOUFG010000147.1:0-62075 GCA_034430115.1 Thermoflexales bacterium | reverse complement strand
AGCGCCCCTAACGTCAGGTAGGTGATGGCCGACAGCATGGAGTGCCCGCTGGGGAAGCTGGCCGAATCCACATAGACGGCATGCGGCACCAGGTCGGGGCGAGGCCGGTCGAATGCCATTTTCAGCAGCGTGCTGAGCAGCGCACCACCGCCGATGGCTAACAGCAGAAACAACATGATGCGATCGTTGCGCGTGAGCAGCAAATACCCCGCCACGGATAGCGTGATGAGCGAAAGTAACGTGACGCCGCCCAGCGCCGTCACGTCACGCGCCATCTCCTGCACCGCCGGCGAACCTAACGGCTGGCTAATATCCGCGGGATTGCGAAAGGCAAGCAGAATAGCACGGTCAAATGCGCGCGTATCACCTTCCACCACCTCGCCGGCTAATGCCACAAAAGCCCATACGATCAGGGCAAAGATCGCCAGCGCGATCAATGGCAATAGCTCGCGCCGGCGGACCCACCCTAACCCGCGCCATATTGGTTTCATCAACAGATTAGGCTATGGCCACGGCCAAAGCGTCGGCACCTGGCGGACCTCTTCGGTGCGGTCCGTAGCGGGGGCGGGTTGCGGCGTCAGCCCTGCCACCTGGGTATACAGTTCCACCGTCATCGGTATCTCCAACGCCGTCAGCGTATCATCCAGTTGGGCCATGTTGCGCGCCCCGATGATTGGCGCGGTGATGCCGGGGTGTGCCGCGACCCAGGCAACCGCCAGCGCCGCGGGCTTATAGCCACGCTGGTGCGCAAAATCTGCAAAGGAAAGGGCTGCCGCGTGCATCCACTCATCTCCGTAGCGACGGATGTAAATGTTGTTTTCCACGATGCGCCCGCTGGCGGGTTGGCCGGCCTTATATTTGCCGGTCAGCAGTCCGCCGCCCAGAGGGCTGTAGCTGATCACGCCCAGGTGCTCAGAAATCGCCAGCGGCAGAATCTCCACCTCGGCCTGGCGCTTCACCAGGTTATACATCGGCTGGATGACCCTGAAGCGGCTCCAGCCCTCTTTGGCGCTCATGCCCAGTGCCTTTGCAACCTGCCAGGCTGCGAAATTGCTCGCGCCGGGGTATAACACCTTGCCCTGGCTCACCAGGTCATCCAGTGTGCGCAAGGTATCCTCCAGCGGCGTCGCCTGGTCGAACCCGTGCAGAAAATAGATGTCCAGGTGATCGGTATTCAAGCGCTTCAGGCTTGCCTCCACCGCCGCGAGGATGTGACGGCGCGACGAACCGCGCGCATTCCGATCGGCGCCGGTCGCCCCAAAAACCTTGCTGGTGATGACCACTTCGTCACGATGGTCGTGGATCAGTTCACCCAGGATGCGTTCCGATTCACCACCCGCATACACGTCGGCACAGTCGAAGAAGTTGATGCCCGCGTCGCGGCAACGCTGGTAGAGCGCTGCCGAGGTAGGGCGATCCGCCTCGCGCCCAAAAGTCATCGTGCCCATGCACAGGCTGGACACCCACACCCCCGTATCACCCAATAAACGGTACTGCATCATGCCTCCACTATATCGTGATTCGCCACACCTTCAATTCTGCAATTGGCGCAGGTAGTTGATGGCGTCTGCTGCAACGGCCTCGTAATCCTGCTTGTACAAATCCAGTGCCAGCCCACCCTGATAGCCCACCCGCATCAACGCCGCAATATAGGCATACAACGCCATGTCACCCTCCCAGGGCAGCAGATGGTCATGCACGCCTGTTTTCATATTCTCGATATGGCAGTGCACAATCTTCTCGCCTAGTTGGGTGATGGACAAAATCGGGTTGGGGTCACACAGGAAAACATGGCCCAGGTCAAGATTAGCGGCCAGGTGCGGCGAGGGAATCGCCTCGAACAGACGTTGCAACTCCGCCGTGCTGCCCACGATGAACCCCGGTTCAAATTCTTCAGCCAGGATGACACCACATTGCTCCGCCACCTGCACCAATTCGCGCGTGCGCTGCGCCATACGGTTCCACTCGGTCTGTTCCCCCGTGCGCTTGGCCGTGCCGGAAAACACGAAGATGTTAGTGTCAAACTGCGGCGTCAGTCGGATGGCGCGTTTCGTCTGTTCAAAGAGCACATCATCATAGATGTAATCCTTGTGATAGCTCACCGAACAAGGTGCCAGCCCCAGTTCGTTCACCTTCTGCCTCACAGAGGCAATCTGCGTATCGTCAAGCGTATCAGGCGCGAGGTCGGGGTTTTCGAGGCATATCTCCACGCCATCGAAGCCCAGCCGGTGGATGACGTCCAGGCATTGCAGAATCGGGTACTTCGCTAACGGCTGCGTGCGCGCCATGTATTTCATCGTTTAGCCTCCTTTCACCAACAGTAACCATCCCGTCAGCGTCAATGCACTGATCAGGGTGGAAAGGAAGATCAACTGCGAAGCTAGGTCCGAATCGCGTTGATACTCCATCGAAAGAATGTAGACGTTGACGGCCACCGGCATCCCGGCGGCGATAATTAACACCGGGCCTACACCGGCCAGGCTGCCCGGCGCGACAAACGACCATACAGCGACCATCGCCAACGCCAGCAATGGTGCGGCGAGCAAGCGGATCGCCACGACCAGGCTCACCCGCTTCAGTTGGGCACCCATCCGGCTGCGTGAAAGCTGCACGCCCAACGTGATCAGCGCGACTGGAATCAGCCCGTCGGAAAGATAGGTCATCGGGTCGCGAATCGGCGCGGGGAGATCCAACTTTAAGGTGATCAATATCAACGCCACCGCGACTGCCCACACGACCGGCACTTTGAGAAAGCCCACCAGCACGCTGCGCCAGTTTGAGCGGCCCGCGTCCATCACCCACAGCCCGGCGGTAAACGTGACCAGGTTTTGCACCATGACGACAATCGCCATCACGCTGGCACCCTGCGCGCCGAAGGCCAACGTCGCCAATGGGATGCCGTAGTTGCCGGCGTTCGAGAAGATAGTTGCCAGCGTCAGCACCGGCTGCTGCGCTCGAAAGCGCGGCAGCCCGAAGAGCAACCACCCCAGCGCGAACATGATGACCAGGTGCAACGCCGTGAAGAGCGCCACCGTGCCGAAAAGTGCCGGGGATAACTTCGCATCCAGCGTCTTGATCAAGATCAGCGCCGGGACGAACACGTAAAAATTCAATTTCGAGAGTGTGGGCAGGTCAAGATCGAAAAACCGATCTACCAACACGCCCACGCCGATCAGGATGAAGATCGGCAAAATAATGTTGACGATGATGGTAAGCGCCAATGCATATTCCTTTCAGTGTTGTGTTATGGCCATCATGGCAAAATGTTCACGCACGCCGCGTTCCAATTCCGCCGGATAGCGCAAGCCGTAACGCGCGCAGGCTTCTTGTGCATCGCGCGAAAAGAGGTCAATTTCGGTCTCCAGCGCACGTGCAAGCGTCTCGCACCGGTTGGCGCTGAAATAGACGAGTAACTCGGTCTGCTTTTCGGCGGGCAGCGTGTGCACATCGCGCGCCCACCAGTTCCATTGCGCCTGTGGGTAAAAGGCATTCAACACGCGCAAGTGAGTTTGGAAGATCACCTGCTGCACATAGAGCATCTTATAGGCATCGCGGCGTTGATAATACTTGCCATTCAAATAGGCATACACCCAATAGACGTCGATCTGATGCAGCAAATCGGCCGGGTTGAAGCTAGGCACCGCCACGCGTCTGGCCGCTTCAGCCAATAGGCCCATCTTGTCGAACAAAATGCGTTGCGGACGTAGCCACCCGGCCTGCTTCAGGTGTGTCTCATCGCAGACCATGAAGTCATACAGGTGGGTTCGCCCATCAGCCTCATAGAGAAACGCGTAATTCACGCTGTGCGGCCCCTCACCTTCCGGCAGCCATACCAGGATCGGCCCGCATAGCCGCTCACAGTTGGCGCGGCATTCCGCTTTCGCGGCCGCATAATCTTCATCACGGAAGACCATATCCAGGTCCACGTCGGACCATTCGTCGGTGGTGCCGGCGCCGATGGAACCAGAGAGGAATGCCCCCAGGCAACGCTCGTCCTGGGCATAGTGATCTTGCAGACGTTGTAATGATTGAAGCAGGTTTGGATGCATGTCCTGCTATTCTGCCTGGTTTCTGGATTTAAGCAAAGTTGCCAGCCAGGCCCCTGCCAGGCGCAGCCGGTTCAACTTGGCCTTCAGGTTTTGCCGCCGCACGGGGATCATATCGAGCACATCAAACCCACTGGTGTTCAACGTCTTCTCCAGGCTGGCACAACAGCTCAATGAACCGCCGCCGCCGCCACCCGCCACGCACACGCCGATCACCGGCTTATCCTCAATTCCCACGCGCGTGGGAGCATAGGTACAGATACGGCGCAGCCGATCAGTGAACGCGCGCATACTCTCCGAAAGGTCGCCCCAGTAGACGGGCGTGGCAAATACCACGGCATCGGCCTCTTTGATCTTGGTCACCAGCGTGCCGAAATCGTCTTTGACGATGCACGCCCCTTCCTGGCGGCAGATGCCCCAGCCGTTGTCTTCACATTGGCGGCAATGCTCAATCTGCAGCGTGGGCAAAAAGATGCGTTCCGCTTCGCCGCCACCGCCCTGGAACCCATCCAGCAATGCCTCTACCGCGCGCGCCGTTTGTCCTGCCGGGTTGCGGCTCCCCGATATCATTATGAGCTTCATAAGTACTTCCTCTATACCCTCGCTGGGCATTACCCAGCCTCATTTGCGTTTCACGCTCAGTTGCGTGAAGCCAACACTGAGTTGGCGTGTATCGCCATTACCAGGCTCGCGTTCCGATGGGCGCGTCGCATTAGCGTAGCTAAACGCCAAGTTGTTTTCCCCTACCACTATCTGCGATTTTGGAATGGTCACGGTTCCATGCCATACTTCACAGCGCGTCCAGGTATGTGAGATGAGCAGCTCGCCATTTACTTCTAGTTGCACAGTTTGTGTGGTCGTGGTGTCATGTGCAGCACAATATGGGAAGGCAGATATGGTGAGTTGGTAGTCCATCTGAGCTGTCGCGACCCACTTTGCCTGGGAGTTCACTCCTTCAGCCCACACACCCCACTCTTCAGATGGATACCACCCATCTAGCGCGATAACGTTCACGGGCTGCGGCAATACCTCGGCAACGCAGATTGGATAATTCCATGGTGAAACGCCCGGGTTAGGGTCATAGCACTTAAGCGCACGCAACTGCGGGTTTTTCTGAGCCAAATTCCACATCGACTTGGACCATGTGTCCTTTATTTGGAACAACGCATAACGGACGCCATATTGATTCAAAAGCCTGGCGAACGTTTCAGTGCTCAAGGTTTGCCCACCATGATGAGCCACATCATCTGCCAAATACTCATATATATATCGAACATGTTCTGGAAGATATGAACCTACTCCCGACACTGTTGGCTTATGATGATATTGCGTCGCAAGAATTACATCTCCACCAATTGCTATTGTGGGATTGGTAATTTCGATGATGTTTTCCCCTTCTGCCAATGGCTGTTCTGCTAACCAGGCATATGCCGGGTGAGGTTTAATCGATGTCATTGGCAGTCCCGCATTTGTCACGAGAGGGAGACCCTCCAATATCCATATAGCAGCGATAATCCATCGCCCTAATGCAGGCAGATGATCCAAGCCTATAGCAGCAATGACTATAAGCCCAAGATCAGCGACCAGCGAATACCGCGCAACGACACGTGCAGATTCATAGAAGGGAACAAAGACCGCCAATACATAGCCTGGCAAAGGTATGCCCCTATCGAAAGGCGGACGCGGCAAATCCGATGCAAATACATCTGGCTTCAAGAAATGCCCCAAACGCCAAAGTAAATCATCCAAAGGCTGCAATGCGGGCAATGATACCTCTTTCCCGTTCCATTTTAGAAGAAGGCCAAGAGATAGCAATAACCCAACTCCTGCCAACCACAGTAAGCCTGTACGATTAGGGCGCTTTCGACAGATGAGCGCCGCGCCCAAAAGGGCCAGCAACCCTGTGACTAATCCGTACTGATGAATACCTGATTCATCGCCGGGTCCTGAATAAATCGCAACAGATATTTGTTTTAGTATATTAATTGGGTGTAGCCATGAAATATCCATTAGTCCATTCAAGCTCGCACCCCATATCTGTACCCCGCTAATAGTCCACGGCTTTGCATCATCCTGGCGACTCCCAATCTCATAGAGGATGAGTGTTGGGGCACTCAGTAATACGGCAATGAACGCGATCACGGCAGCCTGCTTCAGGTAGCGCAGACGAAAGAATTGCTTACCCCAGATCGCAAATGCAACCGCGCCGAGAAAAATACTGTAGTAGGAGAAATTGATCATTCCTCCCCAGAACGCGCCAGCCAATATCTGCAACTTGAGACTCTGCTTCTTATCCATTTCGTCATGTGCTAATTTTGATAGCACAATTAACAACCAGGGAAGAAGGCTCGTCGCCCACAATATATGGAAATGGCCAAAGATCCGAAACCAGCGCGCATTTACAAACGTAAATATCAGCGCGCCTGCGGTCGCAGGCATTGCCGATACATATCGTCGGAGCAATTTCATCGAACCAGCGTACGCAACTACCAGTGATATTAGGGCTAAAAGGTTGTAAGCAAAAGCCGCACCGCCGATGAAACAAAAAGGTTGAGCCAACAGAAAGAGAAACGGCGTATGTGCCAGAGTCGCTGTGTGCCACCCATTCGGCGCAAACACCAATGGTGTATATAACGGAAGTGGCTGTCCATTAGCAAGCGCATCGTGATACTGCTGAATGCCCCATATCACCTCCAATGCATCACCATATGCAGGAATACGGTTGACGATGTCATATACGCGCCACCCCCACATTAACATCATGGCAAATGCTAGCCAGGGGAGAACAATTCTAAAAAGACGAACTGGAATATGTTGTTGCAGCGGCCATTTGATCATATAAGATTGGTTATGTATGAAGATTCAGGAAGATCGATTACAAGAAAAGTCAGATGTTATCCTAATATCGTTTTGTCTTCTGGGCATAAGCGCGGAAAGGCGTGCGTGGCTCTTCGCTAAGCCACTCACCAGTGGCATCCAGGCGTGAGAGCGAGCGAAGCACATCGAACGTCAACCAGCGCGAGATCTGCGGCGCGCCGCGATACTCCCACAGCCCATATGGCCCCTGTAACGAACGGATAAATGAGGCCAATTCGTTGATGCGTTCATCTTCACGCGTGGCACCCACGCGCCGACACAGATCGAGCAGGCAGGCCAGGTCGAAACGAGCATAAAACGTAAAGAACCCATGTGCCGGCTCCGCGCCCACCAGCCGTGCCACCTCATAGCCAAAGGTATGCTCTTCGCGCGTTTCGCGCCCTAATAATAAATCCAGGGCACGCCGCGCCTCCGGGCCGTTGCGGCGCTCGGGATGTAACGCCAGGCAGATCAATGCCCCAGTCGTGTTGGAGCGGCAGCCCCAGCGCGAATGGGCCAACCTGCGATACCCGGCCACGTAGCCGTAGCCCCCGGAAGCAATGCCTGTGGGCCAGGCACCATCATCAAGGCGTTGGGCCAACAGCCAATCATAGGCACGCTCTGCACGCGGGTCCGTGGCGTAACCGCAAGCGGCCAGCCCGCGCAGGGGCAATGCGGTTTGCAATGGCACCAAGCGATAGCCTTCGCGCTGCTCATCCTGCTCCGCTTCGCTCCCTAGCGGCCAGGCACCATCGCGCCGTTGATTGGCAAATAGATACTCAGCCCCCTGCCGGATCATTGGCAAATCCGGGCCGAACCCCAGGTATCCCAGCCGGGTCAACGTGCGCGCCGTGACGAGCAGCGCATTGCCACGCGAGGCAGGCTCCTCCGCCTTCCAGGAACCATCGTCCTGCTGCGTGCGTGCCAGGCCGGCGACGAGCGGGTCATGCTTGCGCAACTCCGCCAGGTCACGCACTTCTGTGTCCTCTTCAGCGCGTCCCAGCAGTTCCCGCAGCACCAACCAGCGCAGGCAAGGTGAGGAATCAGCCAATAGAAGCGGTGCCCAGGTCATCGTGTATACCCTCCGTGCGCGCCCTCAAGCGCTTCGCGCAAATAGGGTGCCGTGGGCGTGTCCATGCCTGCCACCTGTTCCGGCGTACCGGTGGCGATCAACTGCCCACCTTGCGGTCCGCCGCCCGGCCCAAGTTCCAGCAGATAATCGCACGCGGCCAACAGATGTGTGTGATGTTCGATCACCCACACCGATTGCCCCGCCTCTACCAACCCGTGCAAGACGCCCACCAAGCGGTTCACATCCTCCAGGTGCTGGCCAACGGTCGGCTCATCCAGCAGATAGAGCGTCTCTTCATGCGTGGGGCGCGCCAGTTCGTCGGCGATCTTCAGGCGTTGCGCTTCTCCGCCCGAAAGTGCCATACCCGGCTGGCGTAGCACCAGGTAACCCAGGCCAACCTGCCGCGCAGCGCTTAAGGGTCGCGCCAGCGCTGGGTCGGTGCCAAAGAGCGTGTGCACCTGGTCGATAGTGAGCCCAAACACCTCCGGCAGCGCCACGCCCTGCAAATGCACCTGCCATGCCTCGGGCACAAAACCGGTGCCGTGGCACACGTCGCACGGCGTGAACACGTCGGGCAAGAAGCCCATCTCATAGCGAATGCTGCCCATGCCATTACAAGCGGCACACTTGCGTCCCAATTGCTCCTCACTCAGGTTCAAGGCCTTTGCATCGGGGCTGGCAGCATACAGCGCTCGCAATGGCTCATCCAGGCCAAGATAAGTCGCCGGGCTGTGGATGCCCGCGCGGGTCTGATCCACGATGATGACGCGCTGCGGCGCGCCGCGAATGCCATCGTGTGCACCGGGGGCCAGCGGCTCGCGCGAGACACTGCCCGTGATCTTCTTCGGGGCTAACACGCGCCCCAACGTATCGATGAGTAACGTGCTCTTGCCCGAACCCGACACACCGCATACCCCCGCCAGTACGCCCAGCGGCAGACGCACAGTCAGGTTGCGCAAGTTATTCTCGCGCGCACCGCGAATCTCCAGCCAATGCTGCGGCTGACGGCGCGGCAGATGCAGATCGACGTGCCGCTCGTTGCGCAGCCAGGCGCCTGTCAACGTTTTCGCACGTGCCACCTGTGAGGGGCTGCCATGTGCCACCACCTGCCCGCCCTGCGCGCCGGCACCCGGCCCCATATCCACCAATTCGTCGGCCACACGCATGATCTGCGGGTCGTGCTCCACCACAATGACGGTGTTACGTGCGGAGGATGCGCCGTCGCCGTCGCGCAACTCCTGCAGCGCGGCGATCAACGCTTCCACCTCCGCCGGGTGTAACCCGCGCGAGGGTTCGTCCAGCAGCACCGTGAGCGAACTGAGGCCGCTGCCCAACAACCCGGCCAACTTAACGCGTTGCGCCTCGCCTGCCGAGAGCGTAGCGCTCAGGCGGTTCAGATGCAAATAGCCCAACCCAACCTGTTGCAAAAAGCGCAGGCGTTGCGTGAGTGTGCACAAACTCGCCGTCGGGCCCTGCTGGTCACCAGGGATGCGCACCTGTCGCAGCGTTTCCGCCAGTTCATTCAGCGCCATCTCGCTGAGATGGTGGATGTTGTGCCCGGCCAATGTGACGGCCAGGTACTCCTTGCGCAGGCGCGACCCGCCACAGTCGGGGCACGCCACCGTATCGGTATAGGTGCCGCCGGTGTCCCAATCTCCCAGCCAGCCATAGAAGCCACGGAAATTCAACACACGCGTGCGCGTCCGCCCGGTGCGGCTGCGGAAAGTTACTTCCAGCGGCGCCGGGTCGCCATATAGAAACGCGTGTTGTGCGGCAGGAGACATGTCGTCCCACGCCGTGCGGGCCGGGTCGAACCCATAACGTGCCGCCAGCGCTTGCAGTTCGTCGTAGCCGCCGTTATACGGTTTGCCCAGGTAGCCCTTTGGGAAAAAGCCCGGCGAATACATCGCTTCGATCAACGGTTTTTCGGGATGGATGATGAGCTTCGCCGGGTTCGGCGTCTGCAACGTGCCAACGCCATGGCACTTTAGGCACGCCGCCGCGTAGGTGCTGGAAGAGAAATGCCGGGATTCGGCCAGCGGTGCCGTGCTGCCACAGGCAGGGCACTGCCATTGGCTGCCGCGCGTCATGGATGCGCCGCAGTTCAAGCAGCGCCGTTCACCGCAGGTGGCCAGCAGAATCGCCAGGTGATGGACGATCTCGGTCGCGCTGCCGACCGTATTACGCCGATCAAAGCGATGCCGTTCCGGGCCGACGCTCAACGCCACCCCCAACCCACTGACGGACTCAACCTCCGCTTCGGGGCCTTCGCGCGTGCTCTGGCGCTCATACATCGAGAGCGATTCCAGGTAACGCCGCTCGGCTTCGGCTTCCAACACGTCGTGCACAAGGCTGGACTTGCCGGACCCGGATACGCCCGTCACCACCGTGAGCGCGCCCTTTGGGAAGCTGACGCTCACATCTTGCAAATTGTTCGCCCGCGCATGGCGGATGGAAATCGCCGCCGGGCGGCCTCTCCGCACAGCCGCGCGCGCCGCCTGCGGGCGCAAGGCCGCTTCATCGCGCAGCGCCAGGGCCGTCAGCGAATCGGCCACGCTTAGCAACTTGTCCGGCGGCCCTGCAAAGAGCAACCGCCCGCCCGCCTCCCCTGCGCCTGGGCCCAGGTCTACCACCCAGTCCGCCGCGCGGATGATGTCGGTGTTGTGCTCCACCACTACAATCGTCGCGCCGCTGCGCACCAGGCGATCCAGCACCACCAGCAACCCGCCCACGTCCTGCGGATGCAACCCGGTGGAGGGCTCGTCCAACACCAAAAGCTGTTGCGCTAGATTTTTCTGGCCCAGGAACTTCGCCAGTTTGACGCGTTGCGCCTCACCGCCCGAGAGCGTTGGCGAAGGTTGGCCCAGCGTCAGGTAGCCCAGCCCCACATCTCGCAGGGCCTCCAGGATGCGTGCCGCCGCGTGGCGATCCTTCGCCGGCAAGACACCCTCTTGCAATAGCAAGGCAGCGGCCTCGCTGATGGGCAGGTTATAGAAGTCGGCCACGGATAGACGCCGTTCGCCAAAGCTCGCCCGTGCCGCCAGCACTTCGTCGGAGAAGCGTTGCCCCTCACATGCCGCGCAGGGCACCCAGGTGGAGGGCAGATAACGCATCTTCACTTCTTCCGCCCCCATGCCTTTGCAGGCCGGGCACGCGCCCTCGGGGCGATTGAACGAGAAATGCGAGGCGGAAAGCCCCGTCTGGCACGCAAATACATCGCGAATGACATCGGCCAGTTTGGTATAGGTGGCCGGATTCGAGCGCGGGTTCAACCCGATTGGGTCCTGATCCACCAGCACCGGCTTCAAGCGCGGCCCTTCCAGCTCCGCACAGCCGATTGGCTCGCCAGCGCGCAAGGAAGCCACCAGCACATCCTCCACCAGAGTGCTCTTGCCCGACCCGGAGACGCCCGTGATGACCGTCAAACGCCCAAGTGGGATGGCGATGTCCAGCTCGCGCAGATTACGCAAATCCACGCCGCGCAGGGTGAGAAATTGCCTGGGGGCAGGTCGCGCAGGCGGCGTGTTCACGCGTTCGCGCAGGCTGAAGTAACGCCCAGTGGGCGTGTCGGCCCGCCACAGGCCGGCGGGCGTGCCTTGATAGACCAAGCGCCCTCCTTGTACGCCGGCACCCGGGCCGATATCCAGCGCGGCATCTGCGACGGCAGCCGCCACCCGATCATGCTCCACATACACGACTGGCCCGCCCAATTGCCGAAACGCGGGCAGCAAGCGCGCCACGTCCGCCGGGTGCAGCCCCACCGTCGGCTCATCCAACACGTGCAGCATATCCTCCAGGCGGCTGGTGAGCGCAACCGCCAGGCGCACCCGTTGTGCTTCGCCGCGCGAAAGCGTCGGCGCGGTGCGATCCAACGCGAGGTACCCCAGGCCCACTTGCACCAGCGCCTCCAGCCGGCGCGCTATTTCGGTCACCAGGCGCTTCGCCGATGCAGGCTGGTCCGCCCTTCCGAACAACCCGCGCACCTGATCGACGCTGAGCGCGAGTAAATCGGGCAGGCGCAAGTTCATCCAGCGCGCGGCGGCCGCTTCGGGATGCAGCCCCGTCTCATCACAACGTGCACAGCCCTTGCCCTCGCAATGTGGACAAGAGGTATGGAAGTGCACCGGCGTCAACTCGCCAAACCACGCGCCACATGTGGCACATACCGGCGCAAACGAAAGCCCGGTAGCCGTCCCATCGATGCGGGCCATAACTGAAAGCGCACCCAGCGCCCTGGCCTGTTGCAACACCTGGCGCGTCTGTGCCAGCGTAGCATCTTCACCGAGCGTCGCCTGCAACACTTCAATCGTATGCGTCTGTTGCGCCGGCAACGGCTCACCGTTCCACGCCTGCCCATCCACGCGCAAGGCGGGTGTACCAAACTGGCCGGCCAGCAGGCGCAACAGCGTTTGATGGCTACCCAGCGAAGACCACACCAGCGGCGCAAAAATCTGCACACTGGCTTGTGCAGCCATAGACAACAGTCGCTCTACGATCTCGTCTTCGCTCAGGGTGGTCAATTCCGCGCCGCACTGCGCACAGCGGCGTTGGGCGAAGTGCGCATAGAGCAGACGCAGGAAAGGGTGTAATCCCGACGCCGTCGCCAGCGTGGAGGAAGGATTGCGGTTGAGCAGGTTCTGGCCTACTGCCACGGCCGGCCCCAGGCCGGTGATCGATTCCACCCTGGCCGGCGTAAGGCGTTGGCTGCCCGCACCCAATGCCAGCGTATCCAGCAGCCTGCGGCGCGCTTCGTGATAGAGCGTATCGAAGACCAGCGACGTCTTGCCCGAACCCGATACGCCGGTGACCACCGTCAGCCCATCGCCAAATTCGGCGTCAACCTCATGCAGGTTGTGCTCGCCGGCCCGTTTGACGCGGATGGTCATACCTCACCAAGGCCCAGCGCCTCTGCGGGGAGAGCGAAACGTTCCGGCTGTTCATCCAGTGCACCACGTCCCCGCCACGCCATATGATCCTGCAACCTCTTCCATAGACAGGCCACCAGCCAGCGCTTGAGCGGCGTTGGCTCGCCAAGCACCTGGTAAACCGGCGCCACCACCTCGCCACACGCCGGCCAGATGGCAACGGTCTCGGCGATGGATCGTCGAGCCAGCCACGAGCCCAACACGTGGACATAGTTCGTGATTGCGCCATGAATACGGCGCCGCTCCTCCCCCGCTCCAGGCAAGTCGCCGCCTTCACCAATCAAGGCCATCTGATGATCGATGTGCCGGAAGAAGCTATGATGGCACGAGCCGTTGTCATCATTGCGGTCGATCAGTGGGCCAATTGTGTCTTGTGCGCCGTTGAGTTCGCGCAGGATCAATTCGCCGTAAACCTTTGCCATCTTGCTGTGGCGTTCCCATCGCTCCGGCGTATAACGTGCAGGATAGGCCCACAACCCCAGCATCCACACCAGCTTCTGCACATAGAGCTGTTTCAAAGTTGATGGCACACCAAGCTGCCGATAAATTCGGCGAGCCAGTTCGACATATTCCGGCACGGCATGCTCCAGGTCAGCCAGATCATGCTCCTCTGCCCAGCCCGATAGAATGGCGATGTAAGCGCGCACCCGTGCACAGCGGGCCTCCAACACCGCTGCGTCTTGAGCAACCTGCTTTCTGCGCCGGCGTAATAGCGGCAACAGGCTGTTGTTCCAGGGCGGCTCACATGAGATACGCGCATCCAGGTTCGGTTTCCCATCGGCGATGCTTCCTAGGACTAGATCGACGTTAGCTGGGAAGGTGAAATAGCAGCGATCCAGGCAGGCAATCTGTATACGAATCAGGCGGGCATCCTCGCTCAGTGCCCCCAGCGAACGTTGCATCTCATTGATGCGTTGCTTCTGCGGGTCGCTTGCGGCAGGGTCACCCCTACGATCCCACAGGTCCCAGAGAGGCACCTGGAAGTAATCTTCGCCCGCATCCTCGAACATACCACCGAGCAAGCCTGGCTCACACACGGCGGCGCTGACCAGCTCATAGCCGGGCTGTGTTTTCTCATAGGGCGCGAAGATTGGCACGTCGATTTCTCCCCACGCTTGTTCATGTGCGGTGCTCGCGGTCATATCTCCCTCCATGAACGGCGAACCTTTGTTCTATTGTAACCGAACGGGCGTTCTATGCCAAATGGGCTCCCAATGTAACCCTGCCGTAGTTAGGGAGCCGCCCGGAGAGTTTGCGGCTCCTCCATCTTTTCTTCCTTGCCACACAAGTTCACAATGATGCGCCCCTGTTGCCGGCCTTGCAGCGTCTGGTCGATCTGATCACTCAACTGATCAAGCGTACATTCGCGCGTTTGGGCCTCAATTTGCGCAAGTGGCCAGCAAAAACCGTCCGCATACCACAGCTTGTGTAAGACCTCGGGCGAGCAATTAGCCACGTCGATGCCAAGCAAGCGCACCGCGCGCAAGATGAAGGGATATACTGTCAGAGACAGGTCAGCCCCAGCCACGTTGCCGCAACAAGTCACCACGCCATCGTAACACGTGGAACGCAAGGCCGTGGACAGCATTTTCCCACCGACGGTATCCACCACGCCGGCCCAGCGCGCGTGCAATAGCGCCCGAGGCGTTTCGTCGATGACGACGGCGCGCTGCACCGTTTCGGCAGCGCCCAGGCCGATCAGCCAATCCCTGGCCGAGGCCTTGCCCGTGGCAGCCACCACGCGATAGCCCAACCCGGCCAGCAACATCACGGCAATGCTCCCGACACCGCCGGTCGCGCCAGTCACCAGGACACTGCCCCCCTGTGCGGGCACACCTGCTTCTCGCAACCGCGTCACCGCAAGCGCTGCCGTGATGCCCGCGGTGCCGATTGCCATGCTCTGGCGCAATGTCATATCCGCTGGCAGGGGCACAAGCCACTCCGCCGGCACGCGCACAAATTCGCTATATCCGCCGGGGGCCGTCGCGCCAAATTCAGCACCATGAACGATCACGGCATCGCCGGGCCGGTAGCGCGGGTCGCTGGATTGCACCACCTTGCCGGCTGCATCGATCCCAGGAATGTGAGGATAATGCTTCGTCACACCGCGATTCCCTGATGCGGAGAGTGCATCCTTATAGTTCAACGACGAGTAATACACGCGCACCAGCACATCCCCCGCCAGCAAATCATCCAGCGCGCAGGTCTGCACGCGGCGCACGAAGTGAGCAGGCGACTCTTCACTCACAACCATCGCACAAAAGTTATCATTCGTCATCATGCACCTCCCTACTACACATTGAACCACAACGACACACAACAAAGCACGCAACCCCGCAGATTTTAAGATCTATCTATCGCACCAAGATCGACCACACGAGCGCCACAATGCCCATCACCAGGCCGACTCCCAGCCCATATAACAGCGTTCGGCGCAAGACTTCGCCATCATGCCCATCCAACCCAACCGTGCTGCAACCTACGATGAGCTTGGCCGGGGCGATCATGCTGCCCAACGACCCGCCGGCGGTTTGGGCCGCCAGCAAAATGCGCGGATCAATCGCCAGCAATAGGGCGGCGCTCTTCTGTAGTGAGCCGAAGAGCACGTTGGAATTGTTGTTGCTGCCGGTCGCAAATGCGCCCAGGACGCCGATCATCGGCGACACCAGCGGGAACGCCGCGCCCACCGCCGCGCTCAGCCCTTCGGCCAGCAACATGGTCATGCCGCAATGATCCATCAACGCAGCCAGCCCCATCATGGAGATGATGCCCACGCTCGAAGGCGCCGCCGCACGCCAGGTGGACTTCAACACGTTGCGCCAGGCCCCTGGCATGCAATACCCCTTCCGGTAATAGAGCCAATAACTGACGAGCGCCACCAACAAGATGGACGTGCCAGGATGCAGAAAGAAGCGGAAGGCCTGGCCTGCTCCTGCCGGCGTGACAAGCCCGCCGGCCGTGCTCACTTGCGGGAAGTTCATCTGCCACACGAATGGGTTCAACGTTGCGCGGAGCGGTTGCACCAGCGCCAGCACCGACATGAGCACCGTCAACCCGCCATAGCTCAGCAACGCAGCCTTGAGCGACGGTGTGAGCCGGGGAGCCGGGGTGATGGGGAGAGTGGGAGCATCGGAGCAAGGGAGAGCGGGCGTTTTGGCTCCCTCACTCCCTTTCTCCCCCGCTCCCTCGCTCCCCGGCTCCTCCGCTCCCCTGCTCAATAGCTTGGACAGGATGACGCCCCCGCCAACCCCGACAATGCCCGCACCCAGGGCCGCAAGCGGCGTCAGGCCGGAGATGGCCAGCGCATATTGCGTCAGCGCCATCAGGATTGATAGGAACAGGATGAACAGCCAGCGCCGGCCGGTGTGCAAAATGCGCGCCGCCGCCAGCCCGCACAGCACGCAGGCCACGCCCAGCATCACCGCCGCCGCAGGCGCTAGGTACGCCCCATCGTAGTGCGTCACGCCGATCAGGGTTTGGAAGATCACGCCCATGTCGCCGAAAGTCACCGACCAGGAGTGCCCCACCGCCACCGCCGCGACGGCCATCACCGGCTCCACACCGAGCGTAGTGAGCATCGGCGCGACGACGGCAATCGGCAAGCCAAACCCGGCCAGGCCCTCCAACACGCCGCTGAAGGCCCAGGCCAGCACGATCAGCAACAGCGGCCGGTCGGTGATGGTTTGCTCCAGGGCCAGCGCAATCGCACGGATGCCGCCGGCCTGGTTGACCACGTTATAGAGCAATATCGCCGGCCACAGCACGGCCAGCACGTATAGCGCCAGCAAGACGCCCTTGGCCTGCGAGACCCACAACACATCGGGCGTCAGGCCAAAGGCCAATAGCGCTACGACGATGCCCGCCAGCCACCCGGCCGGCCCTGCACGTTGCCCGCCCCAGTGAAGGAATAGCATCAACGCCAGGACGATGAGGATGGGCAGGAAGGCCAGGAAATATTGCATCGGTGAAGATATAGAAATCAGAGAAATTGAGATTAGAGACAGACGAAGGACGGATGACGAACGCGCGACATCCGTCCCTCGCCCAAATCGATCAGTCTTTGGGCCACGTGTGGCTGCCGCCGGCATTGAGCGCCAGGTTGCCGCCATCCACGGGCAACATCATGCCCGTCACGAACTTCGCCGCATCCGAAGCCAGGAAAATCACCGGCCCCACCAGGTCTTCGGGCTCGCCCAACCGGTTCAGTGGGATGCCGGCCAAGAAACGGTCGATCAGTTTTTGCGAATTGAACTGCGGGTCATCGATCAGCGCTTGCAAGCCGCGCGTGCGAATCTGGGCGGGTTGAATCGCGTTCACGCGGATGCCGTGACACGCCCATTCCACGGCCAGTTCGCGCGTCATTTGAATAATGGCGCCCTTTGCCACGCTATAGACGAAGTTGCCGCGCCCCAGCGCCGTGCTGCCGGCGATGGAGGCGATGTTGATGATGCTCCCGCCGGTGCCTTCGCGGATCATGCGCCGCGCCGCCTGCTGAGAGCACAGAAAAGTGCCCGTGGCATCCACTTCCATCACCTTGTGCCACTCTTCCAAGCTCAGGTCTTCTGGATGTGTGTGGCTGCCGATGCCGGCATTGTTCACCAAGATGTCTACGCGCCCAAACGCACGATCCACTTCCGCAAACAGCGCTTCCACGCTCTCCGGCTTGGACACGTCACAGGTTGCCCAGGTGCTCTGGTGCCCGGCGGCGATGATCTCTTCGGCCGTCTGGCGCGCCAGGGGGCCATCGACGTCCGTCGTCACCACATTCGCGCCTTGCTGCGCCAGCCCCAACGCCAGCGCGTGACCAATTCCGCCTCGTGCGGCAGAGCCCGTCACCACTGCGACACGTCCCGTCAGATCGAACAAGTTCGCTGCCATGCTGGTCATGCCTCCTTATTACTGACTCCTGAGAGATAGCGCGATTATCTTATAGACCGCAAAAAACGGGCACTCAATCTATTTGCCCCTTTGCGCGCTCGCCGGTATGATGCACGAACAAGGAATATCGCATGGCAGAACTGACCTGTGGCGAACGCGTGGTGCGTTGCTTCCTCGGCGAGACAATCGATCGTGTCCCCTTTGGCGTCGGGCTGGGCTGGGACCCGTGGGGCGAAACGCTCGATAACTTCCGCCGCCAATCCGGCATCCCGGCTCTGGACTTGCGCGAGCACTTCGGGTTCGACAAGAGCTTCGCGCTGCCCGACGTGCATTACGGCATCTACCCCGAGTTCGAGCCGCTGACCCTGGAGGAAACGCCCGAATTTATCGTCCATCGCGATGGACGCGGCATCACCATGCGCGACCGGCGCGACGGCGGCTCCATGCCCGAATGGCTGGACTACCCCGTCAAGACCGAGGACGACTGGGAACGCCTGAAAGCGGAGCGGCTGCGCCCCGATGACGCCGGGCGCACTGCGCTGGACTGGGACGCCTTTCGCGCACGCCTGAAAGAGACGGGCGAGGCGGTGCAGGTGGGCGTGTTCCCCTACGGCGTGTTCGGCACCCCGCGCGACTTGCTGGGCGTGGAGGAACTCCTGGTCAGTTTCTACGAACGGTCCAGCCTGGTGAAAGACATGATGCAACATCTCACGTCGGTATGGATCGCCGTGTGGGAACGCGTGGCCGCCGAGGTGCAGATCGACCATATCCACATCTGGGAAGATATGAGCGGCAAAAGCGGCTCGCTCATCTCGCCACGCATGGTGCGCGAATTTATGATGCCCTGCTACGACCGCATCGCCGATTTCGCCTGCACGCATGGGGTGCGCATCATCTCGGTCGATACCGATGGCGACTGCCGCCAACTCATCCCCGTCTTCATGGAGCACGGCATCAACATGATGCTGCCCTTTGAAGTACAGGCCGGCAACGACGTGCGCACCTTCCGCAGCCTCTACCCCAGCCTGGGCATCATGGGCGGGTTGGATAAGCGCGCGTTGGCGCTCAGCCGGGCGGACGTGGACGCAGAAGTGCGCAAGGCGGCTGAGATGGTGCGCCTGGGTCGCTACGTGCCGGCGTTCGATCACCTCATCCCGCCCGATGCCACCTGGGATAACTTCTGCTACGCCGCCCAGCAAATGCGAGCAGTCTGCTTCGGTAAAGCCTAAGCTCAGCCAGGAAACTGTTGACCTGTTCAAGATACCATAGCAATCGGGCATTGCACCCGCTTTAGGGCATCCAATTGAGGTTAAACAGGCCCACGATGATGCAGACAGACAGCACATCAGTGGTCACGCATGCAATGCAGGTATATACTCGCCTACAAGCTGATGCGTGCGAGTCGGCGGGCCGGAACTCCGCGGGTCAACCTTCTGTTCACGCCAGATCGCACCTCATTATGACCCTGCTGTGACCATCAATATGAACCCGCAAGGAATACATCAATGGCAGATAGCGTGGTAACGGTACAGAATTTCCGCAAGGTGTATGGCAAGCTTGTTGCCGTGGATGACGTTAGCTTCCAGGTGCCGGCAGGCCAAATCTTCGGTTTGTTAGGGCCTAATGGTGCCGGAAAGACCAGCACCCTGGAATGTCTCGAAGGGCTGCGCACTCCCGATGGGGGGACATTGAGCATCGGGGGGATTGATCCCGTGCATCAGAGCCGCCTGTTGCGCAACGTGATCGGCGTGCAACTGCAAACGTCGGGGCTCCCGGCCACCATCTCCGTCGAGGAGGCGATGAAGCTATTTTGCGCCTATCACCAAGTCGCGCCCCGTTATGACCTGCTGGACCGCCTCAACCTGGCAGAGAAGCGGTCTGCGCAATACCAGGAACTTTCCGCCGGGCAACAACGGCGTTTAGCACTGGCGCTCGCGGTGGCCCATCACCCACGCATCCTCTTCCTCGATGAACCAACAGCCGGGTTGGACGTAGCATCTCGCGTCGCGTTGCACGACCTGATGCACCAACTGCAAGCAGAAGGCACAACCATCATCCTGGCCACTCACGATATGGCCGAAGCAGAGGCCATGGCCGACTACATCACCATCCTGTTGCGCGGCAAAATCGCGGCGCAGGGAACCCCGCTCGAAATCACAGCCAGCGGCGGGAAGTTGAGCAAAGTGACCGTGCGCACCGAGGGCGGGTGTTTGGCGAGGCGAGAAACTGCCTTCCCGGCGATCACAACGCATCTCGTAAAAGACGAATACATCATTTACTACAGCACCGACATCGGCAGCACGGTTTCAGCAATCATCGCTTATATCGAGGCTCAATCCGATAAGCTGGTCGACTTGCGCATTGAACGTCCCTCCCTGGAAGATCGCTTCCTCGAAATCACTAACCCTTGAGGCAACCGATGAACGCGTTTGTAAACCACTTCTCATTTGAATTCCGTACCGGCATACGCAATCGCACACTGCTTCTGCTGACGTATCTCTTCCCGCTGGGCGTGTATATCCTGATGGGGCTGTTGATGACCGCCGTCAATCCCGCCTTTCGCGAGACGATGATTCCCGCGATGATCATCTTTGCGGTCATGTCCGGCACATTGTTGAGTTTGCCGGATATGCTGGTTACTGCACGAAAGGCGGGCATCTTCCGCAGTTACAAGATCAACGGCATCCCTGCCCTTTCAATCCTGGTTATCCCCGCCCTATCCGCTTTCTTGCACTTGCTTCTGATCGCGGTCATCATCACTGCCACGGCTCCATTGCTTTTTCAAGCCCCGCCACCTACCAACTGGCTCTGGTTCTTGATCATCATCTTTTTGATCATCGGCACCTGCGCCAGCCTCAGCCTGCTGATCGGTGTCATCTCCTCCAATTCGCAGATGACGGTGTTGTGGGCACAATTGATCTTCCTGCCTTCCATGATCTTGGGCGGCTTGATGCTGCCCACCAGCATATTGCCCGAAGCGCTCGGCAAAGTTGCCTTGCTCCTTCCAAGCACCTATGCGATGAACGCTTTTCGCGGCATGGCCTACAACCTGCCAGCAGACTTTAATGTGTGGTGGTCCATCCTGATCCTGCTGGTTGGAAGTGCGCTGGCACTTGGGCTTGCCATCCGCCTGTTCAACTGGGATAGCACCGACACCAGGCAGCGCAAGCAGGCGCCAATAGCGGTGCTTGCGCTCTTGCCGTTCCTTGCCGGGGTGCTATTCCTGTAGCAGATAAGTGTTATGCCGCGAACGGCTGATCGATGGCCGGGCTGGGTTGAGTAAAGAAGCGCGGTCCGTCGGGGGTGATGTAAATGCAATCCTCCAACCGGATGCCCATCTCGCCATAGATGGCGATCATCGGCTCATCGGTGAAGCACATCCCCGGCGCGAGCGGGGTCTTCTCCCCTTGCACCATGTTGTACCATTCGTGGATGTCCAACCCCAGGCCATGCCCGGTGCGGTGCGGCAAGCCGGGCACTTTGTAGCCTGGCCCAAACCCGGCATCGGTGATCACCTTACGCGCGGCTGCATCCACGGCCTCGCACGGCGCGCCCACCTGCGCGGCACGGAATGCCGCCGCCTGAGCCTCGTGTTCCAGGTTCCACACGTCGCGCTGGCGTTGCGTCGGCGTGCCAAACACCACCGCCCGGCTGATGTCCGAGAAGTAGCCATCCACGCGGCAACTGCCGTCCATCAGCACCACGTCGCCTTCCTTCAGATTTTCCACCACCTTGCTGCCGTGCGGGAAAGCCGAACTGGCGCCAAATTCCGCGCCGATGCCGCCCTGCACGCCCAGCGCCTTGAACGACGCCACGCTGTTGGCATAGAACTCGGTCTGCGACATGCCTTCGTGCAACAGCGAGACGCACATCTTATACGCTTCGATGGTGATATCCGCCGCGCGCTGCATCAGCGCAATCTCGGCCGGGGTCTTATAGGCCCGGCAGCCGATCGTCACCGGATCGGCGCTCACATAGTTCACCTGCGGGGCGGCCTTGCGGATGCCGTCGTAGAGGAAGAAGCGCACGCTCTCCTCCATCGCCACCGTGCCGCTGGCAATCCCCAAGTCCTTCAGCGCCCCAGCCACCAATTCATAGGGGCTTTCGTGCTCTTCCCACACGCGCACGTCGCCGGGCAGGCCGATCATCTCGCGCACGCGCGCCTCTTCAAACGCCGGACTGATATATACGATCTCGCCCCGCGCGGGCAGTAACGCGGCCATCATGCGCTCGCTGCGCCACAGGTCCACGCCGGTGTAATAGAGCAGGCTGGTGCCAGCGTCCAGGTAGATTGCGTCGATATGATGCTGCGCCATGAGCCGGCGCGCCTTCTCCACACGGCGTTGGCGCTCCGCTACATCGATGGGGACAATCCCATCAGTCATCGGTTTCAGGTCACTGATTGCTTTCGCTGTCATGTGTTACTCCGGGTTTCGCTGATTTTGTCTTACGCTGATACATCCACACGGCCAGGCAAATGCCACCACCTACGATAAACAAGGCTGCCAGGAATACATAATCCAACACGGTTACCATTGCATCCTCCGTCGTGTCACCACCAATTTACTCACAACATTGTGCACATTCCCGGCATTGCGTCGTTTCGTTGCGCCGGCGACGCGCCAGGGATAGTGCGATTATGCACCTTTCACGTAGAATCGATGGGTGAGTTGGACAAATCAAACATGACAAACCGCACAGAATTCCTCACCCTCTCAGCCCGCCACGTCGCACGCGAGCTATCGCACCACCCAGTATTACGCGCATATTGGCCCACCATCTCCGTCATCATGAAGGGCAGCACGGCACGCGGGAATGCCGACCGTTACTCGGATATCGACCTGGTGCTATATGCAGACGAAGCGACCCACCAGGCCGTGATTGCCGGCTATCAGCAGGCCGGGCTCACCGACCGCCAGGATGGCATTTTCATGTTCTTTGCTGGCAAGGGCTATGATGGGCATTACCACATCGAGTCGTTCGATCAACTGGAGGATTACTACCGCAACCAGGACTTCGTCCACGCCTGGGAATATCAAACGGCGATTGCCCTGCACGACCCGGCCCGGCGCTTTGCCAGGGCGGTCAAAGCCGGGACACAGGCGCTCTTTGCAGACCCGCTCGCGCACGTCAAACAACAGTATCTGCTTTTGCAACTGGACCTGGACTGGATGCGGCACCCATTGAAGCGTGGCGATGGCGTATCAGCTTTGTTACATTGCGTTAAACTGGTGCAGGGGATGTGCCGGATGTGTTACCTGCTGGACGTTCAGCCCTACCCGCCCGACAAATGGCTGATTCACTATCTGCGCCAGACGCGCTTTGGCAAGAAAAATGCGGCGGCGCTGCGTGAATATGCTTACAGCAGCGCCGCCGTGAGGAGCCTGACCAAACACCTGGAACTGGAGCAGTATCCGCTCTATGCCGACGCAGACACGTTGATCGGCCAAATCGGGGCTTTCATTCGCCGCGATTACGGCAACCAGCCCTGGCTGGATGAATGGTATCGCTATGTCTAGCCCTATTGCACATCCGCCACCGGCACCTGCGCCAGATCACCTTCAAAATGCGTATGCGACGCGTCCACCCAACCGATGCGGCCCTGGAAAGCGATCAGCCACCACAGGTTATCGGCGCTGCGGCCGATCAACGTCGCGGTCTGCCCACTGGGTAATGTGCCAAGCGAATCGTAACCCGGACCCGGCCCCGAGCGCACGGTCACGAAGCCCGAAACATCGCTCATCGTGACGATCGCCGAAACGTCCTGCACAGGTTCATTCACCGGCATATTCATCACCGGCAAAGCAGTGGATGCGCCGATGATCTGTATGGTTACGACAGGCGTAACTAGCAGCGCATGGGGTTGGGTGCCTTGGGCGGCAGATGGTGAAAATAGCTGGATGAGCCCGAGCGCTAGGACGAAGACCAACCCGGATAAAATAATGACACCAATTGAGCCGCCCCTGCGACGCTCATACCCAATCGCCGGCTGCACCCTCAAATTCAACATCCCATCGCCACGCCGTCCCTGATTGCCGCGCCAACGGTCCGGCGTCTCACTCCTGATTGAATCGCGCGGATGATAGATCGTCGCCATTGCTCCCCCTTTTATCGAAGCACGCTCCCAATCCTCCTTACAGTATATGACAGATCATTTGTGCTGTAAATGCTTTCTGGCAACTTTTGGATATTTTTTATAACTACAGATGTCTGAATGTTCCAGAGCAGGGAACGCAGCCGCGAACACGGACATGCCCGCGCCTCATCATTCCATCACGCGGCATCTATAATTTCATCAAGCAGTCATTCAATAAAGGACGGTCAGCGATGATGAAGCATCCTTTCGCCCATGAATCAGCCCCTGAACCAGCCGGTGCCGCCACCGGCCCCCTGGAAACATTCGCCGGCACAGCAAAAGACCAGGTGAAGATCACAGCCATCAAAGCGCTGCAGCCGCGCCAGGGCACCACCCTGATTCGCATAGAAACCGACGCCGGCATCTGCGGTTATGGGCCATGTGGCGAGCCTGGGCCGCTGGCCCGCGCCGCAATTGCCGGTTTGGAAGGCCCGCGCCTGCCGCACCTGGGGCTCATCGGCAAGGACCCACTGGCGATCCAGGTGCACCACCACAACATGTTCTATGCCTATCCCCAGCGCGGCCGGCAAATGCGCGTGCTGAGTGGCATTGACATCGCGTTGTGGGACCTGGCGGGGAAGCTGCTGGGCCAGCCGGTGTTCCGCCTGCTCGGTGGACCCTTCCGCACCGAAATTCCGCTCTATTCGCACTGTGCAGGCGGCGATTTCCAAAGCCGCGCCGAGTGGCAAGAGCGGGCACAGCAACTAAAAGAGGACCCGCATGGGTTCAAAGCCTACAAGATCGACATCCACCACGCCATCGGCGCGCACATGCAGGAATATATCCCTCATATCGGCCCCCAAGAAGTACAAAAGGTGCGTAATGCCTATGCCCTGGCGCGCGAGGCATTGGGGGATGAGATCGACATCATCGTGCACTGCCATGCCGAACTGGATCTGCCCAGCGCCATCGCGGTGGCCCAGGCAGTGGAGCCGATCAGGCCGCTCTTCTTCGAGGACCCCATCGCGCCGGCCTATTCCGAGTCGTGGATGGCCCTGCGCCGCACCACCCGCCTGCCCATCATGACCGGCGAAAACATCGAGCTGCCCGAGGGCGCTTTGCCGTTCATCCTGCATCCGGCGGTGGATTGCCTGCAACCGGATCTGATCAACTCGGGCGGGATCACCGGCGTCAAGGCCATCGCCGACATGGCCGGGCTCTTCCGCATCCCGGTCAGCCTACACAACGTCAGCGGCTACGTGCTGAACATGGCCTCGCAGCAGCTTTCGGCGGCGATTTTCAATTGCCCACGCCTGGAATGCACGCGCAATGGCGATCACGCCCCCGAAGCCGCCGCGAACCCGCCGCTCATCCGCGATGGCCGCATGATCGTGTCAACGTTGCCAGGGTTGGGCGTCGTGCTGAACCAGGATTACCTGAAAGCGAACCGCGCCGACGGCGAGCCCTGGTGGGGAGACTAAAAAGGGCGAGCTAACAGCTCGCCCTACATGATCGAGGCAACAGCAGCGTCAGGATATTCAAGCATCTGTTTAGATGCACGGCATGACGTTGCCGCCGCACACCGGGATGTAGGCGCCGGTGATGAACGCCGCCAGGTCCGACGCCAGGAATGCAACTGCGTTGGCGATGTCCTGGTCGTACCCGCGCCGGTGCAGCGGCACGTTCTTCTCATACGCCGGCTGGCGCTCTTCGGGCGTGCCGCGATATTTGTCGCTGATCATCCAGCCCGGCGCGACCTGGTTCACCGTGATCTGATGCTCGCCGATCTCACGTGCCAGCACCTTCAGCACGCCGTCCATGCCGCGCTTGCCCGATACATAAGCCGATTGGGTGGGCACCATTTGCATGGCGCACTCGGTGTTGATGGCGATCACGCGGCCCCAGTGGCGCTGAATCATGGCCGGCACGAAGGTTTTGGCCATCAGCACGTTTTGCAGCACGCACGAGCGGAACTGGCCTTCGTAGTCTTCAATCGCCTGCTCCAGCACGGTGGTCCACTGATATTGGATCACCGCGTTATCGACGATGATGGCCGGGTCGCCCAGGGTGCTGACGATTTTCTCCTTCATCGCCTGCACATCCTTGGGGTTGGTGATATCGGCCTGCACCGTCATGGCGCGCACGCCCTTAGCCTGCACTTCCTTCAACACGGCCTCGGCCTTCTCGGCTCCATGAAGGTAGTGAATCGCCACGTCGGCACCGCAATCGGCCAGCGTGCGGGCAATCACCCGCCCCAACTCACCCGAAGCGCCCGTCACGACGGCAACTTTGTTCGATAGGTCAATGTTCATCATCTTAGAATCTCCCTTTTACTAACTCAAAGACACAAAGAAACAAGAAGCTCATGTCTAAAGCCGAGTCTTTGCGTAACTTGCTCCCCAAAAATCAGGCTGCCCGGCACGCCCAGTAGAAAACGCCGCTCGCATCCATGACTCTTTGGCCAGCTTCGTCAATGAAATAGTAATCCCGCTCCAGGTCACCGGATTGGCAGAGTGCGCGCGTGGCCTGCTCTGCTTCATGCGCCCAACGGATGATCTTGCGAAATTTTGAGGCGTGGAAGTGATAGTAGGTGGCATGCCCACAGGCCAGCACATCAGGCCGCCAGGCCAATAACAACGCGGCGCTATCGCTAAACGCCTCAAATCGGCTGGCGTTGTAGGCACAAAAGCCGCCCGTGCCGTTCCAGCGCGAAGCGGGTTGGAAGGAATCCCCGCCAAAGGCCACCCGCTGCCCACCAATGCTCGTTTGAAACAGGCAGTGCCAGCGCGTTTGCCCCGGCCAGGGCGCTACCTGAAATTCATATTCGTTCCAGCGCCAGATGCCACGCTCGGGCCAGAGTTCATCGGCTGTGACCGACTGCACCGGCAACGCCATCAGCCAGGGCACTTCCACCTGTTGCATATTGCGCAATGGCTCAGCCACCCAGGGATGCAAACAGGCCCGCGCGCCATAGCGCTGCTGCAAATAGGGGATTGCGTCACAGTGATCCAGGTGATAGTGCGAGGCGGTCGTCGCCGTGGGCCGCACGTCGCCCAGTTCAGCCAGCAAGGCTTCCAGCGCCGGCATATCGGGCTGTTGCGGGTCGATCACCAGCCCCGCCCCATTTTTAGCCCGCAACAGATAGCCATTCGCGCCAAACTGATACAGGTTCGGCAGCACCTGTTGCGCACCGCAGGCCAACATGAGTGGCGCCAGATAGTCGTCGTTCTCGCCGGGGGAGATTTGCCCCTTAACCTGGTAAAACGCGAGCAACCTGCCCGCCAGGTGGCGCAATTCCGTGCGCGGGCGGCTAGTGACCAGCGGGCCGTGCGCGGGGCACAGCACATCGATGCCGATCGCCTGCAACCGCACGATGCCTTCCCAGGCGGCCAGCGCGCCCTTGCCGGTCCAGTGATCCCACTCCAGGTGATAGGGCTGCCAGAGCGTGCCGCCGGCGTGAGCCGCATCACCACAAAATACCACCTGCCGCCCGCCAATATCGACGATCACCGAACACGCGTTGGGCCCGTGGCCGGGGGTGTGCAGGAAACGAATGCGCTGGTCACCCCAGAATAGGTCGGTGAAGCCGGCCATGTCGTAGTGCACGCCCAGCACGCCGCCCGGCAACACGGCGTAGCTATCGGGGCAGCCTTTGGCATGCACGTCCGTGCTGCCACGCGCCAGTCGTTCCGGGTCCAGGTAGTCCTCTTCACCCGCCGGGGCGTGGATGACAAACGGCCAACGGCGCTGCGCCTGCAACCCGGCGCATTGATCGGCATGATGATGCGTCAAAAAGACGTGCTCCAGGCGCTGAATGCCCAAGGCCGGCAACTGCGCCAGCCATGCGCCGGAGCCGAAGTCTATCGCCACGGCACCCTCACCACGCTGCACCACGTATACGTTGCAGGTATCGACAAAGCGCCACAATCCTGGCATGATTGATTCTGGTTGAATGGTCATCTCTCAATGTCCCTCTGCAACCAAAGTGTATATTGCAGCGAGGTTCTGCGCCAATGAACTTGACTTCGAGCGCATGCTAAAGTTTATCCTTGTTAAAAGAGAAGTTTGAAAAGGAGTGCATGATGAAAATCGGCTTACAGATACCGCGATTTAGTTGGCCCGGCAGCCCCGACAATCTGGGAGAGAAGCTAACCACCATCGCGCGCACAGCAGACGAAGTAGGCTTCAGCAGCATCTGGGTGATGGATCACTACTTTCAGATCAGAGGTATAAGCGGCACAACGTACAAAGACCCCATGCTGGAGGGCTACACGGCATTAAGCTTTATGGCCAGCGTCACACAGCACGTGCGGCTGGGAACGATGGTGACGGGGGCAAACTACCGCCTGCCGGGGTTCCTGGTGAAGGTGGTGAGCACGCTCGACGTGCTCTCCGGCGGCCGGGCGTGGCTGGGCATCGGCGCCGGTTGGAACGAGCAAGAGGCCCTGGGCCTGGGCTTGCCATTCCCGCCGATGAAAGAACGCTTCGAGCGCCTGGAAGAGACGCTGCAAATCGCGCAAAAGATGTGGTCGGGCGACTTTTCAGCTTACGACGGTAAACACTATCACCTGGCCGAGCCCGTAAACAGCCCCCAGCCGCTTAGCAAGCCCCACCCGCCCATCCTGATCGGCGGCAGCGGCGAACAGAAGACGTTGCGCTTAGTCGCGCAGTACGCAGATGCCTGTAACCTGTTCCCGGTGAGCAACGAAGTGCTGGCACACAAGCTGGATGTGCTCAAACATCATTGCGACATAGCCGGGCGCAACTACGCCGATATCGAGAAGACGATACTGGCGAACATCCACGTGGCACCCAGCGGCGCTCTGGCAGTAATGGAATTCATCGATAACTGCAAGGCCTGGGCCAGGCTGGGCATCCAGCACGTCATCATTTCAGACGTCCCGAACGTGCAAGACATCAAGCCGCTCGAAGTCATTGGGCGCGATGTCATCCCGGCTGTAGCGGAACTATAAAGGCGGCTCACGTTTCATTGAGCACCTGCTCATACACAGCCAGCAACTGTTGCGCGGCGCGCTGCCAGGTAAACTGTGCGGCGCGCTGCGTGCCACGCGTGACCGCTTCGGCACGCCAGGCCGGGTCTGCCAGCGCACACGCCAGCGCCGCGGCCAGCCCCTGCACGTCCATTGGGTCCACCATCAGCCCGGCATCACCCACCACCTCCGGCAACGATGAGGCGTTCGAGGTGACCACCGGCACACCGCATGCCAGCGCCTCCAGTGGCGGCAGGCCAAAGCCCTCGTAGAGCGAGGGGAACGCAAACACAGCCGCCGTGCGATACAGCGCCGGTAGGTCCACCTCATCCACAAAGCCCATGAAACACACGCGCTCCTGCAAGCCCAGCGCGCGCACCTCCGCCACCACGTCGTCATACAGCCAACCTTTGCCTCCGGCGATTACCAGGCGCAACTCCGGCGAAGCGGCGGGACTACGCAACAGCTCCGCGAAGGCGCGCACCAGCGTCAAGTGGTTCTTGCGCCGTTGTAGCGTGCCCACCGTCAGAATGAACGGGCCCGCGCCTAACTGGTACTTGCCGCGGATGCGTTCCGGCTCATCGTTCCCTTGCACCTGGGGGCTGAAGCGCACGTCCACCCCGCTATGGATAGTGGTGATTCGCTCAGCCGGTAGGCCATAGAATGCCATCAGGTCGTGCGCCGTGGCATACGAGTCGGCCACGATGTGCGTCGCGCGCAAGGCCGACTGGCGCACCACGCGCGTGAGGAAGCTTAGCAGTTGCGGCTGTGCGGAAGATGCGTCGCGCAGGAAAGTCAGGTCGTGCACCGTCAACACCGTGCGCGTGCCGGGCAACAGAGGCGGCAACACGAAGTCGGTGGCATGATATAGCTCGCTGCGTCCGGCGAACAATTCCAGCGGGATTGGGAGATGCGCGCGAAACCAGATGCGATAGAGCCAGCGGTCGGTCAGTGGCACACGGACGAGCGGCACCGGCTGGCCCCTAAAAGGGGGCAACGCCGCCGGGTGCCCGGCCATGCACAACAGGCGTATATCGTGTGCTGGTGAGAGCGCCAGCAACGCGCGCACCACCTCGCGTGTCAGCCGTCCGATGCCGGCGCTTTGCCAGACGGCCGAGGTGTAGTCGATGGTGATGCGCGCCATGTTTCAAACACCCTCTAAAGGGCGCTTTCGTACTGATTGACTTCTTCGCCGCCAGCCGGCTTCGCTCCCGATTGCCACTTCACCTCACGGAAGGTGACAAAGCGATTCACGACGAAGTTCCACACCATCACAATGACGGCGGCAATCGCTTTGGTGGCGTTCAGGCCCCAGAACTCACTGCCCAACATTTGGGTAATGGGCATCTCGAAGAGAAACAGGATCAGTTCATTGATTCCCAACCCGACCGCATTCACGATGAAGAAGGTGGGGAACGTCTTCCAGAGCGAATCCTTGCGCGACTCGGGATATACCCACAGACGATTCCAGATAAAGTTGTTGGTCGCGGCCACGCAAAACGCCACGGCCACGGCCAACCACGAGGCCACATCGAAGATGTGCGCCAGGATGTTCAGGGTAGTGTAGTCTACGATCAAACCGCTGAAGCCCACCACCATGAACTTCACGAAGCGCATGACTTCCGGTTTGTTCGCTCGCGCGGCTCCATAGAGCTTGGTCGATTTTACGAGCTTCATATCCATATTAAGCCGCATATCGCTCGAACCATTCCACGATGCGCTTGACACGCTCCACGCGATGTTTCGGCTCACCGCTACGCGATAGCTCGTGCCCTTCGCGCGGCCAGCGTATCAATTCCACAGTCTTCTTAAAAGTGCGCAACGCCAGGTACAGTTCCTCGGCCTGGCTGATCGGCACACGGTAGTCCTGCTCGCTATGTTCCAGCAGCAAAGGCGTCTGCACATTTGGCGCCAACGAGATGGGCGAGAGATTCCAGTTCTTCTGGATGTCTTCCCAGGGCGATGCGCCCGTTTCGCGGTCGTTGAACGTTGGGATGTCGGTCACGCCGCGCATGGAGATCAGGTTATAGACGCCACGCTGCGCCACCGCAGCCTTGAAGCGCTGATCGCGGCCCACGATCCAGGCCGTGAGATACCCGCCATAGCTGCCGCCGGTCATCACCAGGCGCTCGGTATCGACATAGCCGCGCCCGATCACCTGCTCCATCCCACGCAAAATGTCGTTCATCGGGCCGTCGCCCCAATCGCCCCGGTTGGCGATCGTGAAATCTTCACCATATCCGCCGGACCCGCGCGGGTTGCAAAAGTAAACCACATAGCCACGGTGTGCCAGCGTTTGCCACTCGTGCCACATACTGCGCGTGCCGGGGGTCCACATAGCGGCCGGGCCGCCGTGGATCTCCAGCGCCAGCGGATACTTCTTGGTTGGGTCGAACCCAGGCGGCGTCATCACCCAGCCCTGGATATCGAAGCGATCCGAGGTGTGGCGGATTTCTTCCACCGGGCAGGCCTCGTGCTCGGCCAGGAACCTTGCATTTGGTTGATAGAGCGTGATGATTTGCCCATCCGTCTCGCGCAAATAAAGCGCTGATGGATCCGCCATCGTGCTGGAAGCAAAAGCCACGCGCCCTTGCGCGTCCACGTCAAAAGAGGTCACTTCCTGCGCGCCGGTGGTCAGTTGCTCCACTTGCCGGGTGGTCACCTGCACGCGGTAGAGGTTCGCGGAGCCGTCCGCCATCAACGTGAAATAAATCCAGGCGCTATCTTTGCCCCACGCGAAATCCATCACGCTGCGGTCCAGTTGCGCCGTCAGGTCGATCACCTCGCCCCCGCCCACGGGGACGATCGCCAACGTGACGTTGCGAAATTCGGGCAATTCTTCCAGGTTGCGCTGAAACGCCACCCACTTGCCGTCGGGTGACACCTTCGGGTGGTAATGGCTGTAATTCGTGGAAACCAACGGCTTCACTTCGTGCGATTCGCCCTGCACGTTGATCTGCACCAGGTCTTCCCAATATTCGATCAAGGTGTGTTCCGGCCGGCGCGACATGCTCATCACCAGCGTCTGCCCGTCATTCGTCCAGGTGGGCAACCCAAAGTTCGTGTCGCCGTTAGTCAGGCGGGTCGCCCTGGGCTTGGGGTCATCGACAAAGGTGACTGGTACCTCGGTGAGGTACACATGCGACCAGCGGTCGCCCAGGTAGCTGGTGCCTGCGCGATAAGGGAATTCGCGTATGGTGCGAGGGTCAAAGCGCAATGCATCTTCATGCGCGCGCTGCTCCTCCTCACGCTTCTTTTCCCACGTTTCCTTCTTCTCTTCGAGCGGCGCGGCGCGTTTCTCATCTTCCTTGGTGCACTCGTCGGCACGCACGCTGGCATTGAAGACAATGTGCTTACCATCAGGAGACCACTCAAAATCGTTCACGCCGTTCTGATGCGTGGTGATGCGATGTGCCTCGCCACCTTGCAGAGAAATGACGTGCACTTGCGCCTCTCCATCGTTGCGCTTGGAGATGAACCCCAGGCGGGTCCCATCCGCCGCCCAGCGAGGGGTGCTGTCTTTGCGGCCGGTCGTAAAGGGTTGTGCCAGGAGAGAGGGTTGGCGCAGATCCTGTAGCCAGATCGAGCGCACGTACTCATCGGCAGGGGCGTCTATGCTCAGGCGTACAAAGGATGCGCGGGAACCATCTGGGGATATTTTTACGTCCTCGACATACACGATGTCGGTCAAACTGTCATAGGTGATAGGTTTCATGTGCGGTTGGAGTATAAACCCGTTCAACGGCGTTGTTTGATCGCTTCATAAATGAGCAGCGCTGAAGCTATGGACACATTTAGTGAATTCACGCGTCCCACCATTGGGATGAGTACACCAAAATCGGCACCTTCCAGCCAGGTTCGGCTAAGGCCAGGCTTTTCGGCGCCGACGGCAATTGCTGTCGGGGTGCGCATATCCACATCAGTATAACTGAGTGTCGCCTGCGGCGTGGCAGCGATGGTGCGAATGCCACGCGCACGCAGCCAGGCGAGCGTTTCCCAAGTACCGGCCTCGGCCACCGGGACGCTGAAGACGGCCCCCTTGCTGGCACGCACCACATTTGGGTTGCCCAGGTCGGTCACAGGGTCACATGAGATCAGCGCGTTCACGCCGGCGGCATCGGCAGTGCGCAAGATGGCACCCAGGTTCCCCGGCTTCTCAATGGCCTCCACCACCACGATCAGCGGGTTCGGCCCCAACGATAGTTCATCCAGCCGCCGATGCAGCAAGGGAAATTCTGCCAGCCAACCGTCGGGGTTCTCTCGATAGGCCACCTTTTCAAAGACGCGCTCGCTCACCTCCACCAATTCCGCGCCCACCTGGCGCGCCTGGTCCAGCAGTTGCAATTGATCGGGGTGGCGCACGATTTCCGGGCAATAGTACAACGCTACGGGCTTGCCGGCCTCCAGGGCCAGCGACAGTTCCGCATACCCCTCCACCAGCATCAACCCATCCGCCTCGCGCTGGCGCCGGTCACGCAGCGCCACCAGGTGCTTGATGCGCGGGTTCTGTGTGCTGCTGATAACGGTTGGCATCCGCCTTATTGTAGCCGCGAGGCAATTAAGATTTTTCGCCGGGTATCATATTGATCACAATCCTCGCTCAGGCTGCCCGCGACGGCGGGATCATCTTCCACCACGAGGATATGATTCGACGTTTGCATGTCAACGATCGATGAGAATCAGCACCCCTGCCGCCAACACCAGGATCGCCAGCAACGTACGCAAGAAGGGCAACGTAAAGGTGGCAAACCCCATCAACCCACTGATGACTAGCCAGAATCCAAACAACAGAATCCCCAGCGACCGCCCGGCATGACGCCCTGCACCGCCAGCCAACATCACCAGGCCCGCCGCCACGGCTAACAGCGACAGGAGAAGACTCAGCCCGGTGAAACTGAGCGAGACCAGGCTCGATAACCCGGTGAGCAACAACCAAAGGCTGAGCAACAGCACGCCCAGGTTGCGCGTGCCGTTGCTAAATAGCAACACGCCACCCGCCGCCAGCACGAGGATGCCGGTTACCAACCCGCCACCGGGCAAGCTCAGCCCCAGCAGGCGCAAGAGGCCGATCAACAAAAGCCACACGCCCAATAGCACCAGCCCCAATTTATGCATTACGTTCATGTTGATTCCACCAAGCCGAACATATTCGTCAGATTACGCAGCATATCATGCCTATGCCTCGTCCAGGAGAGGTATTTGCCCGCGACGGTAAACCACGATACAGGCCATCTGAGCCGCCCACGTGCGACTGCGTTAGCGCGTGATTTGCAGGCTCACATCATCTATAAAAAACTGGGTGGCATATAACGAATTGTTGTACGACTTGAAGCCGATCCGTACCACCTGTCCCTTATAAGCCACCAGGTTGGCCGACGATTGCAACCACCCGTTGGAACGATTCATATTGCTGAATTCCCCGCAACTTCCCAATACGTTGCCATGCGCATCCCAAATCACGCACGACAATGTGTCATAGGGGTAATAAATCGTGTCCGTCGTGCGGATGTTGTGCCAATAGGTCAGCGTGGCAGTCACCACGTCCGACGATAGTGCGACCGCCTGATAAAGGCTGTCTTCGGCATCGATGACGCCGCCCAGGTAGGCGGCATAATACCCACTATGCACGTCATAGGTGCTGATGAGTTCACCCACCGTGGAACGCTCCACCCAACCGCGCGGCGGGATGCCGCTCTCAAACCCGCCATTCACCAGTGTATTTGCCACCAGGGTGACCTGGGTTGAGACGACGTTGCTCCAGTTGCTTTGATACGTCCCCGTGATCGACGCCACGCGATAGTAATACGTCATGCCGGCGGTCTTCCCGCTGATGGAAGCAGAGGTCTGCGAGCCGGCATAGGCCATACTGGGGTTCGTAAAGGCAGCCGAGGTGGATTCCTGCAAAAGATAGCTGCTCGCATCGCGAGCGCTGGTCCAGGTGACCGCATATTGCATCGCACCGATGGCATTATCGATGGCGCTGAGCACCGGCGTCCCCGGCATATAGGGCCAATGGTTGAGCACGCCTGGCAAAAAGAACTGCTTCATCACCGTGACGGTGGTGCGCGCCGTCAGCGAATTGGAGGCGTTGGTCGCGGTGACGGTGGCCGTATACAGGCCGGGTATCCCGTAGGTATGCGTCACCATGTTGCCCACGCCGGAACCGCCATCACCAAACGCCCACGCGTAGGACGCTGGTGTGCCGGTGAGCACGCCTGCGCTCAGCGTCACCGGTTGGCCGGGTCGCACCGGGCTGGAATTTGTCACCGTCAATCCTTGCAGCGGCACATCGGTGATCGTCACAACGACGCTGCCCGAAAGCGGGCTATTCAGCGGGTTATCGGCAGTGACGATGGCCGTATAGGTTCCGGTTGCCGGGTATTGATGGCTGATGGTCTGCCCGGTCGTGGTGATGCCGTCTCCAAGTTCCCACGTATAAGCCGTCGTTGGGTTAGGCGCGCCTTGCGCATTGAGAGGGACATGCAGGCTGGGCGACTGGTACATCAAGGGGCCTGCTAATCCCTCCGCGGCAGCCACATCAGATGCGACATCCGCCGCACGTGCCACAGGCGCTGCACCATTCTGCCGCCCCGGCATCATGCACAGGTGGACAAGCAAAGACACACTGGCTGCAACCATCGTGACGGCATACCGCCGGCTGTTGGATGAGACAAACATGCTTACCCCTTCGTGAAGCAGCGTGCCGGCCAGAGCAGACCCATCTCAGCCAGCACCGAGTGTCACAAGTGTAGCAAGAATTTATTCGTTTTGCCCATCTCCCTTGTTACAACAAAAAAACCTCCCAGGTTTGGGAGGGTTTCCATCTCACTGATCTTATATCTGTTCGCCCGCGTTCACCGGCTTAATCGCTGCAATGCTCGATTCCGGCGACTTTGGCGCATCCGTCGGGCCGTGTTCATCCTCAATATGCGCAAGCGCCGGGATGAACGAACCCACAATGCCCATCCCCAGGCACACCAACCCGCCAACCACGTACCAGACCTGCACGCCGATGGCGTCCGACACGGGCCCGGCAATCAGCAGGCTCAGCGGCGACACGGCTGCCGACCCGGCCATCAAGAGCGACATCACGCGCCCTTGCATTTCCGGCGCCACGTTTGACTGCAACAGTGCAAACAATGGGCCATTGGTAATCGGGTTCATCAAGCCGGCAAACAGCATCGCCCCCAACGCCAGGATCCACATATCGGGCGACGCAATGCCCAGGGCCACAATGCCTATGCCCATGCCGACCAACCCAAGCATCGACGTATAGACACGCCGCTTAAACCCGCCCCACACGCTGAGGAGCAATCCCCCGGCAACCAGGCCAATGCCTTCCGCCGAGTTGATCATGCCCAGTTGGATCGCCGCGCCGCCAAAGTGCTTGGTCACCAGGATGGGCAGCAGCGAGAAAGCCGGCGTGACCAGGAAGTTGATGACCATCGCCATCACGCAGACGATCAATAGCCCGGGCCACTTCAACACGTAGTGCAAGCCGGCCTGCATGTCGGCCAGCATGTTGCCGCCGGTCGCCGCGCCCTGTGTCGCGCGTTCGGGCTGCGGGATGCTGATGAAGAATAGCGGCGCAACGGCGATTGCCGCGGTTACCACGTCTACGAGCAATATGGCCTGCATCGGCGCCACGCTCAACAAGAGCGCACCCAGCGGCGGCGCGACGACATTCATCACGCCCTGCAGCATCTGGTTCATGCCCGCGACGCGCGAAAGATGCTTTTCCGGCACCATCAATGAAGTGGACGCCTGCATCGCCGGCCACTGGAACGCACCGCCGGCAGCGCGAATCAACATCACGGCGTATACGTGCCAAATCTGCACAGCGCCCGAGAAATAGAGATAAGCCAGCAACAAACTGAAGGCGGCAATAACGCTATCGGCGACGATCATCACCATGCGCCGATTCCAACGATCCACCAGTGCACCGGCAAAGGGGGATAGAAAGATCTGAGGCAATAAGGCGACGAGTGTCGCTGTGGCAAGCACAGTGGCAGAACCGGTCGTGGAGGTAAGCCACCACACCAACGCAAACTGGACCAGCATGCTTCCCAGCAATGAGAAGGCTTGCCCGCTCCAGATAGTGAAGAAACGACGCTTCCAATTTTCAGTGGTCCACCCTGCACGTGGATTGGTTTCAAATGATGTCATGCGATCCTGCTCCTGCTCTAAAGTTACTGAAGCAAGATACGCGTTCTATGCGCGTGCGTCATACTCCAAAAGGCCGATGCAGGGATCGTCCGTCAGATGCAACGTAACTTAAGCATTTACGGTCGAACATATACGAAAACCCTCCCAAATCCCCTTGATTTGGGAGGGTTTGTGCAATGCAGGAATAGAAATACGCCGCTACAACAGCGATGCGGCGTCGCGATCTAGCAGAAGCTTGGCATGTGAAACGGTGCGCAGGATGGATGCCGGGCAAGTCTCGACAATCGGCCCGCTGAGCGCTGCCTTCACCGGCTCCGCTTTGCGTAACTCCGGCACGATGCACAGCATTTGTTTGGCTGCCAGCAGAGCCGGGATCGTCAAAGTAATCGCCTGGGTGGGCACTGCATCCAGCGCAGAGAAGTGTCCTTCCCCCACCTGTTGCAGGCGGCTTTTCTCGGCCAGGGTGACCACTTTCACCCACTTCGGATCATCAAAATCGGCATACGGCGGGTCGTTAAAGGCAAGGTGCCCATTTTCACCGATGCCCAAACACACCAGGTCCGCCGGGTGCTGATGAAGCAATTCCGCATAATGCCGGCAGACGCCTTCCACGTCGGCGGCGTCGCCTTCAACGCCATAGAACGCCGCCGGGTGAACCTTATCCACAATCTTGTCGTGCAGGAACTTGCGAAAGCTAGCGGAGTGCGTGGCGGGCAGGCCGACGTATTCATCCATGTGAAACAGGGTCACCCGCGACCAATCCACGCTCACCTCGCACAAGGTTGCCAGCATCGTCAATTGCGAGTTGCCGGTCGCCAGGATGGCGTTGGCATGCCCATGCGCCGCAATCGCCGCATTCAAAACCGCGGCCGCTTGCGCGGCTGCGGCCTTACCCAATGACCCGTTATCCGGGTATACGCTCACGGCCAATTGGCCGACTTTCATTTCATAAACAGGGTTTATCACGCGATCATCTCCAGTTATAGTTCTATGTGTGCCACCGATTCCACCACCCGCTGGGGTTGGAACGGATAATTCGCGATTTGCTCACGATGCGTCACGCCGCTCAGCACCAGCACGGTTTCCATGCCGCTCTCAATTCCTGCGATGACATCCGTGTCCATGCGGTCGCCGATCATCACGGTATTTTCAGAATGTACACCCAGGTGATTCAATGCAGCGCGCATCATGAAGGGGTTGGGCTTGCCCACAAAGAACGGCCCGCGCCCACAGGCTTTTTCGATCAGCGCCGCCATCGCACCGCAGGCCGGCACGATACCATGCTCGGTTGGGCCGGTGGGGTCGGGGTTTGTGGCGATGAAATGCGCCCCCGCTGCGACCAGACGAATGGCGCGCGTTACGTAATCGAGGTTGTAGGTAAACGTCTCACCCAGCACAACATAATCAGGGTCCACATCGGTAATGACGTAACCAGCATTATGAATCGCCTCTGTCAGGCCGCTCTCACCGATGACGAAGGCTTTGCCACTAGCATGTTGCGAACTTAAAAAGCGTGCTGTCGCCATGGCCGAGGTGAAAATATGATCGGCATCGATCGGCAGACCGATAGTCTGCAAGCGATGTGCCAGATCCCCTGGCGTGTACATGGAATTGTTGGTCAACACCTTGAATTTGATGCCGCGAGTATGCAGCATCTGGACAAATTGATCCGCGCCGGGAATAATTTGCTGCCCGCGGACAAGCACACCATCCATGTCAATTAGATAACTCTTCGGCTCCATGTTTTTCATTCCTGTTCGTTGGGGTTAGCAGGTCGTCTTCACTCCTGCGATGATACGCCACTTGACACGCTAATGGCAGATTGCGCCACACCGGTGGAAGCGCTTAGTAAATAGCGCTTCCACCTCAACGTGCTTGCATCTTTAGCACGAAGCGTGCGATCTCTAGCCAGTTTAGTCTATGACAGCTTCGTTAAGCATATTTTTCAACAACCGGCGTATGATGTAGCAAAAGTGTAGTTTTACACCAAGGAGACACATTGTTATGGTGACGACACAGCAAACTGTAGAGGAAAAAGAAACGCCGACGAATGCGCCGACTTATCTACAACGCATTGATGCAATTCGAAAGACCAAACTTGAACATACCACCGAGAAACTGAAGCAACGCGGCTTCTTCGACATCGACGACCACGGGTACATTCCATGGAGCGAACCGATCCCCTTCAAGGCTAAGCCCAACCACCCCTCGGGTGGCTGCTATGGCGCCAAGTGCATCGGCGAGAACTTCCGCGCCTGGCTAGAGGTACACCCGATCTATATCCACCGCTATAGCGCCCTGGCCGGCGCGTGGGTAGGTTATGTGCCCGGCGTGGGCGGATGGCGTCCTGAGGATCGCCCCACGCACCTGCGGCCCCTGCATAAGGAATATAACCTGATCTACGTCGGCATCGGCGGCATGAACCACCTGGGGCCGGATATGACGATCGGCCTGGAGTTGGGCTGGGGCGGATTATTGAAGAAAATCCGCGCCTACCGCGAACTGAACCGCCCCGCCGAAGGCTCGGAAATGGCCGACTTTTATGACGGCGAAGAGAACCTGGTCATCGGCGTACAGCACTGGATTCAGAATCACGTGACCAAGGCGCGCGAGTGGGCCGCCACCGAAACCGATCCGTTCGTGCGGCAAAACCTGCTGGAAATCGCCGACATGAACGAGTGGCTGGTGGATAACCCGCCGCGCACGTTGCGCGAAGCCTGCCAGTTCCTGGCCTGGTTCCAGTCCATCGACCGCATGTGGGCCGCCGGCGGCGCGCTGGGCCAGCTCGACGAGTTATTGCGCAAGTACTATGAGGCCGACGTGAAGGCCGGGCGCATCACAGACGACAACGAAGTCGTCTGGTACATTGCCAGCCTGTTCTTCAACGATACGCACTATTCGCAAATCGGCGGCCCTTCACGCGATGGGCAGCGCGACCTGTCGAGCCGCATGTCCTTCCTCATCCTGGAGGCGGTGCACCGCTTGCGCATCCCGGTAAACCTGGCCGTGCGCATGCACGATAAGCAGGACCCCAAGCTGCTGGATAAGGCCGTGGAGTACCTGTTCGAAGACGGCACCGGCGCGAGCTATTCATGCTCCGGCGGGCTGGATAAGGGCTACGCCCGCAACGGCGTGCCGATCGAGCTGGCGCGTATGCGCGCCAAGGTGGGCTGCAACTGGACGGCGCTGCCCGGCATCGAATACTGCCTGCAAGACGTGACGCGCCTGTGCATGGTGTCGCCATTGCTGCACGCCATCGACGACATCAACGCAGAAAAGCAGGCTCACGAGATTCCATCCGACGAACTGTTGAACAAGCTCTGGGAGCGCTACGTGCATCACCTGGGCATCAGCGTGGACATCATCAAGCAGGGCTTTGCCTGGCACATGGATCACCAGGCGCGCAATAGTCCTGAAATCGTGCTGAACCTGTTCTGCCATGGGCCCATCGAGCGCGGGCTGGACGTTTCTGCAGGCGGCGTGGACATCTACAACCTGACCTGCGACGGCGTCGGCCTAGCGACGGTAGCCGATTCGTTCGCCGCGATCGAGCAGCGCATGATCAAAGAGAAGCGCATCACCTGGGAAGAGCTGACCAAGCAACTGGCGAACGACTACGCCGGACCCGAAGGCGAGAAGGTGCGCCTGATGATGCAGAGCATCCCACGCTACGGCACTGGCAACACCCGCGCCGACTGGTGGGCCAAGCGCGTCTCCGAGACCTATACCAGCCTGGTGCGCGACACGCCGACTTCCAATGGCTTCCGCGTCATCCCCGGGTTGTTCTCGCACGGCATCATCAACATGCTGGGCAAAGACCTGGGTGCTACACCCAATGGCCGGCATGCGCACATGCCAATCGCACACAGTGCCGACCCAGACCCCGGCTTCATGCCCGGTGGTGGCAGCGCCCCGACGGCCAAGTCCAACGCGGTGGCGATGGTGCAGCCCGGCTGGGGCAACTCCGCACCGCTGCAGATCGACTTCGATAAGCACCTGGCCAAGGAGTTCGGCGGGTTGACGGCCATCGAGGGATTACTCAAAGCTCACAACGCTGCGGGCGGCACGCTGGTGAACATCAACGTGGTTTCGAAGGAACAAATCCTAGAGGCGCACAAGGACCCCGAGAAGTACCCCGACCTGGTCGTGCGCGTCACGGGCTATAGCGCGTTCTTCCGCACGCTGTCGCCTGAATATCGCCAGCAGGTCGTCGATCGCATCCTGGCGGAAAGCTAAGGAGCTTCAATTGCCGATTGACGATTTTGGATTGGAGATGAGAGACTAGAGATTCGTGATTTGAGATAAACCACGAATTGCACGGATGAACATGGATGCATACCCTATGTATCCGTGTTCATCCGCGTTGAATCATCCCCAATCTCTATTCTCCAATCTCTCTTTGCTACTCAAACAAGCTAAGCTGGGCGGAGGATTGTCGCGGCGCACGCGGGTGCGGCGTCAAGAACTGCATGTGCGTGGCGATGCCCAAACGCTCACACCATTCGCCAAACATCTGCTGCAAGTGTTTGGCGTCGTCTACCACGCAGCCATAGCGCTCGCCGAAGCGTCGCTCATATTGCACGCGCACCCCTGGGAAAAGCTGGTCCAGCTTGTCGTAATAGTAACGCCGCTGGCGGTCGCGTAACGTCACGCTAAAGCCGGGCAGAATATAGCGCGCACCAGCGGCATGGGCCTGCGTCACAATTGCCGTGATGTTCGCCTCGTTATCCTCAATGAACGGCAGCACCGGCATCAACGTCACGCCGGTATAAATCCCGGCTTCGGAGAGGGCGCGAATGGCTTTGAAGCGCGCCGAGGAGACCGGCGCACCCGGCTCCACCTTGCGCGCCAAAGCATCGTCGGCAGTGGTAATCGTGATGGTAACGGCGGCATAGACGCGCGCTATGCGCAGCAGGCGCTCGATATCGCGCAGCACCAGGTCGCTCTTGGTGATGACGTGCACCCCAAAGCCGTGCGCGGCAATGATCTCCAACGCCCGGCCCGTCAGGTCATAGCGAGCTTCGAGCGGCATATACGGGTCGTTCATCGAGCCCGTGCTGATGGTGCCGATGATACGTTTGCTGGCCAGTTCCTTGTCGAGCAGTTCCAGCGCATTCGCTTTCACCAGCACGTCGTGATTGAAATTTTCGATCTGATAGCACTCACTGCGAGAGTCGCAGTAAATGCACTGATGCTGGCAGCCACGATAGAGGTTCATGTTATACCTGGCACCAAATAACCCATCCGGATGAGGAATGGACGCGAGCAAGGTTTTGGCTTGAATTTCCTTGATCATGGCAGGCTCACTCCATCAACGCCCTTTAATAAAATCGCCGCATTTGCTATGCTTATGCCCAGGCCCGAATTGCTTTATATCAGATAAACAGGAGACATGAATGCCACAGGAAACCGTTGGCTACGTGGAACTGGAATGGACCTGCGTCCATTGCGGGACGAAAAATCCTGGCACCGCGCAAACGTGTGCCGGGTGTGGCGCGCCGATGAGCGACAGCCAGAAGTTCGACCTGCCGTCGCAACAAAAACTGATCACGGAGAAGGGTTTACTGGAAAAGGCGCAGGCCGGGGCGGACATTCATTGCCCCTGGTGCGGCACGCGCAATGCCGCCGGCGCCACCAGATGTTCACATTGCGGTGGTGATTTGACGGGCGGTGAGGCGCGCGCCAAAGGGGCCGTGTTGGGAGCGTTCGATGCAAGCGCCAAACCCGACGTCAAGTGCCCCTTCTGCGGCACGCTGAACCCGGCCAGCGCGATGAAGTGTTCCAAGTGCGGCGGCGCACTTCAAACGCCTCCCGCCCCTACCGCGCAGGCCACGCCCGCGCCCAAGAAAAGCATTGGGCTGTTGCCGATCATCCTGACCGGCGCAGTGATCGTCGCGTGCGCGGTGTTCTTCATCCTCAGCACTCGCACCAGCGACGCGGTGGGCACCGTGAGTGCGTTAAGCTGGCAGCGCAGCATCACCATCCTGGAACAGCGCCCCGTCCAGCACGAAGACTGGCGCGACGAAGTGCCCGCCGATGCTAAACTCGGCACCTGCCGGCAAGAGGTGCGCCGCACGCAGGATGACCCCGCGCCCAATGCGCAGAAGGTGTGCGGCACGCCCTACACCGAAGACCAGGGCAATGGCACTGGCAAGGTGGTGCAGGATTGCCGCTACAACATCATGGACAGCTACTGCGAATACACCACCAACGAATGGCTACGCGTGGACGCCGTCGTCGCCAAAGGCAACGATGCAAACCCGCAATGGCCTACACCCAACTTCTCCGCGACGCAAAAAGCCGGAAGCCGCAGCGAGAGTTACGAGGTCACCTTCGACGCCGGCGGCAAGCTATACACCTACTCGCCGGATGATGAGCAGGAATATGCCCAGTTCACCCCCGGCAGCAAGTGGACGCTGAAAGTGAACGGCCTTGGCAACGTCACCTCGGCTACGCCTGCAAAGTAACGTCGCATAAAACCTGACAGGTGGCAAATCACGGCCGGGCTTACCAAAACCTCTTACGTGCCATCTGTCAGGTTTGCTCTCCCCGCGTGCGGCTTCAGCCCCGGTAGAACGAAGCCAGCCCCGACAGTAGCCCACTGCGCAACACCGGCGCGATGGCCTTATATATCACACCCGGCACACAGACCGCATGGTCATTTTCAAGCGCCGCGAGCGACTCGCGCACCACCTGGCCTGCGTCCAGCCACAGGAACCCTGGGATGCCCTCACGGCGTGCCGTATCGGACTCGCCATGGAACTCCGAGACGGTGAAGCCCGGACACAGCGCCTGCGCGCGCACGCCGGTATGGCGCAATTCCGCTTGCAGCGCCGCGCTGAACACCGCCAGGTAGGACTTGGTGGCCGAATAATTTGCCGCCGTGGGCAATGCAACGTAAGAAGCCAACGACGAAACGTTGATGATGCCACCATGCTGATGCTCCAACATCACCGGCAATGCCGCACGCATCAGGCGCACACCGGCCAGCACGTGCAGCTCGATCATATCCACCTGGGCATCCAGGTCACTCTCTGCAAAAGGCCCGCTAATGCCAAAGCCGGCGTTGTTCACCAGCAGTTGCAGGTTGTGCGTGGCGGCAATGCGCTCACATACGCGGTCCACATCTGTCGGCTGCGACAGGTCGGCCACCATCACATCGGCCTGAATGGCATGCCAATCAGACAACTGGGCCGCCAGTCGTTGCAGACGATCTTCGCGCCGGGCGATCAACAACAGGTCATATTTCCTGCCCGCCAGTTGGCGCGCAAACTCCGCACCAATGCCACTGGACGCCCCCGTAACGAGCGCTACACCACGCCCCTGCTCTGCCTTCGCCTGGCGCCACTTCTCGCGCGCCACGAAGCTGCGATACTGCTGTGTCACGATTGCTGCGGCAGTTGCCGCCAGGCTTACGCCCAGCCAGGCGCCACCTGCCGATTTCGATTGATCACTCATAAGTCTCTCTACTATATACGCCTGCCGATGGCTCGTCTGAGGTCGATGCAACATCAGCCAGGGAAAACGTGCCTGTCCAGCCAAGCAGCCACGTCCGCCATTTCCTGCGCAGCGCACAGGTCATTATGCGGCTCGTGATAAGCATCCGGGTAGACGATCATCGCTTTGTCGGCATAGGCCACGTGCTCAAAGAATGTTTTCCCTGCGCCGGGAGGAATGATCCTATCTGCGCTGCCCTGGATCAACAACAAGGGCGGTTGCCAATCGGCGGCGTGCGTCAGCACTTCCTGCTGCGCAAGCGCCATCTCGGTGCCCAGCCGCGCCGTGCCAACATCGTGCACCAGCGGATCAGCTCGATATGCTGCAACTACTTCCGGGATGCGCGAGACGCCACTCGCGTCCAGCCCCGTATTCATGCTGAAGGTGGGCCACACGCGCGAAAGAAGCCTGCTGATCGAGATGAGCACCGGCGCAATGCCGGGTGGCGCCAGTGCCGGGCTGGAAGAGATGACGCCCTGCACGTCTTGCGGGTGGTGCAGGCCGTAGGTAAGAACAATCAGGCCGCCCAGGCTATGCCCGAACAAAAAGAGCGGCCGGCTGGGTAATTGTTCGCGCGCCTGTTGAATCAGCAAATGCACGTCTTGCTCATACTCGCGCCACTGGTTCACGTGCCCACGCCGGCCTTCCGAACGGCCATGCCCGCGCAAGTCGCAGGTATAGATCGCATAGCCACGCGGCACAAGGCCATTCACCACGCTCATATATCGGCCACTATGCTCGCCGAAGCCGTGCACAATCACCAACCCCGCACAGGGGGACGCGTCGAGCAACCAGCTCTGCGTAAAGAGCTTCACGCCGCCATAGCCGTACATGGAACCCTGTGTATGTTGCATGTGCCCTTATCCTTGAATAGCTTCAAGATTTGGCCCTTTCCCAGACGAAGGTCTCTGCCATGCGCCCTGACCGATCAATGCTTGCACTGGCGGGCATTGTACTCGTTAGCGCTGCTTGCTACCAACGATTCGTGTGCACACGCTGCGCATCAAATCGCTGCGCAGGGGGGATATGCTCCGCCGGATGGCCAATGGCAATCAGCGAAAATGGCACGATCGTGTCGGGTGTGCCGAATAGCTGGCGCAGCTTCCCGGAACGCGCTTCGTCAGGATAGACGCCCATCCAAACCGCGCCCAACCCCTTGGCATGCGCAGCCAGCAAAAGATTCTCCGTCGCGGCAGAACAATCTTGCACCCAGAACCCCTTGGACTGCACCCGGCTCAGATCGCCGCAGACGACGATGGCCACCGCTGCCTCGATCAGCGGGTCGGAATAGGGGTGTAGCTTGTGTGCCTCTTGCATCACCTTGCGATCGGTGATCACGATGAATTGCCACGCCTGCTCATTGTTCGCCGAAGGCGCGCTCATCGCTGCTTCCAGGATGGCATGAATCACGTCCTCCGGCACCGCCTCCGAGGTGTAACGCCGGATACTACGCCGTGTCAATAGTGTTTCCATTGCGTCCATAGTGTTTTGTTACTCCTTTATCCACGAATCTTCGCGAATGGGTCAACGAATCATTCATCAGCCAGCTTGAGCAAACAATCACGAATTCGTGGCTGGGACCTATTTTTGTGTCAATTCGTGTCGATTAGTGGATAAGCTACTTAGTCGCAGGAATTCCTGGCACATAGCGTCCAGTGCCTCGGGCCGGTGGCCTGCACCCACCGGGTCGGTATACCAGCGTGGGATGAACCCACCTTCCGGGCGCCCCAGCGTCACTACCATCTTACGACAATATGCGCGAATGTCATCCAGCGTTCCCGTAGACATCGTTTTCTGGATATCCACCGGCGCGAAGAACGTGATGCGCCCGCCGAAACGGCTACCCAGCACATCCAACCCCATGTTCTCCTGCTGATCCATATGGACAGCATCCAGACCAATTTCGATCAAGTCATCCAGGATGTCCACAATGTAGCCACAGCTATGCAGAAACGTAAATAGCCCGGCTTCATGCGCCGCCTTGTAGATGCGCCCATAGCGCGGCTTCCAAATGACGCGCCACTGTTCGGGCGCGATCATCAACCGCTTCTGCAAGCCCCAATCGTCGGCCATGATCAGGCCATCAAAGCCTGCCGCCGCATAGTGCCGGATGGCAGCCAGGTTTTGCTCCACCAGGATATCAATCAGCTTGCACAACTGATCGGGAGCCTCGTGAATATCGACCCAGGTGTTTTCCAGGCCGCGGATGAAGTGCAAGCGCTCATAGATGGACACGCCGTGCCCGAGCAGGAATTTGTCGCCGGCCTTGCGGCGCGCATCCTGCACATCGCGCCAACGCCGAGGCTCCTCGATATCCGGCACGTGCAATTGGTCGAAGTCGGCCCAATCCTTCAGCGGGAAATCCTTCACCTGCCCCAGGATGGAGACGCCGATGTTCTCCCACACGGCACCCCACTCGTCCACGCCTGTGCGAGGGCGTTCATCGGGCGAGGGCGTCATCCCTATCCACGCGAAGTCGGAGCCATATTTCTCAGGCAAGTCGTAGGCTAAACGGTCGGGGCACTGGAAGCGCAATGTACGCGCCACCACTTCTCTACTGCTCATGGGCTTTGTTGTTGCCATGTTTATTGTCCTTCCTGGTGATATTGCACTATTCATCTTCGTCGTCTTCTGCCATTTGTTGAGGGGTAATTGTCGTCCCTGTTGGACTGGCTGGCCCGACATCATGTATCGACGTCCCGGCCAAGAATCCATTCACAATGCGCCACCGGTTCAATTCATTTCCTTTGCCAGTAATATCACGAATGCCTGCGAAGCCGCTTTCGGAGATATTGACAATAGCTGTTGATTCGTCTGGCTCAACCCCAATCAGCAGGATCGGTAAGGTGATTGAGAGGATCGCCGACGGCAATTCACGCGTAGCACGTTCGTAATTGACGACATTGGAGTCTATACGCCTGGCAAGGCTACTCATCGGAACAATCGACAGGCCCATTTGTATCAAGTTCTGTGAATAGGCAGCCTGGAACTTGAATATATCCGAGTACCAACGCGACATATTCCCAAATTGAACTTCGGCTTGAATGGTGAGATTCGCAAAGGTTTTTCGATAGTCCGCTTTCAAATTAGACGCAACGATGCCGGTTGCAAGCGGATGATATTGCCAATGCGCATCCACTGCAAATTGACGGTCAAAATAGGTGTTTTGGACCTGCTGAACCACGTCCAACTTTCTATTCTTGGACGATTTGCCTGGGTAAACAAACATGGGGGCATCTCGAACCAGAGAACTCACTTCGTTCCACGCACCTCGATACGACTCGTGCTCCAATATCTCACGTGCATAACGGTAGCTAAAGTAGTGAGCTTTCATGTTGTGACGTGAACTCCGGTCATTCACCTATAGAATCAAGCAACCACTGCGCCGGCACCTCAAGCGCCGCAGCAATCTTGATCAATTCAAGGTCAGTAACCTGGCGGATACCCAACTCTATCTTGGCAACCCCCGACCGGCTGATATCGCAACCCTGCAACTGGAGCCTGGCCGCTAATTCCAATTGGGTCATAGGCGGCTTGCGAGTCAGCCGCGCTAGCTTCACTCGGCGCCCAATAGCGTTGTTCCGCATTTGGAACATTGTAGATTTATGCAAGCCGCGTTTTGTTCCGCAAGCGGAACAAAAGATCGTGGTAGACTGGAACATATGATCGCAATTTGCTCTCGTAAGGTGTGGCTATAGTGGAAATGTTTCCTGAAAACGGCAATGGCATCCTTCATCAACTCAGAATCTGCGACCACTATGAAGAAGATGCTGATGTAACCCTTTATCGGGGAGACCGGCTAGACTTGCTCCAACAAATCAAGGACGCAGGTGCCCAGGTGCATCTCATCGTGACATCGCCGCCCTATAACCTCGGGAAGGAATATGAAGATCAAACCGATCTGGAGCAATATATCGAAAGCCAGCGGCAAACCATCAAAGCCTGTGTAGATATTTTGTCGCCCCAAGGCAGCATTTGTTGGCAAGTGGGGCACTACATCGAGGGGAAAGGCAAGGACAAGGAAGCCTTCCCACTCGACATCGTGCTATATCCGATCTTCAAGGAATTTGGACTGCGGCTAAAGAATCGCATCATCTGGTACTTTGGTCACGGCTTGCATGAGAATTTCCGCTTCTCGGGCCGCCATGAGACAATCCTTTGGTTTACGCACGCAAGCAGTGATTACACATTTAATCTCGACCCAATCAGAGTTCCCCAAAAATATCCCGGCAAACGCCACTTCCGCGGCACAAATAAGGGTCAGCTCTCCGGCAACCCCAATGGCAAGAACCCCAGCGACGTTTGGGACATGCCTAACGTCAAAGCCAACCATGTGGAGAAAACGGACCACCCCTGCCAATTTCCCGTCGGGCTTGTTGAACGCTTACTACTGGCAACCACAAATGAGGGAGATCTCGTAGTTGACCCTTATATTGGTGTTGGCTCCACTGCAGTTGCCTGTATGCTACACAAGCGCAGGGTGGCAGGCGCAGATATTAGTGCGCACTACTTGGGAATTGCAAAAGAACGAGTCTTGGAAGCTGAGGCTGGGACTTTGAAAACGCGGCCTATGAATAAACCTCTTTATGAGCCAGACGGCCATTCCTCCGTTTCACGCATACCGGAGGAATGGCTACATCAGGAAAGTCTATCGCCACGTTTGCTGGATCATGAAGACGATTTATCCGGCGACCAGTTCTAATGGCTGTTGCCGGCGTGCGTCGTAGCGATGAGTTGACTGTGCGCCGGCGCCATGCGCACGCTGAAGTGACGCAACGTTTCGGGGGCGTCCACGATCTTTACACCGCGGATGCGCTCCTTTAAGCTGTTCACATATAGCAGCACTTCGGCCAGGTAGTCCACATGGCTTTGGGTATACACCCGGCGCGGGAACGCCAGGCGCACCAGCTCCATCGCCGAGGGCTTTTCGCTGCCGTCGGGCTGGTGCCCAAACATCACCGACCCAATCTCCACCGAGCGCACGCCGCCTTCCAGGTAGAGCACCAGCGAGAGCGCCCAGGCTGGATACTCGCTCTGCGGGATATGCGGCAACATGGCCTTGGCGTCGATGTAGATCGCGTGTCCACCGGGCGGCTGCACAATCGGCACGCCGGCGCTGGTCAGCCGCTCACCCAGATACTCCACCGAACGGATGCGATAACGCAGGTAGTCCTCATCCAACACCTCGTGCAGGCCGACGGCAATCGCTTCCAGGTCATAGCCGGCCAACCCGCCATAAGTGGGGAAGCCTTCGGTCAGAATCAGCAAATCTTTGCAGCGCCGCGCCAGCGCGTCGTCATTCAAGGCCAGGAAGCCGCCGATGTTTGCCAGGCCGTCTTTCTTTGCGCTCATCGTACAGCCATCCACGTAGCTGAACATCTCGTGCGCGATTTCAAACGGCGTGCGGCCGGCATAGCCGGGTTCGCGCAACTTGATGAACCAAGCGTTCTCGGCGAAACGGCACGCGTCCAGGAAGAATGGCACATTGTGCCGGTGACAAATCTCGCTGGCCGCGCGGATATTCGCCATGCTCACCGGCTGGCCGCCGCCGGAGTTGTTGGTCACGGTGATCATCGCCAGCGGCACGCGGCCCGCGTTCTCGGTCAAGACGCGCTCCAGCGCTTGCAGGTCGATGTTGCCTTTGAACGGCTTGATGAGCGCGGGTTGTAACGCCTCGGGCACGGGGATATCCAGCGCCGTCGCAGTGCGGAATTCCACATTTGCGCGCGTGGTGTCGAAGTGGGTGTTGTTTGGCACGATGTCGCCCTGCTTCACCGCCGACCCGAACAGAATTCGTTCGGCGGCCCGCCCCTGGTGCGTGGGGATGACGTGCTTCAAACCGGTGATTTCGCGGACGGCGGACTCAAAATGGAAGAACGAACGCGCGCCCGCGTAAGACTCGTCTCCTTGCATCATGCCGCCCCACTGCGCCGACGACATTGCGCCGGTGCCCGAGTCGGTCAACAAATCGATCAACACATCCTCGGCCTTTAGAAGGAACAGGTTGTAGCCGGCTGCCTCCAGCGCAGCTTGCCGATCTTCGCGCGAGATGTGGCGGATTGGTTCCACCGCCTTGATACGGAATGGTTCGATTACTGTGCGGAATTGCATGTCAACCTCCAGCCCGGCGGCAAACACGGGTTTTGTCAATGCACCAGGCACTGCTGTGATTATCGCCAAAAGCGCCTATGTTGGATACTCATATCAGAGAGTCAAGATGGAACCACATCCGATACTTTGTTGTGTTTTCCTTCCGCCGTTAATACACGAACTCGCGGATGTCGTAGCGGCTGATGTGCGGCACGCCCCTGTCTGGGTCGAAGCGCAGCCCGGCCTGGATCGACTCACCCTGCGCGATGCGCTCTTGCGAGGAGAGCGGACGCAATTGTGCCTGGTAGGCCGCCTGGGTGTAGTCAATGGCCTCACTGGTGACCAGCTCGGAGAAGTACACGATGTCGTCCATATCCAGCGGCATGGCGTTCAACGCGCGGATCGTATCGGCCACGTGCCCCTCCGCATATTCATGCCCGCCGGCGCCCAATAAGAGGATGATGCCCACCGCCACACCGGCGGCTTTCATGGCCTGCACCGTGCGAATCACTTCATCACGCTTGCTGGGTTTGTTCAGGAACTTCAACAATGCATCGTTGCCGCTTTCCATGCCGATATAGACGCGCTTCAGCCCTTTGGCCGCCAGCGCACGATAGTCGGCCACCGTCTTGCGTTCGCCGCTGAACCCATCCAGAAATGCATAGACGCCGCCAAGCCTCTCCACGTCATAGACGGCGTGGACTTCGTCCAGGAGCTTCAGCAACATGGGCATCGGTGTGACGAGGGCGTTAGCATCTCCCAGGAAGATGGTGCGCCGGAGAGATAATCCGGCGCCGAGAAAATCGCGCACCGCTTCGGCATGTGCGCGGAACTCGGCCGGGCGCTTGATGCGGAAGGGGCGATCTTTATAGAACGTGCAAAAGGTGCAGGTATTGAACGAGCACCCCTCGGTGGCCTGCAACACCACGGCCATATACTGATCCGGCGGGAGAATGCCGACCGGCTTATACACCTGGTGATAGCGTTCGGCGTCGGCCTGGGAATGGGCGGCATCGAAGGCGATTGCGCGCCGCATCACCAACTGCCCCTCCGCGGGCAATGGCTCACGCAGCCTGGCCTGGCCGGATTGAACGGCCTGGGCAAGCTGTGCCGTCAGCGTGCGGGCTTGCGCCTCCACACGAGCGGCTTCGTCATGCGACAGCCAACGCCGATCCCGCTCACGCGCCACAGTCTGCCACTTCGCGATGATCTTGCCATCCAGCCCGCGCCGATAGGAAATTTCGTCGATCAGTGCCGTCCACATGCGCCCGGCGTAATCGAAACTGAATACCGTCGCTTCTTGCGGCCCATCCACGCTAATCGTCAAACAATTGGGTTTGACGCTAATCGTGACGGGGCGAGGTGTGCAACCTGGTTGCGCCTGCCACTGACCGTTGATCACCATATTGGCAAATATAACAAAACACCCGACGGGCCTGCGAGACCCGTCAGGTGTTTCAGTCCTTTCAACGAACTTCTAATTCGCCGAGATATACGTCGCCTTTGCACGAGCGTTCTCGTCCACCGGCAACACGTCGATCAACTCGTAATCGCGCGAGCCCAGTCCAAGTTGCTCACCGTATTGCACGACCAGGTACGGGTCCTTGTACGGCCCGTGCAGCCAGCGGAACGGATGCCCTTCGCGGGTGTGCACTTCCATCGTGGTCGGCACGTTCTCTTCGATCAACTTCGTGCGGCCGGTCACGTCCAACGCAGCCTGGTCGATGGCGACGATGTCGTCGGAACCGAACACGCCGGCATCGGGCAGGATGGGCATGCCGGTAAAGCCAAAGCAATCACAGACGGGCGTCATGTGCGTCGCCAGGCTGAGATGCGTCACCTTGCCTGGGGCGAAGGTGGAGAGCGTCTGCTGAACGCTGATCGCACAGGCCTCCTGGAACGCCCGGAAGTTGACCGGGCTAATCTTCAAGCTCCCTTCGGGGGCCACCTTCAAGCAACGCCCACACTGATTGCACTCCTCGAAGTGCATGTGCAATTCGCCGGGGTGCTTCTTGTCTTCTACGATCGCCCCAAAGGGGCAGGCAGCCATGATGCGCTTGCGCGTTTCCATATCGGGGCACTTCTCGCCAAACCAATACTGGTCGTAGTGCATCGTATCGTGGATGGCGCTGCGCGACACGCCGGTCACGCAACCCAGGGCCAGGTTCTTGAACGCCGCACCGAACCCACAGGAAGGATGTCCCTTCACGTGCGCCAGGTTGATCATGAAGCTGGCATCTTCGATCATGCCGGCCACATACCAGGTCTTGATGCCCTTAAACGGGTGATCGTGCGGATACGCGTACTTGTCGTTGATGCCCGTCGTCCCATAGATTGGGCAACCAAGCGTCTCAGTCGTATAGCCGCGCTCTTCTGTAGCGTTTAAGTCCCAACCGACATCGGTGACAAACGGCTTGCCGCCGCCCTCTTTCACCGCAGCCACCACTTTGTGCACGAACAACGGATGCACCGTGGAATAACCCAGCGATTGGCCGGTATGCATCTTAATTGCGACTGTTTCGCCCTTTACACGTTCGCGGATATGCAATTGTTCAATGATGAGATCCAGTTTAGCGGGTAACGTTTCTCGCCCATCCAAACGCGCCTGGTGCGCTGAGCCAAAATACACTTTGCTTGCCATGAAATACTTCCCTTTACACCTATGAAGTCAAGATACTGAGATTATTTTACAAGAGTGCGGACCAGTCATAAAGTGCAGTGAGCGATTTGGCGGGCTGGTGCAATAGCTGTTGATACACTTGTTGCGCATCGCGCGGAGAAGCCGGCATCGCCAGGCCATCTACGCGCACCTTTCCTTCCGCCAACCACTGCATGGCACCGGCGATATTGGTGTACATACTGTTGGTGCGGAAGTCGGTAGGCAGGAGCGGCACTTCCCATTCCCACCCGCTGCGCAGCACCACGTAGCGATTAAAGACCGTATTCAGCAGTTCAAACGCCGACAGGCTGGTGCGCTGTTTCCACATCGCCGCCACCACCACGACTTCGCCGCGCTTTTGCACCACTTTGCACGCATCCAGCGCGGCCTGCTCATGGCCCGAACATTCCACCACCAGCGCCACCTTGCCGGCCCAGGCCGGGTCGTCGAGCGGCACAGACGGCGCGACTTGCGCTATCCCCGTGCGCTGTGCTGCGTCTCGGCGTGCCTCCAGCGGATCCACCGCCAACACGTCGTAGCCACACGCACTAAACAGCTTGGCTGCCAGGTGCCCCACGATGCCCAACCCGGTGACGATCACCTTCGCCGGCGGGCGCGCCGTCGTCGTGGTCAGCGTGCTCATGGTGACGCACATCAGCCGGGCAAAGGGCGCTGCATCGGGCGAAAGCCCCTTGGGCAACGGCACCACGTACTGGCGCGGCGCGCGCTGGTACGACTGGTGATTGCCCATACAAAAAGCCAGGGCCCCCGGCTTCAGGTCGCTTACCTCGTTGCCGACGTCGGTGACCTGGAAAATAGCCGCGTAACCCGGCGAAAGCGGGTACTTTGCGAAAGTCCATTGCCCCTGATAACCCGCCAGCTCCGTGCCCGGGCTGACCAGCGAACGCACCATCCGCCCAGCCACTTCTTGAGGGCCTAACGGTTTGGGGTCCGGCTGCATCTCCACCAGTTCCGCCTGTTCCACACCAGTGAATCGAATTGCGTAACGTTTATCGCTCATGATTCCTCCCTAATGCTTCTGACAATGTCTCGTTCAGACGGTCGCACCAAACTCTCCATCCGACACGCGCACGCGCAAGTGGTCGCCCGGCTGCACGTCTTGCACCGAGCGCACCAGCGCGTCGTCTCGCTCGCGTCGCACGATCGCGTAGCCACGCGCCAGCGTCGATAACGGGCTGATTGCTTCCAGGCGCCCATTCAGCCCCCGCAACTGTGCGCGTTGTAACTCCAGGCGGCCCAGGAACGCGCTGGTCAGGCGCAGTTGCCAATCCGTCACGCGCTGGCGAGCAATCAACACCTGGTTGCGTGGGCTGGCCAGGCGCAACGCACGCCGCAACGATTCCAGCGCCACCCGGTTTTCTTCCACCTGGTCCAGCAAGGTCTGATCCAACACTTGCAGCAAAGCGTCCACGTTTTGGCGTAACTCGGCCACGTCGGGGGTGATGATTTCCGCCGCAGCGGAAGGCGTGGGGGCACGCACGTCGGCGGCGAAGTCGCACAGGGTGAAATCTGTCTCGTGCCCTACCCCGCTCACCACCGGCACGCGACACGCCACGACCGCCCGAACGACGCGCTCATCGTTGAACGCCCACAGCTCTTCCAGGCTGCCGCCGCCGCGCGCCACGAGGATGACGTCACACTCACCGGACGCATCCAGCGCCTGGATCGCGCGTGTGATTTGCTCCGGCGCTTCCTCGCCCTGCACCAGGGTGGGCGCCAGGATCACCTGCACCATCGGGCAACGGCGTTTGAGCACATTCAAAATATCCTGGAAGGCCGCCCCCGTCGGCGAGGTGACCACGCCCAGCACACGCGGATATTCGGGTAGTTGGCGTTTGCGCGCCACATCGAACAGCCCTTCGGCTTCCAGCGCCTGCTTCAAACGCTCAAACTCGGCATACAAGTCGCCCGTGCCGGCGGTGGTCATCGCGTCCACGTACAACTGATAGGCGCCATCGCGCTCGTAGACGCCGATCCGTCCGCGCGCCACCACCGCGTCGCCATTGCGCGGCGTATAGCGCATGCGCGCCACCGAGGAGCGCCACATGACGCACTTCACCTGTGCCCCGGCGTCCTTGAGCGTAAAGTAGAGATGCCCCGACGTAGGGCGCGAAACGTTGCTGATCTCGCCCGTCACCTGCAGATCTGCCAGCAACTCGTCGGCCTCCAGCAATGCCTTGACATGTGCCGTCAACGAGGAGACGGTCAGCGGCTCCTGATTGAAGAGCATAGACTGGAACATCATGCTACGCCCCAACCCGCGAAGAGGATGCCCTTTGCGCCTGGTTCAACTGCTCGATCAGCCAACCGCTCACGTCGTCCAGGCTTTCATCAGAGACTTGATGCCGCATCGGGTATTCGCGATAATCCAGCCGCACCGGCAAGGTGGAGAGGTGCAGCCGCAACGTGCGCCCTTCGGCGATGGGCAATACGTCATCGTACACACCGTGCACTACGATCACCGGGATGTCCTTCAGGCGCTCCGCAGGTGCTGCCGATGGCAACACCTCTGACGGCAGCGCACCGCTCATGGCCACCGTTCCCGCCAATAACTCCGGGTGAGTCAGCAGGGCCGCGACGCTCATGATCGCCCCCTGGCTGAAACCCATCAGGTACACCTGCCTGGGGTCTGCGCCATAAGCGTTCACCACCTCGCCGACGAAGCGAATCAACACTTCCAGGGCACACTCAAAATCCTCCTGGTTGCGTTCGCTTCCCGAAGGGGTGAAAGTAACCCGGTACCAGGCATACTGTCCCAACCCCAGCACATAGGGTGCACGGGCACTCACAATGAGGAAGCGCTCATCCAGGTAGGGGGTCAACGAGAACAAGTCCTCCTCATTACTGCGCAAGCCGTGCAACAGGATCAACAGGGGTGGCTTTGCGCCATCTGGGGCGGGCTTCTCGGGCTGGCGTATCAAATAATATAAGCTAAGGTTCGCAGTACTCATTGGCTGCATCATATATCATGCAATCATGCAAATAAAGCTACACGTTCATGCAATATACTGCTAAACTTAACACCAGTTGGCAAGCGTTACACAATCCGGGCTAATGGGGAGTCCGGTGAATGCGCCAAGCCACTATTGAAAGAACATGGCTGACGTAACTTACTCTACCATTCACGTCGCCGACGGGCAGGAATTAGGCGACACACCGCTAGTCTTTGTGCAACCGGCAGGCAAGCATACGCCTCGTAACGGCGAGACGCTCATTGCATTTTTCGACATGCCCAGCGCCACCGCGTCCACATGCTCGGAAATCGCGCACACGCTCAGCGATGGGTTCTGGCGCGCGCCTGGCGGGCTAACCACGGCGATGCGCCTGGCGATCAAGCTGGCCAACGACCGGCTGGTGGAATTGAATCGCGGCGTGCCGTCTTCGCAACGCGCGCAAGGCTCCATCAGTTGCGCCGTCATCAACCACGAAAGCGTGATCATCGCCCAGGCCGGGCCCGCCGTCGCATACGCGCGCTCACAAGCCGGCGCGTTCGAGCGCGTCACGCCGGTGGGGAGCATGGAACAGGTGGGCACCAGCCGCAACATCGACGCATTCTTCACCCACTATGCCTGGAAGCCAGGGGATGCTTTTGTCTTGACCGGCGATAACTCGTGCGTAGGCGTCAGCGATCAGCTTGTGAACGCCTGCATGGGCAAAGGCGATGCGCGGATGGTGGCAGGCTACCTGAACGCCAACGTGAAAAGCGGCGAGATGACGGGCGTCGCCTTCACCGTCGCGGGCGCCCCGGTGCCCCTCTCTGAATCAGCCCCTGTCGCCGCCGAACAAGACATCCCGCCCACCCCACCTTCTACGATCCGCCCCGTCAAAACCGTGCGCAGCACGCCCACGGCAGAACCGCAAACGCCGCTGGAAAAACAACCCACCGCTTTCTCGAAAGTTGGGCAGGCCGCTGCATCGGGGCTCGGGCAGGCCGGCGACGCGCTTAGGAAAGGCCTGGGCAAGTTTGGCGCGCAGTTACTGCCTTCATCCACCGCCCGAACGACGCCCGCTCAACGCTCGCGCGCCACGGTCTTCGGCCTGGCGGCAGCAGCCATCCTGGTGCCCATCGTCGTATCCTTGCTGGTGGCAATCCTCTATATCCAGCTCAGCGGCGAGGCGGAAAAACAGCAACTATTAAACGTCGCGCTTGCCCAGGTGGCGCAGGCCAAGAGTTCAAACTCGGTCAACGACTGGAGCAAAGCCGTTGACATGATCAAGGACTATGAGAATAAATACCCTAACGACGTCGCCAACTTCGCCGACGCGAAGCAGCAGGCCCAGGGGCAACTCGACCAGGTCGGCAAGATCACACGTGTAGCGGCGGTGCCCATCACCGACCTGGGCGAATCCAACGCGCCGCGCCGTATCGCTGCCAGCTCCATCGGCATCTATGTGCTGGAGCAGGCCACCGGCCTGACACAGTATTACGTGCTCACGCCACAACGCAACGGCATCAGCGGCAAACCAATGGCGCTGACCAACACGGGAGGCGTCACCTCCACCGGCACAATCATCAACGACCTCAGTTGGGCCAGCCCCAGCGGCGGTCGCTGGCGCGTTGAAGGCGCGATCCTTTTCAGCAAGAGCAACTTATACGAATACAACTCCGCCTCGGCACAACTGAGCAGTTACGATGTGCCATCAGGGACAACCAGCGCACAGACACAAATCGTGGCGGGTGAACTGTATAACAATACGGCTTATCTGCTGGACAATGGCGTCGGGCAAATCTGGCGCTACAGCCTGCAAGGGAACACGCTTTCCGACGCGGGCCCCTACTTCCGCGCCAGTGCGTCGCAACTGCGCGATGCAATCGATTTCGCCATCGACGGCTCGATCTACATCCTGATGAAGAACGGCAGCGTATTGAAATATTATGGTCGCGACAGGCAAACCTACACCCTGTCGGGCCTGCCACAGCCAATGGGGAAGGCGGTAGCGATTGCCATCAGCGGCAACGATACCGAGACAGGAAATGTCTTCGTGGCAGATAGCGATAACGGCGCGATTTGGATGTTCGACAAGAAGGGCGCTTTTCAGAAGCAGTGGCGCGCTAGTAATGATGAATTTATTGGAATGCAAGATATGTCACTGGACCCAACCAGTAATACAATCTTCATCAACACCGCAACAAAGTTGTATAGTTTCAAGGTCAGTTAAATTGCGTTTCAAGCGCACCGTGTTATGCTGCGCGACAAAGGGAGGGAGCGCATAACTTCCATCCCCCATCATTACTAGAAGTTTAAGGAGTAAGGAGAGGAATGAACATCAAACATCTGGCCGGCACGCTAATCGTGGGCGCTTTAGCGCTCAGCGCCTGTACCATCGTGACGCCTACCCGGCCAGGCCCGACCCAGTCGCCCATTGAATCCCCATTGGAATCGCCCATCGCCACGGAGCAAACGCCGAGCGACAGCAACACACCAGAGGTCACCGCGACCGAGGTGATTACATTAGGGGTCGATATGGCAGCCACGGCCGAAATCACCCCGACGGATGAACTCACCCCCACAGCCGAAGTCGGCGACACGACGGTAGAAACCGACACAACCGGCGAGACTGAGGCAGAAGAAACACCCCAAGCGGCACCGGCGCAAAGCTCCGAGGCGATGGAAACCGAAGTCACTTCCATCGTGGTGCGCGTGCGCGCTTTGAATGTACGCAGCGGCCCAAGCACCGGCTTCCCGGTGGTCTATCGCATGAGCTACCGCCAGACGGCAACAGTCACCGGCATCAGCGCCGACGAAGCCTGGTACCGCATCGAGTGCAGAAATAGCTCCGAAGGCGATTGCTGGGTTTCCGCCGGCTCGCGTTACGTCATTGCCCGCAAGTAAGCGCGTGACGCTCAACCACATCATGAAAGGCAGGCCGGGAATCCCGGCCTGCCTTTTTGTTCTCTATTCATTGCCAAGCGGGGGAATGTAATTCGGCGCAGCTTGCATATGTTGGGCAGCGGCCTCGGCACAGCGTTGCAGCCGTTGCGCCAGCGGCAATTCACCCCATAGCAAGAAGGCAGCGCTAAAGACATCTCCTGTGCCCGTCTCCGTCACGGCGCGCGTAACCGGACAGGCAGGCAATTCATACCATCCCTCCGGCGCTGCCGCCGCACATCCTCGCGCGCCACGATGGATAATCACCGCCTTTGCTCCCCACGATTGCAATTGCCGGGCGCTCTGCCTGATCTCACCACAACCCGTGAAAAACGCCAGTTCGCGCTCGTTGCCATGCACGAAGGAAACAAAGGGCAACACCGCCTTCAACGCGGCAATGCGCTCCAACACAGCGGGATTCGCCCGGCCGGTGTTCCAAAGTGGGTCCCAGTTAACATCCAGCGAGGTCTGCATGCCCATCTGCCTGGCACGTCGCAATAACGAACCATTTGCGCCGTCCAACATGCGTGTGCCGAACCACACGTCGGCGCGATATAGATGCTTGCAGCCCGCCCCGGCCAGGGCATCCAGATCGATGTCAGCTTCTTCCAAAAGAGCGTTATTCGGTAGGCTGGAGACGAAGTGACGCTGGTGCGTATCCCACGTGAGCGCGATTGAGCGGCCTGTTGCCACGGGCTTATAGGCCGGGTGAACTTGCACTCCCATGCGCTGGAGAAACCCCACCAGGCGCCGGCCCAGGGAATCTTGCCCCACCGGGCAGCAGAAATGCACCTGCCCGCCCATCAGGGCGGAGGCCAGGGCCGTGTTCGCGCCACCCCCGCCGACAGTTTCATACACCTGCTCGATGCTGGTTTCGCCATCAGCCAGGATGCCCGGCGAGGCCGGAATCGGCGACGTCTTGATGTCCAGGTTGAGATTGCCCACGATGGCTACCGGGTGCATGTTCTCGGAAGTCATGGATGCGCATCCTCAGCCGCAGTCAGGCCCTCCCATTTATTGCTGTGCGCCAACAGGGCCGGATGGCATACCAGCGCGTGCCACACCACCGCCTGGAACGCTTCGGCATGCGGCGTCAACGGAGCCGGAGGCTCTACCGGCACCAGCACCACCTCATCGCCGACCTGCGCGGTATAACCGTCGGGCCGGCCGACGATGCCATATACCTTCATCCCGCGCCGGTGCGCTTCGTCGATGGCGCGCACCAGGTTCACGCTCACCTGGCGTTCAGCGTCGCCGCCACCAACCGAAAGCACCAGTAAGGCGTCAATGGCCCTGGCGCGGCTGGTGCGCAGCCAGGCTTCGAAGATCGTTTCAAATCCTTCGTCGTTGGTTCGCGCCGTCAGCTCGGCTACGTTATCGGTGGGGGCGTAAGCTTCAATATCTGCCAGCTTACGAAAGTCATTCACGGCGTGGCTGCAATTAGCGGCACTGCCTCCCACGCCCAGGATGAACAGGCGGCCACCGCGCGCACGCAGCGCCACCAACCCCTGCACGATCCGTTCCATCACCTCGGCATCGATCGCCAGCGCGATGCGCGATGCCTGTTCCAGGTATGTCCGACTATGTGAGGTCATGCACAACTCCTTAGCAGCCGCACGGCTGACGAATCAGAGCGGCTCTTTGAAATCGAAGAAGTTATCCTGCGCGTGCCAGCGCGTGCCGTCCGCGTCGCAAACCAACACGTCACCCTCGCGCCGCAACGGCGCGCCAGAGCGCGGGCTGCGGAAGATGGCGTCGCCGCTCAACGCCTGGCCATCGCTGCCCCCTGCAACGGCGTTCACGTTCTGCGTGAACACGCTGGGCGATAGCTCGCCGATAGGGGCCGTCAGTTGCAACAACGCATCGAGGTAGACCATCCATTGCACGGGCACCACGCGCTTGAGCAACCCCGAACGCAGGGAAGAGACGGCCAACTCGCGCTTCGTCTGAAAGCCCGCCCCGCGCAACTGCGCTTTCATCCAGCGCGGGTGAAAGTCGAAGTTCAACTTGACGAACTCCACCGGCTCCGGCGCATGTGGGTTCCAATCCTGGCGGCGCAGCGCATAGCGCATGACGGACTTGAAGTTGCGTTTGTTGGCAAACTCCAATACAAACGTGCCCTCTGGGGCAATGGCGCGCCGGATTTCGGACAGCGCCTGGGGCACGTCGGCAATATGGTGAATCACGCGAACCATCGTCGCCGCGCTGAGCACGCCATCGTTGAACGGCAGGCGATAGATATCCGCCGCGACAAACCGAAAGCGCGGGTCGCTGCCCCAACGCTCGCGCGCCTGCTCCAGCATGGTGCGCGAGTAATCCAGCAGGATGATTTTGTCGTAGCCGGTATACAGATCGGCCAGCCGCCCAAACCCAGCGCCAAACTCCACCATGCGCTTCCCGCACGGGGGGAACAACCGGCGCAAGGCAATGCGCTCCACGGCATCTTCGTAAGCACGGTCGGCATTGATCCAAAAGCGCGTTTTGTAGTCGGAACCTTCGTAGTCACAGATCATGATGATGTGTTGGTTAGCTTGCAAGAAAGTATGTCGCTTATTGACCTTCGGTCAGCGCAGTCACGGCAGCGGAAAGGATCGGATCATCCGCGGTGGTGTACTCGTCCCAATTCTTATCGACCACGATATCCGGCTGCAACCCTTCGCCTTCCCAATTAGTGCCATCGGGCAGGCGGAAGGTCTCTTCCGCGAGCCACGCCTCAGAGCCATCCTCAAAATCGTGCCCGTGCAACGTCTCGATGTTGCCGGCGGACCTTTGGCCCACTAACTTAGCGCGCCCTTTGGCCTGCAATGCCCCGGCATACACCTCGGCGTAGGATTCCGTGGCAGGACCGATGAGCACCATCAATGGCACCGTTTGCGAGTTGCTGATCCGTTCCGCGCGCACGCTGAGCGCCTGGCGTGTGCCGGCACG
>DAOUFG010000146.1:0-33476 GCA_034430115.1 Thermoflexales bacterium | reverse complement strand
GCCGCTACCGCCGCCCGAAAGCACACCAACCTTGCCCTGGATGGGCGCATCGGCGCGCACTACAAAGGTTGGGTCAAAATTCACGCGCACTAAATCTGCGTGTGCCGCGGCAAAGCCTTCCAGCGACTCGCGCACGACATTGTCTGGGTGATTGATCAGCTTTTTCATCGGTATCTCTCTTGTCGAGGTCTATCCATTTGGCATGGCCTATCACCATGTCTGACGTCCCTGAGGGGATTTTAGATTGCTTCAGGGGCTTGTCAAGAAATTGCGTCTATGCAGGGTGGGGCCTAGCGGCAACGTGCTCAACATTGCTGGGGGGCTAATGTAGAATCGTTTGCGCAGTTCACGCGATGGGTAAGCTGGTTCATTCCCTGGTGTGAACTGATAAATCCACTTGTTTTACGGGAGCGAACGGTATGGAAGCCAAATTGCAAGAATTGAAGGCTCGCCTGAGGGAAGCATACGACCTGAACATGGTGAACGCGCTGCTGAACTGGGACCAATCCACTTACATGCCGCCCGGCGGCGCGCCGGCGCGTGGACGCCAGATGGGCCTGGTGGCGCAACTGGCGCATGAGAAGATGACCGACCCGGCCATCGGCAAGCTGTTGGATGAACTGCGGCCCTACGAAGAAAGCCTGCCTTACGATTCAGACGACGCCAGCTTGATTCGCGTCGCGCGGCGCGAATTTGAACGCGATACCAAGGTGCCGTCTGCATTTATGGCGAAGTTGCAGGCCCACTGGGCGGAGAGCTTTGACCTGTGGACCCGTGCCCGCCCCGCGAATGACTTCAAGATGGTGCAAGGAGCACTGGAGAAGACGCTGGACATGAGCCGCGAGTTGGCGAACTATTTCCCAGGCTACGAACACATCGCCGACCCATTGATCAACTTGGCCGACTATGGCATGAAAGCTTCGGACGTGCGCGCCATCTTCACCCAACTGCGCGATGAACTGGTGCCGATCGTACAGACGATCACCTCACAGCCGCCGGCGGACGAGGCATGTTTGCATGCCACCTATCCGGGGGAGCAGCAAATGGCATTTGGCATGCAGGTGGTGAAGCGCTTTGGGTACGACACCAATCGCGGGCGTCTGGACCTGACGCATCATCCCTTCATGACCAAGTTCTCACTGGGCGATGTGCGCATCACCACGCGCGTGAACCTCACCGACCTGGGTGAGGCGATTTTCAGCATCTTCCACGAGTCGGGGCATGCCATGTACGAACAGGGCATCAACATGGCTTACGAAGGCACGCCGCTGGCCAGCGGCACCTCATCCGGCGTGCACGAGAGCCAATCGCGCACCTGGGAAAACCTGGTTGGTCGCAGTCGCAGCTTCTGGGAGTTCTTCTATCCCCAGCTACAGCAAGTGTTTCCTGAGCAATTGAAGTCCGTCGAGCTGGACACGTTCTATCGGGCGATCAACAAGGTGCAGCGCTCGCTCATCCGCACCGAGTCCGACGAAGTGACGTATAACCTGCACCCGATCATTCGTTTTGACCTGGAAATGCAGTTGTTGGAAGGCAAACTGGCTGTGCGTGACCTGCCCGAAGCCTGGCGTGCGCGCTATACCTCCGACATCGGCATCACCCCGCCGGACGACAAAGATGGCGTGCTACAGGATGTGCACTGGTATGCCGGGCTCATCGGCGGGTCGTTCCAGGGCTACACGTTGGGCAACATCATGGGCGCACAGTTCTTTGCGCAGGCGCTCCAACAGCACCCCGAGATCCCGAGCCAGATTGCGCAGGGGAACTTCAGCACGATACATAATTGGCTGACTCAAAACATCTATCAGCATGGCGCGAAGTTCACCGCCGGTGAACTGGTGCAGCGCGTGACGGGCGGGCCGATCAGCATCGTGCCATACATCAACTACCTGAAGACGAAGTACGGGGAACTCTATCAGTTAAGCTGACGGGAAAAATGAGCAGGCGGCACATCAATGCGCCGCCTGCCAGATCGCTACGCGACTTCGACAAGCTGGATGTCGAAGTTGAGGTCTTTGCCGGCCAGGGGATGATTGGCGTCCAACGTCACGTTATCTTCTGTGACGTCGGTGATAGTGGCGATGAAAGTCTGTCCGTTCGATTGGCGCACCTGCACTTGCTGATCGACTTGTGGCGCCATCTCCGAGGGGAACATCCCGCGCTCAACCTCGATCACCATCTCGGGCCGGTGCGGGCCATACGCCTGGTCGGCTGGGATGTGGGTGCTTTTCGTCTCGCCTGTGCTCATGCCGATCACAGCGCTTTCAAACCCCGGAATGACCTGTCCTTCACCTACGGTAAATTCAAGCGGCTCGTGGTCAATGGAGCTATCAAAAACTGTGCCGTCGTCGAATTTCCCCGTATAGTGCACTTTTACAGTATCGCCCGGCTTCGCCTGTGTCATTTATAAATTCTCCAGAAAAAATGACGCACCGCATTGCGCGGTGCGCTATGATCGCTTGAGGAATAATACCATCCTTAGATAGCGGCATGTTTGCGTAACTGGTTCAGCGTAGCGCTCAAGTCGCGCGGGTAGGGCGCTTCCCAGGTGAGCGTGGCCCCGCTGACAGGGTGTTGTAGGGTGAGCCGGCAGGCGTGTAACCCGAGCCGACCTAGCAATGGCTGCTCCGTTTCCGGGTCGCCCCGATAGCTGCGCTTGATGTCGGAGAGCAAGATGGGGGCTTTGGTGCCGTAAAGCGCATCGACGGCCACCGGAAAGCCCAACGCCGCAAGGTGTACGCGAATTTGATGTGTGCGGCCGGTGAGCGGACGGGCCTCTACCAATGTATAGTGCTTCATCTGCCTGCCAAACCGTTCCAGCACCTTGAACGATGTTTCGGCAGGCTTGCCTTCTTCCTGGTCGATGATCGTGCGATGTGAGCGATCTGCATCTACGCGCAAAGGGGCCGAGATGCTGCGCTCGTCCCAAAGAGGATTTCCGTTGACCAGGGCATGATAGATCTTGCTCACTTGCCGATCTTCAAATTGGCTGTTCAGGTTGGCATGTGCCTCTGCGTTGCGGGCCAGGATGACGATCCCGCTGGTTTCGCGATCCAGGCGATGCACGATCCATAGATCACCATAGGTGGGCGTTAACACCGCCAGCAGGTCGGGCGCATCGGGGATGTACCCATCGGGCAGGCTTAGCAGGCCGGCGGGCTTACTCACCACCAGGATGGATTCGTCTTCGTAGAGGACGGACAATCTTGATTGAGTGCTCATAACGCCTGCGATTGTAACTTCTCCCCCGTTTGTTGCATCATAATAGTCGCATGACCTTGAGTGCGTTATGATAGAGTCGAACGAATTGAATGGCTTAAATGATTAAAAGGAAGGTTTACGATGGCAGTACGTACATCTGAAGCGACGTGGACGGGTAACCTGCGCGAGGGGAAGGGGACGATGAAGCTGGGCAAGCATGGATATGAGGGCCCATACACGTTTGCGTCACGTTTCGAATCGGGTGAAGGCACCAACCCTGAAGAACTGATTGGTGCGGCACATGCGGGATGTTATTCGATGTTCCTTTCGGCGGTGCTTACCCAGGCTGGCTTTCCGCCCAAGCGCATTCACACCACCGCGACGGTGCACCTGACCGATGGCCCTACGATTAGCTTGATTGAACTAAACTGTGAGGCCGAAGTGCCCGGTTGCGATGAGAAGCTATTTGACGAAAAAGCCCTGGCTGCAAAGGCGGGCTGCCCCGTCTCCAAGGCGCTGGCAAGCGTGGAAATAAAGCTGAATGCTAAACTGATTAATGCGTAGCGTTTAGTTTCTGATACGCATTGAAAGCCCTGTGACAACTATTGTGTGAAAGGTTGTCACGGGGCTTTTATTATTTACAAAATGATAGGAGTTGCGGTATAACAAGATATATAGAATAGCGTTTTACATGGCATGCAGGAGGAATGTGACATGAGCATCAACTCAATGACGAATGATGAGTTGCGCCGGTGTAACGATTTTCGACGCCAGGCTGTGATTCAGAGCCCAGTTGCCAAGGACCTTTCAATGCCGGTGCCACCCGCCACTGCGCGTGCCGCAACCGAAATCGCATTGCAAGACAACACCGTCACCAGCGCGGTTGATTCACTGGTGAAATATATTCCCACGGAAGTAGTGACGCTTTATGTCGCAGCGTTATCTGCCACGCCCGTCGTTCGTTCGGCAATTCCTGCGTTTGATACGCGCGTCACGTATTGGGGCTTTGCCGTGATCACCCCGCTCTTACTGTTACTCGTGTATGCCAGTAAGCGTTCCTCCAGCGGCCTGGCACCCCTGCCGCGTGTTAAGGAATGGCCGTGGTGGAAAATGTTTGCCGCCACCATTGCGTACCTGGTTTGGGCGCTGGCAGTGCCCAGCAGCCCCTACATTTCCGGCGAGGCCGGCGTGCTGATTGCGGGTTTTGGTGCAATTGTCATCTCCACATTCCTGAGCCTGCTGGAGCCGATCTTTGAGCGGCCTGCCGCGAAGTCTTCCACCGGCGCGGGCTGAGCATTTGGCCGGATCAACAATTGGGGCTAAACTAAGCAAAAGTAGCTGCGCTGACCCAGGCTGCCTTCAGCTAGCCAGCGCGTGAGGCGCCGGTGTTTGCCTGATGTGTACACCGGCGGCAAGGAGTCGCTCATGAGTAACACGTACTACCTTGTGCGCAAGCAGCAGCTTATGCGTGAGTTCTATCAGGCCATGAAGAACGCCCAACAGGTGCTCATTTCTCGCTACGGCCCCACGCAAGCCGAGAGCATCATCCAGCAAACCCGCCAGGAATTCGAGTCCATGTTGTTCCGCCTGCCATACATCGGCGGCGATACGAACCCCTTGACCGATACACTGATTCAGTCGGCCCAATTCCTGGCACTCTATCGGGTGTTGCAGAGCTATGGCAAACCGGTGGAAGAAGCTGGGGAGGTTTGCTATCTCATGACGGAGACGGCGTTGTGCAATTCGCCGCGCGTGCTCGTGCGGCTGTCGGGCAAAAACCGCTTCAATCGGCTCTCGGTGGGGCAGTTGAAGCAGCACGCCATCCGTTCACAAGAACGTGAATATGCCGGGGATTGGGTCTATCAGGTTGTGGATGGCGACGGCACTGATTTTGACTATGGTATCGATTATACCGAGTGTGCCATCTGTAAGCTCTACCACGCCGAAGGCGCTGATGACCTGGCGCCCTACATTTGTCTGCTCGACTATCCGGTCAGCAAAGCGTTGGGCACAGGCATGACCCGCACGACTACCCTGGCCGGCGGCGCTGAGTGCTGTGATTTTCGCTTCAAGGCGGGTCGCCCTGTCGAGCGCATGTGGCCGCCGGAGAACCTCAAGGCTTGAATAGCATGACACGTCCGGCATTGATGGTGCGATGGCTTGGTGTCGCAGGATTGGAGTTTGGCTTTGATGGGCACGTCCTTTTGGTGGATCCCTACCTGACGCGCATTCCATTTCGGCGTTTGTGGGTTGGGCGGGTGTCTCCTGCGCACGAACTGTTGGCGCAGCATTTTGGACACGTGGACGACATTCTGATCACGCATGCGCACTTTGATCACCTCATGGACGTGCCCGAGATTGCCATGCGCAGCAATGCGCGCGTGGCTGCGTCGCGTAACGGATGCCGCTTGCTCCTGGCGGCAGGGTTGCCGGGGGCGCAAGTCCGCGAGTTGAACGCGGGCGACCGGCTGGCCCTGGGGCCCTTCCATGTGGAAGTGCACACGGCGCAACATGGCCGCGCGCCTGGGTTTACTGCCGGCGATTTGCCGGCTCATCTACATGCTCCTGTCCGCGCCCGAGACTATCGCATGGACGTGGACTTTAGCTTTCTCATCCACGTTGCGGGCATGCGCATCCTCACCGACCCGGGTGAACGCTGGCAAGATGCCGTGCCGGCTGAGGTGCTGTTCATCAGCGCTGCACGGCCACGGGCTTATTACGAGCAGGTGTTACAGCGCGTCCAGCCGCATCTGGTGCTGCCCCTACATTGGGATAACCTGTTCCGCCCGCTAGACGCACCCTTGCGGCCCTATTACGGGCTGCCCCATCGGACGTGGCCGCCAATACAGCACATTCACTTACCCTCTTTTGCGCAGATGGTGACCGACATCTGGCCTGCTGCGCAGGTGATGGTGCCTGAACCACTCAAGCCTTTCAACATGCCAGAAGCGGTGCCCGCAGCCCGCCCGGACGAATAACCTCGTAGCTGGCTCCTCAGCTTCTATATAAGGTGCAATATTCATGACATCCTCTCGCACGCCTGAAATCACGCTCGCCAATGGTCTACTGGAAGTGCATGCCCCCGCGCTCGGTGGTGCGCCGGCACTGCACATCACTGGGGGACGCGTCGGCCTGCAACTTGCAGGCGAACCACTCTCACGAAGCGACGCCTGGCACACACGTGAGGTTCACCCTGTGCAAGGCCGTGACGCGTGCGGGCTCTATAGCGGCCTGCATGTCACCTTCACGGCTGATGACGACGTACAGATCGACTGGTGCGTCAGCGTGTACACTGAGCAGCCTGTGATTGCGCTGGAGATGCGCGCAACGAACACCGGCGCGGCCGATCTGTTGGTGCAACGCCTGGTGCCGCTGGTGGTGGACCCCAGCCTGGGGGCAGGGATCGAGCCCGGCCTGCCTGCGTCAAAGGCCATGATGTTGAATAACGGCCTGTGGATGGACACGCCGCAACGCGAATGGCGCATGCCGTTGCCGCAAGGGACCGCGCAGGAGGTCTATTGGAGCACCGGCCTGAGCGCATCCGCCGGCCCCGCGTTGATTGCGGGAATTGGCGAAGCTGCCAATACCTGTGCCGGCATCGCCGCGTGGCGCGCGGTGGATGCGCTGGGCCTGATGTTGAACGGCTGGCTGTGGACGGACCTGCCACAGCAGCGCCCCTTGCGTATTCAACCCAAGGGCACATTTCAGATGCAGCGCATGTTGTTGTGCAGCGCAGCCGGGTTACACAAGGGGCTAACCGCCTATGCCGAATTCGTGCAACGCTATCTGAATTTGCAGTTGCGCTTCCCGCCGTATGCAGGTGTCTTCTCCGCCTATGGTGGCGACCCGGCCGGCGAACACCCGGAGCATCACCCGCTCAACGAGGCGCGCATCGATTCGATGCGTCGGGTGGTGGATGAGTATCTGCAACCGTATGGCCTGGACACATTCAAAACCCAGTTCGCCGGGCTCAGTTCCGGGCCACCCGGCATGGTGGGCCGGCGCAGCGAATGGACGAACCTGGACGTCGCGCCCGCGTGCGAAGGGCTGGTGCAGCACATCTATGAATCCGGCTTCACGCCCGACGTATATGACAGCCGCCAGGACTTCCCGCACGGCATCGAGGCGCACGTGCGCGACTTGAAGCGGCGCGGCTATCGCCCGGCGCTGGTCTGCCGGCCTTTCTTGAACATCCGCAGCGGCGGGGCGGCCTATGACCAGCTAGCGGCCGACGTGTTTGAGATGGCCGTGCGGCGCTGGGGCTACGACTACCTGATGTTCGATTTCAACAGTGACGACTACGAATCTGTTGACGACACGCATACTGTGCAGCAGGGCATCCGTAGCCGTTTCCAGGCTGTGCGTGAGCGAGTAGGGCCGGAAGTGTTCATTGAGGCGTGCATGGTTTCGCCGGGGCCGGTGCTGGGCATTGCCGACGGCTTTCGGCACGCGTGTGATTGGCGCGGCGGCACCGAGGTGGCTCTCGCGCGCCAGGCATGTGCGCGTTATTACTATCACGGGCGCTGGTTCCAGCTCGATCATGAGTTCTTTGACCCGCAGTTGCATGCGTTCACCTGGGTGCAGCAAGGGGTGCAGGGAATGCTGGCCTCGCTGGATCGCGTGCGGCTGTGGACGAGCTTCGGCGGGTTGACCGGCTTCTCATGGCTCACCGGTGGTGTGGTTGAAAATGTCTCGCCGGAGCGCTGGGAGATTTTCACACGCGCGCTGCCCGTCTATGGCCCCTGTGCGGAGCCGCTGGACCTCCTGGAACACGACCCGCCACGCCTGTGGCTATTGAACGCGCAAGTGGCCGGGCAGCCTTATCTGGTAGCCGGTGTGTTCAATTGGGACGAACAGCCGCTTACGCTGGCGCTGGACCTGAACGACCTGCAACGCCGTGCCGGTGAAGCCGCATCAGCCTGCATATGTTTTGACTTCTGGAATCAGGCCCCCTTCGAGCTGAGTGAATCGCTCGCTCTTTCCTTGCCGCCCTGTTCGTGCAAGGTGCTGTTCATTCACCCCCTGGCGCAGACGCCCATGTGGATCGGCAGTGACCGGCACGTCACCGGCGCAATCGGGCTGGATCAGTTGCGCATCCAGGCGGATGCGTTGGAAGGTCGTTGTAGCGGCCCGGCCGGTTCGCACCAGCAGCACTACTTCTACTTGCCGGAGAACATGGCCCCCTGTGCAGGTGAGAACGCGGTGATTGAAGTGTCGCAATATCGCGTGTTGCGCGTGAGCGTGACGATTGGCGAGGGTGGCAGCACGGCGTGGCGGGTGAACTTGCAGCAGGGGCAACGTCTGTTGTAGGCGGTGATTGTAAGTGTCCCTCGTTCAAAGTTGGCCGGTGGCCTTTTGTCGCTTGTTGGTATAGAACATATCAAAGGAGCAACACAGACGTGGCAAACAACGAATCACGCGAGCGCGTGCTTACGGCGCTGAAGCGCCAGCAGCCCGACCGGGTGCCGTTCCTGGAGCCGGTGATTGCAGAGCAGATTGCGCTGGAGCTATTAAATATGCCGCCCTGGCAGGGTGGCAGCAACGACGAAATCAACCAGACTGACGCGGCTGTGTTGACCGGGCCGCTCTTCGAAAGCCCGTTCTATACGCCGGCTCAACTGGCGCAGACGATCGGGCTGGATGGGTTTGGCATGTATTGCTTCTTGCAACACGAGGGCATCAAGCAAGACATCGATGGGCGCACGATGATCCGCCAGGGTGGCATCACCACGCGCGCAGACATGCAGCGCATCCATCTGCCCGACCCCGATGACCCGGCGATCTATGCGCCCTATCGCGCCTTTGTGCAGGCCAACCGCGATACCGGCCTGGCGCTGTACGCCTTCCTCAACATCGGCTCAGACCCGCTGATCCTGGGGATGGGGTTGGAGAATTTCGCCATTGCCGTGTATGAACAGCCGGACCTCGTCGTGGACGTGTTTGATCTGTATACCGACTGGTATGCGCGCGCCATCGTGCATCTGTGCGAGGCCGGGTTCGACTTCATCTGGTTCGCGGACGACATCGCCTATAAGACGGCTCCCTACGTTTCGCCGCGCATGTTTCACGAGCTATTCCTGCCGCGCTATCGCAAGGTGGTGCAACATTGCACATTGCCGTGGATATTCCATTCCGACGGCAACCTGATGCCGATTATGAAGGATTTGCTATCACTGGGAATGTCGGCATTGCACCCACTGGAGCCTGACGCGATGGACCTGGCCGAACTGAAGCGTAGCGTCGGCAGCCAGGTCTGCCTGGTGGGCAATATCAGCGTGGACCGGCTCAGCCGGGGCAACCCGCGCGAGATCGACCGTTTGGTGCAGGAAGCCATCTCCATTGCCGGGTCGGGTGGCGGCTACATCCTATCCAGCTCGAACAGCGTCACGTCGTATTGCAAAGCAGACAACGTGCGCGCGATGATCACAGCACTGCGTCGCTATGGCGCGTATCCATTACAGGCGGGTGAACATGCCGTGCAGCGGGCGTGAGCGAATGTTGGCGGCCTACCAGGGCCGTTTCTCGGATGTCGTGCCGGTTGCGCCGGAATTCTGGTATTACGTGCCGGCCAAATTGATGGGCATCCCCATGGCCCAGTTTGAGATGGAGGTGCCGCATTGGCAAGCCCTGCAGATCACGTTCAAGCATTACCAGTGTGAGGGATGGGGCATCGTCGCGCCCGGCGCGCCAAAGGATTGGGGCAGCCAGCACGCGAGTGTCACCCGCCGCATCGATGAGGGGCGCTACGAAGTGACCCACACCATCGAGCAGGCCTGCCGGCGGCTTACCTCGCGCACGGTGATGGACGCCCAGGAGCCATCGTGGTTGGTGGAGCGTTACGTGAAGGACTTCGCCGCCGACTGGCCGCTGTATGCGCGTGCCGCGCTGGTCCCGCCGGACGAACTGGACTGGCGGCCCGTCCAGCAGGCATTGGATGCGGTGGGTGAAGATTACCTGTTGGAGGTATTTGCAGGCTCCCCGTTCATCGACTTCGCGGGCGGCCAACGCGAGGGCGGCCTGGAGCAGGTGATCGTCGATCTGATGGAGCACGAAGATGAACTGCGCGACTTGCAGCAACGTCACATCGAGAACGTGGTGGGCACGATTCGGGCGGCCTTTGCGCACACCAGCGCAAGGTCGATCTTCATTGCCTCGTCATGGTCCACCTTGTCGCTGCTCAGCCCGCGCATCTGGCGCAAGTGGGAAAAGCCGCTGCTGGAAGCGGCAATCCGCGCGACGCACGAATGCGGCGGGTTGATCCATCATCATTTCCACGGCAAGTGTGTGGGGATTTTGAATGAACTGGCCGGGCTGGGGCTGGATTGCATTTGCCCGTTCGAGCGCCCACCGGGCGGCGACGTGACGGACCTGCATGCCGTGCGCCAGGCGCTGGCCGATCACACCACGTTCAACGGCAACGTCCACACGGTGGATACGCTCATTCGCGGCACGCCGGCGGACGTGGCGCGCGAGGTGACCGAGATCATGCAGGCGTTCGAAGGTTCGCCGCGCTTGATCGTGGGCACTGGCGACCAGGTGGGCGGCGAGACGCCAGAAGAGAATATCCATGCCATGATCGACACGGCGCGCAGGCTTGGTAAGCGCTAACATTGGCTCACGATGTTGACAGAACCAACCCTATCCGATATTCGCGTCGCTGCGCAACGCATCAAACCGTATATTCATCACACCCCGGTGCTGACATCCAGCACGTTCGACACGCTATGCGGGGCGGAATTGTTCTTCAAGTGTGAGAACTTGCAGAAGGTGGGCGCGTTCAAGATTCGTGGCGCGACGAACGCCGTCTTTTCGCTCGGCGCTGAAGAGGCTGCACGCGGCGTGGCAACTCATTCGTCGGGCAACCATGCGGCGGCTCTGGCGCTGGCGGCGCGCTGGCGCGGGATCAGAGCCTACGTAGTGATGCCCGAAAATGCACCCGCCGTGAAACGCGCGGCGGTGGAAGGCTATGGCGCGGAAATCTTCCCCTGCGCGCCCACCTTGCAGGCGCGCGAAGACCGGCTGGCGCAGGTGGTGACCCAAACGGGCGCGACGTTCATCCCACCGTACAACGATTACCGGGTGATTGCGGGGCAGGGCACCTGCGCGTTGGAACTGTGCGAAGAGGTGCCGGACCTGGACGTGGTGATGGCCCCGGTGGGCGGCGGCGGGCTATTGAGCGGCACGGCCCTGGCCGTGAAGGGGCTTCTACCGGCGGCGCGGGTGATCGCCGCTGAGCCGGGACGCGCCGACGACGCCTGGCGCTCGATGCAGGCCGGGCACATCATCCCCGCCGAACATCCCGACACGGTGGCCGACGGCCTGCGCACGTCGCTGGGTGATAAGACGTTCCCCATCATCCGGCGCGACGTGTCGCAAATCGTGCGCGTGAGCGAAGACGCCATCATCAGCACCACCAGGCTGGTGTGGGAGCGCATGAAAATCGTGGTGGAGCCATCGGGCGTGCTGCCGCTGGCGGCGCTGCTCAGCCACGCGTTGGACCTGCCGGGTAAGCGCGTCGGGATCATCTTCTCCGGCGGCAATGTGGACCTGGACCATCTGCCGTGGTGATTTTCGATTTTGGATTGACGATTTGATGAGGGCTATCGTTTTGCGCTGGGATCAGAACGATAGCCCAACGAAGTGAGGGAATCCCTCGTGTGCCAATGAATCAGCCGACGGGATGATCCCGAGACGATCATGGTGAGCCTGTCGAACCATGATCCTTCGGCAAGTTCAGGATGCCTCCATGTGCACATCACTCGATGCAACGTCATTCCGAGAGAGAGCGTTGGGGCAGAAGAGGTACGCCGTGACCCGTAGCCCCGTCATTCCGAAGCGCGCGCCAACGAATGAAGTCATGCAAGGGGTTCATAGCGCGTGAGGAATCTGAGCGTTGTCCCAAGCAGGCACCTTACACAACCAAGATTCCTCCTCGCTGCGCTCGTTGGAATGACAGATCAAGCCATGTCTCTCTGTGCAATGAATCACATGTCATGAGCAGCGCGGCGAGGAATCCTGGCTGTGCTCCGCGAGAGACATCGCTGTGGAAGCGTGGTTCTGTCCAACACGTGGGCCGATGACCGCTCAGATTCCTCATGCGCCATTGCAGCCCGCCTCGATTTTCGTCGCGCGGCGCACTCGGAATGACAACGCCGTTGGACCCGAGCAGACGACCTTTTGAAACAGGCTCTGATGTGTTCATTCGCGAAGATTCGTGGATGCCCAAATCCGCTTTTGTCGTGTTACACTAACCTCACTACTTCGTGTTCGACTTCATTGTGCCCGCTCAATTAGGAGGTATCGCGATGACTCGAACAGCAGCGGCAGTGACAAATGCCGATTCTGTCCACGGCGATGTGGGTGCGTTTTTGAATTATCTTTTCCCGACCCCACGCGATTTCAGTATCCGATTGTGGGATGGTTCCACGTTGGATGAAGATGCCACCGGTGCCAGGTTTACGCTGGTACTCAATTCACCAGGCGCGGCCCGTCGATTGTTCAGCCTGCCGGTGGAAATATCGATGGCCGAGAGTTTCATCCGAGGCGACTTTGATATCGAAGGCGATATGGTGAACGCCTTCAAGCTCTTCGAAACGTTTGGCGATCACCCCTGGTCGCCCCGAGACTTGTGGTATTTATGGCGCTTGCGCAGCGCGTTGCCCACCGATGTCGCGCAACTACCGATTACGCGCGGCCCGATGCACCTTTCGGGTGCCCGGCATTCCAAAGAACGCGATAAGGCCGCCGTGCAATATCACTACGACGTGGGCAACGACTTCTATGCCTTGTGGCTTGATAAGTGCATGGTCTATTCGTGTGCCTACTTCAAAACCGGCCAGGAGGACATCGACACCGCGCAGGAGCAGAAGCTGGACCTCATCTGCCACAAGCTGCGCCTGGCGCCGGGCGAGCGCCTGCTGGACATCGGCTGCGGCTGGGGTGGGCTGGTGATGTATGCGGCGGAGCACTATGGCGTGCACGCACTGGGCGTCACGCTCAGCGCACGGCAGGCCGAGTTGGCAAATCAGCGCATCGGCGCGGCGAACCTGGCCGACCGCGTGAGCGTGCGACTGCTGGATTATCGCGACCTGGAAGATGCCCAATTTGACAAACTGGTGAGCGTGGGCATGTTCGAGCACGTGGGGCGCGACCATCTGCCCGAATACTTTGCGCATGCCTATCGCTTACTCAAGCCGGGCGGGTTGTTCCTGAATCACGGCATCGCCGTGCATCCGCAGGCTGTCCAGTCAGGTCACGAGAAGCTGTGGGAACGTTTCGCCAATCGCTATGTGCTTGGGTCGGGCCAGTTTTCCCAGGCTTACATCTTCCCCGACGGTGAGTTGGAGCCGGTGAGCGACGTGAACCTGTGTGCCGAGGCAGCCGGCTTTGAGGTGCGCGACGTGGAAAACTTGCGCGAACACTACGCGTTGACGTTGCGCCAGTGGGTGACGCGCCTGCAAGCGCATCACGATGAGGCTGTGCGGCTGGCTAATGAGTCGGTCTATCGCACCTGGAAGCTCTACATGACGGGCTCGGTATATGGCTTTGAGGCAGGCCGTACCAACGTGGACCAGACGTTGCTGGCGAAGATGGACCACGGGCGCAGCCAGGTGCCGCTCACACGGGCGGACCTCTATCAGGGCTGATCCGAAGTTGATCCTTCCGCCACATTCCCCTGGGGTTGGCTGATCACCAGCAGCGGCGATAGCCAGCCCAGGATCAATATCCCAATCAGCGGATCGAATGCTGGGAGTGTGACCATGGGATAAGGGTAATAGACCAGTGATTGCTGTGCAAGGAACGGTACAGGCACCAACAGCAGGACGGCTACTAGCACGCTGACAATGATGCACAGTTTGTCGCGCAGGGTGAAAGGCTGTGGGCGGAACACCGTATGCGGCACACTGCGCCCGCTGGACCACAGCCCCGCCAGCACCAGGCCGGCTCCGGCGATCATCACCACCGTCCCAGGGATAACGCCGCTGCTAAGCGCGAAGCGCCAGATCCACCCGCTCAGGACCAGCGCCAGCCCCAGCACAAAGAACGCGCGCGTGCGGAGTGTGGTGGTGCGCTCTTGGGTAGCGCCAAACCCGCGTGCCACCATTGCCTCGGAAAGTTGGGTGGATTGTTCCAGCCCGCCGATCAAGAGCGGCAACCACAGGGGCAGCCAATCGCGCATATGGCGCAGATGATGCCCGCGCACGGCCTGTGCTTCTCGCACTTCTTTAAATCGGCGCAGCGTCTGCGGAATGAAGGTGAGCGCGATGCCCACCGTAACGCCCATGGACTGAAACGCGCGCGGCGTGCTGCGCACCAACTGGTAGGCCGGGATCGCCAGGTTGAAAATGCTGAATACCGAGATCACCACGGTGATGAGCAGGCCGTTCAATGCGCCATAGGTCATTGCTTCCAGCGTGACGGTTCCACTCACGAGCGGCAAGTTCCATGGGATTGTGAAAAGCACCGTGTCGCCAAAGTGGACGCTCACGGCGTTGAAGGCGGCGGAAATGGGGATGACGAACAGCCCAAACCGCCACCACCAGGTGGGCCGGGCGGTGCCGTTCATCTCTGCCAGGCGCGCGCTGACCACCTGGTTGATCAGCAAGATGAGGATGAGGTAGAACGGGTTGTGTGTGGAGAGGATGACCACCACGAGCGTAGCGATCCAAACCAGCCAGGTGCGCAGGTGCATGATGAGCGTGAAAGGTTGTTAGATATGTTCGGTCGCCAGGTGGCGCATGTCGATGGTGAACAGGAAGCGATCCTTAAATCGCCGCAGAGCCTGAATGGTGGGGAGCCCAAACAACGCCAGCAGCAGGATATTCCCCAGGGCGGCAAAGGCGTCCCACACGAAAGAGGTCGCCAGGTAGAAGGCCAGGTACCGTTGCACCCCTTGCCAGGCGCTCAGCCCGGCCTGCCAGCTTTGAGCGGGGTCGCCGGCCTGGAATGGCCAGAACCACAGATTCATGATGGCACCATAGACAAATCCCCAGACCGCGCCGAAGACGCACAGGATGACCACTTCGAGCTTCGTGGTGCGGTTGGGCGGTTCTGCTGTGCCGGCGTGCGTGCGCGCAGCCAGCCAATCGCGCAACTGGCCGATCCAGCCGCCGCTCATGCCCATCCAACCGGCGGTGAACATCTGGTAGGGCATCCACGGCCCTACGCCGCCGGTGATGATGCCCGAGACCAGCAAAGAGAGGATGCCCATCAGGAACCCGAAGCGTGGGCCAAACACGTAACCGCACACGATGATGAGCATGAAGACCGGGCTAAACCCGCCTGGCCCGCGCACCACGGCTTCTGCAAAGCGCAAGGCGCTATTGATGGCAACCATGATCCCCAGGAGTGCGATGAGCTTGGCGCTCATCGTCTGGCCCTGGGCTTCTACGGCGAGCGCCGCCAGGCACAGCCCGATCAAAAGCGCCAGGATGAGCGGGGAATCCGCCCCATGCGCCATTTGCTGCGTCGCCGCCTGCTGGGTGAGCGTGAAGAAAGGATAGGTGAAAGCTGTGATGCCGATGAGCGACGCCAGCGTGTAAATGCTGACGCTCAAGACGCGCTGGAGCGTGCTATGCCACAGCAAGTGTGGGGCGTGTGCCTCTGATGCCTGCGTGAGCGCGGGCGGGAATACAGAGCCAGCCGGCCCGGCGTGTTGCATGTCGTTGGTGGTCATCCGTTAGCCTTGCCGGAGTTGCGGCGTGTGACGATGAGAAAAGCGACGAGCCCGACGGCAATTACGCCAAATACCACGTAGCCCAAGATGTTCGATGCAGGTTGTTCGGCCGATGCAACGGGCATGGGCGTTGAGGTTGGCACGCTTGTTGCCGGTGGCGGTGTAAACGTTGCACTTGGCGCAGTGGTGAGCGTTGCCGTGGGCGTGAGCATGGCCGTGCTGCTTGGCGAGGGCAGTGCTGTCGCAATTTGTGCAGCGGTCGTGGCCGTCAGCGTGCTGGTGCCGGTGACGGGGGCCGTGCTGGTCACCTGTGCTGTGTCGGTGGCCGCAACAACAAGTGCCTCGGTTGTTGGCGTCAGTGTGCTGGTGACCGTTGTGCTGATTGCTTCGCCCGGCACGGTGGGCGGCGGGGGCGCGGCCACGTCACAGATTTGCTCATAGGAGATAGCCGGCGGGAGAATGCCACCCGACGCAGTGCCCGCGCCATACACCCAGCCATTCACATCGCCATTGCGCACTTTTTGCGCGCCGGCGCCAAGCGTGGCATATTTCCACTGCCCTTTATCCTGGTAGTAGTACATCCAGTAGATGCACGTGCTATTCAGGTCCTGGCATTCGCAGAAGCATTTCTGGGCCGGAAAATCGCAGCCCGAGGTTGAGCCGATTTTGCAGATTGAAACGCCGTTGCTCACGTCGGCGACGACGGGTATCTCTGCGCGCCGCAGCAAATCGTAACCTGTTATTTCAGCTTCCTTAAAGGCCACGCAGCTAGTGGCGATGCTGCCGTCTTTCATCTGCACGATCAGGGCGGCATGATTCATGCCTGCCTGTGCATTGGCGCGCACGACGAGCGCCGCCAGGGCGATTGCGAATGCCCCAACCAACGCTATAACCGCAACAAGATAACGAGATTTCATCGCGAGTTCAGTGTGAGGGGACCTCACACGAGGCCCCCTCACGAATCATCATTTGGCGCTAAACGTGACGCGATAGAGCGCCTGGGTCGCCCCTACTGTCGCCAACATGTTGTCGCTGGCGCCGGCGGATTGATAGGCAATCGCGCCGCTGGGCTGCTGCAAATTCACGAGCGCGCTCAGCGGGTTGCCATTGGGCGCCGCCCAGGATTCGGGTTGATCGCCGCTGGCGATGATGGCTTGCGCGGCCAGGCCGGTGGAGTTCGCGTTTGAGTCGGTGCCATAATCGGAGGGCGACTGGTAGGGGAACCCGCCGTCGCTATTTTGCAGGCTGTGCAGATAGCCCAGCCCCTTGCCGGCGGCGCCGCTCTTGGCGGGTTGGCCGGCCGCGATGAGCGCCTGCACAGCTAGCGCGGTGGTATCTACGTCGGGAGTGCCGGAACCCATGAACGCCCAACCGCCGCTGGCGGATTGCTTCGCTTCCAGCGCGGTGATTGCAGCAGATGGGACGCTCGCGCCAGTGGAGGCCAGCGCCAGGATGGCGGACGCGTCGGCATAGAGCGTATCGCCATAGATGCCGGATTGCTCGTCATAGCCCTGTGTGATCAAAGCTTGCAGGTTTTTGCCGCCGAACTGCGCCGGGTCGAGACCGGCCGCCTTCACGGCCAGCGCAATTTTGGCATACTGGCCGGCGGTGAGGGACGCCGAGGCCACCTGAGACTTCAGGTAATCCAGCGGCGTCAGGCCGGCTGCGTTTGTCACGCTGCTGAGCGAGATGTCTGCCGCAGCGATGGCGATGACGGCATCAGACGTGGCGCTGATATCGCTGCCCTTCGAATAGCCGCTGCCAAAGCCGCCATCGGCCATTTGCTGTTTGACCAGCCACTGCGCGGCGCTTGCGCCGGCATCCGTCACGATATCGGCCTGGGCCACTGTGACAGGTGCGATGACCGAGCAGATCACAGCCAGCGCGGCCACTGCCGGCTTGATGTGAGTGGAAACGATCTTCATTTTCACGATACTCCTGTATACATTTTGTATCTACGTGTTCGAAGCCGAAAAAACAAAAACCCGGTCTTCTCAAGGAAGATCGGGTAGAAACGATTCATTGCGTCTGGCCTGAACCAATCAGGGCGCACGAACCATGGTTCTCCCTCCTTGCTTCGAGAAGGTGCGAACGAATATGTTGAGGTAGGCGTCCTGACTTATGCAAGCGAACGTATAGACTCGCTCACAATCACAGTTGCGGCACAGTGCTGGACTCCGCACGAGCGTCACCAGCTTCCACCTTGATGCCCTGGCATCCGGGCTACAGCCTTCGCAGGAAGGCTTCGGGTCACCTCAACGTTATTCCATTTTTAAGGTAACGATGATTATAACGAGTGGCGCAAGCGTGTCAACTTAAAGGCGCGCATCATCATATAATCCAACCTCAGAAGCGTTGCCGCTGGGGTGAGGAATATGAGCGCAGTTGAGTTCAATCCTGATTCGACTACGACCGTTCGACGGCCTAATCGTGTGCGCGGGTGGCTCATTGGCCTGGGTGTCGTATTGGGCGTGTGCGTCCTGGCCATCGTTGGCGCGGTCGTGGCTTTTGAGCAAAGCTATGCCGGGCGGATTTATCCGGATGTGATGATCGAAGGGTTTGACGTCGGGGGCCAGACCGAAGCGCAGGCGGTGGCAGCCTTGCAACAAAATTACGATCGCTCATTGGTGACGTTCGATGCAGGCAACATGAAGTGGTTTGTGCCCTGGCGCGAGGTCGGCCTCTCCGTCGATGCCGCCGAAGCGGCGGCCCAGGCCTATCGCATCGGTCGCACAGGCAGCCTCGACCAGCGCTACCAGGCGTGGCAGGCGCGCCAACCCATCCCAATTACCTTCAGCTATGATGCTGCGGCGGCACGCCGATACCTCACCGGGCAAGCCGGCCAGGTGGCGGTTGCACCGCAGGATGCGGGAATCGTGATTTCCGCCGGCGTAGCGAGCATGCTGCCCGGCACACCGGGGCAGGCAGTGGACCTGGACGCTACGTTGCAGGGGCTGTATGCCGCGGCGCTGAAGGAACAACCCGTGACGGTGGTGCTGAAGCCGGTGACACCGGTTCTGAGCGACACCAGCGCCGCCGTGAATCAGCTTAACGACTGGTTGGGTCGTCCGCTGGCGTTGCGCATGTGGTGGCACAACGCGTTTTATACGCGCACCGTCGCACCGGCTGAACGGACGGCCTGGGTGCAGGTTGTCCGCAGCGCCGATGGCGGCTCGTTTGTGGCTCATCTGAATCCGGCGGGGATTCAGGCCACCCTGGCGCAGGTGAACACGGAGCTGGGGCCAGATGCGGGCATGCGCGCGGAAGAAGCCGCGGGCATGGTCCAGGCCGCGCTTGAGAGCGGCTCCCAGGAAGTGTGGTTTGTGGTGCCGCGCCGCGAATTGGTTCACATCGTCAAAAGTAGCGACACCTTCGAGAGCGTGGGGGATGAGTATGGCATCCCCGTGTCACACATCCTGGATGCCAATCCCAATATCTGGCAAGAGGGTGGGTTTGTCACCGGGCAAGCGATCACCATCCCGGCGCAAAGCGTGATGTTGCCGGTGCCGATCAGCCCGACCAACCAGCAGCGCATAGAGGTGGACCTGACCACCCAACACTTGAGCGCTTACGATGGGCCGACGCTGGTCCTTTCGACCTCTATTTCGTCGGGCATCCCCAAGTGGCGCACACTGATAGGCGTGTTCCAGGTGCAAGAGAAAGTGGACAGTGCCTATAACAAGCTGGCGCACATCCAGATGCCCAACTGGCTGAGCATCTACGACATCGGCGACCCTGGCAACAGCCTGACCAACGGCATTCACGCCTTGCCCATTTTGGGGGGCGGTGGGCGGCTGTGGGCTGGTTACCTGGGGCACCCCGTGTCGTTTGGATGCATTGTCATGGGCATCGAGGACAGCGACAAGCTGTATCACTGGGTGCAGGTAGGCACCCCTGTGCTAGTTTCCGGTACGACGCCTTCCAGCACCTTGACCTATGACAACCTCATCGAGGCTGAGAGCACCACGGCCGAGAACCCCGCGCCTTAGTGTGTCGATGGACGCATCTTGAGCTTGCTGAAGGATCATGGTTCGACAGGCTCACCATGATCATCCTGAGAATCCGATACATGCTGGTTAAGCTGGGCCTTGTCACGGAGGGACGGTGCAGTAGTGTACCTGCGCCGGCCGCGCGTTGCATGGGCAAGGCGTATGCCAACTGTAGGCCAGACGACCAGAAAATGAACGCAGGTTTATGTATCCTTACTTGTTGAAAGCAAACCCGGAACGAGTTGACTGCTTTCCAGGAACATTTAACCGATTTACAGAGCGATATGATCCGAGAGCAAACAAGTTCATCCCGCAGTCGCCAGGTTTATCCTGTCATCTCTGACTCTAATCCCGCTGTCGATCAGATCAATGAATGGCTTACGCGCCCCTTTACGCTGAATCTGTGGTTTAACAACCATTTGATGTCGCGCGTGGTGGCGTCGCGTGAGCGGATGAGCTGGATGAAGACGACGGTGGAAATGCGCGGGTTGGTGGCACACCTGAACGTGGAGGCCATCGGTAAGTTCCTGACGGAAGTGGTGTTGGAACTGGGGCCGAACGCGGAACTGCGCCGCGAGGAATCGGCGGCTGTGGTCCGGGCGGCCATGTTGCGCGGGGATCAATCGGTGTGGCTGGCGGTGCCGCGCCGGCAACTTCGTTATCCGGTGCAGGCGGCAGACACATTTGAGTCGTTGGCGGATGTGTTTGGTATTCCCGCTGTCCGGCTGATGGCTGCCAACCCAGACGTGCAACTAAACGACGGGACGACGGACCAACAAATCTTGATCCCTTCACAAAGCAGCATGTTGCCGGTGAGCATTCAACCCGATAACCTGAAGCATATCGAGGTGAACCTCGCTTCACAGCAGTTGATGGCTTACGATGGCACAGAACTCGTGCTCATCACACCTATTTCATCCGGTATTCCCAAGTGGCGCACCTTGAACGGGATCTTCCAGGTGAAAGGGAAGGAAGCCGAGGTCGTGATGCCGGAGGAGCATATGCGCCTTCCTACCTGGTTGACGCTGTATGACACGCTCGGCACGGGCAACCTGAACAATGGCATTCATGCGTTGCCGGTTATGCCAGATGGCAAGTTGCTGTGGGAGAAAGCGCTGGGAAAGCCGGCGTCGCTTGGTTGTATCGCCATGAGCCCCAAAGAGGGCAGTTTCCTCTATCAGTGGGCCGATATCGGCACGCCGGTAGTGATTCACGGTTCCACGCCAGCCTCCATCTTCCGCTACGATAGCCTGGCTGAAGCGCAACGGGCCGACGCGGTCAACGAATAGGTGCCCAGGAGTCTGCGCAGATTGACGCGTGTGTCGCTCTCTGCACATGGCGTCTCTACTTGGGGCGAGCATTTATAAGGTGGCCCGGTTGTAAATATGCCAGGCCACGCTCAGGTTTTGGCCGGAGCTAAATATCCACAGCAATGTAAATGAAATCGGCCAGGCCGGGGAACGTGTTCGGTTTGGAATGACGGATGGCTTCGGCAGAGGCGGGGAGTGGTTGTGACCAGTAATCGTCGAAGGTCTCGTGATCATCCACGAAGGCCCAACACGCTGCAATGAACTGGTCGCGAAAGAAGAACAGGGTCTTTGCCTGCCAGGTCAGGGCCTTGTTATTGATTACCGTCTCTTTCAACGACGTGGATGCTACGTAAGCGGGGCCCGAAACAGTGTGAATGAGCGACGTCGTGAGTGGATAGGCCAGAATTTGAGATCGCGTTCGCATACACAATTGGGTGAACGCGGGAACGCCATTGTAGGTTCCGCTAATGGAGTTATGTCCGGGAATGTGACACGTTATGTCTTCCGAGAGATAATCACCAAACTTACGATACTTGCCGGTTAAACAGGCGTCGGCAAACTGACGAACGGTCTGTTCATTTTGCAGATGCGGCACAATCTTTCCCCCTTCACTTGATATTCATGCCTTTAGCACTTATGTGTATCGGGCGCAACCACGTAAAAGAGAACGACGTAAGCAGAAGTTTTTGCGATGAAAGTGATGCTATGAGGGATGCTCTTCTGCCCCAATCGCTATCTACAAGCTAGAGATTAGAGCAATATGAGAGACGCTTGACGCTGCTCGAACCCACCACGTATACCGATCATATCGCATCAGCGCTCCATTGTCTATATCGTCAAGCTCAAAAATCTGTTGATTATTCTACCGGTAGGGTGAGATGTTCGCTCGCCCTACCGATAGAAGCGTCAATCAATTTTATATACGCGTTGGGCGGTGCCGCCGAGGATGGCATCGATCTCTTTTTGTGTGCGGCCTTGCAGTCCCTGCAGGGTAGCATCCCACACCTGGGCGTAGGTGCCGGCCAGGGTGAGCACCGGCCAGTCGCTGCCGAACATGCAACGGTCGGCGCCGAAAGTATCCACCGCAAAGTCGATATAGGGCTTCAGGTCGGCCGGCATCCATGTTTCAAAATCTGCGGAGGTGTTCAACCCCGAGACTTTTGCGATCACGTTTGGGTAGCGCGCCGCGTCTTGCATTTGTCTGGCCCACTCGCCCATCTGCTTCTGGCGAATAGGTGGTTTGGCCATGTGGTCGATGACGATGGTCAGGTTCGGGACATGCTCACACAGGTAGGGCGTGTGTTGCAAGTGGGTGGGGTAAACAGGGACAAAATCAAACACCATGTCGAACTCGGCCAGCACCTTGAGCCCTTCGATCACCGAATCTTGGAGGATCCAGTCGGGGTCTGACTCGTTATGCACCAGATGGCGCATGCCTTTGAACTTGGGGTGGCCGCGATAGCGCTGCAATAATTTGCGCGTTTCTGCCGGGTCATTCAATGGCACCCAACCGATCACTGCGCCGATCCAATCGTAATCTTCGGCCTGTGTCAACATGGAGATGGTGTCTTCGGTGTTGTTGGCCGATTGCACCAGCACCGTTTTGTCGATCCCGGCGGCCTTCAGCAAAGGTTCCAGGTCGCGCGGGTGATAGGTGCGATAGATCACGCCCGCTTTGGGCGTCAACCAGCGATATTCCACCTTGTTCACGTTCCAGAAATGCTGATGTGTGTCGATCTTCAACGGGCTCATCTGAATCTCCTTAGGATTAGGGATTTTGAGTATGTGAAACCACGGATTTCACAGATGACACGGATGAAGGAACACTCGAACGATCTAATCCGTGAAATCCGTGTCATCCGTGGTTTCAGCAATCTCTGATCTCTCTGAGACTAGTCCATTTCGATGCCGCCATCCACGTTCAAGCATTGGCCGGTGATGTAATCGCTGTCGGGCGCGCACAGGAAGGCCACTGCCGCCGCCACGTCTTCGGGCATCGCGGGGCGCTTGAGTGGGATGGTTTCAACAAAGTTGGCGAACGCTTCGCCAGGTTTGGTGCCAAAAATCTGCCCTCGTTCGCGGTCGATTTGCGTCCACATCTGGGTTGGGGCGACGCCGGGTGCCACGGCATTGACGTTGATGTTGTAACGCGCCAGTGCCAGCGCTGCCGAGCGAGTGATGCTGATCACCGCGGCCTTGGCGGCTGCATAATGAGTGGCGTAGGGCCGCCCGCCGCGCCCGGAAATGGAAGAAAAATTGACGATCTTGCCAAAGCTATGCGGTGCGCGATCTGCCTGACGGATTTTTTCCGGCACCTGGGCGATCATTTGCTTTGCCACGGCTTGCAGGCAAAAGAACAGGCCGCGCTGGTTGGTGTCGATCACGTGATCCCAGTCGTCGGCGCTCAGGTCTAGCATGGGTTTGGTTTGTGATCGTCCGGCATTGTTGATAAGGATGTCGATGCGGCCAAATTCATCGACGGCGTGCACCACCAGGGGCGGGATTTGCGTCACGTCCGATAGATCGATCACATGCGGCAGTGCCTTGCGGCCCAGGGCACGGATTTCTGCGGCTGCCTGTTCGGCGGTCGCGGCGTTGTATTCGGCAACAACGATGTCGGCACCTTCGTTCGCCAGGCGCATCGCCACCGCTTTGCCCAGGCCTTGCCCGGCGCCTGTGACGATTGCCACTTTGTTGAGAAGTCGCTGTTCCATTTAGGGGAAATTACATCACAGGCGGGCAATGTGCACAACTGGCCTTCTGCGACGTGATTCGTGTTAGGAATGACAATGACACACTTGACAGTCTCTTGACACATGCTCTTAGGGCGCTGCGTGATCTGGCATAAGTGTGAGTGTCAGACGTACAATAGCGCAATCTTTTTCTACGACTCCACGAAGAGAGTGAATCTTTGGCAGACTCATCAATTGCACTCAATACGCTTGGCGATCTCAAAGCGGAATCGCTGAACAAGGCCATCATTTCATTGGCACTCCCATCGGTGATGGAAAACCTGCTGGTATCCGCGGTTTTCATCTCCGACACTTTCCTGATAGGGCACCTGAATGATCCGGCCGCGCTGGCCGCCGTGGGCTTAAGCGGCACTTACTTTAACCTGGCGAACGGTTTGTATCAGGCGCTGTCCATCGGCGCAATGGCGCTGGTGGCGCGGGCATTTGGCGAACATGACCTCAAGGAGGCCCGGCGCGTCGGCGGGCAGGCCGTGGCCGTCGCGGTGGTGTTCTCCATCGGCGCGATGCTGCTCTTGATCCCGCTGGCCGAATGGTTTATGCACCTGATGATCAGTGACCCGGCCGTAGTTGCGCAGGGCACGATCTACATCCAACTGGTTTTGTCCACCTCGTTCATTGCCTTCCCCTTACAGGTGATGACCGGCATCATGCGCGCGACGGGCGACACGCGCACCCCTATGTACATCACGTTCTTGATGAACGTATTCAACATCATCATGGCCGTGGTATTGATCTTTGGCTTTGGGCCGATCCCATCGCTCAAGATCGCTGGCGCCGGCACCGCAACGGCGTTGGCGCGCGCCCTGGGTGGGCTGATGGCGCTGGTGGTGATGTTGAAGGGGATGAGCAAGCTGAAGATCGGCCTGCGCGATATGCTGGTCTGGCGTTGGAAAGATGTGAGTCGCATTTGCGGCATCGCCTGGCCGAGCATCGTCGATACACTCATCCAGCGTGTGGGCTTCATGGTGTTCGCCGGCATCGTCGCCAGCCTGGGTACCTACGTCGTAGCAGCCAACCAGATTGCCAACACGATTGAGTCGCTGGCATTTATGCCGGCTTTTGGCCTTTCTGTGTCGGTGTCGGCGATCGTGGGCCAGGCGCTGGGGGCGCGCCACGTAGAGGTGGCGGAAATGGCCACCCGGCGCAGCGTGTTCATGGCGCTGATCATGATGGGGGTCACCGGGTTATGCTCGGTGCTCTTTGGCGGCCAAATTGCCATGTCGTTTGGCGCGACGCCGGAGATTTTGGGTTTGGCGACGATGGCCGTCCAGCTTTCGGCCCTGGAGCAACCCTTCCTGGCCATGCAGAACGTATTTGGTGGGGCGTTCCGTGGCGCGGGTGACACGCGCTCGCCCATGCTTGTTTCGTTGGTGGGCGTGGCGTTCTTCCGCATCACGATGGTCTATTTGCTGGCGATCATCTTGCAGATGGGGTTAGCAGGTGTATGGATAGGCACCGCGATTGACTGGGCCGGACGCACCGCCGTAATGTACGTCCTGTACCGGCGCGGCAAGTGGAAGCAGTTGAAGATCTGAATGTGGGGCGACTTGTTAAGTCGCCCAGCCGAGGCGAGATAACATCTCGCCCTACATGGATGACAAAACCTCCTGGGTCTGGCTGAACCATGTTCGCTTGAGACCTCGGAGGTTTAAGCTTCGCCTTGCCTTGATTTCAATTGCTATGCGCTATAGGTTGCAGGAGTGTGTTTGGGAAATGGGAGCCGTATGTGCCGCTCCTCTGCTCCGTTTCTCCCGAGGTGCGATACTCCGCGCCGCTCTCCCTCTGCTCCCTTTCACCTCTGCTCTTCCGCTCTTCGCTGTCAGCGTGCTACTTCCCAGGCCAGGTGCTGAATCTCGGGCATGATAAGTTTATCCAGCGCCACCTGCACGGCATTTGGCGAGCCGGGCATGCAGAAAACCACGCGCCCGCGATAGGTGCCGGCTGTGGCGCGCGAGAGCATGGCGGCTGCGCCGACTTCGCTGTAGCTCAACATGCGAAAAAGCTCCCCAAAGCCGGGCATCGTCTTTTCCAGCTTGCGTGATAGAGCGTCGTAGGTGGTGTCGCGCGTGGAGATGCCGGTGCCGCCGGTGAACAGGGCAAGTTGTGCGTCCGTCTGCGAGACGATGTTGTCCAGCAATGCCTCGATTTGTACAGGTTCATCTTTGACGATGGTCCGAAAGACCACCGTGTGCCCCGCGTTGGTGACGCGCTGCTCGATCAAGTCTCCACCCGCGTCGTTGGCGCGCGTGCGCGTGTCGCTGACGGTGACAATTGCCACGCGCACCGGCCCCTTCTGTGCGGCGATCTCACGGTGCTGTTGAGAAGAACCACCCATTCGCATTCCTCCTGGGTTATCTGAGTCTTGTATGGCTTTCGGCCTTGACGACGTGAGCGACTTTGCAGGTCGCCCTACATTTCTAGGCCTTCACCGCGCTAAAGATCACGAACCAATGGTTCAAGTACCACTGGCCATCTTTCTGTTCCGCGTTCATGGCGTGCCGCTGAGCTTCGCTGAGCGCCTCAACCACGTCGTGAATGTGGGCTTTGCCTTGCGCGTCCGCATTGTGCGTCAACGCCGTCAGTGGGCGCTGCTGGTGATAGGGTTCGATGCTTTCCACGCTGAAGCCTGCTTCCACGAGCATGTGTTGCCATTCGCTGGGGCGGTACTCTCGCACGTGGGATGGATCGTGATAGGTGTCCAACTGGTTCATCGTCTGATCCACAAAGTCGTCTTCGGGGATGCTGCGGTCGTCGATCACGAGCCGGCCACCTGGGCGCAACACGCGCGCCATTTCACGCAAGGCGCGCCGGATGTCGGAGAAGTGATGCGGCGCGATGCGGCTGGTGAGCAGGTCGAAACTGGCATCGGAGAATGGCAGATGGTGCACGTCGGCGGTGCGAAATTCCACGTTGCCGATGCCGAGGGTGGCTTGTAGCTTGCGCGCCTCATCCAGCATGGCGGGCGTCAGGTCGGTTGCAATCACGTGCTGCACGTAGGGGGCCAGCGCAAAAGCTGTGTGGCCCGTGCCTGTCGCAACGTCCAACACCTGCCAGCCTGGCTGTGGCTGGGCCAGTGCGACCAGCTTCGCCAGCATCTGCGGGTTCTTATGCGCGGCGCTCGTGGTATAGAACGCGGCGCGCTCACTGAAAATACGTCTGGCGAGTTCTTCTGTTGTGCTCATAGTGCAGCGATTGTAGCCGTTTATGAGCGTATGGGAGGGTGAGTTCGTCGTCCTTCGACAAGCTCAGGAGCATCTCTTGGCGTCCATTCGTGGATGGAGAAGGGTTCACGCAAAGCAACCAAGCAACGAGGAACACGAAGACGATCATGGTGAGCCTGTCGAACCAAGGCCCTTCGACAGGCTCAGGATGCACCCGTCGGCAAGCTCACCATGATGAAGTTAAATCGCGGACAGTGCTAATCGAAGAAGCCTTTATCTTCTTCGCGCAGGTACTTCTCGGCCTTATCGGGAATGAGCGTGACGCCCAGGCCGGGCGCGTCCCACACGTCGATCATGCCGTTCTTGATGGTCGGGACGGGCAGCCCCTCCACGATGTCGTACCACCAGGAAGGATTGCCGATTGGGCACTCGAAGGCGATGTAGTTGGCTGGCATGGCGGCGGCGACGTGAACGTGTGCGGCCAGGCCGATCAGGCCATCAAAAATGCCGTGCGGGGCCATCATGATGCCGTGCAGGTCGGCATACTCGGCGATCCACTTCAACTCGGCGATGCCGCCGACGTCGGCCGGGTCGGGCCCGACGATATTTACGGCTTGCTTTTCGATGAGGTCTTTGAAGTTCGAGCGCAGATAGACCTGCTCGCCGGTGTGGATGGGCGTCGAGGTGCTCATGGTGATGTCGCGATAGACCTCGGCGTTGGGGTAGGGGGTGTAGTCGCCAGTAATGAGGTCTTCGAGCCACATCACGTTGTACGGTTCCAACGCTTTGGCCAGACGGATCGCGTCGGGCACCATCCAGCCTGGGCCGCAATCCAGCGCCAGGCCGATTTCGTCGCCCAGCACCGACTTCATCGCCTCGACGCATGCGATGACGTGCTTCAGGCCACGCTCGGTCAATAGCCCACGATTAGGATGTGGAGCGCCGGTGGTGACGTCGCTATAGGTGAAGTTGGGAACCTGGCTCGGCATCTGGGTATGCCAGCCGATGGCTTCCTTGACGATGGTGAAGCCTTCCGGGCGTGCCTTCATCTTGGCTACGTCGTCGGCATAATCTTGTGGCGTGAAGCCGTTCATCTTGAAGCGCACACCGCCGTTGTAGATGCGCACGCTATCGCGCACTTTGCCACCCAGCAGCTTGTAGACGGGCACCCCCGCGGCCTTGCCGGCGATGTCCCACAGTGCCATTTCGATCGCGCTGACGGCGCTGCCCCAGGGTTTGAAAGCGCCCATGCGGCGGATGCGCAACATGACGCGCTCGACGTTGGTGGGGTCTTGCCCAACGACGAGGTCTTTATAAAATAACACGTGCGGCTTCAGGTACGACTTGGGGGTTTCAGCTTGCCCATACCCGTCGATCCCTTCATCGGTCGTAATACGAACTACAGGACTTCCGCCAATGATGGCACACTTTAGATCTGTAATCTTCATGGGTTGACCTTTCAGCTTACCTACGGTTTGGTTTGTAGGTGTCTGCCGATACCGTTATAGCAGATTATAGGCGTGCGGGCGGAAGGGGTGACCCGCTTGGCTTGGAGCGCTCCTATGGCCTTTAGCCGGCGACGGATTGTTCTATCTGCATTTCCGGCAGTCCTTCTTCGGGCGGTTTGACTTTGTGGAAAAAGCCGAATAAAAAGAGCGCGGAGGCGAAGTAGCTGACAGCCCCGGCCAGGAGCGGTAGCTGCAACAATTGCTGGTCAAACCAGGCCCCGCTGATGAGCGGGCTGACAGCGCTCGCCAGGCCCCAGGCGGCCATCGTGGCGCTGCTGACGGTGGCGCGCTCGTGCGGCTGCACCACGCCCATCGTGTAGGATTGCTGAATCGGCCACGACATGTTCACCAGCATACCGCGCAGGACCATGAGCAACGCGCCCACCCAGGTGGCTGGGGCGAATATCATCCCTGCCAACGCAAAGGCGGAACTGCCCTGCGTGAGCAACACGAACTTCACCGCGCCCAGGCGCCGGGCCATGAACGGGACGACCAACATCGCCAGGGTGGAGAGTAACTCCGTTGCGGCGTACCAGGGGCCGAGCACGTCACCGCTGGCGCCGAAGCGCAGGTAGAACCAGAGCGGCAACATCTGCACACTAAACCCAAGCCCCAGGCCGATGCCGCCCATGAAGAGAGAGAGCTTCACAGTCGCTGTGAATGACCGGCGCGTGAAGTGAAGCGCCGGTGCCGAGGTTGAGGCAGGCCGTGGCCTGTGTTCTTCGCGCACAGGAATGAGCACCAGCGTGCCCAGGATGACGGCGATCAGCGAGAACCAGAACATCGGTCGATACGACGCGAGCATTGGCACGCCGAAACCGCGTTGTAGCCATTCCGGCACGCCGCTGAGCAGTGAGCCGACCGTCAGGGCAATCGTCCAGCCGGCGTTTGCCAGGCTGAAGATGGCGTTGCGGTGCGCGTCCCCCACCTTCTCGGCTAGCAGGGCGTTGAACGACGAGGATGCCAACGCGCCGCTGATCCCGTTCGAGAGGCCCACACCGCCCAACGCGGCGGCGATGTAGAGCAAAAGCGGGGCCTGGCTGGTCAGCAGGATGACGTAAGAAGTCGCCGGGAGCAGTGTGCCGATGAGCACAAACCACTTGCGCCCGAAACGGTCGGCCATTAACCCGAATACCACCATCAGCACCGCGCTGGCGACGCTGCTGACCATGTAAAGCTGGCCGATCAGTTGCGAATCCAGGCCAAGCTTACTGAAGTAGATGGGCAGAATGACCGACAGAAACCCGACCGGCAGCGATGCCAGCACCGTGGACAGGTTTAGCCGGATCGCGTCTGGCGTGAGCGCAGCGAATGTGTTTTTGAGACGTGTGAGCATGGCACAACGCCATTGTACCGTTGACAGAAAATAAAAAAGGTAAGTTAAGAGACTGGGTGCATTTCAGAAAAGTGGCAACCAGTCGGTAAGTTGCGAAATGTCAGACCTCTCGCAGAAGTCTGACATTTCTGTGCGGCTTTAAGTTACGCGGTTGTCACCTGGTCGGTGCCGACCGGTTGCTCGACTGCCGTGGAGGGTGCACTACATTTACCCCTGGTGAATTCCAGGCCGCTACCATCGGCTTTGCCGTTGACGATCACGCAGTCTCCGGCCTTGAATTTGCCCTGCAAGAGTTGCACACTCAATGGCCCTTCTACGTACTTCTGCATGGCTCTGCGCAGCGGCCGGGCCCCGAATGCCGGGTCGTATCCCTGGCGCGCCAGCCACACGCGGGCTGATTCAGAGATCTCAATGGTCAGGCCCTGTTCGGTCAGTCGCTCGCGGATTTCGCGTAGTTGCAGATCAACGATGCGCTCCACATCCTCAATGGACAGCGGCGCAAACACGATGATCTCATCCACGCGGTTCAGGAATTCGGGCCGGAAAGTGCGCTTGAGCGCATCTTCGATCTTCTTGTGATCGGCCGCAGCGTTGAGATCGACGCCATCACCGCTGGACTTGATGAGCCCCAGCGTGCCGCCCTTGCGCACGTACTCAGTGCCCAGGTTGCTTGTCATAATCAGCACGGTGTTGTTGAAGTACACCACACGTCCCTGCCCGTCGGTCAAGCGTCCGTCGTCCAGGATTTGCAAGAGCGCGTTCCACACGTCCGGGTGAGCCTTTTCGATTTCGTCGAAGAGCACCACCTGGTAGGGGCGACGCCGCACTGCTTCGGTCAGTTGGCCGCCTTCTTCATATCCTACGTATCCTGGCGGCGCGCCGAATAACCGGCTGACGGTGTGGCCCTCGCGATATTCGCTCATGTCGATGCGCACCATGGCGTTCTCGTCGTCGAACATGAACCAGGCCAATGCCTTCGCCAGCTCCGTCTTGCCCACGCCCGATGAACCCAGGAAGATGAACGAGCCAATTGGCCGGTTCGGGTCCTTCAGTCCGCTGCGGGCGCGGCGGATGGCATCGCTGACGGCGTTGATGGCCTCGTCCTGGCCAATGATGCGCTCGTGCAGGCGCTGTTCCATTTGCAGCAGTTTTTCGCTTTCGGCTTCCAACATCTGCGTCACTGGGATGCCCGTCCATTGTGCGATCACGCTGGCGATGTCGTCTTCGTCCACCACTTCATCCAGGTTCTTCTCGCGCTGCCACCTCTCACGTTGTTCATCGAACTCGGTTTGCAGGCGCAAGCGGTGTGACTTGCATTCGGCGGCCTTCTGATAATCCTGGCTGGCGGCGGAGCTTTCCTCTTCGGCGCGCATCTTATCCAGCTCAGCCTTCTTGGCCTTCAAGTCCGGCGGCAACGTGTAGAGTGCTACGCGCAGCTTGGCGGCGGCTTCGTCGATCAGGTCGATTGCCTTATCGGGCAGGCGCCGGTCGGTCACATAGCGGGCCGAAAGCTTGGCTGCGGCCACCAGGGCTTCGTCGGAGATGTGCACTTTGTGGTGCGCTTCATACTTATCGCGCAGGCCGCGCAGCATCTCGATCGTTTCATCCACCGAGGGCTCATCCACAAAGACGGGCGCAAAGCGGCGCTCCAGGGCGCTATCCTTCTCGATGTACTTGCGATACTCGTCCAGGGTTGTTGCGCCGACGCATTGCAATTCACCGCGCGAGAGTGCCGGCTTCAGCATATTGCTGGCGTCCATCGCGCCCGCGCCTGCCCCGGCACCGACCACATTGTGCAACTCGTCGATGAACAGGATGATCTCGCCTTCGCTGCGCATGATTTCGTCCATGCTGGCCTTCAGGCGCTCTTCAAAATCGCCCCGGAAGCGTGAGCCGGCCACCATGCCGGCCAGGTCCAGCGAGAGCACTTTCTTGCCCAACAGGATCTCCGGCACGTCGCCGGCGACGATCTTTTGAGCCAGCCCCTCGACAATTGCCGTCTTACCCACGCCGGCTTCACCGATCAACACCGGGTTATTTTTGGTGCGGCGTGAAAGCACCTGGATCACGCGCAGGATTTCCTCGTCGCGCCCGACGACCGGGTCCAGTTTGCCCTCTTTGGCCGCCAGGGTCAGGTCACGCGAATATTTTTCCAGGGTGCGGTATTTTGTCTCGGCCTGCGGGTCCGTCACACGTTGCCCGCCACGAATTTCCTTAATGGCATCGTAGATGCGTTCGCGCGTAATATTCAATTCGGCCAGCAAGCGGGCTGATGGCGTGTTGCGTTCGCTGGTGATTGCCAGAAAGATGTGCTCGGTGCTGATGTATTCGTCCTTCAGACGATTGGCTTCTTCATTTGCCAGGTCCAACACGCGTTTGACGCGCGGTGTAATGAAAACCTGGTTCGTCGTGCCGCCACCGCCATAGATATTGACCCGTGGAGACGCCTTTAGTATCTCGTCTAGCTTCGTGGCCATCAGTTCGACGTTGACGCCAAGTTTCTCCAGGATCGCCGGTACGACGCCTTCCGGCTGCTCCAGCAGAGCCAGGAGAAGGTGCTCTGTGTCAACCTGATTGTGGCTGTAGCGTTGCAAGACTTCGTAAGCACGCGCGGCAGCATCCTGCGCACGCTCTGTAAATCTATCAAATCTCATCATGAGTTATTGTCTCCAACCCTCACAATTGTGCCCAATGTCCACCACGACCCTGAAGCAGTTCATCTTGCGCGTTCAAACTCACACAAGTTGTGTGTCACTTGAGGGTGGTGCTACGATGTTTCGTGAATTAAGGCCATTATAGACGCGCAAGTTATCGGACCGTATGAACGGTATTAGACGATCAATAGAATTGCGTTCCGGGTGAAACCGTAACGAGAGGGCGAGGCAATGGGAAAAGCCGGGCTAGGCGACGCGCTGTTTAGGCTGGTAAGCCTGTGGCGTTTGGAGTAAGCCACCCTTCCTTTCGGGGAATTTGTCGAGCCAGGGTCTCAGATATTGAACCAACTTGCGCAAATCCATTGGGTAGGGGAGTGTCGCGGCGACGTGCAACGCCTTGACCCATTCCCGGTCTTGTGGGTCAGGCGAGGCAATCAGGATGGGCGTGTTGTCCAGGGCAGGGATATTGCGCAATTCTATGATCGTTTCTTCCTGGCCGGCGTACAGGCAACACACGATGATCAGTTCAGGTGGCTGCTGCTGTAAGAGGGTATGCGCTTCGTTCACGCTGGCGGACCCAACGGCAACATAACCACGCATTACCAGGTTATCAACAAACAGGCGTCGACAGGAACTGTCATTCGCAAATACAAGGATATAAGGCATGATTCATCAATTAAATTCGGGCCCGCCCAACCTTTTCTGACCTTAGTACATCGTATTGAGAGATGCTCAAAAAGTCCCAAATTCCAGCGCAAGAAAGCCAGGGCCAACTTATTTGAAAGATTCTTTGAAAAAAGGGAAAGGAAGGGGTTGACAGGGGGAGGGAGATGCATACAATACACCAGCTTGACCACCTCAACTTAACAAGTGCATCGCAGCTACGTC
>DAOUFG010000145.1:0-30714 GCA_034430115.1 Thermoflexales bacterium | reverse complement strand
CGGTGCTGTGGTTGCTGGCGCGCCTGACGGAGCGCCTGACAAACCGGCGCATCGAATATCGGCATTAAACGATGCAATTCACTGATCTTTTAAGGTTGAACATTGCCTGTGAAATGGTGAGCGGCCCAACGGCTTGCCTGCTCCTGATCGGCGATGCTGCTGCCGCGCTGGCCGACCGTTGGCCCAGCGCGCCTGCGCTAGAACGCAGCAGCGGCGAGGTGGGCGTGCTGTTTGGGTTGCCGGTGCTCACGATGCCCTATCCGCTGTTGGTGAATAGCCTGATGACCGAGCACAACACGTGCTTCGATCAGCTTTCGCTATTCGGCTGGATTGAAGATAACGGCATCTTGGAGCCGCGTGCCGAGGTGCTGGGCCTGACGCCGCTGGCCGAAAACCCGGTGCTCTTCTTGCGTGACCTGGACCTGGATCGCCCGCCGGAAGCTTACGTCAGGCCTGCCTCGGGGGCGTGGTTGCGCGTGGCGGGGGTCGTCATCGCGCAAATGAGCCATACGGACGCACCTGTGCCGTTGAGGGACGCCGCGGCAGCGTTGCAGGCGTTGCAGGTGATGATGCCCGCCGGTGAGCAGGGGCTGTTGAAGGCGTTGCAGATTGAGACGGACGCGGGAATGTCGCTGCATCACGCGCTGCGCATCCATCGCCGCACCACACCGCCAGAGGTCATGGCGCAATGCGATGGCTGGCGAGTGCTCTCGCGCGCTGCGCCATTCGCGCTGGCCGGCCCGGCGGCGGGTGATATTCCCTTCCGGCTCGATGCGCCCCGCAAGTGGTAAATGATATTCACCACAGAGACACGGAGAGCACAGAGAGGCTGTTTAAAAGGGCATTTCGAAAAGCTCGCGGCTGTGGAACTTGCTTTGATTCAGCGGCAGGGTCATTCTGAATGCGCCGTGTGACGAAAATGGAGGTGGGATGCAATGGCGCATGAGGAATCTGAGCCAAGAAGCATCTACGTATGGCATCGCTGGTCAAGCTGGGCCGCATTGCGGGGAGATGCATGCGGTGACGGACGCGCGCCGCACAAAGGTCTTCGGAGTGACAACATTTTTGCTTTATTGTTTCTCCGCGCGCTCGGCGACTCTGCGGTGATGTATCTATCTCTGTGACTCCGTGGTGCATCTTTGTTAAGGGGTAAACTTAGCGCGTTTGTATGGAGCATCTAATTCGCCCGATCAAACCTGAAATCATGAGCCCGGCCGGCTATTGGCCGCAGTTGAATGCGGCGCTGGAGGCGGGGGCCGATGCGGTCTATTTTGGCTTGCACCATTTCTCCGCGCGTGCCAAGGTGGGCTTTCCGTTGCAGGAATTGCCCGACGTGATGCGCACGCTGCATCAGCGCGGCGCAAAGGGCTATGTCACCTTCAATACGTTGATCTATGACGAAGAGTTGGACGAAGCGACGCGCCAAATCGCCGATATTGCTTTGGCCGGGGCCGATGCGATCATCGTGCAAGACGTGGGGATTGCCCGCCTGGCAAAGCGGATCGTGCCGGAACTGGCGGTACACGGCAGCACTCAGATGAGCCTGACCAGCGCCGAAGGCATCCGCCTGGCGCAGACGTTTGGCGTGGGCCGGGTGGTGATGGCACGCGAGTTATCGCTGGACGAAGTGCGCGACATCCGCCGCCAGACCTCCTGCGAACTGGAGATGTTCGCGCATGGGGCGTTGTGCGTCTCCTATTCGGGGCAGTGCTTCTCGTCCGAGGCGTGGGGCGGGCGCAGCGCCAACCGCGGCCAGTGCGCGCAAGCCTGCCGGCTGCCCTATGAGCTGATCGTGGATGGTCTGCGCAAGCCCATCGGCGACGCGCGTTATTTGCTTTCGCCGGGCGACCTGTATACCCTGCGGCACATCCCCGACATCATCCCGCTGGGCATCTCGGCGCTCAAGATTGAGGGGCGTTACAAGGATGCCGATTACGTCGCGTTGACGACGGCTGCCTATCGCAAAGCCGTCGATGAAGCCTGGGCCGGCCGGCCGCTCAGCATTTCGCCGCGCGAAGAACTGCAACTGGAGCAGGTCTATTCGCGCGGGTTGGGGCCTTATTTCCTCACCGGCACCAATCATCAAGCCGTGGTGAAGGGCCGCTCACCGCGCCATCGCGGCGTGCTGGTGGGGCGCGTGGCGCGCATCGCCGGGGAGGGGGTGTTGGTGAACCTCTCACCCGCCGCGGCGCTGGTACCGATTAAGCCGGGCGACGGCCTGGTATTCGACGCCGCGGACTGGCGCAGCCCGCAGGAGCCGGAAGAGGGCGGGCGGGTATACACCGCCAGGCAATTGCGGCGTGGGCAGATGGAATTACGCTTTGCCAATGGCGCGCTCAATTATGCGCGCATTCGCCCTGGCGACCTGGTGTGGCGTAGCCATGACCCGGAACTGGATAAGGTGGTGCGCCCCTACCTGGAAGCAGCGGCGCCGGTGCATAAACAGCCGGTGAACGTGCGCCTGGTGGCCCACGTGGGCGAAGCGTTGACGTCGGAGTGGCGCTTGACACAGCAGCCCGACGTGCGCGTCAGCGTTGCGTTGGATACCCCGCTGGCCGAGGCGCAGCATCAATCGTTGGATGCTGCCGCGGCGCGCGAGCAACTGGGGCGCCTGGGAAATACGCCCTACGAACTGGCCGCGCTAGACCTGGAGCTGGGTGGGCGTCCCTTCGTGCCAAGCTCGCTCTTGAATCAGTTGCGCCGCCAGGCCGTGACGCAACTGGCGGCGCTACAAGCGGCACCGCACCACGTGCAGGTGCACGACCCACGTGGCGTGTTGAATGTGGCGCTTGAGCATGTCACATTGGCGCGGAAACGGGCGCCCATCATGCCGGAAGGGCCGTGGCTGCATTTGTTGGTGCGCACCCCCGAGCAGCTTGAAGCGGCGCTCGCGCTGCGCCCGGCCAGCATCACGCTGGACTACCTGGACCTGTATGGGTTACGCCCGGCGGTGGAACGCGTGCAGACCGCCGGCATCCTGGTGCGCGTGGCCAGCCCGCGCATCCTGAAGCCGAATGAGCAGCGCATTGTGAATTTCCTGTTGAAATTGAACTGTGAAATCGTGGTGCGTTCCAGCGGCTTGCTGGATGCGCTGACGCAGCAGGCACATCCGGCTCTGGTGGGCGATTTCAGCCTGAACGCCGCGAACGCTGTGACGGCCCAAACTTTCCTGGACCTGGGGCTGGCGCGTATTACACCCACGCATGACCTGAATGCCGTTCAGGTGGCGCACCTGGCGCAGGCCATTGGCCCGCAGAGGCTGGAAGTGATCGCCTATCATCACCTGCCCGTCTTTCACACCGAGCATTGTGTGTTCTGCCGCTTCCTGAGCAGCGGCACGAGTTACAAGGATTGCGGGCACCCCTGCGAACAACACCGCGTCAGCCTGCGCGACCTGAACGGCCGGGCGCACCCGGTGATGGCCGACGTGGGTTGCCGCAACACCGTTTTCGGCGCCGAGGCCCAGGAGGCCAGTCGCCACCTGGATGCCTGGCTGCGCGCGGGCATCACGCACTACCGGCTGGAATTTGTGCACGAAACGGCGCAACAGGTGACGCAGATCAGCCGCTTGTGGCTGCAAGCCCTGCGTAGAGATATGCCCGCGCATGAACTCACCCGCCGCCTACAACAGGCCGCGCCGCAGGGGACGACGGAGGGCAGCCTGTTCGTGCCGCTGGCGCAAGTCGCGGTCGGCCGTTAAGTGTGCAACAAGCGGAAGCATCGCCGGACAAGCAATGCGTGTCACGGGTTTTGGGTCCGATTGCGCTAGACGAACCGGTCTGCTTGCGGTACAATCCATCCGCTCACTTACTCGTGAATGCTGCGCGGCAAAACGCGCGATAACCTGGAGCTAGATCAACTTAGGAGTTCATTTCGTGGCAAATACTCTTTCGGCAAAACAGCGCATCCGCAACAGCGCCCGTAAGGCGAAATATAACCGCCTGCACCGCTCACGCGCGCGCACCTTTGTAAAGACAACTCGTGAACTGGTCGCCAAGAAAGACATCGAGACGGCCAAGACCCAGATTCTGGAATCCCTCAGCGCGTTGGATCGCGCCGCAGGCAAGGGCGTGATTCACCCTAATAACGCCGCGCGCCGCAAGTCTCGCCTGATGAAGATGTTGAACAAGGCGAGCGAGAAGAAAGCCTAAGGCCGGTTACTGCCGAATATCCGTGGCGCTTGCCACAGCCAAATAGGACGCCTATTGCGCGTCCTTTTTTGCGTTTTCTCGCCTCTCAATGTTTCTTGTTTATGCCTGCCTCTATCCTCGGGTACTTTGCTCATTTCAGCCGCGAGCGAGTGATTGGGCGCATGGCAGTCTCGTAGTTCTATGAAGTGTTGCCGGGGACGTCAGACTTTTCACAAAAGTCTGACATCCCTCTGCATTGTTCCGGGAGTTGACAAGCTCGTCTGCGTCGTGTATAAACAGTCCATTCGTTCGCAGAGAATAAGTACTCGATGAATTTGCATCTGTCCCTTAGCGTCGTCGTCAACGTGCTCCTGGTCCTTAGCAAGCAGGAGCTAACTTCGTTTGGGACGGCGGCGCGAGGCAGATAGGCGCAGGCAAAGTAAAGTGAAAGGCCTTCCTAAACGGAAGGCCTTTTTTTTATCCATTTTCCGGCAAGTAAGACAATGCGATAAGGAGCAGACGTGATGAAGCGGACAGGGGCACAGATTATATGGGAAAGCTTGATCCAGCAAGACGCCAGGCTGGTCTTTGGTTACCCGGGCGGAAATATTCTGCCCACTTATGATGCATTGGTGGATTATCAAGATCGCGTGCGGCACGTTTTGGTGCGCCACGAAGAGAACGCGGCGCTGGCCGCCGACGGTTATGCGCGCGCGACGGGGAAAGTGGGCGTGTGCATGGCCACCAGCGGCCCCGGCGCGACGAACCTGGTCACAGGCCTGGCGAATGCGATGATGGATAGCTCGCCCGTCGTCGCGATCACCGGCCAGGTGCCTTCTTATCTCGTCGGCACGGATGCCTTCCAGGAAACGGACGTCACGGGGGTGACTGTCCCGGTGACCAAGCATAACTATCTCGTCATGGACATTGAGGAATTGCCGGAGGTCATCGCTGAAGCCTTCTACATCGCGAGGACGGGCCGCCCAGGGCCGGTGTTGGTGGATATTTGTAAAGACGTGCAGCAAAACAGCATGGAGTACATGCCGGTGAAGAGCATCAAGATGCGCGGCTACCGGGTGGTGAAGCCGATGCACAAGCAGGATATGCCGGGGCTGCTTCAGGAGGCGGCGGAATTGGTCGATCATGCTAAGCGTCCGGTCATCCTCGCGGGGCAGGGCATCAAGCATGGCGGCGCGCATAGCGAACTGTGTGACTTTATCACCAAGACCGGCGTTCCCGTTGCCACCACCCTGTTGGGCATCGGGGTCTTGAGCGAGGATCACCCATTGAACCTGCGCATGATGGGCATGCACGGCGAGGCATACGTGAACAACGCCATCGCCAATGCCGACCTGCTGATCGCTCTGGGGATGCGCTTCGACGACCGCGTGACGGGCAGCTTGTCGTACTATGCCAAAAACGCCAAGGTCATCCACGTCGATATCGACGCGGCGGAGATCAACAAGAACGTGCCGGCGGATGTGGCGATTGTGGGAAATGTGAAGGATGTGCTGGCGGAATTGACGTCGATGGTAGCGCGCAACAGCCACAAAGACTGGATGAAAACGATTAACGAGTGGCGTGAAGATACGCGCTCGCGCGACATCCTGAATCAGGAACTGCCCGACTCAACGTTGTTGGCGCCGCATGTGATCCGCGCAATATGGGAAGCGACCGAAGGGCAGTGCACCATCGCGACTGACGTGGGCCAGCATCAGATGTGGGAAGCGCAATATTTCCCCCATTTGCGCCGCAACCAACTGCTGACCTCCGGCGGTTTGGGCGCAATGGGCTTCGCCTTGCCGGCGGCTGTGGGTGCCAAACTGGGGCGCCCGGACGATGAAGTGTGGGTGATCGTGGGCGATGGCGGGTTTCAGATGAGTGTGCCGGAACTGGGCACGATCATGCAGGAAAACCTGAACATCAAGATTGCAGTTATTAACAATCACTACCTGGGCATGGTCCGCCAGCAACAGGACCTGATGTGCAACAAGCGTTATTCGCAGACAGATCTATGGTCGCCAAACTTCAGAAAGTTGGCCGACGCGTATGGGATGCCAGGGTTGTTTGCCACCACGCAATCGGAGGCGCATGACATCATTGCCCAGGCGCGCGCGCACGATGGCCCAGTGGTGTGTGAGTTCCAGGTGGAGCGTGAAATGAACGTGTTGCCGATGGTGTTACCCGGCAAGGCGTTGGATGATATGGCTCGCCGAGAGCCGAATGGGTTCGATTCGGCGAAATAGCGCCTATCGGCATTGGGGCAAATGGTGATGCAGGCATACACATCCAGCTTCGCAAACGTCTACAACAAGAAGTGGGCGGGTTTTGCCACCCGGCTCGCGCCGGGCATTCTAGCCTTGTACCAGAGTATGCCCGCCGGCGCGCAAAACCGGGTCGTGTTGGATGTGTGTTGCGGCACAGGCCAATTGGCGGCCTACTTCTTGGCGCAGGGGTACCAGGTCATCGGCATCGACGCTTCGGAAGGAATGTTGCGCCACGCGGTAGCGAATAACATCGCCTGCGTGCAAGCGGGCCAGGCGCGCTTCATCCAGGCGGATGCGGCTGCGTTTGCGCTGGATGCGCGGGTCGGATTGGCCGTTTCAACCTTTGATGCGTTGAATCACCTGGAAGATGAGCGGGCGTTGCGCGCTTGCTTCGCTTGCGTGAATGCCGTGCTCATCCCAGGAGGCGCGTTCGTCTTCGACCTGAACACGCGCGCCGGGCTGCGGCTGTGGAGTGGCATCTCTGTCGAAGATACGCTCGATGCCATGATTGTGAACCGCGGCTTCTACGATGAGGCCGCAAATCGTGCTGCAGCGCACATCACGGGTTTCCTGCGCTCCGAGAATGGTTCCTATGAGCGGTTCGAGGAACTGGCCTATGAGACGGCGTTTGACCTGAATGACGTAAAGGGCGCATTGTTACACGCCGGTTGGAAGGACGTGTACTTTGCGCGGGGTGATTCGTTGAACGCCCCCCTCTCCGAGCCGGAGAGCGAGGGACGCGTTTTCGTGGTGGCGACCAAATGAGCACCTTCCACGAGACCCAGGTGGCCATGCGGGAGGCATGGCGTTTCGTTTGCTCCAGTATCACGTGCGTGTCCTGCTTGACAACAATGGGCGCGTCGTGTATAAACGTCTCATTAATTCGCAGGCAAAATAATGAACTTGCACCTGTCCCTTGGCATTATCGTTATTAGCAAGCTCCTGGTCCTTAGCACTCAGGAGCTAAATTCGTTTGGGACGGCGGCGCAAGGATAGTTTGGCGCTGGCAAAGTGAAGTAAAAGGCCTTCCTAAACGGAAGGCCTTTTTTTTATCCAATCACCAGGCAGGTCGGACATAGCGAAAGGAGCAGACGAGATGAAGTTAACAGGAGCACAGATCATATGGGAAAGCTTGATCCAGCAAGATGCCAGGTTGGTCTTTGGTTATCCGGGGGGGCAGATTTTACCGGCATATGATGCCCTGTACGACTACCAGGATCGCGTGCGGCACGTTTTGGTACGCCACGAAGAGAACGCGGCGCTGGCCGCCGACGCATATGCGCGTGCGACGGGCAAAGTGGGCGTGTGCATGGCCACCAGCGGCCCGGGCGCGACCAACCTGGTGACAGGATTGGCGAACGCCATGATGGACAGTTCGCCCGTTGTCGCGATCACCGGCCAGGTAGCTTCTCATCTCGTCGGCACCGACGCCTTCCAGGAAACGGATGTCACAGGTGTCACCATCCCCGTCACGAAACACAATTACATCGTTATGACCATCGAGGAACTGCCCGAAGTCCTTGCCGAGGCGTTCTACGTGGCGAAGACGGGCCGCCCAGGGCCGGTGTTGGTGGATATTTGTAAAGACGTGCAGCAAGGCAGCATGGAGTACAAGCCGGTGAAGAGCATCAAGATGCACGGTTACCGGATGGTGAAGCCCATGCAGAAGCAGGATATCCCCAACACGCTGTATCGAGCCACAGAGTTGATCAACAATGCTCGCCGGCCAGTGATTTTAGCGGGGCAGGGCATCAAGCTGGCAAGTGCACACGATGAGCTGGACGATTTCATCACCAAGACCGGCATTCCAGTTGCCACCACCCTGTTGGGCATCGGGGTCTTGAGCGAGGATCACCCATTGAACCTGCGCATGATGGGCATGCACGGCGAAGCGTATGTGAACATGGCAATTGCCAACGCCGACCTGCTGATTGCTCTGGGGATGCGCTTCGACGACCGCGTGACGGGGAACCTGGCGCAATATGCCAAGAACGCCAAGGTCATCCACGTCGATATCGACGCGGCGGAGATCGGCAAGAACGTGCCGGTGGACGTCGGCATCGTGGCTGACGTGAAGGACGTGCTGGCGGAGCTGACCTCGATGGTGAAGCCCAACAGCTATCGAGACTGGCTGAGCACGATCAATGAGTGGCGTGAAGATACGCGCTCGCGCGACGTGCTGAACCAGGAGCTGCCGGATTCGATGCTGCTGGCGCCCTATGTGATCCGCGCGATTTGGGAGGCCACGCAGGGACAATGCACCATTGCGACCGACGTCGGCCAGCATCAGATGTGGGAGACGCAGTATTTCCAGCACATCCGGCGCAACCAGTTGCTCACTTCGGGCGGGTTGGGCACGATGGGCTTCGCGCTCCCGGCCGCCATTGGCGCCAAGTTTGGCCGGCCGCACGACGAGGTTTGGGCTGTCGCGGGGGACGGCGGCTTCCAGATGAGCATTCCCGAACTGGCGACGATCATGCAAGAGAACCTGAACATCAAGATCGCAATCATTAATAATCATTACTTGGGCATGGTTCGCCAATGGCAGGATTTGATGCACAACAAGCGTTATTCGCAAACGCGCATGTGGTCGCCAGATTTCCGCACCCTGGCCAAAGCCTATGGCATGCCGGGGCTGTATGCCGGCACACAATCGGAAGCGCGTGAAGTGATCGCGCAGGCGCGCGCACATGATGGCCCTGTGCTGTGTGAATTCGCAGTAGAGCCCGAAACGAATGTGTTCCCAATGGTGATGCCCGGTAAAGCGTTGAACGATATGGCCCGCCGCCAACCGGCTGCGCTGGGCACCGGATTTGACTCGGTTAAATGAGGTTGGTTTAAAAATGACTGTCGTCGATGATCGGACGTTTGTTTGCGGCTCTAGGTCGCACCTGAAACCCGGCGTCGATCTACGCAATAGGAGCTTACAGATGTTAGTGGACCATGCCGCAGCGCGGCAACATCAACAGAAGCATACGCTCGTAGCGCTTGTCGAGAATAAGCCCGGTGTCCTCAATCGTGTCGCAAGCCTGTTCCGCCGCCGCAACTTCAACATCGATAGCCTGGCCGTCGGCACAACCGATGACCCGCAGGTATCACGCATGACGATTGTAGTGGACGCCAGCAAGACCAGCGCCGAGCTGGTGGAGCGCAATCTTTACAAGTTGGTTAACGTGATCGACGTGCAGGATGTCACTCACGTGCCGGCGGTGATGCGCGAACTGGCGCTCATCAAAGTGCACGTGGCCAATACGGTCAAGCGCGGCGAGATCAAGCACGTCTGTGACATGTTCCAGAGCAAAGTCGTAGACGTGTGCAAAGACTCATTGATCCTGGAAGTCACCGGCGATGAAGACAAAGTCAACTCCATTTTGTCAGTATTAGAAGAGTATGGCATCATGGAAGTGGTCCGTACCGGGCGCATCGCGATGGCGCGCGGTGCAGTCAAAGCAGTCCCTGATCAGGAGGAGATTATTGTCTTCTCCAGCAATGGGCATAAACACGAATAGCCTTTTAAATGAGCGCTCCAGAAGCGCTCATTTATTTAGCCATCATTTTTGAAGGAGCATTATGGCAAAAGTATATTACGACAAAGACGCAAACCTTGACTTACTTAAAGGCAAGACCGTGGCAGTGATTGGGTTCGGCAGCCAGGGGCATGCGCATGCCCAGAACCTGCGCGACAGCGGCGTGAACGTCGTCGTTGGTCTTCCTGAGACGAGCAAGAGCATCCAGAAGGCCAAGGACGCCGGTTTGACGGTATTGAGCGTGGACGAAGCGGCGAAGGCCGGCGATTTCGTGATGATGCTGGTGCCCGACGTCCCGGCGGCACAGATTTACCGCGATCATGTGGCGCCTTATATGACCGCCGGCAAGACGCTGATGTGGGCGCACGGTTTCAACATCCGCTTTGGGCAGGTCGTGCCGCCCAAGGACGTGGACGTGAGCATGGTCGCGCCGAAGGCCCCCGGTCATCGTGTGCGCGGCACCTACCAGGATGGCGCGGGCACGCCCTGCCTCGTGGCCGTCTATCAAGATGCCTCCGGCCATGCCATGGACAACGCGCTGGCCTATGCCAAGGGCATCGGCGGTACGCGCGCCGGCGTGTTGGAAACAACCTTCTCCGAAGAGACCGAAACCGACCTCTTTGGCGAGCAGGTCGTGTTGTGCGGCGGTGTTTCGCACCTGATCAAGGCCGCCTTCGAGACGCTGGTGGAAGCCGGTTATCAGCCCGAAGTGGCCTATTTCGAATGTTTGCACGAACTGAAGCTCATCACCGACCTGATCTATCAGGGTGGCCTGAGCTATATGCGCTATTCCGTCAGCGATACGGCCGAGTATGGCGATTACGTCAGCGGCCCGCGCATCGTGACGCCCGAGACAAAGAAGGAGATGAAGGCCATTCTCTCCGACATCCAAAGCGGCGCATTTGCCGAGGAATGGATCGACGAGAATGCGCAGGGTAACCCGCACTTCAAAGCCATGCGCCAGCGCGATATGGATCACCAGATCGAGCAGGTCGGCACGCAACTGCGCCATATGATGCCCTGGCTGAACCCCAAAGACGTGAAGCCGGGCCAGGGTGGCGCATAGTTTAAAGTTCGCTTTAGGAACTGGGACGCAAGAAATGCAGTGACACCGCCTCTCTTCGCCGATGCATCTGCCAGGCGGCAGGATGGTCAGCGTGGAGAGGCGGCGGTAAATCACCTGTTTTCAAGAGAAACCCTCATGGACTCATTTTCATACTTCAACAGCCAACTGGGTGGATTGCCTTTCCAGTCCGGCGTGGTGACGCGCCAGATTTCCGCCGAGAACCCTACGGGTGAAAAAGGCCAGGCTTGCCGTTGGGATCCGAACCCGGATGACCCTAACCTTGTTCACAGTGGTGCAGCGTTGGATCTTGGTCGTGGATGGAAGGTCCGCCCGTTTATCAAGCTAAAAGCGGGTGAACTGGTGACGTTGGCTGATATTGCTGGCCCGGGTTGCATCAACGAGATATTCATCACCAGCGACCTGCCCGAGTATCGTGCGCTGGTGTTGCGCATGTACTGGGACGACGAAGAAACGCCCTCGGTGGAGGTGCCTATGGGTGACTTCTTCGCGCGCGGCCACGACTCGGCGCCACATCTGGTGAATTCGCTCCCGGTGAACGTCGGCCCGCGTTGCGGTTGCAGTTGTTACTGGCAGATGCCATTTCGCAAACATGCCCGCATCACGCTGGAGAATCAAGCCCCCCGCGACGCGAACGTCGTAGCCTACCGCGTTCTATACAAGCTGTACGACGTGCCCGAAGATGCCGCCTATTTCCACGCGCAGTGGCGTCGAAGCATGACGCGGCGCGATTATCCCGAGCACGTCATCGTGGATGGCATCCGCGGGCAGGGCGTGTTCGTTGGCACCTACCTGGCGTGGACGTCGTTCTCCTATTCCTGGTGGGGCGAAGGCGAGGTGAAGTTCTACATCGACGGCGATGGCGAGTTCCCCAGCATGGCCGACAACGGCACCGAAGATTATTTCGGCGGGGCCTGGGGCTTTGCGGAGTTCGATTCTGAACGTGAGCACGAATTTAATAGTCCCTATCTCGGCCTGCCGCTGGCGCGGGTGGATGACCCGAAGGGGCCGCGCCGCTTCAGCTTGTATCGCTGGCACATCCTGGACGCCATCGGCTTTGGGCAGGACTTGCGCGTCACGGTACAAGCGCTTGGATGGTGGCCCTATCAGCGCTACGAGCCGCTGACCGACGACATTGCGTCGGTCGCCTATTGGTATCAGCGCGAGCCGCACGCGCACTTCCCGGCACTATTGCCGTTGCATGAGCGCTGGGGGCGTTAATCTGTCAGAGGGATGCAATACGTAGATTGATCTGTTAAGGGAGTTTGTGAATGGCGGCTCGAAGCAACAGGAACCGGGCCGCCCAGGTTTGTAAATTGTTGGGCAGCATGAAAAGCCAGGAGAAAGAGCAATCATGAGTGAGACTACTGAGAGCGTAGCCGGGGTTACCACCCCAACGTTTGACCGTAATACGGTTTTGATTTTCGACACCACTCTGCGTGACGGCGAACAGTCGCCCGGCGCTACCCTTAACCTGGCAGAGAAGCTTGAAATTGGCCGGCAACTGGCACGCCTGGGAGTGGACATTATCGAAGCGGGCTTCCCAATCGCCTCTCCGGGCGATTTTGAAGCCGTGACCCGCCTGTCGCAAGATGTGGGCCAGTTGGAGAACCCACCGGTGATCGCGGGGCTGGCGCGCGCGAATAAGATGGACATCGATCGTGCCTGGGCGGCGGTGCAATGGGCGAAGAAGCCGCGCATCCACACCTTCATCGCCACCAGCGATATTCACTTGCAGCACAAGTTGCGCATCACGCGCAATGATTGCCTGGAGCAGGTCGGCGAAATGGTGACCTACGCGCGGCATCTGTGCCAAAACGTGGAGTTCTCGCCCGAAGATGCCGGCCGCAGTGATCCCGAATTTATGTGGCAGGTGTTGTCCATCGCCATCCAGGCCGGCGCAACCACGCTGAACATCCCCGACACGGTGGGCTATTGCACGCCGGTGGAATTTGCCGCCATGATCGAAGGCATCGTGAAGAACGTGCCGGGAATCGAGAACGTGATTATTTCGGCGCACTGCCACAATGATCTGGGGTTGGCGACGGCCAATACGCTGGCCGGGATCGAGGCCGGCGTGCGCCAGGTGGAAGTGACGGTGAACGGCATCGGCGAGCGGGCCGGCAATACCTCGCTGGAAGAAGTGGTGATGGCGTTGCACACCCGCAAGCAACGCTTTGGCGACTTGCGCACGAATATCGACACCACGCAATTGGTGCGCACCAGCCGCATGGTCAGCGCGATGACCTCCATCCCCGTGCAGCCCAACAAGGCCATCGTGGGCATCAACGCCTTTGCGCACGAGGCGGGCATCCACCAGGACGGCATGCTGAAGAACCCGCTGACCTACGAAATCATGCGCCCCGAGATGGTGGGCTGGAGCGAGACGAACCTGGTGCTGGGCAAGCACAGCGGCCGGCATGCCTTCTATGAGCGCCTGAAGACGATGGGTTACGACCTGACGCGTGAAGATCTGGATAAGGCTTTTGAACGCTTCAAGGTGCTGTGCGATAAGAAGAAGATCGTCACCGAGGCCGATTTAGAAGCGTTGGTGGCCGACCAGTTCGAGAACATCAACGAGGTGTTTAAACTCGCGGCGCTCAACGTAACCAGTGGCACGGGGAACGTGCCCGTCGCCAGCGTCCGGCTGGTCGATGAGGAAGGCGAATCGCACGAAGACGCCGCCCTGGGTAACGGGCCCGTGGATGCAGTGTGCAATTGCATCAACCGCATTACCGGCGCCGACGCCAAGCTGACCGAGTTCCACGTCCATGCCGTAACGGCGGGGATTGATGCCATCGCCGATGTGACGATGCGCATCGAGATCACGCACGAAGATGGCAAGAAGTACGTCTTTAGCGGACGCAGCGCCGATACCGACACGCTGGTTGCCAGCGGGAAGGCCTATCTCGCCGCGCTGAACAAGGGGCTGCGCCGGACGAAGCATCTGGTGAAGCAGGCTTTGTAGCTTGGAAGTGGTGAAAAGTCGCCGCGCGTGTCTGCCGGACAATGTAGGACAATTCAAGAAGAGCGAGCGCCTCGGGGCTCGTAACCCGTTCTACATTTTGTGGAGCAGCACATGAAATATACATTCAAGACAGACGCAAGGGTCTCGGAGAAGGTCGTGATCGACCGGGCACTTCTGACGGGTAAGATAAAGGTATACATCGACAATAAGCCGGTGGGCCCCTCACACCAGGGGCGGCGCGGCGCTGCCGGCACGTTTTACCCGCTCAAGTTTGGGACGTTGGAAGTGCGCTCTTCTCTGTTTGAGGTGGTCCCGAGTGTCTGGCACAATGAAAATTGGGTGGAACTTGTGCCGCCGATGAAGGGTTGGCAATATCTATTGGTGATGTTGCCGTTATTGAGCACCATCGTGATGACCTTTGGCAACTTCTTCGGGCTGCTGATCGGTGCATTGGCGGTACTGGTGAGCTACATTCAGATGCGCTCGCAACACTCGGCGAATGTGCGCAACTTGCTCAGTGTTGCCATTGCGATCATCGCACCCATTATTGCATTGGCATTGGTGTTCGTGCTCTCCGGCGGAATGTCGATCATGTCTAAGTAACGGTCGCCGGAGCGGTAGCTGATAGAAGAATGGAGTTTTGAGATTGGATAAGCCACAGACACTCTTTGAGAAGATATGGAACGCCCACGTCGTGACACAGGAGCCGGATAGCCCGGCGATCCTGTACATCGACTTGCACCTGGTGCACGAAGTGACGTCGCCGCAGGCATTTGACGGCCTGCGCCGGCGTGGCATTCGCGTGCGCCGGGCCGACCGCACGTTTGCAACGATGGATCACAGCATCCCCACGCATTCGCGGGATCTGCCCATCGCCGATGAAATGGCGGCCAAGCAGGTGGCACAACTCGAGAAGAACACTGCCGAATTCGGCATCCCGCTGTATGGGTTGAAGCAGAATTCCGAGAAGCAAGGCATCGTGCATGTCATCGGCCCTGAGCTGGGGTTGACGCGCCCTGGCATGACCATCGTGTGTGGCGACTCGCACACCAGCACGCACGGCGCGTTTGGAGCGCTGGCATTTGGCATCGGCACCTCCGAGGTGGAGATGGTGTTGGCGACGCAGTGCCTGCTGCAACGCAAGCCGGGCACGGCCCAGGTGCGTATTGATGGCGCGTTGCGGCCGGGCGTGAGCGCAAAGGACATCATCCTGGGCGTGATCGCCAAGTATGGCATCGGTGCCGGCACCGGGCGCGTGTTCGAATATACGGGCGAAGCTATCCGCCGATTGAGCATGGAAGAGCGCATGACCGTGTGCAACATGAGCATCGAGGGCGGCGCGCGCGCCGGGATGATCGCCCCCGACGATACGACGTTTGAATATATCGCCGGGCGTGAGTTTGCCCCCAAGGGCGCGGATTGGGATCGCGCTGTGAGCGCGTGGCGTAAGCTGCCCACCGACCCAGGCGCTGAATATGACGTCACGCTCTCGCTGGATGCGGATGCCCTGGAGCCGATGATTACCTATGGCACGAACCCCGGCATGGGCATCTCGATCACCGAGCGCGTGCCCGACCCGGCTGGAGTGGCCGACCTGAGCGCGCGCAACGCGCTGAGCAAGGCGCTGGCCTATATGAACCTGCAACCCAACCAGCCCATCCTGGGCCAGCCGGTGAACGTGGTGTTCATCGGCAGTTGCACCAATTCGCGCATCTCCGACCTGCGCGAGGCGGCGCGCGTGCTGAAGGGGCACCGGGTGAACCAGAACGTGCGCGTGCTGGTGGTGCCAGGGTCTGCGCAGGTGAAGCGCCAGGCCGAGGCCGAAGGGCTGCACCGCGTGTTCACCGATGCGGGCTGTGAATGGCGCGAGGCGGGCTGTAGCATGTGCATCGCCATGAACGGCGACCAGCTCAACCCCGGGCAATATGCGATCAGCACCAGCAACCGCAACTTTGAAGGCCGGCAGGGCAAAGGCGGGCGCACCTTCCTGGCCAGCCCGCTCACGGCGGCCGCCTCGGCTATCACCGGCGTCGTCACGGACGTGCGCACCATGCTGGGATAAATAGCCGGCGAATGGGACCAGGTTGTTGTGTCGCCTCCTATAATCTCAGCATGAGGTTGAACCTATGAATGCCTTGCCATCCGAAGTTATTGTTCAGGTTCCGCTAGCTGCCAATGCGGCTGGCGCCATTCTTGTTGGGGGTACGCGAGTCTCACTGGATACGGTCATCGGCGCATTCAACGATGGCGAGACGCCAGAACAAATCGTCATGCAATATGACGCGTTAAGGCTTGACGATGTGTACGCAGTCATCACGTATTACCTGAGGCATAAGGAAGAGGTGGACGCTTACCTGTCACGGCGAGAGGAGCAGGCAGAGGAAATTCGAAAACGCGATATAGCTCGTTACGATCAACGCGGCATCCGTGAGCGATTATTGGTGCGTCGTGCTGCCAAGCAGAAATGATCTGCTTTCTTGCTGACGAGAACTTTAATAACGACATCGTGCGCAGTTTGCAAAAACGCGTGCCAGAGGTCGATATTGTGCGTGTACAAGATGTGGGCCTACGTACTGCTGATGATCCCACGATATTGGAGTGGGCGGCGAAAGAAGGTCGTGTTGTCTTAACGCACGATGCCGCGACAATGTCTGATTTTGCGTATGACCGCGTTTCCCACGGCTTACCTATGCCAGGCGTGTTTGTGATCAAACGAACGATTCCGTTTGGCGTCGTTATTGATGACTTACTCCTGGTGATGGAGGTCTGTTCCGAAAGAGAGTGGGAAGGGCGTGTCGTTCATCTACCGTTATAACAAATGAGTCAATTTACTTCTATATCCAGTAAGGTTGTATCACTTCCCAATGAGAACGTGGATACCGACCAGATCATTCCGGCGCGCTTTTTGAAAGTCACTGATAAAACCGGCCTGGGCGACAACCTGTTCGCCGACTGGCGCTACGACGCCGACGGCTCTCCAAAGCCCGGCTTCATTCTGAACCAGCCCGAGATGAGGGGCCGCCAGATTCTGCTGGCCGGCGACAACTTCGGCTGCGGGTCGTCGCGTGAGCATGCGCCCTGGGCCTTGACCGGCTTTGGTTTCCGCGCCGTGATCAGCACCTCATTTGCAGATATCTTTCGCAATAACTCGCTGAAGAACGGGCTGTTGCCCATCAAGGTGGACAAAGAGACGCACATGCAGCTCTTCAGCCTGGTGGAGGAAGACCCCGATATGCAACTGTCGGTCGATCTGGCGACCCAGACGCTGACACTGCCGGATGGCCGGCGCGTGCAATTCCCCATCGACGGCTTCTCGCGGTCGTGCTTGCTCAATGGCGTCGACGAAATAGGATACGTGCAGAATATGGAGGATAAAATAGCCGACTATGAAGCGCGAGCCGAAAAAGTCGGCTAAAGGTCAGATGCCACACGCCCGGCGCGCATGGGCTGATCTTTAGTGTTTCCATCCACGATGCTGGGAGTGTGAGTATGTTTGATCTGGATGATTGTTTGACGGCGGTGATGAACCGCGTGGATGAGTTGCGGGCGAATCAGAGCGAACCACTGGGCTTGCCGGTGGATGCGCTGAAGGCCCACCAATTGAAGGACGAGCTTGCCGCGCTGATGTGGCCGATTCAGCCTCGAACCTGGCAGCGTTGAATTTCATGCGCGCTCAGAAGGCCATCCTGGTCGGCCCTGATCTGCGCATGCACTTCGACTTTGAGCGCATGAAACAGGCGATTGCGGGCCTGGTTGTTCAGGCGACCCAGTTGATCCAAATCGGCGAACGCGTGCGCGCAAGGGCATTCTTTGCGCAGCACAGGTATGATTTGGAGAATCGGCGGGCGCAGACGAACGCATTTACGGGCAGAGTGATTGGTGCTGCGCAAGCAGAAACTTATACGGAGACAGTGACGGATTGAAGCATGGTAAGTGAAGAAGAGCTGAAACAGCATGGTATGTCCGATGTGACACAACCTTCCCGCGATGATTTGGTGGCGAGCCTGCATGCACGAGGGGTGTGTTATCTCACGCCTACGCCGCATGGTGATGAAACGCCGCTCAGCGACGACGCGTTGATCGCCGGCATTGCGCAGGCCGACGATGCACGCCTGCGTTTTGCGCTCGCAGGGCTTTTTCTGTTGCACCCCGACCTGGCTGCGCGGGCCATCCAACTGGAGCCGGCGTTGCTGGGTGCCGCCCGTGATGAGTTACGCAAGCAGTATGTGGCGGCGATGTACTTGCAACGCCTGTGGCGCACGCATCTGCGCCTGCAATTTGGCGAAACGCCGCTCATTCCTGAGCACTTCACGCAAGAGATGGACCTGCCCGCGCCCGACTTGATGCACGGCGAAATGGGTTTGCGCCAGTTGTGCGATCGCAGCCCCTATAACGATTGGTCGTCATATCAGCAGGTGATCGATTTGCTTGGCGCGCAGCCGTGCGCCGAGGATAATGTCATTCACGTAGATGCCAGGTAACCACCATGCGCCCACCCATCGACCGCCTCCGCGTCCACTACTTCCTGGTGAAGTTGGGCATCGAGTTTCACTATCCTGCACGGCTCTACCTGGTGGGCGGCACCACGCTAGTCTATGAAGGGTTGCGCCAGCAATCGCTGGATATCGACATCAGCTACGAGGTGGCCGACGAACACGAGGCGGAGTTTGCCCAGGTGATTCGCCGGTTGAAAGACGAGATGCAGATCAACGTGGAGCTGGCTTCCCCCGGCGACTTCATCCCCCTGCCGTCGGGTTGGAAGGAGCGTGCCAGGTACGTGGGGCGCTTTGGGCAGGTGGACGTGTTCCACTTCGACCTGTATAGCACGGCACTCAGCAAGATCGAGCGCGGGCGCGAAGGCGACTACGAAGATGTGCTGGCGATGTTGCGCACCGGGCAGATCACGTTCGACGACTTGCAACGCAGCTTCGAGAACATCATGCCACGCCTGGAACGCGAGAGCCTGAAGCGCGATCCCGCGCGCTTCAAGCGCAACTTTGCCGTGCTCGCCCGGCGCTACCAGGAATGAGTTCACCACGGAGCCACAGAGGGCACAGAGAATTCAATATGCGAGGCGTCGTCATTCCGAATGAGTTCACCACAGAGTCACAGAGAACACAGAGGATTCAACGTGCGAGGCGTCGTCGTTCCGAGGCGCGTGCCCTGGCAGAATGAGCGCAAGTCCTTTCACGCGCGCCGAGGAATCTCGGCTGTATTCAGCAACATTTTCACATACGGCACAGATTCCTCGGCGCATTAGAACTACTCTGCATCCCTCAGTCTGGGAATGCGCCTCGGAATGACACTATCCAATTGATACTCATTCCCCGCGTTCTCGCGGTGCTATATCTCAACGCTATGAGCGCGAAGGATTCAAGAGATATCCTTCGTGTGCTTTGCGACTTTGTGGTCTTCATTGCCTGTCTCTCTGGGGTGAACTTTTGTTCATTTGACAGAAATGGAATTCTACGTAGACTAACGCACCATCAGATGACATCCACATCCATCCTGTTCGGGATCATCATTATCACGGCTCGCGGCTCGATCATCGAGGCGCGAGTCGGTGCACGGGTCACGGATGGGGTGTTTGAACTGCCTTAGTTTCATCTATCAACAGGGTATTCGTTTGAAAGAGCCTCCCGAGACCGGGAGGCTCTTTTGTTTTTCCAGGAGCAGGAGTGATGGCGACTTTTCTATACGATACGACGTTACGTGACGGCACGCAGGGTGAGGGAATCAACCTGTCGGTGGATGACAAGCTGCGCATCGCACAGCGGCTAGATGATTTCGGCATGTCCTACATCGAAGGCGGCTGGCCCGGTAGTAACCCCAAAGATGCGGCTTTCTTCAGCCGCGCGAGCGAACTTCCCTTCAAGCAGGCGCGCCTGGCTGCCTTTGGCAGCACCCGTAAAGCCGGTGGGCACTGCGAAACGGACCCGCAGATTAAGATGCTCCTGGACGCCCACACGCCCGTGGTGACGCTGGTGGCCAAGACCAGTCGTCTGCACGTGACGCACGTATTGGAAACCAGTCCGGAAGAAAACCTGGCCATGATCCGCGAGAGCGTGGCCTATTTCAAGGCACAGGGCAAAGAGGTGCTCCATGATGCCGAGCACTTCTTCGACGGCTTCAAGCTAGATAAGGACTATGCCCTGGCGACGTTACGCGCCGCTGCACAAGCCGGCGCCGATTGGCTGGTGCTGTGCGACACCAACGGCGGCATGATGCCCTGGGAGTTGGGAGAGATTGTCAGGCAGACGACCTCCGAATTGACGAATGATGGAGAGCATCAATCTCTAGGCGCCAATCTCCAATCTCCTCTCCGCTTTGGCATCCATACGCATAACGACGCAGGCACGGGCGTGGCGAACGCGTTGGCGGGTGTGCGCGCCGGTTGTGCCCAGGTGCAGGGCACCATCAATGGCTATGGCGAACGGGTGGGCAATTGCGACCTGGTGACCACGATTGCCAACCTGAAGCTGAAGTTGGGCGACGAATGTCTGACCGACGCACAATTGCGCGGGTTGACGGAGCTATCGCACTACGTGGCCGAGATGGCGAACGTCGCGCCCAACATTCGCGCGCCCTATGTGGGGCAGGCCGCTTTTGCACATAAAGGTGGTATTCACGTCGCGGCGATCCTGAAGCTGGAGGAATCGTATCAACACATCGACCCGGCGCGGGTGGGCAACCAGAAGCGCGTGCTGGTGAGCGAGTTGAGCGGGCGTGGCAACATCGCCTATAAAGCGCGCGAGTTTGGGCTGGACGTGAACAAGGAGGACGTGCAGCGTGTGCTGGCGAAGATCAAGCAGATGGAAAACCAGGGCTTCTACTTTGAGGGTGCCGAGGCTTCGGTGGAATTGATGTTGCGGCGCGCTCAGCCGGGCTATGTGTCGCCGTTCGAGCTGATCGATTATCTGATCATGGTGGAGCACCGCCGCGGGCGCGGTTTGCTCTCCGAGGCGAACGTGAAGGTGCGCGTAAACGGCGAAGTTGCGCACACCGCCGCCGAGGGCGATGGCCCGGTGAATGCGCTGGACATGGCCATGCGCAAGGCGCTCCTGCCGCACTACCCGCAACTCGATGACGTGCGCCTGATGGACTATAAGGTGCGCATTTTGGACGGCGACAAGGCCACCGCTGCCACCACGCGCGTCACCATCGACACGCGCTGCGGCAGCCGCAACTGGACGACGGTGGGCAGCTCGACCAACATCGTGGATGCTTCGTGGCAGGCCCTCTCCGACGCGATGGAATATGCGCTTGTGTCAGTATAGTGGTACAGAGGTCACTGCAAGTGCGCCTTTAATTCCTCCCCCGTTACGATGGGGGAGGTTAAATCAATAAGCAAGCTAGGCGAGATGAGCTGACTTCGCGATCAACCCCGAGATGACCAGCTTCTCGGCGGGGAACCCGGTGGATAGGGCCGCAGCCTTGACTGCGTCGATGGCATCCTGGTTCATCAGTTCGTAGGTCTCATAGGCCCACGTCTGGCCCATCTTTTTGTACTTGCTTTTACAAGCGCTGTTGAAGGCGCACAGTTCCCAGCGTTCGACCACGTCCAGCAACTGCTCGCAGATGAACCGGCTGATAGCCACGATGTTCGCTTGCGTCGCCGTCGTGTCGGGGATCAAAGGCGTGCGTATCCAGAGCTTCATGGGCGGCACCCCATTTGTGCCCCTTTCCGGGTTTGTCTTGCGGATGTAGGTGGCGATGTCGAGCAAGTTTTGCAAGATGACTGCATTGGTGTGGCCGGTGTACTGCTTGTGCAGGGCAGGGTCCAGCAGCTTGATGTCGTAGAGCACGCAATCGGTATAGGGCAGCACGGCGCGCACGGCTTCCGCCGGCACGAGCCCACAGGTGTCCAACGCGGTGTTGACGCCCTGTTCCTTCAGCTTGCTGAAGAATTCCGTCACGAACGCGGGTTGGCGCAGCGGTTCGCCACCCGAAACCGTCACGCCACCGCCGAAGGCCTGGTAATAGTCCTTATCTTTCAGCGCTTCCTTTAATAATTGGTCGAGCGTCCATTCCTGGCCGGTGTATGACATGGCGAGCGCCGGGCAGGCTTCCACGCATGCTCCGCATAGGGTGCATGTTGCCCGTTCGATGTGCAGCCCGTCTTCGTCCTCTATGATGGCGTTCACTGGGCAGGCCTGCTGGCAGGAGAGACAGTGGATGCACCTGCGCCTCTCCCACCAGATTTCTTGCTCGGCCCGGATGCCCTCGGGGTTCTGGCACCACAGGCAGTTCAGCGGGCAACCCTTGAAGAAGACGGTCGTCCGCATGCCCGGCCCATCGTGGGTGGTGCCGCGAGAAATATCGATGACCAAACACTTCAGTTCGTCCATGCTTACAGCCCTTCGTAATTCATCCTTGCGACGAACTCTTTTTGATAGATGCGCGACAGTGTGATGAAGCGGGCCGCGTAACCCGTTACGCGGATGATGATGTTCTGATACTCCGGCTTCTCCGGGTGATCCATGGCGTCCATCAGCTTCTTGAGGTCCATGATGTTCAGGTTGATCTGTATGCCGCCCTTCTTGAAGAACACTTCGGAAAAGTTCTTGACGTATGACCCGATATCCTCTTTGCCGTCGAAGAACTTGGGTTGCAACTCGATCTGCATGGAGCCGCCCTGGAACTTGCGTTGATCCACCTTTGCCATGGAGTTCGCCGTCGCCAGCAACCCCTTGGTGTTCCGGCCGATCTCCGGGTTGATGCCGTGGGCCAGGTATTCTTCGGCCAGCCGCCCGTCGGGTGTTGCGCCGATGACGGAAGGGGCAATCTGGCCCTGGAAGTGGAACAGCGAGGCCCGGAGCTCCTGGCCGCGCAGGTTCACCATGTGGTTCATCACGCCGGCGAGCGTCTCGGTGACGCGCACGAACATCGCATCCACTTCGTCCAGGTCGTTGCCGAACTTGTCCTGGTTCAAGAAGCGCTGGCGCATCGGTTCGCGACCCTTCCAGTTGCTCTGAGTGGCTTCCAGCACTTCTTGAAGCGTGTACATCTTCTTCTCGTACACCAGCTTCTTGATGGCATAGAACGAGTCGGATACGTTGGGGATGCCCAGGATGTTGCACGAGGTGTATTGATAGTCCACGCCGCGCGGGGCGACCATGTCGATGCCTCGCTCGATGGGCCCGTGACTATTCATCGAGGTGTACATCTCGGGCCACAAATCACCCAAGATTTCGTACTGGCTGTTCTTCAAATCGCGGAAAGCGCTGGCCGTGCGCTTGAGTTCCTCCGTGAAGAGCGCGTAGAGTTCCTCGAAGCTCTGCACCCCTTTCTCGACCCCTGCTGCGATGGCCCGCTTCATTGGGTCCAGGATGACGAGCGAGTTCGAGTCCTGGTCGCAGAATTCCTTGCCGGGGATGCAGAACCACTGGCAGCCGCTATAGGCCACCTTCCAGGCGTCCTCTTCGGGGATGCCGGAACGCAGTTCCGCCTCGCGCATCAGGTCGTAGTTCACCATGACGGGGATGCTTTCGCCATGCCGGGCCAACACGTCGCAGGCGTATGCGTAGAACTTGTCGTCCATGTCGGGGTGCCACATGACGCCCAGGTTGTTGTAATCGCCGATCAGGTCATAGGCTTCCAACACGACAAAGCTCATCTCGTTGGTTGCATCTGTCAGGTCTGCGTTTCGGCCACCCACGCTGAAGAAATGTCCGCGCAGCTTGAGGAACATCTCCGACAGATATTCGCGTGCCTCTTCGTCCGACAGGATGCCGTCGGCCTTGCTCTTGCGATACAGGTCGATCAGGTAGCGATCCAGCATGCCGTAACCATTGCCATGCCCCACCATGCGATCCAGGATCACGGCGAAGTGAATCCACTGCACGCCTTCGTAGTAGGTGCGCGGCGGTTTGGTGGCGATGTGGGCGCAACACTCGGCGATGCGCAGGTAAGTTTCCTTCTGCTGCGCATCCGTTTCTTTTGCCGCCAGCTCGCACGCCTTATCCGCGTGCTTTTGGACGAAGCGAATGACGGATTCGCAGATGTACTGTAGGCCGCGCAAATAGGAGGCTTTTGACTCATTGTCGAGCTGTTCGTACTTTTCGCGGCTCTGCTTGATCCTTTGCAAAATGCCGCCCCAGCCCTGGGAGAGGCCGATGGCCAGGTCCGGGCAGGTATGGCCGGTGCTCATCCCGCCGGCGCCAAGTGCGCGTGCTTTGTGGCCCATCTCGCGCACGTGCTCCGGCCAGACGTACTGGCGCACCATGTGCATTTCCCAGTGGATCTCGCCGACGATGCGCTCGTCGGGGTGTATCTCTATGGGCGAGTTATCCAATAGGAAGGCATAATCACGGCCCCAGCTTTCGCCGGTGGCTTCATAGCCGTTCACCTTGGAGGGCATTTCGTTCAGCTTTGGGAAGGGCCCGATGTCGATCCAGCAGGCGTGGTCGCCCAGTACCATGCGCTCTTTGGCTGGTGGGTTGATCTTGCCGAACCAGCTATAAACCATCGATTCGACATCATTCGGGTCGCCACCATAGAGGTTGCGCTTGCCGCTGATAGCCAGTTCGCGGCTCCTTTGGGCAAGCGTTTGGATGCGGGGAGATTGAATGAACTTGGGTTGGACATTCATGACGACGCCGTTCATCTGGGTCATTGCTCCTTAATACGAACAGGCTCAACTCTCAGGCCTATTTTAGGCGTTACGCTAAAAATGACGACAAGGCCTTCCGGCCAGGAAAGCCTGTCACGTGATCTAACGGTGACGGATTTCCCCGGCCGGATTTTCCGATACTCTCAGGCTTTTGTCTTCTTCCAGTCATCCAATTGCTTGTTGACTTCTGCCATGATCTTCTCGATGCCGGCGGCCTTGACCTTGTCAGTGTATTGCTGCAAACCCTTCGCTGGATCTACGCGGCCTTGTACGAGCGGGATACCCAGTTCCGTGTCGGCTGCCGTCACCTGGGCGATTTCCGTCTCGATTGGGTCTTGGACTAAAGCAAACCCCATCGCCTCGGAGATTGCGGCGGTGTCATTCAGCTTCTTGGTCACATTCCACACGTCTAGCTCTGCCTGGGCCATGTCCACGTAATAGGCGTTGAACTGGTTGCCGAATTCCCAGTCGGTGTTGGGGTTATAGGGGCTGGTCTGCGCCGTGACGCCCGAGGGGAATCCGATCACGTTCTTGCTCTTGTCCACCCATACCCAGTGCTTGCCTTCTACGCCCTTACACATCGTGTTGTAGAAGGGGACGTCGGTATTGAATAATTCCAGCAACTGTGCCGCACGCTCTTGATTCTTGCACGTGCGGGCAATGCCGGTCATCGTGGGCACTACGGTGCCAGTGGTGACAAAGGGCTTCGAGTAGGCCAGAATGGGCAGGTTGATGAACTCGAAGCCGTACTTGGCCTTATCCTCAGACTCGCGCCCCGGCTTGGCCGAGTTGATTGGCACGCAAGCATATTGGCCGGCTTTCATGTTCGCCACGAAATCCTCACCCGTGGTCGGCTCGGCGGGAAGGAATTCAGAGGTGTACCATGTCCGCGCAATGTCAATTGCCTGCTTGTACTCCGGGAAGTCGTACACGGCTTTGAGGTTCAGGCTTGGGTCATCCCAGTAGATGCCTGACTCGCCGCCCAGCATGTCGATCTTCCACATGCCTGCCCACCACGTCGGTGACTCCGTATTGCTGAACCAACTGGTGGGATAGACGTCCGGGATTTTCTCCTTGATGGTTTTGAAGAAAGTGGTGTAATCGTCCAGCGTCTTTAATGTGCTCGTATCGTAGTTGAGTTTCTCAACGATGTCTTTGCGGATGTCAAAGCCGTTCTGGTTGGCCCAGATTTGCTCGTTGATAGCGCCATAAATTTTGCCCTTCACGCGCGCCGCGTTCCAGATGTCGGGCTTGATGCTCTTCCAATATTGGGGTGCGTTATTCGGCAGCAGATCGTCCAACGCGACGAGGTTGCCGTTACGCACGTTTCCATAGAAGTCGTTAGCCCAGTTGCAGGTGAACATGAGGTCAATTGGTTCACCTGCCGCCAATGCGAGCTTGAGCTTGTCATTGAACTGGCTCCAGTCCATCGGCACCAGTTTGAGTGTTGCATTGATCTTGTCCTGGGTGGTCTTGCTCAATTCATCAGCCACCACTTGAGAGTCGGTCATTGCCCCCCAGGCCAGGAAGTAATAATTCAACTCGACCGCAGCCGCCTTCTCCGGAGCGGTGGTTGGTTCTGCTGGCTGAGTGACTTCTGGGGCCTGGGTGGCCTGTGGTGCTTCTGTGGGTTGGGCTTGTTGATCTGTCGGCGCTGTGGTGGAAGCTGGCGATGGCGTGGTCGCTGCGGAGGCACATGCCGCCAGCAAGCTGCCCGTCACTGTCAGGCCGGAGAGTTTTATGAAATCACGCCGTGTGATGTGGCCGGATTTTCGATTAAGGGACATTTCGGACCTCCTGATAGCTTGTCTCAGGTCAAGTAACACGGATAAACAGACTTCTGCCGGGATGCGAGGGTGGGGTAAGTATTTTTAAATCGTTGCCTTATTGACATCATCTCCTTACTGATACGGGATTTGAGATTCGAGATTGACGAATGAAGAATGAGTCGTGAGAAGAACATTTCAATCACACTGTTACGTTTCACGTTTCATTCTTCACTTCTCAATCTCTAATCCCAAATCTCCAATCTGCGATCTCATCACTTCAATGCACCTAAGGTGAGGCCTTGCAAGAAGTAGCGCTGTAGCAGCAGGAATGCTAGGGCGGCCGGACCGGTTGCCAACACGGCCATTGCCATGCGCACGGTGTTCAGAGGTAGCGGGATGCCGGTGGTCTGTGGGTTTGCCATGATTGCCCGCGAGTTCGTCATGATCGATTGCAGCATGTATTGCAACGGTTGGAGTTCCTGCTTGTTGATGAACAATAGTGCCAGCCACCAGTCATTCCAATATTGCAAGATACAAAATAGGCCTACAGTTGCCAACGAAGGTGTGGAAAGCGGCACGACAAACTGGAAAAAGACTCGCCACTCGCCTGCTCCGTCCACCTTGGCCGAATCGAATATCTCTTCTGGCAGGCTTGCGAAGTAGGTGCGCAGCAGCAATACAAACCACGGTACGAACAGGTAGGGCAGGATTAATACCCAGATAGAGTCTTGCAGATGCAACCCCTGGGTGATCCAGATATAGAACGGCACCAGCCCACCATTGAAGAGCATGGTGAAGAACACGAAGAACGACAGCGCCTTGCGGAATGGCGTGTCGCGCCGCGACAGCACGTAGGCCATCAACGACATGATGAACAGGCTGATGGCAGTGCCCACCACCGTGACGAATATGGTGACCCCATAAGCACGCATGATTTGCACGGGCACCTTCAGCAGGTAGTCGTAGGCCTGCGTGGTGAAGTGCAGCGGAATCAACGTATAGCCGTAGCGGGCTATATCCAGTTCGTTCGAGAAGGATGCAGAAACGATGATGATGAGCGGCAGCAGACAGGCCATGCCCAACGTGAACAGGATCGCATGAATGACAAACCTGCCAACGTTTCGCTTGATGTGATATGGCGTCATGGAACGGGTTTGGGCCATCTTGCTCCTCCTTTTAGAAAAGCGACCGCTCGGGGTCGATGCGGCGCACGAACCAGTTCGTCAGGATGACCAGCACGAACCCCACTGCCGACTGATACAGCCCGGCTGCCGATGCCATGCCGATGTTGGCGTTCTTGGTCAGCGCACGATACACATAGGTATCGATGACGTCCGTCGTGGGCAGTAACAGGCCCTCCTGGCGCGTCAGGAAGAAGAACAGGCCGAAGTCGGAGTAGAAGATGCGCCCGATGGACAGGATAACGTTGATCAGGATCAACGGCGACAGCAGTGGCAGCGTGATGCGAAATACCATCTGCCAACCCGTTGCGCCGTCCACTGCTGCTGCCTCGTATAGTTCGGGGCTAATGGCCAGGATGCCGGCGAAGTAGACCAGGCTCCAGAAACCGACCGACTTCCACAGGTCGGCTCCGGTTAGAATGGCCGGCCAGTATTCGGGCGAGGCATACCACTCCACTCTTTCCAGCCCCAAGCTGACGAGGATGTTGTTGACAACGCCGGCTTGAGCTAGCAGCGCATAGACGAATACGCCGGCAATGACCCAGGAGATGAAGTATGGCAGAAACAAGGTAGCCTGGTAGAAACGACCCATAAAATGGTGTTGCACCTGGTAGAGCAGGATGGCTACCGAGATCGACGCGGCAGTCCGGCAGATGATGAAGATGCCGTTTAATCCTAACGTGTTAAATGTGATGCGCCAGGCGTCGTCCGTGCCGAAGAGGTAGCGGAAGTTACTCAGGCCGACCCACGCGCTACCCAGGAGGCCCTTGTCGAAGCGGTAATCCTTGAAGGCAATGATGATGCCGATCATCGGAATGTAGGAAAAAACGATCAGCCATATGACGGCGGGAGCGGCCATCACCAAGCGTGGCCATCGTTTGCGCAGTGAACGCCATTGTGCATTCCTCGCTCGCGCACGTTCAGTGCCTGTCGCGGAGTGCGCGGCTGCTGCCTGGACGCCGTCGGGGGCATGATCGGTGCCGGGCTTAAGCTTGTTCAATCGAAGCACGCTCTTCACCTCCTACGCATATAATAGATATTCGCTCAGCCGCAATGTGACAAATTTGGTCAATCTTAGGTCATGAATCGGACACGATCCTCACGATGACAGGAAACCCAGCAACCAGGTGGGTTGCGCAAAGCCTTCGCCAGGCTTTGCGTAATCTGTATGACCCCGCCGAACTTCGCCGCAGTCCCTTGATAGAGGCGCTCAGGCTTGACCAGAGCGACGGTTCCTTCGCATTGCACCAACTTCTGCTGGACTCGATCTCTGCACTGCAACCCAGTCGAGGAATATCGCCGCAGTCTGATGCGTGGCGCACATACCAAATCCTCTATCATCATTATGTAGATCAGTTTAGCCAAACGGAAGTTGCAGCCAGCATTGGCGTGAGCGAACGCCAACTACGCCGGCTGGAGCGGCTTGCCCTGGAGACATTGGCGGAATACCTGCGAGCCCATCACTCGATTGCCATACCCGTGCACGCGGAACCGGCGGTTATGGAAGGCGAAGACGAGGAGGTTGGCAACAATATTGCCTCATCCCCAGTTCTCCTCGCACAAGAAGCCCGCGTGTTGGAGCAATTCTCACCCAGTGAGCCGGTCAACGTCCACGCCACGGTCAAGGCCGCACTTGAGACACTCTCCCCTTTGTTCGACTCGCAGCAAGTATGTGCGGATTGCCTGGAGCTAGATACGCGCCTCAACGCGGCGGCTCACCCGGCCTCGTTTCGCCAGGCCCTCCTGATCGTATTGGCCACGGCGACTCGTTCTGCCCGTGGGGGCCATGTCGTCATCACTGCGCATGCGCTTCCCTCTGAGGTGTGTCTTGATGTTTGCCCACAATGTTCGGTGGCGGGCTTGCCGTACACGGCAAACTTGAACGATCTACAGATGGCGCGTGAACTTATCGCCCTCTCCAATGGCCGCCTGGAAGTTGAATCAATTGAGGCCGACGACACCCATTATGTGATACACATGATTCTGCCAGGCGTAGCACGCAAGGTTGTTTTGGCCATCGACGATAACGCGGATGCCTTGCAGTTGTTAGGCAGGTATATGGTTGGCACGGCCTATTTATTTGCCGGCCTGCGCGACCCACTCCGGGCAATCGAATTGGCGGATAGGTTGCAACCTCTGTTGATTATGCTCGACGTCATGCTCCCGGGCATAGATGGCTGGGAGGTGCTGGCCCGCCTGCGCGAGCACCCCCGCACGCGCGGAATCCCGGTCATCATCTATACCGTGCTCCCACAGGAACAACTTGCTCTTTCGCTTGGGGCAGCCGGGTTCCTGCGTAAGCCGGTTAAACGTGAGGACCTTCTAGCGTTGTTGGAGGGGCTGATCCTTCGATAAGCTCATCTTTCGACGGGCTCAGCCTTCGACAAGCTCAGGATGCAGGATGATCCCGAACCATCATGGTGAGCCTGTTGAACCATTTGTGGGCGGTTGGCGCACCGGCGTCAGGATCGTGCTGATAGCTCCCAGGCAAGCGATCAGATGATGTACTGACATCCCCCCACTACGCGTCACCGAGAGGATGTCGCTGACGATAGGCTTGCGGCTAGGGTCCTGAGCTGAAATAACAATCACCGGAATATCGTGTAGCGCCGGGTCTTCGTTCTTTGCCGCAAGGAACGCAAAGCCATCCATTTCCGGCATTACCAGATCCAGCAACACCGCATTGGGCCTGAACTCGTGCATCAATTCAAGGGCCTGGCGGCCAGTCCGGGCTGTTAATACGCGATAGGAGCGCCCGGAACTGTTGAGCACGCGCCAGAATAGCCTCACCGCGTCGGGTTCGTCGTCAACGACCAGAATGGTGCCAGTTTGAAGTTTGGCGCGGTCGAGCGCTGCCAGCAGGTCGGCGGGCGCGAAGGGCTTCATGAGGTATTCCGATGCTCCCAATGCGTCTGCGGCTTCCGGCATGCCCTGGATGCTGCACATCACCACCGGCGTCCCAAATGGCATGTCGGCTGCTGCGCGTAAGCCGTGTAGGGCCTCGCTCATGGTCGCCGTGTTGACGAGCACCGCGTGCGCGGGGGTTGCCATCACATCGCGGGCGGCCTCTTCCAGGTTCGCGACACAGGCCAGTTCAACATGATTCATGTAGCGCGTCAGCAGCTTCGTCAATGCGCCGCTCGCATCTACGACGACGAATCGTGGCTGTGGATTCC
>DAOUFG010000144.1:0-55140 GCA_034430115.1 Thermoflexales bacterium | reverse complement strand
GAGACGGGCATGAGTACTTCGCGGGGATTTGTTTTTTCAGGGTGCCCTACGGGTTTCGATCCCGTAACCTCCTGAGCCACAGTCAGGCACTCTACCACTTGAGCTAAGGGCACCACAACAGGGACAAGTTTAGCGCAATTTCAGCTCAACGTCAAATTTTTCTCCATAATCAGCCCATCTTCACCATCATGATAGTAGCCGCGCACGGTGCTGATCCACCTATAGCCGCAGTAGTCATACAGCCGAATCGCCGTCGTATTACTACGTCGCACGGTCAGCCTGACATAAGACACATCCAGGCGCATCGCGCGTTCCGTGCTGTTCAGCAGCGCACGCCCGATGCCACGCCCCCGGTAACGGGGCAACACGCCAACCGTCACGATCCAGCCGACGTTCTCGTCCAGGCGAACTTCTCCGGCCAGGTAACCCACCAGCCGGTCATCCGCGATCGCCTTCAAACGCATGATCCCTGGTGAAAGCGCCAGGTTCAGCAACGTCAAGATGTCGTAAGCATCTTTTGGGAAGCAAGCCTGTTCGAGCCGCCGGATGGCCGGCAGGTCGAACAGGCGAGCATCGCTCACCGTGAAGGCATCACCCAACACGAGGGCGTTCGTATTCATAACCAGCGCTTAACTTTATCCAGCCCGATCCATATTACCGTTCTGACTGGCAATGAACGGGCGAATGAGCGATGTGAACTCCATCGGGAAGATGTACTTGGTGGAAGGGCTCGCGCCAATGGCCTTCAACGCATCCAGGTACTGCAACATCATGGTGTTGTTATCCACCAGTTTAGCAGTGTTAAAGATGGCGGCCAAAGCGGTTGCGTAGCCTTCAGCGCGCAACGCCTGGGCCGACTTCTGGCCTTCTGCTTCCAGGATGGCCGCCTGCTTGGAGCCTTCGGCGCGCAACACAGCGGCCTGCTTTTCGCCCTGCGCAATCGCCACAGCCGCTTCGCGCTTCCCTTCGGCCTCCGTGACTACTGCACGGCGGGTGCGCTCGGCGCCCATCTGGCGGTTCATCGCTTCCTGCACCTCTCTGGGCGGGACGATCTCGCGGATTTCGACGGCGGTCACTTTCACGCCCCAGCGCTCCGTCACTTCATCCAGCTTGGTGCGCAACACCAGGTTGATCCGCTCACGCTGCGCCAGCACGTCGTCAAGGCTGATGTCGCCGATGACGGCGCGCAAGGTCGTCGTGGCAATCCCTTGCGAAGCGGCGGCGAAATTGCCCACCTGCAACACGCTGAGCTGCGGGTTGGTCACGCGCCAGTAAATCAAAAAGTCCACGCTGATCGGCGCGTTATCCTTTGTGATGCTGGTTTGCTGCGGCACTTCCATGAACTGCTCACGCAAGTCCACTTTGGTGGCCGTATCGATGAACGGAATCAACACAATCAAGCCGGGGCCTTTTTCGCCGATACAGCGCCCCAGACGGAACACCACCAATCGTTCATATTCCCGCACGATGCGGATGAACGACCCCAGGATGCCAAACAGGATCAAAAGACCGATGACAACCAGGAACACGAGAACGATGAGGTCTGTCACGACTGCTTCTCCTTCGCGGGCGTGGGCGCTTTTGATGCGCTCACGGCGCATAGTGATTACAAGGCTGCGCCTTTGCTCACATACAAAATAAGTCCATCTACCCGGTCAACGATAATCGCGCTGCCGGCGGGCAACGCCTCGGCGGCACGCACCGTCCAAAGCTCACTCCCGATCTGGGCTGTGCCAGTGAATTGATTGGCAGACAAGAGGGAAGTTCTCAACACACCACGCGCACCAATGATCGTCTTCACGTCCACTTTGGGGCGCAGGCGCATGGCCACCATCGCGCGTTGTAAGCCAAAGCCAAAGAACAACAACGCCGCGAGTGTCACCAGTCCGATGAGCCATAGTGACACGCTTTCCTGAGTGGTGCTGGGCACAATGAGAAAGATGGAGCCTATGCCCAGCGCCACCGCGCCTCCCAGGGCCAGGCCAAAAGTCTGCAACTTGAGGTCAATAACAAACAGGCCGATACCCACCAGGATGAGGAAAATCCCTCCGACGCTCACATCCAGGCGAGAGAGGCCGATGATCGCCAGGATCAGGCACAACCCGGCTGTAATTTCTGTGACGCCGGTTCCCGGGACGGCAAACGCAAAGACTGCGAGGAACAACCCCACAATCAATAACATGTATGCAATGTCGGGATTGGCAAGCGTGTTATAGATGATTTGACCAACGTCCATCCTGCGCTACTCTCCTCGCCAGGCGCAGCAAGGCGCGGCTTATCGATGCGCCGTTTGAGACTGACGATTGCCTGTTTGATACACCTCATCCAAAGACGTTTGGATGTCGGTGAGCGAGGTCAGTTGATCGGCGATTGAGTCGCGTAGCCGCTGCGTCTTGGCGCTATCCACGTCGCGCGCATCCAGCAACAATAGTTGAGAATACACGGTTCCAAGCGCAGTCAATGTATTCTCCAGTTGCAACTCGGCGCGGTCCATGGCATTGTCAAGGTTCTGTAAAGTACTGAATTGTTCCTGGCGGCGTGCAAGCGTAGCTTGAATCTCCCCTTTCACGCCGGTGTCCGTCTCTACGGCTAACTTGCCCTGTAGCTGCTTGATCGCCTGCGGCACACTCGTCATATCGTTGTTGATGATCGAGTCATTGCGATAGACGTCCAGACGCCGGGCAAGCGTGTAAATGCGCCCCACCCAGTCATTCACCTGGTTTGCCACATCTTGCAAGCGCCCATGCATGACGGGCGTGTCAAACTGGTCCACCGTCTTATCGATGCGTTCTCGATAGGCAACCGCTTGCGAAACAACGGTGCGCAAGTGCGGGTTCGTGATGCGCTTCAGGTCATATTCCTCGCGCATCACCTGCGAAACAGCCTGTTCCCCAGCCTGCTTATTCACCACGTTTAGGGCGACCACAATCACCCATAGCGGTGCCAGGCCGGCCAGCCAGGCGACCGGTGGCGCGTTCACCACCGGCACATTGACGCCCAGGCCAACCAATAGAATACCAAGCGCGATAATCAGCCCGCTAAGCGGGCTGAAGAGGGCGTTCTGGAATAAGGTCCAGAACGTGCGCTGGCGTAAATCATTCGTTCCCATTGCCGGTTAGCTTTGTCCCTGGCTCAACCCCAGGCGGCGCTTGCGCTCCTCCAACTGAGCATCCAGTTCACCACGGCCGATCGCCTCGTCCATCTGCTGATCGAGGCTGGAAGCAGAAATCTCGGCCTGTGCGCTGGCCTTATCCAGGCGCGTGCGAATCGTATCGGCCATGCGCGCCACGTCGGTATCACCGGAACCCGCCAGGTCGTTCAAGGACTTGATCGTCCGGTTGGTCACTTCCTTTGCACGTGCCAGATCCAACAAGGCAGCCATTTCTTCGCGCTGCTGTTTAATGGTGGTCAATTTCGCTTGCAACTTCAGCCGCGCGTCAAGCAGGGACTTATACTCCGCGCTCTGGCGCTCCAATTGCGAAGCATAGGTTTCGGCCATTGTCTTGACTGAGTTCAGCTTGGCTTGCGCAGCGCGCGCCAGGTCTTCCTTGCCCTGGCTTAGGAACATGTCGATATTGTGATCCAGTTCCTGTTGCTGTTTGAGGTAATCATCATGCTTGCGCTGCAAGGTTTTCACCTGCCCGCCGACGGTTGCCGCCGCATCTTCCAGGGCGTCCAGGTTATTGTCCACGTCGCGGATATATTGATCGATCACCGCCATGGAATTACTTTGCAATGCGGAATCCACAAGGGCATGCAGGTTCGCCTTGATGAGCGTTTGGACCTTGTCCAAGAGAGAAGCCATGTTCCAATCCTCCAGAAGTTGCTGTTACGCGGCCGAATTTGCCATATTCGCTAATATGCGTTCAAAATGAACAGTCATACAATCATAAGAGATTATATCAGCCGCATATTAAAAACATGACTTTAGGCTGACAAGCAGTCCTACTGTAGCAGAGGTTTTTGCCGATTTGATCCGCAAAAAGGATGAAATCGGGTGGAACTCTGGCTGCCGAACAGCGTCTTATTGATTGAACGTAGGGGCAATTCGTTTGATTACAGGAGGAATCGTAGGATGAACGCAACTCGACAACCGCTCTTTCGCAGCCTGGGGGCCGCGCTTGCCGGCCTGATGCTACTATCCGCTTGCGGTGCCGCCGCACCACCACAAGCCGTTTCCGACGGGCGCGCCGCGCAATCGAGCGTGGCGAACGCTCCGGCGGCAGCGCCCGAGGCGCAGGCCGCCGTCAGCGATACGTCGGCGTCTTCGCAACTCACCACCCGCTTGATCGTGCGCAACGCCTCCTTGACCCTCATCGTCAAGGACACGCAGGCGCAGCTTAGCGAGATCAGCAAACTGGCGACCGACCTGGGCGGGTACGTCGCATCTTCCAGCACCCACAAATATGAAGAGGGCGTGCAGGGCCAAATCACGCTGCGCGTGCCGGTGGAGAAGCTGGATTCGGCATTGGATAGCTTGCACAAGATGGCCGTGGAAGTGCGCGATGAAGAGGTGACGGGCCAGGACGTCACCGCCGAATATACCGACCTGAACGCACAACTGACGAACTTGCAGGCCGCCGAAGTGCAACTGCGCGAGATCATGAGCCGGACCACCCGCACAGAAGACGTGTTGAACGTTTATAACCAGTTGGTACAAAAGCGCGGCGAAATCGAACAGGTGAAGGGGCGCATCCAATACCTCTCACAATCGGCTGCCATGGCGACCATCAGCGTCACGCTGACGCCCGATCAACTGGCGCAGCCGGTCCAGGTGGCCGGCTGGCGCCCGGAAGGCGTGGTGAAGTCGGCGGTTGAAGCGCTCATCAGCGGCTTGCAGACGGTCGCCACCATCGTGATCTGGCTTGTCATCGTGATATTGCCCATCGGGCTGATCGTGGTTCTGCCAATCATGGGCATCGCCAGGCTCTTACGCCGGCGCAACAAGGGCAAGCCACAACCGGCCGCCGCAACTCCCGCACCTGTCAAAGAGACACAATCGAAGTAAACTCCCACAACGAGGCGCAGCCCGGAGCTTGGCCCCGGGCAATTTCATTGCGCCGCTCATATCGTAAGCATGTCAAATCATTCCGTCAAAGCAGACGTCAACCAACTCATCCAGGCGGCGCTAAAAGCCGTGGACCCCGCGCAGGCAGTACGCCGGCATGTCCGGCGCGAAGCCGATATTCTGTACGTCGATCAGGCATCCTATGACCTGCGCAGCTTCGACGAAATCCGCCTGGTCGCCGTCGGCAAGGCCGCCGCGCCGATGGCGCTGGCTTGCCGCGAATTGATCGACGACCGGCTGCGCAGCGGCGTCATCGTCACCAAGTACGGTCACCTGGGGGCACTCGCTACCTTGAGCGACCCGCGCCTGAGCGTGATCGAATCCGCGCATCCCGTGCCGGATGAAAACAGCCGGCGGGGCGGTGAGCAGGTCACCCAGCTTGTGACGGGCTGCACCCCGCGCACGCTCGTGCTGGCTTGCATCTCCGGCGGGGCATCGGCATTGATGGTTGCCCCGCATCCGGGCATCCGCCTGAGCACGATGCAGGCCATCAACGATGCGTTGCTTCGCTCTGGGGCGGATATTCGTGAGATGAACATCGTGCGCGCGCGCCTGGATCAACTGAAGGGCGGCGGCCTGGCCCGCCGATGCGCCCCTGGGCAGATCATCGGGCTGATCCTCTCCGACGTCATCGGCGACCCGCCGGACGTGATTGCCTCCGGGTTGACGAACGACCCGCGCGCGGCCAACACGCTGGTGGCGAATAACACCCAGGCTTGCCAGGCCGTCGCCGATGCTGCGCGCGCGTTGGGCTACGCCCCCACAATCGTCACGACTGAGCTACGTGGCGAAGCGCGCGAGCGCGGGCAGGAGATCGCGCAGGCCATCTGCACCGCGCCCCCACATACGTGCCTGATTTACGGCGGCGAAACGACGGTAACCCTGCAGGGACATGGCAAGGGCGGGCGCAACCAGGAACTGGCGCTGGCCGCTGTGCTGGCGCTGGGGCAACCCTCCACCGGCCACGTCCTTGTGGCCTCCTTCGGCACCGACGGCACGGATGGGCCAACCGACGCCGCAGGCGCGCTGGCGCTGCCCGACACGCTCACGTGCGCAGCCGCATTGGGGTTGGACGGCTCCGACTACCTGGCCCGTAACGACAGCTACCATTTCTTCCAACCCCTGGGCGACCTGCTCATCACAGGGCCAACCGGGACCAACGTCGCCGATGTGGTGGTTGCGCTGCACGAATGACGAAGGGTGAAAGACCGGTCACGAACAGCCGATGAGGCACCCATCGCCAGTCTGAAACCGAAAATCGTCTGATGCGCGGTATCATGCAAGCATATTTAACAAAATGATGAAGATCCTAACTGCATGGTAACGCCAGATGATTTCAGACAAGTGATGCGACGCTGGGCCAGCACTGTAACAATCGTCACCACGCGCACAAATGATGTGATTTATGGATTAACGGCAACCGCATTTTCATCGCTCTCTGCCCAACCGCCTATGGTGTTTGTGTCGATTTTCCGCAAGACGCACACACACCCTTTGATCGAGCAGAGTGGCATCTTCTGCGTCAACTTCCTGGCACCTGAGATGTCACATCTCTCCGATCGGTTCGCCGGCAGGCACCCGGATGAGGACCGCTTTGCCGGCGTCGCGTATCATCGAGAAGTGACGGGCGCGCCGGTGCTGGACGAGGCCGTCGCATTCATGGATTGCCGTGTGATGGAGTCACTGATTACCGGCGACCATACCATTTTCGTCGGCCAGGTGGAAGCGGCGCGCATCCAAAAACCCAGTCAGTCTCCTTTGCTTTATTTCATGGGCGAATATCACACCATCGGCGATAAGGTATAAGTGTAAGAGGTGGGTAACATGGCGAAACGATTTGAAATCACCGTCGGACAGACACAGGGCGACCTGACAGGCACCACCAACGCCGTCTTACAAGCCGCCGTCGATCAGGCTGCCGGGCTGGGTGGTGGGGATGTGCGCATCCTTCCCGGCACATATGAGATGAATAACTCACTCCACCTGCGCAGCCACGTCCATGTGCGCGGCTCCGGGCCCGATACGGTGTTGCACAAAGCACCCAGCGTTTCATCGGCGATCCCTGCCTTTCTGGGTTACGGCCACTACGACATCACCGTCGCCGAGCCCGAGAAGTTCAACGTGGGCATGGGCGTGCTGCTGCACGACGACCAATCGGGCGGTTTCTATGACACGGTTGCAACGCTGGTCTGGCAGGAGGGGATTCGTTTCGGGATCGACCGCATGCTCAACCACGACTATCACATCGCCAGGCACGCCCGCGCTACCACGGTGTACCCGCTGGTCAGCGGATGCAATATCGTAGATGCGTCGGTGAACGACCTGGCCATCGATGGCAATGCCGAAAACAATGCCTACCTGGGCGGGTGCCGGGGCGGCGGCGTGTACCTGATCCAGGCTCACAATATCAGCCTGCGCAATATCGTCGTGCAAAGTTTCAACGGGGACGGCATCAGCTTCCAGCAATGCGTGCGAACCATGATCGAAGATTGCCAGCTTTTATACAACACCGGCCATGGTTTGCACCCAGGCAGCGGCTCGGTCGCGCCGGTGATCCGGCGCTGCAAAGCCAACCACAACGGCAATGACGGCATCTTCTATTGCCTGCGCGTCACCTATTCATTGTGCGAAGAGTGCGAATTCATCGCCAACGCGCATGACGGCATCTCCATCGGTGAGCGCGACACGCATCACGACATTCGCAACAACAAAGTCGGCGGCAACGGGCGCTATGGCATCTACTTCCGTGAGGCAGTGCCCAGCTATGGCGGCAACAACAACCTGATCGAAGGGAACCGCATTTTTGACAATTGCCAGGCCGAAGGTGCTGCCGAAGTTTACATCACACACGACATTCAACGCGTGCACATCCTGAAGAATCACTTTGGCCCCGCGCACAAGCCGATGGTGGCCATTGCAGTGGAGGATGGTTGCAAAGAGATCATCGCAGCGGCCAACGAGACCGACCTGCTCTACCGGCCCACGATCCAGACTAATGGAAGCAGCCTGGTCTCGCTGCAAGCGCCGGCTGAGCGGCTGCCCGTCGGCCCCGGCAACGTGCCGGAGGACGGCCTGTGGCATCTGAACCTGCGTGCACGTGACGTTCTATAGGAGAAGCATGGGACTGACAGAAATCGCAAACGTATTCGCGCGCAGCAAGGCGGAAGGGCGCCCGGCATTGATGCCCTATTGGCCGCTGGGTTACCCCGATGCAGAAACATCGCTGCGCGTCATCGAAGCCATCGTTCGTGCCGGGGCCGATATGCTGGAGCTGGGCATCCCCTTCAGCGACCCACTGGCCGACGGCCCGGTCATCCAGCACGCCAGCCAGGTGGCATTGGAACACGGCGCAAGCGTACAAAAGTGCGTCGACCTGGCCGGACAGTTGCGCGCACGCGGCATCCGGGTGCCGATGCTGGCGATGGGTTATCTGAACCCTTTGATCGCATTCGGCGAAGCGCACTATGTACAGGCCTGGCGCGCCGCCGGGGCGGACGGCTTCATCGTGCCGGATCTTCCCCCGGAAGAAAGCGCCGCGCTGGCGGCAACCTGCGCGACAAACAACCTGGCGCTGATCCAGTTCACGGCGCCCACCAGCACCGAGCAACGCGTGGAGCAGGCGGCCAAACGCGCCACGGGCTTCATCTACATCGTCGCGGTCACGGGCGTCACGGGCGCGCGAGATCGCCTGGCCGCTGGCCTGCATGAATATGTGGACCGCGTCAAGGCTCACGCAGACGGCAAGCCGGTCGTGGTGGGGTTTGGCATCAGCAAGCCTGAGCACGTCCGCGAAGTCGGCCAGTTCGCCGATGGCGTGATCGTCGCCAGCGCGCTCATCCGCGCCGCGAGCAAAGCGCCCGACCCGGCCCAGGCGGCTTATGACTTCGTTAAACAGTTGAAACAGTAGGATTTATGAATCCACGAATCGACGCGAATTTGCGCAAATAAGCTGGCGGCGACAAGGCCTGTGTATCAGTTCGTGGATTCATGTTTATTCGCGCAGATTCGCGGACATGTTCGTCCATCCCGATTCTTAGAAGCGGTAAACTAGTAGCATGAAAAGGGATGGTCTTGTATTGTTTGGAGTCGTTGCTGCTTCTGTTGTTGCGATCGTAATTCTTGGCTTAACTTTGTCCTATGCCCCCCGGTTATTTACGCCCGTCGAACCCACCCCCACAGCAGGCGGAATGTCAGTCGATAGCCCGCGCCAGATGGTGGATTTCACGCTGACGGATGAGAATAACCAGCCGATGAAACTCAGCGATTTACGCGGTAAAGCCGTATTGATGTTCTTTGGTTACACCCATTGCCCAGACGTGTGCCCGCTTTCACTTGCCGAATTTAAGCAAATCAAACAGCAGATGGAACAAGCCGCGCCGGATGTGGCGAATCGCGTTGCGTATGTGATGATCAGCGTGGATGGGCAACGCGACACGCCGGCGGTGATGAAAAAGTATCTCAATTTGTTCGACCCGACTTTCATCGGGCTGACGGGTACCCCGCAACAGGTCGCCGACATCGGTGTGGATTACGGCGTGAAGGTGCAGATCCAAAAGGCCAACGTGAACCAAACCGATTACACCGTCGCACACACGTCCTACACCTATCTATTGGACCCGCAGGGCTATTGGCGTGTGGTTTATCCATTCCAAACGCCCATCGACCTGATCACCGCCGACCTGGCTCGCATTTTAAGAGAGTAGTTACATTTCGTGCGCCAGGCTGATGATGTCGCCCAGGACGCCGCTCGCGGTGACTTCCTGTCCTGCGCCACGCCCGCTGACGGCCAGGGGGTTCTCTTGATACTGGCGCGTGGTGAACACCACGATGCTATCCGAGGTGCGGATGCCGCCCATCTTGCTCTCGGGGTCCACGCCCGCCAGTTCCACCCGGCAAGCGCCATCCGCCACCAGCGCCGCATAGCGCAATTTCTTGCCGCCGCTCGCCAGTTCAACCGCCCGCCGGCGCATAGGCTCATTCAGGCTATCCACTTCGCGCAAGAATTCCGCCACGCTTAAGCCATCCATCTGCGCAGGATAGAGCGATTCCACATACACATCGCGCATTTCCAGGCGGTAACCCAACATGCGGGCCATGATGAGCGCCTTGCGCGCGGCATCCAACCCACCCAGGTCCTGGCGCGGGTCCGGCTCGGTATAACCACGCTGCTTTGCATCACGCACGGCATCGCCAAAACTCACGCCGGCCTCCAGTTGAGATGCGATAAAGCCCAGTGTGCCGCTGAGCGATCCTTCAATGCACAGAACTTCATCACCGCAATCTAACAGCGTATTTAAGGTCGAGATCACCGGCAACGCAGCGCCCACGGTCGTCTCCCAACGAGAAGGAGCCGCAGTGATCGCATCGAACCAGCCGATGTCACCAGCGAGCGGCAACTTGTTCGCCAGCACCACGCCCCAACCATGCCGGTGCGCCTCCACAAGCGCCGGCACCGTCTGGTCCGTCGCGGACGTATCAACGATGATCGTATTGGCCGGCAAGTGGGCCGCCAGATGCGCCACAGAGAGGGCTGTTTGCGTCACACCAAGCTTGCCCGTGCGCGTCTTACGTGCCAGCAACATTTCCAACTGCGCATCGTCAAGCCCAGCCTGGTCAACATAAACGCCGGCGCTATCGGCCAGGCCGATGATCTGCAGCCTCAAGCCATTGCGCCGGGCGTGCAAGGCACGCGCCTGCATGATCTGGCGCGTCAGGGCACGTCCAACGCCACCAAAACCGAGGAGAAATAGGTTCTGAACCTTCGATTTAACGGGAGTTTGTGTCATAATGTTGATATTGTAAATAGAGTCGTTTCAGACAGAGTATAATATGATTGATTTGGTTATTTGAATAAGATAGATAATTTCATGACTTCACAAGCATTAAAATGGATTCCTCTGGGGGGATTGGGCGAAGTCGGGAAGAATATGATGATCTACGAATACGGGAATAATATCCTGGTCGTGGACTGTGGTCTCATGTTCCCCGAGTCTGATATGCATGGCATAGACGCCGTCATCCCCGATTACCAGTATTTGAAAGATAGAAAAGACGATATTCGCGGCATTATTATTACGCACGGCCATGAAGACCACACCGGCGCCGTGCCCTACCTGGTGAAAGATTTTCCAGGTGTTCCGATTTATTGCACTCCACTCACCAAAGGGTTACTTGACGTAAAACTACGCAGCGCCAAGGTGACGGACATGGCGAACCTGAACATGGTTGCCACCGATGCAACATTGGAGATCGGCCCGTTTAAGGTGGAGCTTTTCCGCATGAACCACAGTATCCCCGATAACGTGGGATATGGCGTGACGACGCCCGCAGGGCTGATCATTCACAGCGGCGATTTCAAGTTCGATCACACGCCGGTGGATGGACATAAACCCGACTTCGCGAAGCTGGCCGACCTAGCCGGGCGCGGCGTATTGGCGCTGCTCTCCGATAGCACCAACGCCGAGCAACCCGGCATCACACCCAGTGAACGAGCCATCGAGCCGGCTTTCGAAAACGTATTTCGCGACGCAGATGGCCGCGTGGTTGTAGCCACGTTTGCATCGCTCATCTCGCGTGTGCAGCAGGTAGTGAACACCTGCGAAATCTACGGGCGCAAGCTGGCGCTGGCGGGCACCAGCATGATCGACAACGCAAAGATGGCTCAGAAGATGGGCTACCTGACCATTCCCGATGGCATGCTGATCAAGCTGGAAGAAACCTTGAAGATGCCGCCCGACAAAGTGGCGATCATGGCCACCGGCAGCCAGGGCGAACCAAGCGCGGTGCTGGCACGCATGGCCACCGGCAAACACCCGATCATCAACGTGCAGAAGGGCGATACGATCGTCATCTCGGCGCATTCGATCCCCGGCAACGAGGAGTACGTTCACCGCATCATCAACCGGCTGTTCCAGAAAGGGGCCAACGTGGTCTACTCGCCCCTGGCACGCGTGCACGTATCGGGCCACGCCAGCCAGGAAGAGCAAAAGCTGCTCATCAGCCTGATCCGCCCGAAGTACTTCGTCCCGGTGCACGGTGAACTGCGCATGTTGCGTGCGCACGCCCGGCTTGCCGCGGACCTGGGCATCCCCCAGGAAAACATCTTCGTGGTGGAAAATGGCGTGCCCATCGAGTTCAACCACGGCAACGCCAAGCGGCTGGAGCGCGTGCCGGGCGGCTATGTCTTCGTGGACGGCAGCGGCGTCGGAGACATCGGCCCGCAGGTCATTCATGACCGTGAAGTGCTGGCCCGTGATGGGTTCATTCTGCTGGTATTGCGGCGCGATGAAACCGGTCGCTTTACAAACGACCCGGAGATCATCACGCGCGGGTTCGTGTATATGAAAGGCGCCGAAAGCCTGATGAAGGCGATGTCGGCTGCCATCCTCGAAGCGCTCTCTGGGATGACCGCTTCCAGCAGCGACTCTGCCATCAAAGACAAAGCCGCCGAGACATTGAACAAATTCGTGTATGCTGAGACGAAGCGCCGGCCGATGATCATACCTGTGCTGGCCTGAGGGTCCCGGATTTACATACCGGCTGCGCCGCGCAACGGGCCTGAGCGCAGCCGATCATTTTCACAAGCGGGGTGATGATAGGTCCATGCTCACGCCAATCGATATTCTTGCTCGTATCCTCGCCGCAACGGTCGCAGGGTTCCTCGTGGGGTTGGATCGTGAAAGTCGTGGGCGCGCCGCAGGTCTGCGCACTACCATGCTGGTATGCACCGCTTCGGCACTTGCCATCGTCATTGCAGAGGCCTATTACGCCCAGGTAGGCAGCTCCCTGGGCGGCCAATCATGGCGGCCCGACCCCAACCGCGTTGCACAGGGCATCTTGGCCGGGATGGGCTTTTTGGGCGCAGGCGCCATCTTGCGCCAGGGAACGGTGATACGCGGGCTGACCACCGCCGCGGGATTATGGTTCGTCACGATCATCGGCCTGGCATTCGGCTATGGATTCTTCCTGGTTGGCGGCATTGGCCTGTTCATCGCGTTGCTCATCCTATTCGCGCTGCCCATGCTGGAAAATCGTCTCTACATCGAGCATTACGCCACGCTCAGCCTGACCTTGAAGCTGGACATGCTCTCAACCGACACAATTCGCAAACGGATCGAAACCGCCGGGGCGAAGATCATGCGCGAGGATTATCACTACGACATGATGCAGCAACACAAAACGATACAGTATCAACTGCACTATCGAACCGATCAAACCTCGGTACAGGCACTCAATTTCGGGTCCCAAGTGTTGGATCAGGTAGCGACTCTGGACGGCGTACTTCAGGCTGGTTGGGATTCGGAAAGTTGACGGCTTGACCGCCACGCTAACCGACTTATGATGTTGGGCTGTCGATTCCCTGCGGGAAAAACACCACCCCAATCCCCGATCGAATGATCAGGTAGCGCGGCGCGGCGGGGTCCGGCTCGATCTTGCGCCGCACCCTGTAGATCAGCTCGTGTAAGCTATCTTTATCGCGCGGGACGCCCCACACCGCGTGGATGGTTGATTCATAGTCACATACGTCACCAGCTCGATATAACAGGAACTTCAAAAGCCGATATTCCGTGCGAGATAGGTTGGTTGGCAAGCGCTCGCCATCCCGCCAGATGGCCGCGCTGGGGCTGATCCAAATACCGATTGGGTCGGGGGCAACTTCGGGCGTACCGGGGCCGGGCAGCGTTGGACGTTCGTTATCCGGCATCAACGTGTCTTGCGTTGCGCCCAGGTATTGAAAGGTGTAGTCGAAGGTAATCCCTATCTGGATACGGTCCCCAGGGCGCAACTTCAGGCGACGTTGGTGAACCAACTCGCCATTCACCATCGTCCCATTACGGCTGCAATCTTCAAACGACCAGTAGTCGGCCTCGAAGATAAAGTGAGCGTGTTCTCGAGATACCTGCGTATCATCAAGCGCGATCGTGATAGCAGAGTCACCGGAGACGCCCCGCCCCACCCGGATGAAAGCCTGGTTCAAAAGGATACGGCTTTTTGCCGACCCAGTGCTCTGTAATAAAGCTGCGTGTATCGGTGACACGATCCCGTGATCGTCAACCATGCCTTGATTGTACTATCGCCTTAGCGCGCCGGGGCGCCCATCGGCTTGGCCAATGCCTCGCGCCGCCGGCTGAAGGAGCGAAATACTTCCTTCAAATCCGGCGCGATCATGCCAATCAACATACTGCCGCAGCCCAGCACAGCCAACGGCGTAAACACCTCGCCGAACAGCATCACGCTGGCAATAGCGCCCCACACCGGCTCTGTGCACAGCGTCAACGCCGCATGCGAGGTAGAGGTGTGGCGCTGGGCCCACGTTTGTACCACAAGTGCAAGCGCCGTCGCTAAAAGCCCTGTGAAGGCGGCAGCCCCAAGCGTATCGGTGGGCAGCACCGGCAGCGGTCTGTCGCTGATGAAGGCAAAGATCATTGCCGCGCCAAAGCACGCCAGCGCCTGTAAGGTGGCCATGGGCTTAGGGTCGAGGGTAGCCGGGAACATGCCCACCATCACGATCTGAGCGGCAAAGGCGAACGCGCACAACACGACCAAGCCATCGCCCATGCTAAAGCTGAAGCTGAGATCGTGCCAGAAGAGCAGCATCAGCCCCGCAACCGAGAAGGCAATCGCCACCCACATGATGCGCGATATTTTGCCGCGCCCAATCAACGCCATCATCAAAGGCACGAGCGCGCCATACAGCCCGGTGATAAACGCCGTCCGGCCCGGTGCCACGGTTTGTAGGCCATAGGTTTGCAGCGCAAACCCGGCAAAGTTCACCAACCCGGTGAGCAGGCCAAACGCCAACCACTTGCGCGGAATCTGCCGAAGCGCGCGCCAGGTGATAGCGAGCAGAGCAACTGAGGCAATCGCAAACCGCACAGCCAGGAATGAGTAGACTGGGAAATTTTCGGTCGCGCCTTTTACCATGGGGAATGTGAAACCCCAGATGATCGCGATCGTGAGCATCGATGCGTCTGCGAACAGTGCTTTCTTTGTCATGCCTATGCCTTATTGCCTCAGAGTCACGCACAGAAAAACCAAAAAAGCCGGGGCGCCCACGGGCGCGTCCGGCTCTCGGCTTGGAGATATCGCTGCAACGCAGCTTGAAAAATGTAAAAAGCCGGAGCGCTGATCATGCGCAACCGGCTCTCAACATGGAGATCAAGCTATTGAATTAATGCTAGATTATACAACAGGGGTTGGGAATATGCTATAACATCCACATGTCACAATCTGAAATCCCTGCTCAGGTCGACACGATTCTCACCAACGGCTTCGTCATCAGTATGGATGGCGCATTTCATCTACATCCGTGTGGCGCTGTCGCCATCGCGGGGGACAGCATCATTGCATTAGGGGATGCGAACGACATAAACGCGCGTTACACGGCGCGTGAGGTGATCGATTGCGCCGGGTGCGTCGTGATGCCTGGGCTGATCAACGCGCACACCCACGTGCCGATGACCCTGATGCGCAGCCTGGCCGATGATTTGCGCCTGGACGTGTGGCTATATGGTTATATGCTTCCGGTGGAGCGATATTTCGTGTCGCCGGAATTTGTCGCCCTGGGGGCCCAACTGGCCTGTGCCGAGATGATTCGCAGCGGCGTCACCTGCGTGAACGACATGTACTACTTTGAAGACGCCATCGCAGAAGCAATCGCGAATGCAGGGATGCGTGCGCTATGCGGCGAAACCATCATGCAATACCCCACCCCCGATGCCGGGTCGTGGGACGAAAGCCTGGAAGCGTGCGAGAAGTTCATCCACAAATGGAAGGGCCACCCGCTGATCGTGCCGGTGATCGCTCCGCACGCGCCCTATACGTGCAGCGGCGCGCTACTGAACCGCTGTGCAGAAATGGCGGTCAAGAACGATATTCCACTGCACATCCACATCAGCGAAACCTTCCAGGAAGTGGAGGATTCGCGGCGCGAACACGGTATGCCGGTGGTGAACTGGGTAAAGAAGAACGGCCTGCTGGAGGCAAAAGTCATCGCCGCGCACTGCACCGCCATCGACCAGGGCGAGATGCGCACGCTCCAACGCGCCGGGGCGACCGTGTCGCACAATCCCACCGCCAACCTGAAGCTGGCCAGCGGGGTTGCCAACGTGACGCAGATGCTGGCGGCCGGGCTGCACGTGGGCATCGGCACCGACGGCCCGGCCAGCAACAACGACCTGGATCACTTCGAGGAAATGCGCCTGGCAGCGCTGCTGGCAAAGGGCAGCACCCGCGACCCGGTGGTTCTGCCTGCCCGCACCGCGTTGGCGATGGCCACCACCGAAGGAGCACACGCACTGCACATCGGCCACCTGACCGGCTCGCTGGAACCCGGCAAGCGCGCTGACATCATCGTGCTGGATATGTCCGCACTGCACAACACGCCGCAGTATTACCAGCTTTCGCGCAACCCCAACAGCGTCTACACCCAAATCGTCTACGCCAGCCACGCTACCGACGTGCGCGACGTGTGGGTGAACGGGCGATGCCTGATGCGCGAGCGTCGCCTGCAAACGCTGGACGAGACGGACATCCGCAAGCGTGCCAACGACGTCGCCAGGCAGATCGACGCCTTCCTGATCGAGCGCGAAGGGGATGTGTTGCGCAAGTTGGTTGCCATCGGCGGCGTACAGCAAGAAGAGTCATTCGAAGTGCAACTGAAAGCACGCCTGGAAGACCCGGCACCCATCATCGCCAAAATCAACAGCCAGGAATTCAACGTCATTCGATTCGTGCACTACAAACAATACGACACCTATTTCTATTTCAACAACGAAGATACCCGCCTGCGTTACCGGGAGGACGAACGGGTGGACGAGAATGGGAACATCGTCAACAGCCGTTACCGCCTGACGCTGGTGGGTGCGCAAAAGGAGCGCGAATACCCACACTCCATCCTGCTCTCACGTTCACGCTTCATCTCCCCAGCCGACCGCAGCCTGCGCTTCTATCGCGAGTACTTCAAGCCCAGCAGCGAAGCCACCATCGAAAAGGATCGCCTGCGTTGGGAAGTCCTATACGACGATGACACCTTCTTCATCAACATCGACCGCGTGTTGAAGCCGGAGCACCAGGGGACGTTCATCGAGATCAAGAGCCGCACGTGGAGCATCCGCGATGCGGAGCATAAAGCACAGGTGATCGTGGATGTGCTGGCCGGGTTCGGCATTGGCGACGAGGCCGTGGTTCGCAATGAATACATCGACTTCCTGTCGGCCAAGCAAGAGGGGGAACACGCAGCTATATAAAAAGAAGTGGAAACGAATAGACTCTTAGCATATACAAGCAGAAACCTCCGAAGTTATCGGAGGTTTCTTGCATTCAAATGGGTCGGAAAATCGTGCGGCGCGTGTCGCAAATCGTTTACGCCGTCACATTGAGATAGAGCTGTTCGCGTACGCTCATCACCTCACGCCGCAACTGCTCTTCCGTTTCCAGGCGCTCCTTCACGCGCTCAATCCCGTGGATCACCGTCGTATGGTCACGCCCACCCAGCAGGCCACCGATTTCCGGCAGCGAGGCATCCGTTTCCTGGCGGATCAGGTACATTGCTATCTGGCGTGGCTGCACCAGCTCTCTGTTACGTGAAGCCGACACCAGGTCGTGCACCGACAGGTTATAGTACTTAGAGATCGTTTCTATGACCTGGCTTGGCGTAATGTGCGTGCGGCGCCCGACCAGGTCCACCAATGTGTCGCGTGCGAACTGTAAGGTGATCTGCCGGCCGGTCATATCGGAGGTCGCGATCAACCGCGTCAGGGCGCCTTCCAGTTCCCGCACGTTGCTCTGCACCTGCTTCGCGACAAATTCCACCACCTCCGGCTCCAGCGTCATGCCGCGCAACGCAGCTTTTTGCTGCAAAATCGCAATGCGCGTTTCCAGGTCCGGCGGCGCGATATCCGTCATCAGGCCCCATTCGAACCGGCTGCGCAAGCGCTCCTCCAAAGTGACCATCATCTTTGGCGGGCGATCGCTTGTTAGCACAATCTGCTTGTTTGCGTTATAGAGTGTATTGAAAGTATGGAAGAATTCTTCCTGCGTTCCCTCTTTACCTGCGATGAACTGCACATCATCCATTAATAGCACATCAACATAGCGATACTTGTTGCGAAATACTTCTCCGCTTTGTGAGCGAATGGCAGCAATCATCTCATTGGTAAAGGACTCTGACGTAACGTAACACGTTGTCAACCCACGCTGGCGGACGGCGTGACCGATGGCATGCAACAGGTGTGCTTTACCCAGGCCGGATCCCCCATAGAGAAAAAGCGGGTTATAACGTTCGGCAGGTTGTTCAGCCACCGACATGGCCGCTGCGTGCGCCATGCGATTCCCAGACCCTACCACAAAAGATTCGAATGTATAACGTGGGTTTAACCCATCTGCTTGTATCATATTCGCGCGCGGCAACACTACCGCCGGTTCCACCATGTTTCCTACCATAGCGCGAGACTGTGGTTGCGGTATTGTAGCTTCAGTGATAGGAACTAATGTCCCCTGTGTCGCCGTGGCTACATTGGGAGCGCGTACCATGAATGATACATCCACCCCCCGTTCCATCCGGTTACCCAGTATTTTTTTAAGCTGGCCCGCCATACGATTTTCCATCCACTCTTTCACATACCCGTTGGGCACACCAATGATGAACTGACCATCCTCATACGTCACCAAGCGCGCTGACTTCATCCAGGTTCTGTAATTGCCCCGACCAATACTAACCTCAATCTCACCAATAGCTGATTGCCAAGCTTCCTCTGGTCTCATTTTGTGGCTCCAGCCAATAGACTCAGCGACGCCATAGACGCTAACATCTCCGTCTTGGGGTCACCTGTGGGACTTCACATTCTACGCATTTGATCAACCTAAGCAAGACACCTTCTTCATATAACCTTAAAAATTGGAGCGGATTTAAGATTTGTTATGGGACGTCGCCTGCTTACGAACAGGTAATTTATTGAACTGTGTTGTAAGATTAGCCCCGAGGCAACGCTAACAGGTGCTGAGCGTATCAGAAAAATGCTGATTTCACAAGCACATATTAATGACGCTCGTCACTCAAACGTGTTAAGATAAATTATGCGCTTTCGGCTGAATAAACTGTTAGGCGCGCCGGTTGGTACTCGTCAAGTCGAGGTGCTCGATCGTGGACGCACTTGGTTAGATGATGAACTCCAAGTCGCTTACTTGCGAGGCGAGCTTACGTTTACACGTACCAACGAAAACATTCTCGTCGAGGGCACAATCGATACCGCCACCAACGTGCAATGTGTCCGCTCGCTGGAAAATTTTGAACTACCTCTTTCTGTCACCCTGGACGATGTTGCGTTCACCTTGCCCGGCTATCCGGCCCCAGAACCGGACCGACGTATGCGCGATGATGGACACATTGACCTGACCGAAACGATCCGTGAAGCAATCATTATGGCCATCCCCATCAACCCAATCAGCCCTGAGTATCAGAATACGGATGCTCTAGACCCCCTGATGAATGAGGATGACTCCGACTGGCTCACCGTGAGGTGGGCTAATAGTGACGACACAGGGAGGGGCGATACGCCGTAAGCGTGGACGGCTAGTCGCCGGCACAACAGATGAAAAATCAGATCGACGACGATCAAATCGTAGCCTCTTTGTTAATAAAAGCTGAAACACAGGGCTATGTAGTAATAGACGATATATTGGAATTGCTACCCGATATTGATGAAAGTTACGAGCCAGTCGATCGAATCATTGCACTGCTAACAGAAGCCGGTGTGCAGGTGCAAGACCTATCTGGCGAAGAAGACGACGATGAAAGCAGTCTCTTCCTGATCGATGATGACGACGATGAGGATGACGACAAGGAAAGAGATGACGTCGCAGGGATCAGCGCCGACGACAGTATCGGCCTGTACCTGCGCGAAATGGCCCGCGTGCCGCTCCTCACCAACTCCGAAGAGATCAAGCTTGCCAAGCGGATCGACCATGCCAGTCGGGCAAAGGCACGCCTGGGCGCGAACGGCGGCCAGTTCAAACCAGACGAATATGAACATTATGTGCAAATCATCGAAGATGGGCGCGTCGCGCGCGAGCATCTGATCAAAGCCAACACCCGCCTGGTCGTCAGCATCGCCAAGAAATATATGGGGCGCGGCGTCCCTTTTCTAGATCTGATCCAGGAAGGCAACCTGGGGCTGATGAAAGCGGTGGAGAAATATAACCACAAGCTGGGCTTCCGCTTCAGCACCTATGCCACCTGGTGGATTCGCCAGACGATCACGCGCGCCATCGCCGATCAAGCCCGCACGATCCGCGTGCCCGTACACATGAGCGACCGCATCCGCCGGCTATATAAAACCGCGCACGAGATGGAGCAGGTGCTGGGCCGTAAGCCGAACGCCGAGGAAATCGCGAACGAAATGGGCATCGAGATGGAAAAAGTGGAGTGGATGCTGAAGGTTTCCTGGCGGCCACTCTCATTGGAACAACCCGTCGGCGAAGAGGAGGACAACGAATTCGGCTCGTTTATCGAAGACGAAACAACCCCTTCGCCCTCGCAGATCGTCTACGATAGCCTGCTGCGCGACAAAATCGAACAGGTGCTTTCCACACTCACGCCACGCGAGCAGCGCATCCTGCGCCTGCGCTTTGGGCTGGTGAATGGCAAGTGTTACACCCTGGAGGAGGTGGGGCAAAAGTTCGGGCTTACGCGCGAACGCATCCGCCAGATCGAGGGACGTGCCCTGCGTCGCCTGCGCCATCCACGCCGCAGCCGCCAACTGAAAGATTTCTTGAAGTAAACTCCCCACATGATGAACACACCGCTCTCCACTGAACGCAACCAGCGCGTGATCCAGGTTGCGCAGGATCTTATTCGCGCCAAAAGCCTGGCCGGCAAAGAAGGCGCGGCAGCACAGGTCGCGATCGACGCGATGCGCGCGCTGAACTACGACGAGGTATGTGTCGACAGCCTCGGCAACGTCGTCGGCATCCTGCGACCACGCCAGGGCGAGCCTGGTGCGGCACCGCTGATTTTTGACTCACACCTGGATACCGTGGCCGCCGCCGGCACCTGGACGCGAGACCCTTTTGGCGCTGAAGTGAGCGCCGGGCGTTTATGGGGCCGTGGCGCATCCGACATGAAAGGTGCCCTGGCGGCCTGTCTGTGCGGGGCGGCTTACGCGCGCGACGACGGCGCGCTGCATAACACAGCACTCGTTTCCGCATCGGTCAACGAAGAGCAAATCGAAGGGTTAGCGCTGGTCGAAGTGCTAGATCAATATAAGCCGTCGCGGGTAGTGATCTGTGAGTCCACAGGCCTGCGCCTGAGCATCGGCGGGCGTGGGCGTGCTGAAGTGTTCCTGACGGTGAACGGCGTGCCCGCACACGCCAGCACGCCCCACCTGGGCGTGAATGCGCTCAAACAAACAGCCAGGCTGATCCTGGCGTTGAACGAATGGCAGCCGCCGCACGACGACGTGCTGGGAGACGGCATCTTCGAGCCGACCGAAATCATCAGCAACCCCTTCCCCAGCGTCTCCGTCCTGCCCGACCGTTGCCGCGTGCGCTGCGACCGGCGTTTGTTGGTGGGCGAGACCGAACGCGATGTGCTAGCGCCATTGGAAGAGACGATTGCGCGCCTGCATAACGCCGACCCAACCTTCAAGGCACAGGCCGAAATCGACACGGAAACGATCACCACGTATACCGGCGCGACGCGCAGCATGTTAAAGTTCCAACCCGCCTGGAAGATGGACCCGCAAGATGCCTTCGTGCAACAGGCCCGCCAGGCGTTGGGGTACCCGGCACTGAGCTATTACTCGTTCTGCACCAATGCCGCCCGCAGCGCAGGCATCTTGCACATGCCCACCATCGGCTATGGCCCCGGGCACGAAGAACACGCACACATTGCTGATGAGTTCGTGTCGTTGGACGAACTGCTGGGCGCAGCACAGGGGTATTACGCACTAAGCACCCTCTAGAGCACCCATCTCGATCACAAGCAAGCCCGGCGATGCCACAGTTGTGGCCCTTGCATTCCTTGCTCGGGCCACTTGCACTTCAGCGCAAGGCAATCATGGTGAGTCTGTCGAACCATGCCTATCTTGGCTGAGAGCGGTTTACAAGCGACCCCAAAGGACAAGGACAAGGACGAGGTATAATGAGTGAATCAATAATGACCAGGTGATTACTTTTGCAACACTTAAGAGATGAAGTCAGAAATGCAATCATCGCTGCCGCACTCGATGAATTCCTGGTGAAGGGTTATCGGAATTCATCCATGCGTGTAATCGCCAGGAATGCCGGCATCGTGATGGGAAATATCTATCACTATTTCAAAAATAAGGATGAGCTTTTCAATGAACTGGTCGGCTCCGTGCATGATCAGGTGACGAGTATTTCCCAACAGATATGCGATGAGATGGCCCAACGAGAGGGACCGTGGGAAGACAAGCAGGCAATGGTGCTTGTTCAGCAGATGTGCAACCACATCCTTGAAACGTTTGCAGGCCATCGCACCGAGTTGTTGATCTTACTGGATAAAAGCGAAGGCTCTCGATATGCAAACACAAAACAGGAAATGATCCTGCAGATCGAGCAAATTCTCAAAGCCCGTCTCATTCCCGAGATGAAAATGAAGGACTCAGCAGTAAAGAACCCGTATATTCTCTACGTCACCGCATCCGCCTTCGTAGAGGGTGTATGTATCATCCTTCGTAGTTGTCAAGATCATAGCCAGCAGGAGGCGCTTATCAGTTCATTAACCAACATCATGCTATGGCAAATCTCGCAAAGAATATAGAGAACATGTCCACATCTCGTTCCTCCGTTAATATAAAGGGGCGCTCAACCCCCGTACACCTTAAGCCAAAGGGCACTTTGTTGAACCCCGCCCTTTGCCACAAATAAACTGGTTGTTTACGCCATACGAACACGTTGTTTCGAAAATAGTCAAATGAACATTATTACACCAGCTAACCCTGGCACGCTGGCCTCGCAGTTTTCCAAAAAAAGAACAAATGTAGCGAGACGCAATACATCAGAATATGTGGCTGAAACCTGGGATCTCATGCAGTTTCTATTTGCCAGGTTTAATGACCACCAGGTACATTGTGTTATTCAGCTCGACGCACCGATAGATGAAGAACGCCTGAAACGCGCCGTTGACTTGCTAGCAAACGTTTTCCCATTAGTTACGTGCCGTTTCATTGAGGGGTATCGCCGCCCTTACTGGGAAGAAGCCCACTATACTGCCGAGGATATCGTTGTTATCAAGCACACCGATAACGTAGAAGAAGAAATCCAGCGCATCATCTGCGCAAAAACCGACGAATTTTGCGGACCGCAACTAAGGATTCATGTCGTCAGGAATGATGTCGCTGATACCCTTTGTGTCGTCATCAACCATATGCTTTGTGACGGTACGGGCTTCAAGGACCTGCTCTATCTGCTAAGCTCTCTCTACTCTCAGCTTTCTAAAGATCCTACCTATAGACCTTTGTATTGTCCGGCTTCACGCAGTACCCTCCAGGTATTGCACACATTTAGTTTGAAACAAAAACTTAGCATCCTGGCTGAGAAATATGACCTATCCAGACATGACAACAACATCACCTTCGGGTTGGAAGGAGATCGCAGCGCCCCCTTTATCATCACGCGGACCATTTCGCGCGAACGCTTTATTGCGCTCCGAACTTATGCCAAACAGCGTGGGGCATCCGTCAACGACTTGATCCTGACAGCATACATGCGGGCATTAGACAAATTTCTGGGCGGACAACCAGTTGCCATACAGTGCATTCTGGACCTGCGTAAATATCTGCCCGGCAAAAGCGCCAAAGCGTTTTGTAATCTCACCTCAAACCTGGTCTGTGATATTGGCCCAACGCTTGGCGACGGATTTGGCGACACGTTGATGAAAGTAAAGCAAAAGATGGATGCCGAGAAAACAAGCCTCAGTTGCTTGAATCTCATCATGCTACTGGAGATCGTTTTCCGAGCCCTGCCCTACAAAATAGCAAAGCGATTGGTATGGCAAAGATACTTAAACCCTCCCTTCGCCATGAGTAATATCGGTGTTATTGATCGCAACCGCCTATCATTCGACGGTCTGCACGTCACGGCGGCCTATATGACAGGGTCAATCAAATACAGCCCTTACGTCCAATTAGCAGTATCTACTTTTGAGGACCAGCCTACGCTGAGCATTGCCTTCCATGGCACTCAGAGCGACCGAGGAAAAATTGTGCGGCTTTTGGAAGAGATCGATAATGCGCTGCCAGGGGTGAATGGCTGATGGGATGCCATCTCTCAAAAAGTGAGGAAACCTTTCATGCAAGTTCTGTTACTGACGGATCAACTTACCTATTCCGCACATCATGCCGAACCTGCGCTTGTTCCAGGCGAGGCCATCGTCCGTGTGACGCACGCCGGCATCTGCAATACCGACCTGGAGCTATTGAAGGGCTACATGGGGTTTCACGGCGTCTTGGGGCATGAGTTCACCGGCATCCTGGAACAGGCCGACGACGTTGCGAACCAATTGAACGGCCTGCGCATGGGTGACCGCGTCGTGGCCGAGATCAACTGCGTCGGTTACGATTCACCTTCGCGCGATTACTTTGCGCGCGCCCAAGACCCGGCGCGCACTACGCTGGGTATCTCCTGCCGCGACGGCGTATTTGCCGACTTCACGCGCGTGCCGATCTCCAATTTGCACCGCGTGCCCGACACGGTCAGCGACGATGAAGCCGTGTTCACCGAGCCGCTCGCCGCCGCCTGCCAGATATTGGAACAGGTGCACATCAAAACCACCGAGCGCGTGGCTGTGTTGGGCGATGGCAAGTTGGGCCTGTTGTGCGCGCAGGTGCTGGCCGCCGCCGGCTATGACCTGTTAGCCTTCGGCAAACATCCTGAAAAGCTGGCGATTTTGCGACAGCGCGGCATCCGCACTTCGCTTAGCGGTGAATGGAATGGACAACGCACCTATGACGTCGTGGTGGAATGCACCGGTGCGGCCGACGGGTTCGACCTGGCGCGCCAGATGCTGCGCCCGCGCGGCACACTGGTGTTGAAGAGCACCTTCGAAGGGCTCACCTCCGCCAACCTCACGGCGATTGTGGTGGATGAGATCAGCGTGGTTGGCTCGCGTTGCGGGCCGTTCGCCACCGCGCTGCGCTTGTTGGAACAAAAGCGCGTGGACGTGCTGCCACTCATCCAGGCACGCTATCCCTTGAGCGACGGCCTGGCCGCTTTTGGGCGGGCGCGCCGCAAAGGCACGCTAAAGGTGCTGCTGGACATATAGGCGACAGGGCGCCACCAGAAAATGTTTTAAAGCGTATTCTGAAAGGGTGGCCTTCTCTCTGCTGACGTGGTCATTCCGAGTGCGCTAGACGACGAAAATGCGCACGCGACGAAATGGCGCACGAGGAATCTGAGCCAAGAAGCGACTGCATGTTATCGCGGGTTAAGCCGGACCGCATTACTGAAGGCTGTGTGCCGTGACGACTCGCACCGGTCACTGACACCATCGGCTCGAAGCCGACGTCTGGGAAGGAAAACCCGCTGCGCGGGTTGGGCCATCACAACTCCTGCATGGCAGGATAGATCGGAATGTCGTGAAACTGCCTCTTGGGGTTTCTGAGCGCCGTAGGTCAAATCTGTAGTGCCGATCCATCGGGCAAGTAAATTGACTCATGTCACACCTTCACGCCGCGTCACGCCGGCCTGCTGTTGCAAACCATGAATCAGCATCCGCATCAGGCGACGGAAGCTCTCGTCACAATCCAGCGGCAAGCCAAACCCACCGGCCATTTCCAGCGTCGCAAACCCATGCACCACGCTGCGCAAGCCTCGCACGGCGTGCAGCGCGTCTTCGCCCGCGATGCCAAACGAGGCGATCACCGCCAACGTCACCTGCACCACGCGTTCCTCCGCCGCCTGCAACTCGGCATCCTCCTGAACGGTGGCGTGGTTCACCCACAAACTGGCCGCATACAACCCCGGCGCAGCCTTGATGTAATCGCGGTAAGCCTGCGCGACGGCCATGATCGCCTCGGAACCAGACTTGCCCAGAGCAGCATTCGCCATCCGATCACCCAGCGAACGCACGCTGAGGAGCGCCAGGTCACGCCTTAGCCCAGCGAATCCGTCCACGTGGTTATACAGGGAGGGTGTTTGAACCCCCAACCTATCCGCCAGGCGATGCAAGTTGAGCGCATCCAGCCCTTCGGCATTAATCAACTCGGCGGCGGCGCTGACCACGCGCTCCTTATCCAAACGTTCCTTACGCGGCATAAACCTTCTCTTGTGGCACAGAATGCGATTGCAAAAATGATAGGATCAAGCGGCCCGCGACGTCGGGCATCTCGGCGTGCGGGTAATGCCCTGCACCCGGCACCATCTCATAGTGCCCATTCAAGTGCTGGGCCACCCACTGCGCCTCCGCCTCGGGCGCTCTAAAGTCCGGGTCCCGGCCGCCCATCAACACCAGCGCCGGTGCCTTCACGTCTCCAACGCGCTCCGCCGATGCTCGTTTGGAGGCTAGGATCATCTGCATGAGCGCTTCCATGCGCCCCGGCTCATCCAGGTTCGCGCGCAGTGCAGCGCAATAGGCCGTGAAATCCGCCGGTTTATGCGTCGGATAGAGCGTGGCAAAATAGCGCAACCACATCGCCGGGCCCCAAGGGCGCATAAACAACCCGCCAAACAGCAAGCGATTGAAAAGATTTCCTTCGCCGCGCACGAACGGGCCAATCAACACCAGCGACTTCACCAGTTCGGGCGCTTCGGCAGCCGCCCACACGGCCGCCCCGCTCGCCATGGAAGTGCCGACGATGGTAGCCGGCCCGGCGTTCAGCGCACGGATGAGCGCCAATATATCAGCGCCGACGCCGGCCACGCTGTAGTCTGACCAGCGCACGCTGGTTTCGCCGTGACCGCGCACGTCCATGCTGATCACGCGATAGCCCGCCGCAGCGAGTTGCGGCGCCAGGAAGCGATACTCTCCCCGCAGGTCGCCCATCGAAGGCACGCAAACGACCAATTCCCCATGCCCAATGTCATCGTAAGCAATCCGCCCTTCCGCACATTCCAAAAACCGTGTTTCCATCCATCACCTCAATAAGACTAATAACATTAGCATATTAACTAATATCATTAGTCTTGTCAAGCCTGGTGATAAAAAATGTGCTCACTTCCAGAGGCCGAAGAAATAAATGCAATTTATGCCTAAAGAGGGCTAGAATAGCAGCACATCTCAATCTGCATAGAGTATAGAGTAAGGAAGGAGCAGTATGCTTGCAGTAGTCAAAGGGCAGGCTGGTCCTGGATTTGAACTGCGCGATGTGCCGGTCCCAACTGTCGGACCGCATGATGTTTTGATCAAAACCCGCGCATGCTCCATCTGTGGCACAGACTTGCATATTTATAAGTGGGATCCCTGGTCCGCCAATCGTATTCACCCCCCACTCGTCGTAGGACATGAATTCAGCGGCGATGTCGTCGAAATCGGCAGCGAGGTGACAAACACAAAAGTTGGCGATTTCATCTCAGCGGAAAGCCACATCGTATGCAATCAATGTGACGAGTGTCGCACGGGTAACGCGCACGTCTGCCGCAACACACACATCATCGGTGTGGATTGCAATGGTTGTTTCGCAGAGTACGTTTGCATCCCCGCCCAAAATGTATGGGTAAACCCACCGGACATGCCGTCCGATATCGCCTCGCTGCAAGAGAACTTCGGCAACTCGGTTCACGTCGCGCTGGCAACGCCGCTCGTGGCGCGTGATGTGCTGGTTTCGGGCTGCGGCCCGGCCGGGCTGATGACGATCGCCGTAGCGCGTGCTTGCGGGGCACATCGCATCTTCGCCAGCGACCTTTCAGAATATCGCCTGGGCCTGGCGGAAAAGTTGGGCGCGCACGTGCTCATCCGCGCCGACAAAGAAGACCTGGTCAAGACGATCCGCGCCTCCACCGGCGGCGAAGGGGTGGACGTATTGCTGGAAATGGCAGGCGCCCCCAGCGCGATTCGTTCCGGGCTGGCGTCGCTCAAACATGCCGGCACCGCCGTGATGCTGGGCCTGCCAAGCAAGCCATTCGAACTGGACCTGGGCAACCTGGTCATCATGTCCGGCGTGAACATCATCGGCGTGGCCGGGCGCAGGCTGTGGCAAACATGGTATCAGATGCGCGGTTTGCTCTCCGATGGCGCGGTCGATCTGAAGCCGGTCATCACACACCACTTTAAGCTGACCGAATTCCATGAGGCCTTCGAGGTCATGGCATCGGGCAACAGCGGCAAGGTCATCCTGACGCCATAGCGTCACATATCAACATAGGGACAGATAAGCTATGACAACAGATAAAGTTCAATGGATCCGCGATGAACTAAGCAACCTGCATCAGCAAGGGTTGTACAACAACATCCGCACCATCGACTCGGCGCAAGGCGCCTGGTTGACGGTGGATGGCAAGCACGTGCTGAACTTCTGCTCCAACAATTACCTGGGGTTGGCTAACAACGAGCAGTTGCGCGCAGCCGCCAAAGCAGCCATCGATAAGTATGGCGTCGGCCCGGCGGCGGTGCGCACCATCGCCGGCACGCTCTCGTTGCACGGCCAGTTGGAAGAGCGCCTTGCGAAATTCAAAGGCGCTCCTGCTACGATTTCATTCCAATCGGGCTTCACCTCCAACCTCGCCACCATCACGACGCTGGTTGGGAAAGAAGACATCATCTTTTCAGATGAACTGAACCACGCCAGCATCATCGACGGCAGCCGCCTTTCCGGCGCGCGCATCATCCGCTACAACCACAATGACGCGCAGTCGTTGGATGATCAGATCAAACAGGCCCCGCCGCATCGCCGCGCATTGGCGATCACCGACGGCGTCTTCAGCATGGACGGCGACATCGCCCCCCTGCCCCAACTGGTGGATGTGACCCAGCGGCACAACGTGCTGCTGATGGTGGACGACGCGCACGGTGAAGGCGTGCTGGGTCGTGGCGGGCGCGGCATCGTGGATCACTTCGGACTGCACGGCAAAGTGGACATCGAAATCGGCACCCTCTCAAAGGCCTTCGGTGTCGTGGGTGGTTACGTCGCAGCGCAGGCGGAGATTGTCGAATATCTGCACCAGCGCGGGCGTCCATTCCTCTTCTCCAGCGCGATGACAGCCGCCGACGCAGCAGCCTGCCTGGCTGCGGTCGATATTCTCGAAACATCTACCGCCGCAGTTGACAAGTTGTGGAATAATACACGCTACTTTAAAGAAGAGATGAAGCGCCTGGGGTTCGATACTGGGCACAGTGAAACACCGATTACGCCTGTGATGCTCGGCGAAGCTGAGTTAGCACAGAAGTTCTCGCGCCGATTGTTCGATCACGATGTGTTTGCCATGTCTATTGGGTTCCCAACCGTTCCGCGTGGGAAGGCGCGCATCCGGGTCATGATTAGCGCGGCGCACGAGCAGACCGATCTGGACCGCGGGCTAGAAGCGTTCGCCAGCGTCGGGAAAGAGTTGGGCGTGATCTAATACAAAAGCATAGAAGGGTTCAAAGAGTCGCAGTGAGCACATCACAGAGCAGGATGCCCCTGCTGAAAGCGGCAATGGGACAATGGCTGCGTGTCGTCGCATTTGATACGCAGCCGCAGCTCGCGAATCAATTGTTACAGTTGGGTCTGCTGCCGGGGGATAGCCTTCGCATATTGCGCGAGGCTCCCCTGGGTGGGCCGTTGTTAGTAGAGTTTAATGGTCGGTCAGTTGCCCTGGGTCGCGGGGTCGCATCCTTGATCATTGTCGAGGAGGCACGATGCGATTCGCATTGATTGGGCAACCAAACTGCGGCAAGAGCACCCTCTTCAACCAGGTCGCCGGCTACAAAGCCGAGACTGGTAACTTCTCCGGCACAACCGTCACCTACACCGAGAGCAAAGTCCGGGTGATGGGCGACGTTGTCACACTCGTCGATCTACCGGGCACCTACACCCTGGCGGGGATGAACCCTGCCGAGTGCGTGGCCCTGAACTACCTCACCATACAACCGGTGGACGCGATCATCAACGTCATCGACGCGTCACACATGGCACAGGGCCTGAACCTGACGTTCGAACTGATGGAAATCGGCAAACCCGTCGTGGTAGCGCTGAACATGATGGACGAGGCGGCACGTATGGGCTTGCAGATCGACGGCCCCAAACTGCAAACGTTGCTTGGCGTGCCGGTGTTGCCATTAATCGCCAGTAAAGGGCGTGGCGTGAAGCAACTCTTCACGCAGGCCTACGCCGCCGCCAAGGCCGGCCATGCACCCAAACGCATCACCTATAGCGCAGACCTGGAAGCGGCTATCCAATCAGCCGCCGCCGGCATCGATGGGCAGTTCGCGCCTTTGAACGCGGAACTGGTGTCCATCAAGTTGTTGGAAAGCACGCCGCAACTGGTGGAAGAGGCGCGCAAGAAAACGCCCCAACTTCTGGAGCGCGTCAGCGCCGCCCAACAGGAGATTGCCACACAACGCGGCCAGCAACCGGGCTGGCTGGTGAATGCCGAGCGCCGCCAAAAGGCCACCGAGATAGTGGACGCCGTTGTGAAGCAGGGCAAACGTTACATCACCATCCGTGATCGCATGGACGACGTATTGCTACACCCGCTGTTCGGCTACGTCGGGTTGATCGTGATTCTGCTTGCCTTCTTCGAGGGCGTCTACGGCTTCGGCAAGCTGATCGAGACGCCGCTGACCACCCTGTTGGACGGCATGATGGCCTTCGTGCTAAGTTACCTGGCAAGTGGTACGCTGCTGTACCAAATCGTGCTCGGTTTGATGCAAGGCATCTCCGGGGGCGTCGCCATCGTGTTGCCCTACCTGCTGCCGTTCCTGGTTGGGATGGGCATCCTGGAAGACATCGGCTACCTGCCGCGCATCGCGTTCTTGATGGACGCGCTCATGCACAAGATGGGGCTGCATGGCAAGGCTGTGGTGCCCTTCATCCTGGGCTATGGCTGCAACGTGCCGGCGGTGATGTCCACCCGCATCCTGGAAGATAAGCGCGACCGCTACATCGCGGCGGCGCTTTCCACCATGGTGCCGTGCGCCGCACGCCTGGCCGTCGTATTCGGGCTGGTGGCCTTCTACGTGGGGCCGGTGATCGCGCTGGCGATTTACCTGTTTAACCTGTTCGTGATCGCCGTGACGGGCAAATTGCTTTCCAACTTCATGCCCGAGGATAGCCCCGGCCTGATCCTGGAGATGCCGGTCTATCGCATCCCCACCCTGCGCACCGTGGTGCAAAAGTCGTGGTTCCGCATACGCGAGTTCATCGTCGAGGCATGGCCGGTGCTCATCATCGGCAGCATCGTGCTGGCGCTGTTGAGCTTCTATAGCCTGACGCAGTACATCAACATCGTCGTGTACCCAATTACCTGGATGCTGGGCCTGCCCAGCCCGGTGGGCGTGCCGCTCATCTTCGGCGTCTTGCGCAAAGAGCTATCGTTGATCATGCTCAGCCAGGCACTTGGCAGCACGAACTTTGCGTCAGTGCTCACGCCGGTGCAGATGATCACGTTCAGCGTATTCGTGGTGTTCTACATTCCCTGCCTGGCCACCCTCAGCGTGCTGCGCCGGGAACTGGGCACCAAGGAGATGCTTAGCATCGCTGCGCTGACTGTTTGCGTCGCACTTGTTGCGGCACTCGTCGCGCGTGGGGTCGCCATGCTCGTCTTGCCTGTCTTTGGGATATAAATAGTCCCATGTCATTCCGCAACCTGCGAGACTATGTTCGAGCGCTAGAGCAATGTGATGAGTTGGTGCGCATCAGCGCCCAGGTGGACCCGGAGTTGGAGATCACGGAAATTACAGATCGGGTCTCCAAGGGCCCAGCCGCACACAACAAAGCCTTGCTGTTTGAGAGCGTCAAGGGCTCTGAAATGCCGGTGCTCATCAACGCCTTCGGCAACGAAAGGCGTATGAGCCTGGCATTGAACGTCGATCACCTGGACGACCTGAACCAAAACCTGGCCAAGCTGATCGATATGCGCTTGCCGCGCGGGCTGGCGGCCACGCTCGGTCGCGCCGGCGATATGCTGGACGTGCTACGCGCGGTAGGCCTGAAGCCCAAACTGGTGAACAAAGCCCCTGCGCAGGAAGTGGTCATCAGCGAGCCGCCATTTCTGAGCCGGCTCCCCATTCTGAAGTGCTGGCCGCTGGATGGGGGGCGCTATATCACGCTGATGCAGGTCATCACGCGCGACCCATCTACCGCCGTGCGCAACGTGGGCATGTATCGCCTGCAAGTGCGCGACGACCAGTCGCTGATGATGCACTGGCAACGCCACAAGGGCGGTGCGGAGCACGAGCGTGTGGCACAAGAAACGCATAAGCCGCAAATCCCGTGCGCGATTGCCCTGGGCGGAGACCCGGCCAGCATGTGGTGCGCCTCGGCACCGCTGCCGCCGAACATCGACGAATATCTGCTGGCCGGCTACTTGCGTGGCAAGCCGGTCGAGTTCGTCAAGTGCCTCACCCAACCAATCGAGGCCCCCGCGGAAGCCGAAATTGTGATCGAAGGCTACGTGGACCCTAACGAACATGAGACGGAAGGCCCCTTTGGCGACCATACCGGCTATTACACCCCGGCGGATCAGTTCCCCGTCTTCCACGTCACGGCCATCACACATCGCAAAGACGCCATCTACCCCGCGACGGTGGTGGGCATCCCGCCCATGGAAGACGCCTGGATGGGCAAGGCCACCGAGCGGCTGTTCCTGCCGCTGCTGCGCCTGTTCATGGGCGAAGTGGTGGATTTCAACATGCCGGCCGAGGGCGTGTTTCACAACCTGGTGATCGTGTCGATCCGCAAGCGCTTCCCAGGGCACCCGCAAAAGGTCATGTTCGGCATCTGGGGCCTGGGATTGTTGATGCTCAGCAAGGCTATCGTGGTGGTGGATGCGGATGTCAACGTGCATAACCTGGGCGAGGTGGCCTGGCGCGTATTAGGGAACGTGGACTGGAAGCGCGACGTGACAATCGTCGAGGGCGCGGTGGACCAACTGGACCACGCCGCGATGCGCGATTCCTTCGGCGGCAAGATCGGCATCGACGCCACGGCCAAGGGCCCGCAAGATAATCACCCGCGCGGCTGGCCGGCCGAGGTGCAGATGGACGCGGCAATCAAAGAACTGGTCACCCGGCGCTGGAAGGAATATGGGCTGTGATGAATGAAAAGTGAAACGTGAAATGTATAACCGAGGAGCCATCGTCCTGCGTTCACGTTTCACTTTTCCTGTTTCACTTATCATGCTTTATTTTCTATGAAACAAGTACGCGCCTTTCTAGACCTAATCAAATTTGAACACACGATCTTTGCGCTCCCGTTCGCCTACCTGGGCATGATCCTGGCGGCGAACGGCCTGCCCACGTTCCATCAATTCTTCTGGATCACCGTCGCCATGGCCGCCGCGCGCACGTTCGGCATGAGCATGAACCGGCTGGCCGACCGCACCATCGACGCGCACAACCCGCGCACCGCCAACCGGCCCATCCAAACCGGCAAGATCAAGCTGCCCACGATCATCGCCGGGCTGATTATCTCGTTGCTGGTGCTCGCCCTGGCGGCGGCATTGCTGAACCCGCTCACCCTGGCGTTGCTGCCAGGGGCGATTGTGTTCCTGGTTGGCTATGCCTATACCAAGCGCTTCACCTGGCTTTCGCACTTCATCCTGGGGTTCACCGACGCGCTGGCGCCGATGGGCGCTTGGGCAGGCGTGCGCGGCTCCGTGTTCAGCGCGCAAGACCTGCCCGCCTGGCTGCTGCTCTTCGCAGTCACCTTCTGGATCGGCGGGTTCGACCTGATCTACGCCTGCCAAGATACCGAGTTTGATCGCGCCGAACGGCTGCACAGCGTCCCGGCCCGCTTCGGCAACGCAACCGCGTTGAAGCTAGCCGTCGTCAGCCACGCCGTCACCATGCTTCTGTTGGTTGGGGTTGGCGTTATCATGAGCCTGTCTGTGATTTACTGGGTCGGGTTGGTCGTGGTGGGTGCCCTGTTAGTTTATGAGCATGAGCTGGTCAAGCCGGACGATTTGACGCACATCGATCTTGCATTTTTCAACATTAACGGCTACATCAGCATCACGATTTTTATATCCACTTTGATTGCTGTTTTGGTTCACTGAGGAGACGATGATATGTTGCGTAAAGGACTTGCTGCGTTTGTAGCACTGAATGTTTTGTTGACGGCCTGCGCTCAGGCACCGGCAGAGACGCCAACCTTAAGAATCGGGCTGTTGCCCGTCCTGGAAGCATTGCCCATCTACGTGGCCGACGAGCAGGGCTATTTCAAGAGCGAGGGTATCAGCGTGGAATATGTGCCGGCTGCCTCCGCAGCCGAGCGCGACCAACTTATGCAGGCCGGGCAAATCGACGGCATGATCAACGACCTGGTATCCACCGTGCTCTACAACAAAGACACCCAGAAGATCGCCGTAGTGCGGTTTGCCCGCACGGCCACGCCAGAGTCGGCCCAATACTCCATCCTGGCCTCCAAAGATAGCGGCATCACCACGGCCAGCGACTTGAAGGGTGTCGAGGTGGGCATTTCCGAGGGCACCGTGATCGCCTACGTGACGGATCGGCTGTTACAGGCGGAAGGCTTGCAACCCGCCGACATCAAGACGACCAACGTGGTGAAGATCGCCGACCGTATGCAATTGCTCAACCAGGGCAACCTGAAGGCCGCCACGATGCCAGACCCGTATAGCTCGCTGGCCCAACAGAGTGGCGCCGTGGTGGTGGTGGACGATAGCAAGCACAATGAGCTTGGCAACAGTGTGCTTTCGTTTAGCACAGACACCTTGAAAGCCAAGCCCAACACGGTGAAGAAGTTCCTGGCCGCGCTGGAGAAGGCCGTGAACGACGTCAACGCCAACCCCGATCAATATTCCAACGTGTTGACCGACAAGAAGCTGATTCCCGCGCCGCTGGCCGGCAAATACAAGCTGCCCAAGTTCCCCGCCGCCTCGGTGCCGACGGAGGCCCAGTTCAACGACGTGGAAGCGTGGATGACCGGCAAGAACCTGCTCAAGGCAAATGTGCCCTATAACCAGTTGGTAGATGCGAGTTATTTGCCGAAGTGAGAAATGAAATGTGAAGGGTGAAATGTGATGTCATGATGCCATACGCATCATCCGTCGTTCACATTCCATTTAGTCATGACGATGGACGAACGAGCGGCGGTATCACGTTTCATTCATCACGTTTCACATCTTAAGGAACTCCGCAGATCGATGAGCCGCACAACCATGATTGAACTACGCGATGTGACCTTTACCTACGACGCCGGTCGCCCGGTGTTCGACCACTTCAACTGGTCGATACAGCACGGCGATACCTGGGCGGTGGTCGGCGCATCCGGCGGCGGCAAGACGACGCTGCTGATGATGCTGGCTGGTTTGCGCCAACCGACAGCCGGCCAGGTCCTCATCGACGGGCAGGAGATCACGCGCCCACGCCCGCGCACGGGGTTAGTGTTGCAAGAATATGGGCTACTGCCGTGGGCCACCGTGACCGAAAACACGGCGCTTGGGCTGCGCCTGCGCAACTATTACGGCCCGGATGGCCGGCATGCCCCGGTGGATCATGCCGTAGGGCCGGTAAAAGAGCACGTAAACGCCTGGCTGAAGCGATTGGGCATCGATAGCCTGCAAGACCGTTACCCGGCGCAGATTTCGGGCGGCCAACGCCAACGTGCGGCCATCGCGCGCACGCTGGTATTGGAGCCCGATGTGCTGCTCATGGACGAGCCCTTCGCCGCGCTGGATGCCCCTACTCGCGAAGACCTGCTGAACTTGACGGTGGAACTGCAGCGCGAACAGAACCTGACTCTGGTGCTGGTGACGCACAACATCGAAGATGCCGTATTCCTGGGCCGGAAGATCATGGTGCTGGGCCAACCGCCCCACAGCGCGCCGAACGTGATAGACAACCCGCAAGCGGGCCGGCAGGATTACCGCACCCAACCCGACTTCTTTGCGCAGTGCGCCAGCGTGCGCCGGCGCATGTCGCAGCCAAGCCCGGTATAGGGCGAGTTATCAGCTCGCCCAGGCCATCAACCATCCGTCGCCGGTGACCACAGACATTGATGTAGGGCGAACTGTCAGCCCGCCCAGGCTATCAACCATTCGTCGCCGGTGATCGGCAGGCACGCGGGCGACTTAACAAGTCGCCCAACATATCTTTCAGGCGACCATCACCGGCTGCGCGGTATAGCGCCTGGCCAGTTGATAGATCGCCGGAGGGGTTTCCGTTTCCGGCCTCAGCAAAACCGCCGTGATCGGCTTGAGCATGTCCGGCGCAACTTCCTTAAAGAAGCGCAGCCAGCGCTCCACCCTGGCAGCGTTGCACTCCTCGCCGCGCAGCAATTCGCTCTCGATGCGTTGCACCGTGCTGATCAGTTCCAGCTTATCGACGCGCACATCTTCCAGGCGCAGTTCGATCACGTGGTAGATCGGGGCAAACATCCGAGCGAGGTGACGCGCACGCGCCTCCGCATCTGGGCCTTTGTTTACGCTCAATTCGTGGTGCTCATGAAGGCTGTGCACTTGTACGCCGCAATTTGGGCAGTACTTGGCGTAAACAGGCAGTTCCATCCTACAGTTTCGACATTCCATGTCACTTTCCTCTTTCGCTGCGGAACATCTTGGTTCGCAGCACCTGAATACTCGAAACGGCGATGAAATTCAACGTCCGTTATTCGTAAGATTACTCAGTTCAGCCCACTTGTCAAGCGATAATAGCCGGACATGCAACGACGAGACCTGTTACTCACCACGCTGCTTTTCTTGATCGCCTGGCAGTTGCTCGCCATGCTCATCCACCGGGACGTGTTGCCCACACCAGTGCAGGTGGCAGGCGCGATCGTCAGCGACTTTGATACGCTTAGCCGGCACTTCATCGCCAGTGCCTTGCGCGTGATCGCCAGCACCTTGATTGCCGTGGCGCTAGCCGTGCCGGCCGGGTTGGCGATGGGCCAAATGCCGCGCCTGAACCGCATCTTTTCGCCGCTGGCCTACATCATCTACCCCATCCCTAAGATCGTCTTTTTGCCCATCGTGCTATTGTTCTTCGGCGCAACGGACTTAAGCAAGGTGCTGATGATCGTGCTGACGCTGTTCTTTCAGATCCTGGTGCCCGTGCGCGACGAAGCCGCCAGCATCCGGCCCGAACTGCTGAACTCAGTCAAGTCGCTCGGCGCGGGCCGGCGCGCGCTATTCCGCTTCGTCTACTTGCCCGCCTCGTTACCTGCCGTGCTGACGGCCCTGCGGCTCAGCATCGGCACCGCCGTCGCGGTGCTCTACATCACCGAAACCACCGCCACCGTCCTGGGGCTAGGTTATTACATCTACCTGAACGCCAGCACCCTGTTCGACTATCCCGCCACCTACGCCGGCGCTGTGGCAATGGGCATGCTCGGCCTGACGCTCTACTTCTTCGTGGATTGGCTGGAACGTCGCGCGTGCCCCTGGAAATTTGCCGCTTGAACCCAATTCATTTCTACATAAACCTATGACTCAACTACAAGGCCCCGCGCGCGCCGCTTACGTGCGCGATATGTTTGCCCGAATCGCCAAGCGTTATGACCTGATGAACCGCATCATGAGCGCCGGACAGGACGGCATCTGGCGGCGCGCCGTGATCCGGGCAGCGAACCTGCGCCCCGGGGCGGCCATTTTGGATGTCGCCACGGGCACCGGCGACATGATGATCGAAGCTTTGCGCCGGCAGCCCGGCGTGCGCGCCGTCGGCAGCGACTTCACCTTCGAGATGATGCAAGCCGGCCGAGATAAGCCCGGCGCACAGGCCATCCGCTGGTGTGCCGCGGATGCGCTGCGGCTGCCGTTCAAAGACGAGACGTTCGACGCCGTCACCAGCGGGTTTGGCGTGCGCAACTTCATCGACCGCGAAGCCGCCTTTCGCGAGCAGCGCCGCGTGTTGCGTCCGGGCGGGCGCGTCGTCTGCCTGGAGATCAGCAAGCCTCCGCATAATCTGTTGCGCCCCTTCTTCCTGTTGTATTTCAATCACCTGGTGCCGATTGCCGGGGGCATCATCAGCGGCCAGCGCGACGCCTACACCTACCTGCCGCAGTCGGTGAACGAATTCCTCACCCCGCAAGAACTGCAAGCGGTGATGCAACGCGCCGGCCTGCGCCAGGTGACCTATCGCCGCCTGATGCTGGGCACCGTGGCAATCCACGTCGGGCTCAAGTGAATTGCGTATCAAATCGTCACACGTAAATCCCCAGTTCGTATCATAAAGACAGTATTCATAAACAACCCACACACTTACATCATTCATTGGCTAACAATTGAATATGGACGCATAATATACGGCGAAGGGCTATCGGGGCAATAGATTCCATTCAGCAGGATTGTAGCGATGACAGCCAACGACATTCCGATCCAGGTTCTACGCGTGCTAGCGAGTGGGCAACCCATGTCAATTAACCAAATTGCCAAGGATATGCAAGCGCCTATGGGGGTTATCTGGCATGCGGTTAGTGGACTGGAAAAGAATAAGCTGGTCACTCGCCCAAAAAGTCGCATCCAGATCACCCAAGAAGGACGACTATTCCTGCTGCACGAAGACATTCATACCTCAGGGCATTCACGAGTTGATAATCTTAACCGGCTTGGTGCACCGGGCGGCCCAACGCTATTCACCATGCTGCAAAACGCCTGGGAAAACGACGGGGATGTCCTGGTTATCCCTATCATTTTGATCTCCGTCGCACTGCTATTATTGCTACTCATCCCACTCTCAAATGATCTGTACTTGATCGTTTTGCTCGTCTTGGTATTGATGTTTTTGGGGATATATCTGCGGTTTGCCATCCGCAATGTGCCGGAACATATGCGGTTCGTGATATTCAGGTATGGTATGTGCATTGGTGAGCGAGGGCCAGGGCCGTTGTTGCTCATCCCTCTCACCGATCTCGTATATCAAGTGGATATGCGCGTGCGCTCTCTAGAGATACCGCATGGCACGTGCCTGACAAAAGATAAAGTAACGGTCAGCGTAGACGTCGTCCTCTACTGGCAAGTAAAACAGGCCGAATGGTTCCTTACGCAAATGACCAACCCAAATGAATCCTTGCGCCTGCTCGCTACAGCACAACTACGCGAAGTCATCGACCACTTTTCTCTCCACGAGATACAGGCCCAGCGTGAGCAAATCAATGATACGCTGCGGCAGAAACTCAACAATATCTGTGCTGTATGGTGCTGGGGAGTATCCGTCACCGCTGCCAAGATACGCGAGATCACACCGCCACCCGAGGTCATCTCGGCGATGCAACTCGAGGCAACCGCCGAACTAAAAAGTCGTGCGGCCAAGGCAGAGGCAGAAGGGTACCACGCCGCGCAAGTAAAAAAGGCCGATGCAGATGCCATCGCACTTGAGAAATTAAACAAAGTCGCGATAACACTTGACGACAAGCTGCTCCTGTTACGCTACCTCGATACGTTAAGCGAGTTAGGGAAATCCCCTTCCACCAAACTAGTCCTGCCCATGGAACTGATCGACCTTACGCGAGCGTTTGCAGAAAGACTAAGGTCGGCAGAAGTATCTTCCCCACCCCGCACAACGCCACACGATGGACATCAGGGGAAATAAGGCCGCCAGAAGCAAAAGCGCACGCGAGCAGTGCTCGCGTGCGCTAAGTGAAACGCCAATAACTGAAATGATGCTACTGATTCAAGCCGCCGCGCCGGGCCATCAAGGCAGCGCCGACGACGCCGGCTGATGCACCGAGCCTGGACTCCACGATGCGCAGCTTATCCAGATTTTGCTTATTCAGCGAGTATTGCTGCGCGATGCTGCGAATGGGGGCCAACATCCACTCGCCCAGGGCTTCGATCACCCCGCCACCATAAATGAGCATCTCCGGATCGAAGGCGTTGATCAGGCTGGCGGCGTGCAGGCCCAGGTAATGCGCCATGCGCTGCAACACCTGGATCGTCAATTCGTCGCCCCGCTCCACCGCCTTCGCCAAAATGCTGGAGGTGAATTTCGCGTTGATATCCGGCACGAGCGTTGGCAAGATCGACTCGCGCCCGGCGGCCATCGCCACGCGCAAATCACGCTCCACCGCCGCGCGGCTGGCGATTGCCTCGATGCTGCCACGCACGCTGCCGCCCACGGCGAATGGGCCGTCGGCCAGCACGATCATGTGGCCGATCTCACCGGCGCTGCCGCGCCCGCCCACGTAAATCTTGCCGTCGATGACGATCCCACCGCCGATGCCGGTGCCGACAAAGACGGCCACGAAGTTTTGAACGCCGCGTCCCATGCCTACCAGTTGCTCGCCGAAGGTGGCCACGCGCACGTCGTTGGAAAGCAACACCGGCACGTTGTGCCAGCGGCGCATCGCCTTCCCTACTTCGATATTCTTCCAGCCCGGCATGTTCGTGGCGTTCACGACGATGGCTTTCTCGGCATCGATCACGCCCGGCGCGCCCATCCCAATGGCCTTCACGTCCGACACATCTGCGCCTGCCTCGTCCACAGCCTCTTGCATCGTTTTCACGATACGCTTCAAGACCGCATCGGGGCCTTCTTCAGATTGTGTGCGCTTCTTGGCCGAACCCATCACCACGCCGTTTTCATCCACCACGGCCGCCAGGATTTTTGTCCCACCCAGGTCCACACCGATGGTGTAATCGGATTTGGTTTTCTTTGCCACGTTGTTTGACCTTCCCATTCAACCTCACTAAAACTACCAATGAATTCTATCGCGATTCATGCGCCAGCCGCTCCTCCTTCGGCAATAGCAACACAAACGGCAAGCTGAATAACGCAATGACAGCCGCAATCATGAAGGCATTGCGCAACCCCAACGAGTCGGCCAGCGCGCCGATGACGATGGTGATGATCGAACCGCCCACGAATTCCAGCGCCATATACAGGCCATTGGCCGTCGCGGGGTGATCGGCAGCGCTTTCTTGCACCATCGCCATCAACACCGGGCCGCTCGACTGTGCCACGAACCCCAGCGCAAAGAGCGCCGGCAATTCCACCCAGCCGTGCACGCTCAGGAACACACCCATCAACACCGGCGAAAGGGCCAGGACGACGAACAGCACCTTGCGCCGGCCGATGCGGTCGCTGAGCGTGCCGGTGGCCATCGTGCCAAAAGCTCCCGCCAACATGAGCACCGAAAGCGCCCCACCCGCCGCCACGAGCGATGAGCCTTCGCTATTCAGCAGCGTGGGCAAGTAGGTAGCAAGCGCCACCGAAACGAAGGTGCGCGTGGCGATGATCCCGGCAATTGGCATTACTACCCGGCGCAACTCCTGCCACGTCTGCGCCCAAGGCTCGCTGGCCCTGCGCGTCACGTGCGCCTCCAGGTGGCGCGTGCGCCAATAGAGCATCAACGAGGCCGCCACGCCCAGCGGAATCAGCCGCCACATGCCTTCCAGCCCCCACAATGAGGCCGCTGCGACGGCGATCAGCGGGCCAACCGTCACGGCCAGTTGGCCGCCCAACATCAGGATGCTCATGCCAAAACCCACGCGCCGGCCCGAGGAGCGCGCCGTCATCACCGGAGACGGCACATGCCAGCTTGCGCTGCTCGCACCCGCCACCAGCAGCAAAATCGCCAGGATGGTATAGGTCGGCGCGAGACCGATCAGGCACATTGCAACGGCGGTGATCGTGGGCGCAACAATCGCCAGCCAGCGCAGACTGATGCGGTCTCCGATCATGCCCAGCAAGGGATTGATCAGCGATGGGAGGCTTTGTAACGCCGCCAGCGAACCGGCTAACGTGAGCGACAGCCCCAGCTTTGGGATGAGCAACGGCAACAACGGGGAAAGGAAGCCGGCGAACATGTCGTGCACGAGGTGGCCGCCGGCCATCGTCAACACGCCAGCCAGATCAAAGGGACGCTCGGCAGGTGGCGCGGGCGCCAGTTCTGCCTCCAGTGGGAATTCGATTTCGGTGTCAGCGATTGTCATCAGGCTTTTCAGTATAGGCAGAAGCTGGGTTTTGCCAAACACATCCCTCCCGGCCACGATGATTATTGATTCGATGGGGTGCTTCGACATCATTTTGCCCGTCGCACCGCCCAAAGGGCGTGTCATAGGCTGTCGTGCAGGCTCCCCAAACACCAGTTCGCTGGAAGACACAGCCTTGACCTATTTCGGCAGTTCAGAGACGCCGCGTCGGTATCACACAGGGCCTATTCCGTCTCGTGGCCCGACCTCTCCGACCCAGACGACGAAGATGAGCCGCTCAACCCACAAACGCGGTTGTAGGTCGTCCACTCAAACCCAACGAAAAGAAACCCGATCTCTGCGAGAGATCGAGTTTCTTCACCATTCACATCCCCTCAAACCCTGTTACACTCACCCTGTGGGAGCACAAACATGAAACTGAAATACTCATTTATGAGTTTCTCATGCCCGCATGCCACGCTGGACGAGATGCTGGCGATGGCAAAGCGTTACGGGTACGACGGCGTGGAGCCACGCGTGCAGGCCGGCCACGCGCACGGCATCGAGCCGGACATCAGCGCCCACGTGCGCCAGCAAATACGCCAGAAGGCGCTGGATGCCACTGTGGCACTATGCTGCATCGCCACGTCCGTCCATTTCGCCAACCCGACGAACACCACCGAGCAGATCGAGATGGCTCGCCTGTGCATCGACCTGGCCGGTGACCTGGGTGTGCCGCGCCTGCGCATCTTCGGCGGCGCGTTGCCCAAAGGCTTGCGCCGCGAGGAGGCGATCAACCTGGTCGCCCATTCATTGAGCGAGATTGCCACGCAGGCTGAGCGGCGCAACGTGATCGTCTGCCTGGAGACGCACGACGACTGGTGCAACCCGATGCACGTCGCCGAGGTCATGAAACGCGCCAGCCACCCGTCCATCGGCGTCAACTGGGACATCATGCATCCCGTCCGCCAGGGCGGCGCGAGCATGGAGCAGGCCTTTCACATCCTCAAACCGTGGATCAGGCACGTCCACTTCCACGATGGGCTGAACAAGACCGAACCAGTGCAGCTCAAGCCGGTCGGCCAGGGCGATATCGATCATCGCCGCGCCGTGCAACTGCTGCAAGAGATGAACTACGCCGGTTACCTCAGCGGCGAATGGATTGGCTGGGAGCCGCCCGAAGTGCACCTGCTGCGCGAACTCGCAACGATGAAATCCTACGAAGCGTAAGGAGCACCGGAGCCAGGGAGCCAAAGGAGAAAGCGCGCGGACGGTATTGCTCCCCCGCTCCCAATCACCCTTCTCCCTTTCATCTTAGCGTTTGGCGCACACGGGCGGGGCAACCCAATCCAGCGCAGCCTGGGCATGGAAGATTTCGGTCAGCTCCGCAAATGCCGCTTCACAGGCCGGCGAAACCTCGAAGCCGTTGCGCGCCAGTTCCGCGTCGATCAGCCCACGCAGATAGAGGATGCGCCAACGCCAGGCCGCCCGTGCCTGCGGCGTGAGCAGTGCATCCGCCTGGTGCAGCAATTCAAAAGCCCCTGCTGCGTCGTCCGTACGGTCCATGTGCAGTTGCATGTGCCCGTCCTGGTGCTTGCGAGCGTGATGCAGGTTCTGCTCCAGGATGCCGATTGCCTGTACCACCGGCGCCGCCACGTCGGGCGAATATTCAAAGCCGACGTACTCACGCAGGATGTCCGCCGCTGGGCGGTCGGGTTGCCAGTAGAACTGCGCGCAAATGGCCTTATTGATATCCTCGTAACAGCCCTCGGAATAGGGGAAACCGCCTTGCAAACAGCGACGCGACGAATCCCACAGTTGCTGCAAGTGTTGCGGCATGGGGTTTGCGCCATAGCCGCCCCACGGGTCGCAGATGTACATGCTGATCTCTGGGAAGTTCACCATCGGCAAACCTCCCGGCGCGCCGTGTTCCAAAGGATAGGCGGGGAAGTGATCGCCGTAGTCGTCGGCCAGCAAGTAATCCACCCAACCCGGTCGCGTCTTGAAAGCCGCGTCCAACCCGGCCCATTCGCCATCGATAAAGTGATCGAAGTACCAGGTGGAAAGGATCAGCTTGCCCTGCGGGAAAGCGTTGTGATAGGCATTCGCAATCGGCTCGGCCAGCCGCAAAAAGCCATTCGTGCCCCACGGCTTGCAATCCTTGCACGTGCAACCGCCCTGGTCATAGGGCCAGATCCACAGCGCATCCAGGTTCAGGTCGCCAAACGCGGCCAGGCGCTCTTGCAGCCACTGCATCTCCAGCGCCATCGCGCCCGGCTTGCTGGGGCAAATCTCCACATGATAATGCCCGCCCGGCGCGTGATGATACCCGTCGTGCCCGGCGGTCCAATCGGCGCGCAGTTCAGCGGGGCTATTGGCATAGCCTTCGTTGGCCAGCAGCGTCAGCGCCGCGCCGATCCCAACCCGGTTCGCCGCGCGCAAGATGGCGTGCAGCCGTTCGATCATCGCCTGCGCCGCCGGGTCGGCGATGCCGTTGAAGTGGTGCATGTCGAACCACACCGAGAGGATGTTGGTGCCCCACAGCGCCAAATCCTCCACGTAGTGTTCCACCTGCTCAATTGGCGCGTCGTGATAGAAGTTGTGAAAGTGCGTGGCAAAGTAGATGCCGCGCATGGGCAGTGCCGGCACCGATGTGCCACGCCACGTGCCGGGCGTAAAGTCCCCAGGCTGGTAGCGCGAGGTGCGCAACAACTTACCCACGCCATAGAGCAACCCGCGCTCATCGTTGCCGGTGACGCGAATATGCCCTGGCGCGGCGTCGCTGAGGGTGAACCCTTCCGTGCCGATGCCGGGCCGGATGCGCAGGTCGATACAAAGCTCCGCCGGGCCACCCTCCTGGAGGGTCAGCCCCGCCCGCGCCTGCATGTGCCGTTTGAGCACCGCCGCGATGTGTTTCACCGTCGCATTCGCGCCCGGTTCAAGATCAATGGAAACAGTGTGCATGACAACCTCCTGGGTCAACCCACTTTAAGCAATCAACACAAAGAAACAAAGAACACGAAGACCGAACAAAGGCTTAGCACATGTAGTACCAGAACCAGCATGAATCTACTGCCGGCGCCAACCACACCGGAGATCAAGCTCATTTGCCTTTCTTTAAATAGAAATTCTTTGTGCCCTTTGTTGCTTTGTTACTTTGTGTTAGAGAGTCTTCCCGTTTCACTTACCCGCGATGAAGCGCGACAGCAACTTCTCCGCGTTACGATGCAAAATGTTGTGCCGATCGTCATCCGTGATGTCCGCGCCCAACACCGAGCCGATGTAATAGTGATGATTGAACCACGGCAAGTCGGTGCCGAAGACGATGCGTTGCGAGCCGGCCTCTTTGACGAACTTCTCCAGGACACCGCGCTCATCGAGCACCGCGCACAGTTCAAAATAGAGATTTGGGAAGTCATGCACCAGCGCCACAGCCTTGTCCCACTCGTCGTGGCAAGAGTGCCCCATCAACAGGCGCACGTTCGGATAGCGCTCCGCCACCCGGCGCACGATTTCCGGCCCATCCAGCGGGCTATGCCCCCAGGTATGGATCAACACCGGCAACGCCTTGCGGTCGGCCAGTTCCCAGGCGGCGCGGTAGCGCTTGTCGGTGAGCGGGAAGCCATGATAGTCGGCCAGCATCTTCAGGCCCACGTAAACGTCGGGATATTGGTCAAAGGTGTCCAGGTCGTGCGCCACCTGCTCGGGATAATTCGGGTTGATGCCGCAATAGGCGCGCAGCCGATCCGGGAAACGCCGGACAGCTTCGATATTGAGCAGGTTGCCAAAATCCGGCGAGTGCAGCGCGTGATGGTGGCAAAACACCAGCCAGCGCACGCCGGCGCGATCCATCGCGTGAATCATTCCTTCGGCGTTAGGGCGCGGGAAGCTGATGCCATAGAACGGCCCCATGTGCGCGTGCATATCGATCACCGGGCAATCCGGCATGGCGCCCAGTGCATAAAAGGCTTCTTTTAAGGTTGGATATTGCATCGTCATCCGTCGATCCTTTCAACCCCTCCGGCAGGAAGCCCACCGGGGGCACGAGTCATTCCTAATATTGCGCCTGCGCCAGCAGTCGCTTGAAGTTGCCCGCGCCGATCTTGCGTTTGTCCTCGTCCGAGATTTCGGCGTGCAGCAATTCCAGGATGGCGCTTTCGGGATACCGCTCGGGGAAGTTACTGCCAAACAGCAGTCGCTCCGCGCCATAGCGCGCCACGGTCGCCTCCAGGCCACCGTCTTCCAGCGCCACCAGGCTCGTGTCCAGATGCACGTTGGGGAAACTCTCAAGCAGCGGCCAGGTGTAGCGATCCACACCCCAAATGCCCACGTCGCACAGCACGCAGGTGAGTTGCGGATACTGCTCCAGTAACCGATAGACCACTTCCCACGAGACGCCCTTTTCCATCGACAGCAGGAGTGGGATGCGCCGCTCGCTCAGGTCGTCCAGCCAATGGCCGAACACGGTGCGGCACAGCAAATAGTTGTGCGGCGCCGGGAAGGCCCGCAACGCAGCGATGTGATGCTGCTTCATCTGCGCAAAGAAGTCTTCGCCGTCCTTCAGCACCTCGCGCGTCTGCGGGGGCAGGATCGTCCAGCAGCCCCACAGCCGTTCATGCCCAGCGATTGCCTCGCTGGTGAGCGCGTTCCCCGACACCGGTGAGACATCCTTCTGCGCAACGTGATACACCAGCGCCTGGCTGATACCATAACCATCGAGGCGCTTCACGAGTTCATCGGCACTGCACGCCGGGTCATAGGTCGCGCGTGTAGGCCGCCCGATATAGAGATTGACGTCGCAAAGTTCCAGGTTCATAGTGAAGATTCTAGCTATAAACTGTATACTTGTGTAAAGAACACACCCCGCACTGTAGCGCTCATCCGTTACGTCGCTCCATCGCCAATGCAAAACAGATAGAAGCCGGGTTCCCTGGCAACGAAAGGTGGCGGTCATGGAACATTTCGAGCGAATATGGCAGATGGGTTTAATCGGCAAACTCATCATCATTCTGCTTGGGTTCGTGTCGCTTGCGATCATCGTCGGCATCCCGGTCGGGATCATCATCCTCTTCACCGAGCCAGGCCCACAGCCCGCGCAGGCGACTCAGCCAACCGCGGTGCCGGCCCTGGCGCAGGCGTCGCCCACCGATGCGCCAACCGCAGCGCCTGCCACGTTCACGCCCGTCGTCACAGCGACGCCCGTGCCATCCATCACGCCCACCCCACTCGTGCAACTCACTATCACCAACACGAACGACTTCGTCAACATCCGTAGCGGGCCCGGGCTGACCTACACCGTCATCAGCCGCCTGAACAAGGGCCAAACGGCAACTGTGCTGGGCAGGAACGCGGATGCAAGCTGGTGGCTGATCGAGATCAACACAGTGCGCGGTTGGGTGTATGGGTTATTGGTCATCCCCAGCGGAGACCCCGGTGCAGTGCCTACTTCGCAAGCAGTGACCCCGTGAGGGATCATCCCGGTTTAACCAACATGTCAAGATCAGGAGGAATGAATATGACATCTAATCAACAAGAGATGACGATTGCGAAGTTGAATGAAAATCAATTGGCAAAGCTGCGTTCCGCCGAACAGGAAATGGGCGTCGTGCTGGTGGCGTTGCAGCCACAATATTCATTCGCCGATCTGAACGAACAACAGATCGAACAGTTGCACACACTAGAGCAGGACCTGGGGGTGGTCCTGCTCGCCTACCAGCAGAAATAGATCAGCCCACAGAAACGCCACTATGGCTGATCGAGCCGCATGGGTTGCAGGCCGGGGATGAACTTGCACGCCTCCACCAGCGCGTCGCCATAGTGCCCATACATCATGCCCGTGTGATGGATAAACGGCCCTTCCATGAAGGCGCGCTCCCAGCGCGGCCAGTTATCCACTTCCATCCACACGTAGTTGTTCTGCGTGTAAGGGCCGTCGATGGAGCGGCCCTGCCCCACGGCCAGCTTATATTGGCCATGATCGCCGTCAAAGCGCGCGACGGTGATCGGCCCTTGCTTCAGCCGGAAGTGCGTCATGCCCGAAAGCGGGCTGGGCAGAATCCAGTGATGCCCCACCTTCGCCGGGTCAGAAGCGTCGCGCATGCCCAGCGGCGCGCCGGCATGCCAGAGCAAGACGCCATTGTCGTTGGTCGGGTGGCGCACCGTCAGGTCCACCAGGTAGGTCGGCGCGGTGTTGAACGCCGCGCGCTGTAGCAATACCCCGGTGATCGCCCCGTGAATGTCGGACTCATAGCCGATTGGGTAACGGTCGGCAACGGCACTATCGGCATAGAAGCAATACGAGCCTAACTCGTCGATCAACGCGTTGAAGTCCTGGGTGGCAAAGCCGTCCAGCCCGCACTTATCGGCCACTTCCAACATCTCATCGCGTGAGGCCAGCACGTTGATCATGGGGTCATCGCTATCAAAACCCACGATTTGCGTCTCGGCTTTGAGCGCCTTCAGTTCGGCCTGATAGGCAGGGCGATGCTTGGCCGCACGCTCCCTGGTGTGGCGGATGAACTCCACCATATCCAGCGGCAACACCTCCACGTGGAAGCGTTCCAACAATTCGCTCTCGTTGATGATGGTGGTCCAGAAGAAGTCGATGCGCTGCCCGATGTGCCCAATGCGCATGCCCCGGCGCATCGTATCGGCCACGTTGGCGGCGCGCAGGAAGGTGTCCACGCCTTGCTGGAAGGCCGGGTCGTCCACGCGGCAGTTTTCGACGTAGGTAAATGGGACGTTCAGCTTATGCAGCACCTTGCTGGTGGCAAACATGCCGCACAGCGTATCGCGCAGGCGGCGGCCATCGGGCAGCGGCGCCTCATCACGCGGGCCCCATAGCAGCACCGGCACGCCCAGCTTGGCGCCGATCATCCCCGCCGCGCCTTCGGTGCCGAAGTTGCAATGCGGCATGAACAGCGCGTCGATGTTTGCGCGCTTGAAATGATCGACCACCGCCTGCACGTGCGATTGGTCGCGCACGATGCCATCGGGCAACACGCCGTCGATGGAGACGTAATCCACCTGCCAGGCGCGCAGTTTGGCCTCAATCAGCGCCTTATAGTGCAAGGCGTCTTCATGACTGAACACAAACTTGCCAATCGGGCAAAACCCAAGCTTCACTTTTGTTCCGGCCATTCATAACCTCACTTTACAACAAGGTAGCCTGCACGCTCATCCTTCGACAAGCTCAGGATAATAACGTCGAACGACAAACGTTTCTACGCAGACGGATACAGCTTGCGATACAGCTCACGGTAGGACTGGTAGGGTGCTACGTAATCGGCATGCCGCTGCGCGTCGGGCATGAAAACGCGCTCCGCCCGATAAAAGGCTGCGCTGCACTCCGCCACCGAGCCAAATTCGCCGGCCCCGGTCGCGGCCAGCATCGCCGCGCCGAGCGTGGCCGCTTCGGTGATGGCCGGGCGCTCGATCGGCAGGCCAGTCACGTCGGCCTTCATCTGCAACCACAGGTCGCTCTTCGCACCGCCACCGATGGCACGCAAGACGTCAAAATGCAGGCCATTCTGTTGCAGCAGCTCGATGTTCTCGCGCAGGCTATAGGCAATCGACTCCAGCACCGCGCGATACAGGTCGCCGGTGGTGTGCCCCAACGTCAGCCCCAGAAAAGCGCCGCGCGCAGCCTGGTTCGGCACCGGCGACACCATGCCGTCGAAGTGCGGCAACATCGTCACGCCCCGGCTGCCCGGGGGCGAAGCGGCCGCCAGCGCCTCCAATTGCGCCAGCGTCTGGCCCGCGCCAAACTGCTGACGGAACCAATCCACGATCAATCCCGCCGTCTTGGCGTAAGCCAGCGCATAGTTATAGCCTTCGATTGGGAACGTCCCCAGCAACAACCCCGGCGGCGGTGCAGCAAGACTGAGTTGCCGGCCGCTGAATAGCGTCACCAGCGCCAGGCAGGTGCCGGTCGTTTCGGTCAAAATACCCGGGCGGTAATTGCCTGCGCCGAGCGCCCCGGCATATTGATCGTTGGTGCCCACCACGACCTGCGTTTCGGGTGACAGGCCCCATTCCTCGGCCATCCGCGGGCGCACTTGCGCGACGCGGCTTGCCGCGGGCTGGATGCGCGCCAGGTCGCTGGCCAGGATGTGCGCCGCCATCAGCGCGCGCGGGTCGTAATCCGGCTGGCCCTCGGCAAATAGCCCGGTGGTGGAGGCCGTACAGGGGTCGGTCACGGCTTCGCCCGTCAAACGATAGGCGAAATAGTCTGGCAGCAGCAGGTAGCGCCGGGCCAGGGCCATCAGTTGCGGGTGATGCCGCCGCAGCCACAGGATCTTCGGCGCGGCAGCGATTGGCTCCACCAGCGGCATCTCGTGCGCCGGGATCATCGCCTGGAGGGTAGCCTGCAACTGCCCAGCTTCCGCCACGGCGCGGCTGTCGTACCACAGGATAGCCGGGCATAGGGCGGCGCCACTCGCATCGAGCGGCACGAAGGTTTGCCCTTGCGTCGCCACCGCTAGCGCCTGTATCGGCCGGCCGGCAATCCCAATCGCCTGGCGGGCCGCCTCGCGAGCGGAGGAATAGATCAGCTCGATGGGAATTTCGGCATAACCCTCGGCGCTGGTCGTGGGCGCATACGTTGCGCGCCCGGCACCCAGCAAGCGCCCGGTTGCGTCGAAGACGGCCGCCTTCGCTCCCGTGCCGCCAATATCCAGACCCAGGAAGGCTGAAGATGTCATAGGTTCATCACGGACGACGAAAGACAAAAGAAGAGATTAGAGAAAGGAGATTGGAGATTAGAAATTGAAGCATGAAAATCCGTGACTCCCTCACGTTTCATGCTTCACGTTTCAACCTCAAATCCCTAATCTCCAATCCCCCTCCCTATTCCACATTAACGATTTGCCCCGTCTTCAAGGATTCGATGCCAGCGGCGATCACCTTTTGTGCCGCCAGGCCGGCCGCGCCGGAACCGTCGATATCTTCGGGCGCGACGCCGTCGCTCACTTGCTTGGCGAAACAATGAATCCGCTCGCGGAAGGTGTCGTCGAAATCACTATAGCCGCCAAACACCGGGTTGGTGTAGACCAACTTGATCGGGTCACCTGCCGGGTAGAGCGTAGCCTCACGCCACATGTCGTCCACCACGAAGCGCCCCTTCACGCCGGCCACCTCGCAACGCTCCATCGGGTGCCCGCGCGCGATGTCGTAGCTGGAAGTCAGGTGCCCCACCACGCCGTTCTTGAACTGCATATTGAACGACGCCGTGGACCACATCCAACGTCCGGGCGCTTTGGTGGCAAAGCATTGCACCTTCTCCACGTCGCCGCAGAAGTAGCGCATCATGTCCACCGAGTGCGGGTTCAGCGCCTTCATGTGATAGTAGGGCGAATCCAGGTCTTCGGGCCGCCCAATCCACAACGCCATGTTCACGAATAGCAGGCTGCCCAGGCGGCCCTCATCCAGCCATTGCTTGGCCGTGCGCGCCGCCGGTGTGAAGCGGTGGTTGAAATCCAGCCCAAAGCAGCGCTTGCGTTCGCGCGCCACACGCACCATCTCTTCGGCCTTGCTGATCTCGTTACAGATCGGCTTTTCGCACAACACGTGGCACCCGGCTTCCAGCGCCTGGATGGTCGGCTCGTAATGGTCACTGGAATATTCAAAGCCCCCGGTGGTCACGCTGCACAGGTCGGGTTGAAGCGCCTTGAGCATTTCGGGCGCGCTGAGGAAATAGGGCACACCCAGGCGCTGCGCGGCTTCTTTGGCACGGTCGGCGCGCAGATCACATACACCCACCAGCTCCACCAGCGGGTCGTCCTTATAAATGCGGGCATGCAGGTTACCGATGTGCCCCATGCCGATCACACAAACACGTAACATGATTACTCTCCCGCACAATGATCGGCCACCCGCAAGCGACAGGTTTATCTGCCGCTTGCCGGGCGCTGATGACTATGCACTTAATGCCGGGCTGGGGAGTTCGTAACCCAGTTCGGTGATGTCTGCCATGAAGAAATCGAAATCGTGTACACCGGCATCCGTCTTCCAGCGATAGACGGTGTCGGGTCGCACGATGATCTTCGCCATCGGAATGCCCAGGTAGGCCTCCAGGCGCTGTAACGTTTCATCCTGGCGCAGCACAAAGTCCTCGAAGCGGACGGACAGGGTATGCGCTGGCACGGGCGTGGATTTGACAATCTCACGCTGATACTTCCAACTGATTGCGCGGCGCTGGCGCACGTCCTCCGTCTTCTCGTAGGGCACGCCAAAGTCCGCCAGGTCGTCGGTGATGTGCGAACCCAGGATGCAGTCACGCGGGTCGCGCACCCAGTGGATGTAGTAAATGTCGGGGAACATGCGCACGATCCAGGGGTAGATCAGCGTCGTCTCGGGCAGCTTCCAGCCTTTGTATTCGGCCTTGCGGCTCAACACCGTCCCCAGGTACGATTCCACCAAGCGTGTAAACGCCGGGTCTATCGGCATCATATGCAGGCGCGAGAAATCCCACTCCAGCCCGCCTTTGTAGTCCACGTATTTCGCCATGACGCGGCAGGCCTCGTACAGGTCTTCCGGGGGCAACATATCGCCCGATTCGTTCAAGTATGCGCCCATGAACACGCCGCTGGTTTGAAGCGTGTTCGAGATTGCGCGCGTGCCGGAGTGACCCCGGCCAATGATGGTTATGAGCATTTTCACAAGAGACTGGAGATAAGAGATTGGCGATGGACGGCCTCAGAGTAACAGTAACGCCATGCCCTTGTTCTCAAATCTCCAATCTCTATTCTCCAATCCCTAATCCCTGATCTCTGTGCTAGAGCTTCTTTGCGCCACGCTGCGTGCGGAGTTCCTTCGCCTGCAACTTCTTGGCCTGGTTCGGCGAGCCAATGTACATGGTGTCATAGGCTTGCTGCGACGTCTTGAACGGCCCCCCGCCGTGGCCGTGCCAGTTCAGGTTGGTGTCCATTGGGTTAGGCCGGCCAGTCTTCTTAGTGCGCTTGGCGATGTGCGCTTGCATACGCTCTTCCAGCATCTTCACCACGTCCGGCTGCTCCTCAGCTACGTTATGGTTCTCCTCCGGGTCAGCCACCAGGTCGTAGAGCTCCACCTCGGGCTTGAAGTGGAAATCCGGCTCCAGGGCGTGGATCAGCTTCCACTGCGGCGTGCGCCAGCCGTGTTTGCGCATCCAGGTCGCCTCGGTGATGTAGACTTCCGGCTCCGTTTCGCGCGGCAGGCCGAACATCCACGGCACCAGGCTGCGCCCGTCGAACTTGATTCTTGTGCGCAGGTTCATCAGGTCCAGGATGGTGGGCGTGATGTCCTTCATGTAGCACTGGTGATCGATCATCCCGCCTTCCGGCACGTGACCCGGCCACACGAACCCCAGTGGGATGTGCAGCGTCGGCTCATACAGCCCGTGGTGATCGAAGTAGCAGCCATGGTCGTAGAGCGTTTCGCCGTGATCGGAATCGAAGACGACCAGCGTGTCCTCATCCAAGCCGAGTGCGCTGATGGAGGTGAGGATGTTGGCGATGCAGGTATCCATATAGGCCAGTTCGCCGTCGTACTGGGCGATGACGTAGTCCTTGTCGGTGCAGTCCGGCGGGAACCAACTGGCGTGGAAGTCGCGGAAGGGCTTGAAGTCGTAGATTGGGTCCAGCGAATGGTTGCTCGGGTCGCACTCGTCACCTTCGTAGAACAGGCGCTCAAACGGTCTGGGCGGCAGATAGGGCGCGTGCGGGTCCATGTGGCGCAGGAACAGGAAGAACGGCTCCTCTTCCGCAGCCAGGCGCTTCAACTCAGGGATAGTGACGGCGTTCAGGTTCTCGGCCTTGGGGCTGCGCCCTGTGGCCCACGAGCCCCAGCCTTCAAAGTCCAGGTATTTCTGAAAGCCGCGCGAAGCCGGGTTGCCACTAAAGCCCACGCAGGTGGTGTTATAGCCCTGCTCGCCCAGAATTTCGGCCAGCGTCTTCAAGTGCGCGCCCAGGCCGCCTTCGTGGCGCAACGCCACCACGTCGGTGCTGAAGGCATCCATCCCGGTGAACATAGAGGTATAGCCGGGGGTGGTGGGAATGTGCGGGCTGGTCACGTTGCTGAAGGCCGTGCCGAAGGACGTGATGTAGTCCTCCATATGCGGGGTGGTGAGCTTCGGATAACCGAACAGGCTCATGTGGTCCGCACGCAGGCTATCGATGCCGAACAGAATGAGATTGGGTTTCTTTTTCATATCTATACTCGCTCGTATATGGAAATCTTCTGTACAACAAAAGGGGCACGCACAATTTGACGTTGCGTGCCCCTGTGTGTTCTACCTGGCGCCCAACATGCGCAAACAGGCATTCAGATACCCGTAACTCTCGGCAGCGATGATGGAAACCTGGGCCAGCTCCATCTGGGTAGCGCCGATGACCTCCAGGCACACCGGGCCCTTATAGCCGTCGTCCACCATCACTTTGCAATAGCCATACAGATCGATGTCGCCGCGCCCGCAGGCCTGGTTCGGCGGCGTGCCGGGCGTGGGGCCGGGGCCTTTGCAATCGCGGATGTGGATGTGTTTGGTGCGGCTGAGCACAGCCTTCAACGCATCGGCTGGGTTCTCGCCGGCGCGATAGATGTGGCTGGGGTCCATGTCGATGCCGAACGCCGGGTGTTGGATCTTCTCCATCGCGCGCAACGTGGTGGGCGTGTTGTAGATCGACCCACCCACGTGCGCTTTGCAGCACAGCGTGATGCCATACGGTTCGGCCTTTTCGGCCATCTTCGCAATCTGATCCGTCTGGCGCTGGAAGTCGGCTTCCACGTCCGCTTTGCCGCCCGGCCCGACGTTCACGATCGGGATGCCGATCTCGGCGCAGGCTTCGAATGCCTTGGTCAAACGACCTTCGTCCAGTGAGGCCACTTCGGTGGAAAGGAATTCCAATTCGTTATCGGCAATGATCTGCTTCAAGCTCGCGGCCTGCTCGCGCCAGGAATCGAGCACTAGGTGCTCGCACATACCCTGAATGGCCGAGATTTCGACGCCATCATAGCCGGCCATCTTGATGTACTTGGCGGCCGTGGCGAAGTCGAACCCACCGAATAAAACGGAGTTCACGCCCAGTTTAATCATGTTTCACCTCAATGTTGAATCTGTGGATGTTATGCGT
>DAOUFG010000143.1:0-14538 GCA_034430115.1 Thermoflexales bacterium | reverse complement strand
GGAGATGGTGATGCCGGGAGACAACGTGAACATGAAGGTGAAGTTGATAGCGCCGGTGGCGTTGGAGAACGGGTCGCGCTTCGCCATACGCGAAGGCGGTTTGACCGTAGGCGCCGGCACCATCACCAAGGTCGGCGAATAGACGATTTGAGATTTTGGATTTCGGATTTTAGAGCGCTAATGATTGCGGGTTCGCGTCGGCGGTATAATGAACCGACGGTTTGCAATCAAAAATATAAAATCGGGAATCCAAAATCTGCTTAGGGCAGTAGCTCAACTGGTAGAGCCACCGTCTCCAAAACGGTAGGTTGTGGGTTCAAATCCTGCCTGCCCTGTCGAACTCATAGGGGCGCGCGTATCGCGCCCCTATTCTGGTGTAGAGAACATGGCGAATCAACAAGTAGCTGAAAAGAAGTCCTCTGGAGGAGCGAGCTGGTTTGAACCGGTGCGCGAGTATTTCCGCGACACTATCGGTGAGTTGCGCAAGGTGCACTGGCCGACTCGCATGGAAGTGCGCAACCTCAGCATAATTGTCTTGGCCGTTACTTTCGCCATGTCCCTATTGCTGGGTCTGTTCGACTTCATTTTCGAACAGACGTTTTATGGCATCCTGAAAACCCAGCCAGACCTGATATCCGTCGCCGTGCTCGTTTTCTCCGTGCTGGTGATTTTAGTATTGGTGATATTCGCGGGGCGTGAATAGCGCTGCCCGTTGATTTGAGTGACCGAACAATGATGGAGAACATGCGCGATCTGGATGAACTCGACCAACCTGTTACCCCTGAATCTTCTGACGAGACGGGCGCGGGTGGTGTTGAGTATATTGGCAATGAGCCAATCAAAGGCCCGCTGATTGGGGCGGATCAGCCTGATGAGGCTGAAGAAGAGACTTCCCCAGAATCCTCCACCGTTCCCGAGACAGAGGAATCCGAAGAGCCCCTGGAGGAAGAACGCCCGACGGGCGAAGGCGACGAATTGAATTGGTTTGTGGTGCACTGCTATTCGGGCTACGAGAACAAGGTGAAGCATAACCTTGAGCAGCGCATTGAAGCCATGGGCGTGGCCAACCTGATCGATAAAGTGGTGGTGCCCACCGAAGAAGAGATGGAAGTGCGCGACGGCAAACGCCGCACGATTGAAAAACGCGTCTTCCCCGGCTATATTCTGGTCCACATGAAGTTGGATGAAATTGCGTTGAATGTGGTGCGTGCCACGCCAGGCGTGACGCGCTTTGTGGGGATGGGCAGCAAACCCACGCCGCTTACGATGCAGGAAGTGAACCAGATCATGCACCGCATGGAAGCTGAAGCGCCCAAGTTGCGCGTGAACTTCCGCACCGGGCAAAAAGTTCGCATTACCGACGGCCCGTTCGCCGATTTTATGGGCCTGGTGGACAAGATCGACACCGAGCGCGCCAAGGTGACAGTGCTGGTATCCTTCTTCGGGCGCGAGACGCCGGTGGAACTGGACTTCTTGCAGGTGGAGAGAATGTAATTTGCGGGTAATCACCCATGAGCGTGATTACCGGATGTCGAGGATAGAGAACACATGGCAAAGAAAGTAAAGGCAGTCGTTCGCATTCAAATTGAAGCGGGCAAAGCAAGCCCCGCGCCGCCCATCGGCCCGTCATTGGCGCCACATGGCATCAACCTGATGGCTTTCTGCAAAGAGTACAACGCGCGCACGGCTCAGATGACCGGCAACGTGATTCCTGCAGAAATCACCGTCTTTAGTGACAACTCGTTCACCTTCGTGCTGCGCACGCCGCCCACGGCGCAATTGGTCCGCAAGGCTGCCGGCGTAGAGAAGGGGTCGGGTGTGCCGAATCGTGATAAGGTCGGCAAGATCACGACCGCGCAAGTGCGCGAGATTGCCGAGCAGAAGATGCGCGACCTGAACGCCATCGACATCGAAGGCGCGATGCAGCAGGTGCGCGGCACCGCCCGCAGCATGGGCGTTGAGATTGTCGATTGATGATTTACGATTGACGATTAGGAAGCTGTTGGAGATTGACAAGGTCAATCGACAATCGACAATCCTAAAATCGTCAATCGTTTGTAGTGGGAGAGCAGAAGCAACCTGCTCGTGAAGACCACAAGGAGAAAATAGAAAATGGCAAAGCACGGAAAGAAGTTCCTCGCCGCTGAGGCGAAGGTGGATCGGCTGAAGAACTACACGGTCCCCGAGGCGGCAGCCCTCGCAAAGGCAACCAGCATCACCAAGTTCGACGGCACGGTGGAATGCCATGTGCGCCTGAACGTCGATCCGCGCCAGGCAGATCAGCAGGTGCGTGGTGTGGTGGTGTTGCCCAATGGCCTGGGCAAGACGGTGCGTATTTTGGTGTTTGCGCAGGGCGATGGTGCGCGCATCGCGCACGAAGCCGGCGCCGACGCCGTGGCGGAGAACGACGAGTGGATCAAGAAGATCCAGGGCGGTTGGACGGAGTTTGACGTTGCCATCGCTACGCCCGATATGATGGGCCGCGTCGGCCGCCTGGGCAAAATTCTTGGCCCGCGCGGGTTGATGCCGAACCCCAAGGCCGGGACGGTGGTGCCCGCGACGGATATCCCGCGCGTGATCAAAGAGACCCGCGCCGGACGTGTGGAATTCCGCCTGGATAAGACGGCCAACTTGCACGTGCCGATCGGCAAGGTCAGTTTCCCGGATGATAAGTTGGCCGAGAATTTGGCCGCCTTCTTGGAAGCAGTGAAGAAGGCCAAGCCGGCCGCCGCAAAGGGCAATTACGTCCGCCACATCACCGTGGCCTCCACCATGGGGCCCGGCGTGCGTATTGACCCGAACCTTTAATTTGCTATAATTCTCGCTTGTCACTCGCCAGTGACTACAGGTGTTTCCGCCCCGGCGAACGGCGCGGGAACTTAATTCAATGCCTGTTGAGGTGAGGGGCTTTCGTGCAGTCCGTCTCTCCGCTTGTCGCGGAGCTTTAGATAGCCTGAACGCGCCTCAACCAACACTGGTTGAGGCGCTTTTTTTGCTCGGGTCAACGAATACGAATAACGAATCAGCGAGTCAGCGAATGAACGCATGACATGGACGAGGAGGTGAGACACTTTGGCAATTACGAAAGAACGCAAAGGTGAGTTGATTACAGGCTATGCGGAGCTGTTGAAGAAGAGCCAGGCCGTGATTATTGCCACGTATGGCGGCATGAATATGCCCCAATTCAACAAGGTGCGCGCACAGATCCGCAATGTGCAGGGTGAGTTCCACGTGACGAAGAACACGTTGATCGCTCACACGTTGAAGGAAGCCGGGTACAACGTGCCCGATGAGTGGTTGAAAGGCGCAACCGCGGTCAGTTTCTGCTTCGGCGATCCGCCGCCGGTGGCGAAGGCCCTCGGCCAACTCAGCAATGAGATCGAGAACCTGAAGATCGTAGGTGGCGTCGTGAGCGGCCAGATGGTGGACGTCAACGGTTTGAAGGAACTGGCGACCCTGCCCTCGATGGATGTATTGCGCGCGCAGTTGATCGGCACAATCTCCGCCCCAGCCGCGGGCCTGGTGGGCGTGTTGAACGCGGCCGTTGGCGGCGTGATGTATGCCTTGCAGGCGAAGATTGATAAGGAACAGCCGGCTGAAACACAGACCCCGGCATAGTGATTTTGGACTTAATCCCTTAAGAGGAAAACAGAAATGGCAGACCTAAACGCGATTGTTGAACAACTGAACAGCCTCACCCTGATGGAGGCTGCCGAATTGAAGAAGATGCTCGAAGAGAAGTGGGGTGTCACCGCCGCCGCCGCTGCGCCTGCCGCGGCTGCCGGTGCTGCGCCTGCCGCCGCCGCCGCCCCGGTCGAAGAGAAGACCGAATTCGACGTGGTGCTGAAGGAAGTCGGCCCCAAGAAGATCGAAGTCATCAAGGTCGTGCGCGCCATCACCAACCTGGGCCTGAAGGAAGCCAAGGACCTGGTGGAGACCCCGAACTCGACCGTGCAGACCGGCGTTGCCAAGGCGACCGCCGAGGAAACCAAGAAGAAGCTCGAAGAAGCCGGCGCGACGATCATCGTCAAGTAATCGGCACCAGCGGCAGCTTTTTGATAAAGACCGACAACGGCACCTGGCAGGTCGCAGAATCTGTCAGGTGTCGCGTTTTTTCGCCGCCTCGTTTTTGAGTAAGCGCGATAATCAGAGCGCGTATCATGTGGCAACCCATCACTGACCCTCAAACTTGGAATGCTTTGCTGTGCCGGCTGCCCATGCCGCACGTGTTGCAAGCGTGGGAATGGGGCGAGTTTAAGTCGCGCTGGGGCTGGACGGCGGAACGTTGGGCCCTGGACCCGTCGGGCGAGCGCCCGCGTGCGATGGTGCAATTGCTGCGTCGTAGCGCAGGCGGCCTGCCGGTATGCGTGCTCTATGCGCCAAAGGGCCCCGTCGCCGTCGATGAACAGGCATTCGCCGAGGCGCTGGCCTTCGTGGAACAACGCGCTCGCCGGGCGCGTGCGGTGTGGGCCAAGCTGGATGGCGATTGCCACCTGGCGTTTGGCCGGCCGGCGGCTGCGCTTGACGATGCGCGTGCCATGCTGCGCGCGCGCGGGTGGCGCTATTCGCCGAACCAGGTGCAATTCCGTAACACCATGCATACCGACTTGCGCCGCACGGATGAGGAATTGTTGGCCGGCATGAAGCAAAAGTGGCGCTATAACATCCGCCTGGCCGAAAAGCGCGGCGTCACGATCCGCCGGGCCACGCCCGAAGATATGGCCACGCTTTATCGCATGTATGAAGAAACAGGCCGGCGTGATGGTTTCATCATCCGCGAAGCGCCCTATTACGATGATGTGTGGCGCAGTATGCACGCCGTTGGGCTATTGGCTGAACACGCCAGCGCCACTCAGCCGCTGGCCGGCCTGGTGCTGTTTCGCTTCGCCGAGAGGGCCTGGTATTTCTATGGCATGTCACGTGCGGAAGGCCGCGAGCACATGCCGAACTACTTGTTGCAATGGGCGGCCATGCGCTGGGCGCGCGACCATGGGTGTACGATCTATGATTGGTGGGGCGCGCCAGAAGCACTGAACGAGCACGACGCGATGTGGGGCGTGTATCGCTTTAAAGACGGCTTTGGGGCACAGTTTGTCGAAGGCCTGGGCGCCTGGGACTATGCGCCGTCGGGGTTGTTCTATTCACTCTATACGCATTGGATGCCGGCGATTTGGCGCTTGGCGCGCAAGAAGAGCGCGGCCCAGCTATTGAGTTGAGCATCTTTTTTTTGTAAATCGTTGTATAAGATGGGTTGAAGTACCTCGGGATAGAACCACCGGTCGCTATAAAAGTCTCTTTTGGCGACTGGCATTGCGGTGAAATAATCAGAGGAGAAGGGGTTATGAGTAAATCAAAATTTGCTATTGCTGCCGCTGCGTTTGGCCTGATTGCCAGCGCGTGCGGCACGAGTTCAACCGTTGTGCCCACTCCGGTGGTGCAGACGTCGGTGGTGAAGGAAACGCAAATCGTGCAGCAGACGGTGGAAGTGCCGATCACACCGACCGCCGTGCCGGGAACCCAGGTGCTGCGCTGGGCGATGGAAGGCATCAATGAGCCCAGCACGTTGGACCCGGCCAAGATCGGCGATGCCCAGGTCGTGTTTGCTTCGGGCCTGCTGTTTCGCGGCCTGGTGCAGTTGGATGCGCAGTTGCGCATCAAGCCCGACGGCGCGGAAAGCTGGACCGTCAGCGCAGATACGAAGACCTATACCTTCAAGCTGCGCCAGGGCTTGAAATTTAGCGACGGCACCGACGTCACCGCCGATGATGTGGTGTTTGCCATCCAACGCTCGCTGGACCCCAACGTGGGCGGCGGGAACGGGGCCTATTACCTGAGCAACATCTCCGGCGCAGCCGATTTTGCCGCCGGCAAGAGCACCGAGTTGCCCGGCGTGAAAGCGCTGGACTCGCAAACGGTGCAGATCACGCTGGATAAGCCCTCGGCTTACTTCCTGTATCAGTTGAACTTCATCACCGGTTACATCCTCAGCAAAAAGAATGTGACGGACGGCGGCGACAAGTGGTATGAAACACCCGTCGGTACCGGCCCATTCATGTTGAAGGAATGGCAGCACAATCAGCGCCTGGTGCTGGTGCCGAACCCCTACTACTGGGCCGGTCCGCCGAACCAACTCAAGGAACTGGACCTGGTGTTTTATGGCGGTGACCAGGGCAGCGTGACGGCTTATAACGACTATCAAACCGGCGCGGTGGACGTCATCGGCTCATTCGGCCAGGTGCCGATTCCTTCGCAGTTCGTGCCGCAGGTGAAAGACCTGCCCGATTTCAAGAGCGCACCGCAGTTCTTCGTGCGCTATATCGGCTTCAATAATGCCATTGCGCCGTTCAACGACGTGAAAGTGCGCCAGGCGTTCGGCATGGCGATTGATAAAACGCAGCTCGTCAAGCTGTTGGGTGAGTCTTCGGTGCGCGCCCAAGACCGTATCTTGCCTGGCGGCATCCCCGGCAGCGAGTTGCCCGTGAAGGGGCTGGGCTTCGACCCGGCGGCGGCCAAGCAACTCTTGAGCGATGCCAAGTTCGACCCATCGCAGAAGCTGGTGTTGACCTATGGCACCGAGGGCGACAATGCCAAGGTGGTCGAGTTTATCGCCCAGCAGTGGAAGACGAATCTCGGCCTCGACGTCACCGCCGAACCGATGGAATTGCAGACTTTTAGCCAGCGCATGACCGATACCTACAACGACCCAACCAACGGCCTGCAAATGTACTACAGTGTGTGGGGCGCAGATTATCCCGACCCGCAGAACTGGCTGAGCCAGCAATTGCGCACCGGCGTGGGCAACAATAACGGTCACTACTCCAACCCGGATTTCGATAAGCTGGTGGACCAGGCCGATGTAGAGGTGCAGGATGCGACCGGCCGCCTGAAGCTATATAACCAGGCCGAGCAAATCGCGGTAACCGAAGTGGGCTGGCTGCCGCTCTTCTCGCCCAACACCAACGCGATGGTGAAGCCTTACGTGACGGGCCTGGTTTTCACCGGCCAGGGCATCATCATCCCCGATTGGAGCGCCGTGCGTGGCTTGGCCCAATAAGAGAAGAGAGATTTGAGATTAGGGAATGGAGATTAACCACGGATGACACGGATTTCACAGATGGGTCTGACGTCTGTGTCATCTGCGGTTTGTGAATCATTTGCTTAAGGAGCGTCCATTCGTGAAGATTCGTGGATAAATCTCCAATCTCTGATTTCAAATCGTCAACCTGAAATCATAAATTGATACAGTTTCTTCTACGCCGCTTTTTGCAGCTTGTCTTCGTCCTGTTCAGTATCACGTTCATCACCTTCATGGTGGGCCACCTGGCCCCGGGTGATCCGGTGCTGGCCATGATGGGCAGCCGGCGCGACCCGAAGCTCTATGAACAGTTGCGCCATCAATATGGGCTCGACCGTCCCTGGTATGAACAATATGCCGGCTACGTCACGGGTGTCTTGCAGGGCGACCTGGGCAAGTCGTACCGCTATGCCGGCCGGCCGGTTTGGGATTTGATCGAACAGGGGGTGCCGGTATCGGCTTCGCTGGGCCTTGCCGCGCTGGCCTTCAGTGTGCTGATCGGCGTGCCGGTGGGCGTGATGGCCTCCACGCGTGCGAATGGCCCCTTCGACCGGGCCAGCATGGTGGTGATGCTGGTGCTCTTTGCCGTGCCCAGCTTTGTGATGGCAGGGGTGTTGCAAAGCTTGCAGGTGATCTTGTTTCAGAATCACTTGCCCAGCCTGCCCACCTCCGGCTGGGGCAAATTGGGAAACTGGGTCATGCCGGTGCTGGTGCTCTCGGCGGCCACGATGGGTTACCTGGCGCGCCTGACGCGCGCCAGCATGCTCAGTGTGCTACGCCAGGACTACATCCGCACGGCGTGGGCCAAGGGCGCCGGCCCGCGCCGGGTTTATATGGTTCACGCGCTGCGCAATGCGCTCATTCCGGTGATCACCGTGCTGGGGCCGTCGGTGGCGTTTGTGGTGGTGGGCTCGTTCGTGGTGGAGAACGTGTTTCGTGTGCCGGGCATCGGCTTCGTGGCGGTGCAGGCCATCAATACGCGTGACTACCCCGTGATTCAGTCGGTGGCCTTGCTGTTGGCGTTGGTGGTGGCGGTGATGAACTTGCTCACCGATCTTCTCTACGGCGTGTTGGACCCGCGCATTCGCACACAATAGATAAGCATCATGATACGAAGCCTGCTACGTAGCAAAGTGGTGATGCTCAGCCTCCTTTTCCTGGCGGTGCTGATCCTGTTCGCGGCATTTGGCCCGCTGATCTATCCGGTGGACCCGGCGGCGCAAGACGTGGATAACTTGCGCAGCTTCCCGACGCTTACGCATCTGCTTGGCACCGATGATCGCGGCCGCGATACGCTGGCGCGGTTGATGATCGGTTTGCGCGTGTCGTTGATCGTCGCCGTGGCGGTGGAGGCGTTTAACGTCATCGTGGGCGCGGGGCTAGGCGTGCTGGCCGGTTACTTCGGCGGCTGGATCGACATCCTCGTCTCGCGCGTCGCCGACATGCTGTTCGCCTTTCCGGGTCTGCTGTTGGCCATCCTGATTTCGGCCGTCTTTGGTTCGTCGGTCGGCGAGTTTGCCGGCGGCACGGGGCGGCTGTTGCTCGTGTCGTTTAGCTTGGCGTTGGTGGGCTGGCCGCTGATGGCGCGCTATACGCGCGGGCAAACCCTGGCTTTGCGTGAGCGGCGTTTTGTCGAAGGCGTGCGCGCGTTGGGTGCGGATGATCATCACATTCTGAGGTATCACATCCTGCCCAACTTGGCCGGGCTGATCATCGTCAGCGCCACGCTCGACGTGGCCGGCGTCATCGTCAGCGAGGCGACGCTGGGGTTGCTAGGCCTGAGCGCGCAAAACCCACAGACGTCGCTGGGCAAGATGATCGTAGAAGCGTTCAGCTATATCTCGTTGAACTGGACTCAGGTTCTGTTCCCCAGCTTGGCACTGGCGTTGCTCGTGCTGGCGCTCTCCTTTGCCGGTGATGGTTTGCAGGAGTACGTGGAACACTCTTGAGTGATCCTCACGGCGTGATGACATAGGCATCGTCGGGCAGGCGCTGGCCCTGGGCGTCTGTGGCGGCCAGGCGCTGCCCGCCGTCCGTCAGGTAGGCGCCCACCAGGATGCGATAGTCCCCCGCTTTGGTGGCCGTGGGCAATTGCAAAGTGCGCACGTCGCGCCAGATGTCTCCGGCCTGCCAGAGCCGGGGCGGCGAGGTGCGCAAGAGCGGATAGCCGTCGGCCTGGGCTACCAGCGCCCTGCCGGCATCCAGCACCTGTACGAAGATCGTCGTGTCTTGCGCCGGTGTGGCCAATGCCTGCCAATCCAGCGTCAGGCTCAGTTCATCTTGCGCGGTGTGCAGTTCAAACGCGCGCAGCATTAGCGCATCGCCCAGTTTGGCCCGGTAGGTCGTTGGCGCAACTTGATTTTCGGCCAGCAGGCACCCCGCCAGGCGCATGTTCACCCCGCCCTGTTGCGCTGCGTTGACGATCACCGGCCCCGATTGGCGTAAGAGGGCCTGCAAGCTGTCGAGCGTATGGACCTCGCCCATGCTCTTGTACACGGCCCCGGCGGGTTGGATGTCGGGCAAGGTGGCGGTGGTGAAGGGGCGCGACTGGCCGAAGTTGACCCGGTAGAGGTCGCTCAGCGTATCGCCGGTGGAGAGGGTGGTGAGCCCGTCGTGCCCCACCAGGTATTCCGGCTGGGCGACGAAGAACCAATCGGGGTAGTTCACCAGTAACGCGCTGTCGTGCATCGTTTGTGCGCAGGGCCGGCTCGTTTCCAGTGCCTGGTGCACCTGGGTAATCGCCCCGCCCAGTTGGGCGTAGAGTGCCGCGCGGCGTTGGATGTAGCTGAACCCCCATGCGCCGCTGGCGATCACGATCAGCCCGGCCAGCGCGACGTTCACGATGGTTTTGGCGTGCGAACGCCAGGCGTTACACAAAGGCAACGCCCAAAAGACGGCTGACCCAACCGAAGCCAGGTATACCAGGCGCGGCGATTCCAGTGTATAGGTGAATGGCAGCATCAAGATGGCCGGCGTGGCTGCCAGGGCGAACCATCCCATGCTCCAGGCGGCTATTGCGCCACGCCGTGCCGCCAGGGCCAGCCCAAGCCACAGGCTCACCACCGGCAGGCAGGTGATGGCAATTGCCAAGCTGTCATTTTGCAAATGAAGGGTTTGCTTGAGCGGCTCAGCCAGCCAGGAAACCGGGAAGGCAAATGCCTGCAAGAAGTAAGCCGCGTTTTGGATGCGGCTTTCCGTCAGGCTGAACAGGCCGTTGAGCGCCAGCGGGTCGCCGCTGCGTGGGGCGCTGCGCCACAAGATGAAGAAGACGAGTGCCGCAACCCAGTAGGGCGCCACGTCAAGCACGAATTGCTTGAGCGATTGGCGCGGCAGGCTGCACAACGCGGTGAGCGTGACGAGCAGCGGGGCCAATGCGCCATTCTCGTGTGCCAGGATCGACGCGCCCGCGAGCAGCGCCGAGAGCGCGCGTAATGCGCTGCGCCGGGGGGCTTTGCTGAGCAGGTACGTCCAGACGCCGGCCAGGATGAATGCGGCGTGCAGCGGGTGCATGAGTGAGTTTACCGGCGCGACGGATTGGAAGCTGAACGGGAAGAGCAGAAAAAGGGCGCCTGCGCCCAGGCCGGTGAGGGTCCGGCGTAGCAGAACCATGTGCCGCACGATGCCGGCCAGCAGACACGCATTCAGCACGTGCAGTATCAGGTTCACCAGGTGCAGACTGAAAGGATCGAACTGCCCTTCCGCCACGCGCAGCGCTTTCCACACCAGGAAGGCCAGCGGGCGGAAGTAATTCAGCCCGCTGACGGGCGAACTGAGCACCTGGGCGAAGCTAGCCTGATCCAGCCAGGCGAATTGAAAGATGTCGTCCCAGAAGAGGGGCAATTTGAGCGCAAATTGATAGGCCGCCACCCCAAGCACGATGAGGATCATGATGGCACTCGCCATCGCCAGCTTCGTCGATGTCGTGTTGGGCCGGGCCGGTGCTTCCGTGGGCAGGGGACTCATGTAGGTGAGATTGTAATGCTTGCCCCGGCGCCATCTATACTTTTGGGTGTGCGTGTTTTGCGCCGTTGTGTGAAAAAGCCGGCCCGCCCGGTTTTCATAGTGGTGATAGCGTCATGAAGTATTCAAAGTTCTTGTTGGTGTTCGTGTTGCCCATCGTGTTGATCTCCGCCATCCTGGCATTGCCGCGCATGAACAAACGTGAGTGGTTCGCGGTCATCACGTTGCCCATCCTGGCCGTGATCTGGACGACCCCCTGGGACAACTACCTGGTGGCGAGCGGTGTGTGGCACTATGACCCGAAGAAAGTGTGGAACGTCATTCTGGGTTATGTGCCGCTGGAGGAATACCTGTTTTTCGTTCTGCAAACGTGGGCGGTGGCGTTCCCGACCATCCTCGTCTTGCGCAAGATGTATCCTGGGGCATCACTTCAGGAGGCACGCCGATGAAGCGCTTGAAGTATCTCTTCCTGGAGTTGGCCTGGTTCCTGCCGGTGATCATCGGTCAGTGGTTGATCGGGCCGGGCATTGTGCGCTCGCGTTGGAAGGCCGTGCCGCTGGTGGCGTTGCCGCTGGCGGCTTATCTCACCGCGAAAGATAGGCTGGCCCTGGAGCATGGCACCTGGTCGATTAACCCAGAAACCAGCAGCGGGCTGAAGGTCGCTGGTGTGCCGCTTGAAGAGGCCCTCTTTTTTCTGTTGACCTCGTGGGTGAGCGCCCAGGGCACTATCTTGCTCGTTGACGAGCGCTCACACGCCGCCGCGGCGCGCATTAGAAGGCGGCTCCAGCTTCGTCGGAATCGTAAGGATACTGCGCATCCGTAGCAGAGTCGCCCTCCACTGGCTTAGGCTCGCCATTTTCGCCGATCACGTAGAAGCGCCGGCGCGGGCGTGGCAGGTATTGCATCTCTTCTGGGGCGTTGGCCCAGGCCGACATGCTCATCCCGCCGGGGATGGCCGGTGCCGTTTGTGGGGGCGTCTGGAATTGCGGGGGAATCACCCAGTATTGTGGTGGGTTGGGGGGCATCTGGTAGCCGTGACGCGAACGCTCGTAAACGGAGATGTTGGTGCTCTCGCGGCGGCGCACCAGGATGAAGGTGACTAGCGCCGCGCACGGCACGGCCACCACGATTCCCACCATCGCTCCGCTGAGCACAGACACGGTGACCTGGTCGATGCGCGAACCAACGATGTACGCCATAACGCCGGCAAACAGAATAATCCCAACTGAAAGCGCGCTCATGACCTTATTCATTTCTATCTCCTCCTTGCCGGGCTTTTTCGGCAAGCTGAATACTGATCGGTTAAAACGTTGCGTAATAGATGCGGCAACCCTATACGGGCAATGCCGCCTGAAAACGAATCGTCTTGGTGCCGGTGACGGCGATGAAATCGCCACAACCGCTCAGCCGCTCCGCGCCACTCCCGGCAATCCCGGCCGCCATGCGAGCATCGTCCGCCGACATCACCCGGCCTACCAGGCGCAAGGGCAGGTTGGCCTTGAGCAGTGAGCCGATCGCTTTGCTGGAGGGCTTTTGCGTGCAGGCCAGCAAATGTACGCCCGGCTCGCGCCCGCGTTGGGCGATGCGCGTGAGTGAAAGGATCAGGTCTTCGCCGCCCATCTGGCACAGGTCAGCCAGTTCGTCGGCATATACCACGATGCGCGGCGTCGGTTCCGTATCGACGGAGCGACGTTCCATCACGTCCAGCACCTTGTTCACCGCGCCAGTCACTTCCTCGCGCGTGTGGGCGATCGGTTGCAGCAGGTGTTTGTGGATCATCCGGGCGAAGGGGTCTCGCTCGCGCCGTTTAGGATCCAGCACGATGAGCCCCAGTTCATGTGGGCGGTGATGTTCGCACAGGCTGAGGACGATGGATTGTGCGAGCGACGTTTTGCCGGAGCCGGTGGTGCCGGCGATGAGCAGGTGACCAACGTCGGGGGATACCAGGCGCGCCAGCAACGGCGCGCCGTCTTCGGAAAGGCCCAGCACCGCCGTGTAGCGAGGCATCTCACCCAGTTGATCGAGCAGGTTCGACAACTTCACCGGTTCACGCGACTCACGCGCGATTTGCACCGCCAGGTGCGTGCCGCTTTGCGCGATGCGCACGTTGCTTTTGCCAACGGCCAGCGCGATATCGGCCTGTAGCGCTTTTACCTGGTTGACTTTGGTGCCGGGGGCCGGGCGTAGCAGCATTTCGACGAAGCCGGGCAACACCTTCCCGCCGACGACGGCAGCGGGTGCATGCCGTTCTCTTAATACTGCCTCGATGCGGTCCGCCGTGCGATTCAATTTCATATTCATGACGCGCCCTTCAGACTCATTTGCTTGGTACACTCGTGACAATGCGTGCAGTGCGCCAGATGGCACACAATGAACGGTAAACCAGTTTCAGAACATTTGTTCTGATAAGTTGTAGTATAGAACGCATGTTCTGTTTGTCAAGAGGCTAAATAGCGTTGGCTCAGATTAAATTCTCATCGCTCTCCTATACATATCCGAATAGTTCACAACCGGCACTCAGCAACGTGAACCTGGAAGTGCAGGCTGGGGCCTTTGTGCTCGTGATCGGTGAATCCGGCTCGGGCAAATCGACTTTGTTGCGTTGTCTGAATGGGCTGGTGCCGCATTTTTCTGGCGGTGCGATTGCCGGCCGCCTGAGCGTGGCCGGGTTGGACCCGTTGCGTGATGGCCCCTCGCGCATGGCGCTGCGGGTGGGCATGGTGTTCCAGGATCCGGAGGCGCAGTTCGTGCTTGACCGTGTGGAGGACGAGATTGCCTTCGCGCTGGAGAACGCCGCCCTGCCGCGCGCAGAGATTGGCGTGCGGGTGGACGAAGCGATTCGCCAGATGGAGATCGAGCCGTTGCGCTTCAGGCCCATTAGCTCGCTTTCAGGTGGCGAGCAACAACGCGTGGCCATCGCGGCAGCGCTGGTGTTGCGCCCGCAAATCCTGGTATTGGACGAGCCGACTTCGCAATTGGACCCCGAATCTTCCGACGGCGTCTTGGACGCGCTGGCGCGCCTGAACCATGACGATGGGCTGACCATCATCCTGGCCGAGCATCGCATTGAGCGCGTGCTGCCCTGGGTGCACCAGGTGATCCTGGTGGAGCACGGGCGCGTGACGTCGGGTGCGCCGCGTGACGTTCTGGCTCATACGAACCTGGTGCCGCCCGTGGTAGCGCTGGGCAAACTCTTGAAGATGGCCCCCCTTCCGTTGGAAGTGAGCGAGGTAACAGGCGATGCGGTTCGATTGAAGCCACCCGCCCCGGCAAGAGCGAAGGTGGCCTTGAAGAATGCCATACCGCGCTTGCAGGTTGCCGCGCTTCAGGCGCGCTATGAGGGGCATGAGGTGCTCAGGGGCGTGAGCTTGACGGTGCGCCCAGGCGAGACGGTGGCGCTAATGGGCCGCAATGGCGCGGGCAAGAGCACCTTGCTGAAGAGCATCGTCGGTTTGGTGAAACCCAGCGGCGGGGACGTGTTGGTGAATGGCGCATCGGTGATC
>DAOUFG010000142.1:0-13317 GCA_034430115.1 Thermoflexales bacterium | reverse complement strand
GGTGTCTGGTTCACGATTGAAGCCGTGGATGTGTTCAACCCACTCATGACCAACGGCCTGGGCTTTATCGGGTTAGCCGCCATGATCTTCGGCAAATGGAACCCGTTTGGCGCGTTGCTGGGCGCGTTGATCTTTGGGTTGGGGAATAGTGTGACTTCCACGGTCAGTATTTTCCGGCCGGATATTCCTTCGCAAATTCCACAGATGATTCCCTATTTGCTCACGATCATCATCCTGACAGGCGTGGTTGGGCGTGCAACTGCGCCAGCGGCAGATGGCGAGCCATACGTCAAGTGACAAAACATCCGGGGCCTGTGCTTGGCAGGCCCTGGATATTTCAACTCATACGGTGGGTTGGGCGCGGAAAGCCCGGATGGAAAGCAGCTAGGTCTATCGGCTGGTAGGTCGCGGCAGTCTGGCGGGTGGCCTGCTCCATTGCGCCCTGCACAACCTCCTGCAAGCTCTTTGCCCCAGCCTGGACGCGGGCGTTGATCAAGACGTTGGCCTCGTTGCCTTTTAGGGCAGGCACCGATTCTTCCCAATCCGGCTGCTCGATGGATGGCAGGCTTACTTTGGTGCTGTCACTGGGCGTTTCGATCATGAACTTGACGTGACCGATCGGCCAGTCCTGGGCGCGAATCGCATTGTGGATGGCGTGAATGAGCGTCAGGAGGCTCTGGCGCAGGTTCCCCTTCGGCGCGGACCAATGAACGGCCTGGTCGAGCCAGGCCATTTCGGCCTCCCCCGCGCCATAGCGCTTGTAGTCAATCTCCACCGAGACAAGTGGGGTAAGTGACGGATGTGTCTGCAAGAGCGAGAGCCACTGTGAGACATTTCCCGCGTCGTGCGAGTTTTGCAGCCGGATCACTTTGCTGGGATATGCCGACTGGGCCATGTCCCGCATGGCTGCGGCATCTGCCGATGCAAGCAGGTCGGCCTTGTTGATGACCAGCAACCCGGCTTCTTCGATCTGTTTGTCGAAGATGTAGACGACATCGTCGCTAAATGGCATGGGCTGTTGCCTCAATCTGCGACGTAGCATGCGGATGTCGGTGAAGACGGTGTAACTATTCAATTGCATCCCTGCGGATTGCAGGTCCAGAAATGGCTTCACCACGGTTGCGACGATATCCGCACAGGAACCGACAGATTCCGCGAAGATTACGTCGGGCCAGGCACTCTGCTGTAGTTGCTTCAGGCGCGCTTCCAGGTCATCATAGTTGCAGCAGAAACACCCGCCCGTCACTTCCACGGTTGGGAAGTGCTCGGCACGAAAAAAAGCCGTATCTACCAGGTATTTGCCTTGATCGTTCGTCACAATCCCGACCCGTTTGCCGTGGGCAACCAGCAGCCTGGCCGCCTGGATGATCGCGGTCGTCTTGCCGCTGCCGAGAAATCCTCCCACGAGATGAAATTGCATAGCTTTGTCACCCCGCAATTCAGAAAAAAGTGGAACTGGGCCCTTACTGGGGCCCAGTTCCAATCACCTATTTGAATGTCTTTTCAACTTCAGCGAGCAGCTCCTTCTTACTGGGAATGATAGACGAGTATTTGAGTTCGCCGTTAATCACCATGGCGGGCAGGTTCTTCAGGCCAAGTTTTTTCACACGCGCGATGTTCTCGCGTTGCATGATCTTATATTCGACCACATCCACCCTATCGCCATAAGCTTCTTTGGCCTGATTGGCGGCGCCAACCATATAGGTGCAAGCTGCGCACGTAGCAGAGTCGATGGTGAATACCTCGATCAAGGTCTTCTTCAGGTGGGCGTAGTCGGGTAGTTGCACATCCACACGCTGGTCGGCGGCCTGGTAATTGCTAAGGATTTTCTTCACGACCTCAGGTTCGCGGGCGGCCTGGACGGCTCCGACCACGTTATCGGCAGGCACATCGTAGGGCATGTCGCAACCTGGAGCGAGGATCAGGTTGTGGTGATCCAGTCTTTCAAGCAGATCGATGACAAACTTCATATTGTCTTGTTGGGTACCGAGCAACATGATAGATGTGAGTGGAATGTTGCCCCCGATGGCGATGTTGTAACGATCGGTGATTTGTTTGGCCGTCACCATGTCGATGTTTTCGTCCACCGAGATCGAGTCGGGTCCGGTCTGGCACATCGCTTCGATATTTTTGGTGGCGTCGCCGCAGACGAAGAAGGACGAGCGTGCCCCGGCGTTGGCGATGCTGCTGAAGATGTCCTGGAAAGATGTCTTGAGGAATGTGTTGAAGTGCTTGGGGGAAATCTGACTGACCAGCGGGTCTACGACGGCGATCACATCCATGCCGGCACTGATGTAGAGTTCGGCCATGCGCTTGGCGACATCGTGCGTGTAGCCGAGTAGCGCTTGCAGAAAATCCTCGTTTTCATACATGTCCATGAACATTTCGGTGCTGCGCAGGTGTGAGGCCAGCGTGAAGGGGCCGGTGACCAAACCGTAGAGGGCGGTCGTGTCACCGACGGCCTTCTTCATTTCGCTCATCGCCTTCAGGATAATCGGTAGACGGCCATCCGTCTTCTCAGGAAGATGGGTGGGCACCTCCAGGTCCGTTGCCAGGGGATGTGAGGCCACCGTTGGAGGGGTGTTATCGGCCCACAGCAATTCACAACCTAGTATTTCCGCTTCTACCTGTAAGTCGAAAATGACTGGCTGACCGTCAGGCCTGTATTGGCTATGTACTTCGAGGAGAGACTGTACCAACTTATCGCTATCTTGCAGGACTTCCGTCGCAGTATAACCCTTCAGTTTACCGGCGTGAACGCCGGCGAAAGGGACCCAGGGGACAGCGGGTGTTTTCTCGTGCCTCAACGTGGCCAGGAGTAGCTCTTTCCCGGTTAGGCCGGTCTTGGTGTCATTGGAACTCATTTTGTTCGTCTCCAGAATATTTCAACGCAATATCAGAACAATTTACCTGTGATCGATGATGAGGCTGATTTTACAACGGCGAAAAAAAGCCACCAATGGTCTTGCATAAAGGCAAGGAACAGTTATAATTCTTTGGCTTGCCCCCGTGGCGGAATTGGCATACGCGGTAGGTTGAGGGCCTATGCCTTCGGGCGTGTGAGTTCAAATCTCACCGGGGGCATGATTGTTAACGCTGTACCTTCTATCAAGGGTCGCAGCGTTATTTTTTTTGTGGACGTGAGCTATGCTGTACGCCAATGAGAACGATTTTCGATTGAAAGCAAGCTGAAATGGAGCATAAACCTGCGGTGCCTCGAAGGCACCGCAGGTTTTTTTTCGTCCTTTAGTGGCTTGTCACTCGTTACGACCGACTCAGGCGGAGCGTTTGAATCTCGTAAGGGGTGAAGGTTAATGCAACGCTGCCATCGTGCATGGAGACGGGGGTTGCATCTTCCTCCAAGAGATTGACCAACGCAGCGGCTTTCACGGGTAAGCTAATCCGCACCGTCGCAGAAGTCGTCGCACCCGTCGATTCGTATAACCTGACGATGAGGTCATCGCCGTCTTCTGCTTTCTTTACGGCTTCGACGATGACGTTTGGCTGATCCACTTGCAGCAGAGATGCCTGTGCCGGGAGTGCGCCGGGGTGCGAGTCCGTTGCGATGAAGCGTAAGGGTACATTCAACTCATAAGCGCGTTGGATTACTTCGCCTGCCACATAATCGCCCGTATGGGGAAGCAGGCTGTAGGTGAAGTCGTGTTCACCCTGGTCGGCCTGTGGGTCCGGGTACTTCGGGCTGCGCAGCAAGTTCAAGTCGAGCACGTTATCGCGCACCTTGTGGCCATACTTGCAATCGTTCAGCAACGCGACGCCAAAGGCGCGCTCGGAGAGGTCAACCCACTTGTGAGCGCAGACTTCGAACTGTGCCATATCCCAACTCGTATTGCGCCGGGCCGGGCGGCGGATGTTGCCGAACTGGATGTCGCAGGTGGCCTCCGTGGCCAGCACATTGACCGGGAATGACGTGCGCAGCATCTTGTCCGTCTCGCGCCAATCTACGTGGGTGATGAAGTCCAGCCGGTGACTGCCCGCCAACAGGACGATCTCCTGGGTTAGTGTGGAAGCCCCGTAGGTATATATCTGTTTGATGCTCGCGCGTGGACCGTCCACCTGCACCTGAGCGCTTTGCAGGGAGAAGAATTCCACCGGTTGCTCATCGTAGTGCATCTGGAAATCCCAGGCGTCGCCCAGGTCGCGATGAAGCGCCAGCTTGTTCGCCTGGCTGCCCGCAGATAGGACCTCCCTGCCGCTGGACTTGTCGATGATGGAGCGGATGGCCCCATCTGCGTCGAACGACACGGCCAGATGCTCATTTTCAAGCGAATGGTCGGTCGCCTGTGGCGCTGCGTAGCTCGCCTGGACAGAAGCCGCGTCGATGGTGGCGTATCCCAACGCGGGGGCGGTCACTTCCAGCCATTGGCCTTGCCATTGCACCCACTCGTGGCGAGGCCAGGAGAGCGAGTTTGACACGATCAGCGGCTTGCCGGCGGTCTGGGTGTTGACCTGGGCATATAGCGATCGATCGGCGCTTGCGGTCAATGCCTGTACCTGCCCCAGAAGTGCGGCATAGCGGGCACGGGACTCGTCGTACACGCGCGTGATGGAAGAGCCGGGCAGTATGTCGTGGAACTGATAGAGCAGCATTTCGCGCCAGGTGTCGAGCAGTTGCTCGGTGGGGTAGGCCTGGCCGGTCTGCCACAAAGCACGCGACGATGCCATCTCCAATTCGCGCAATGCGAGCTCCAACTTGCGATTGAAGCGCTTGTTGCGCGCCTGGGTGGTGTAGGTGCCCTGGTGCCGTTCCAGGTAGAGTTCGCCTGCCCAAGTTTGGAAGCCATCGGCCTCACGCGAGAGTTTATCGAAGAAGTAGGCCGCGGGTTCCTGGACAACTGGTGAAAGCCCAGCCAGGTCCTTTTCGCGGCACAGGCGCTCCAGGTGTTCCTCGCCCGGCCCGCCGCCGCCGTCACCGATGCCGAAGATGACCAGGCAGTGCTCTGAGACCGATTTATCCAGGTATTCCTGTTCGGCTTTGGCAATGGCGCGCGGCGCAGCGGAGCTGTTGTAGGTGCCTTCCGGGGCCATGTGGGTCAACACGCGGGTGCCATCGATGCCCTTCCACCAGAAGCTGTGATGCGGATGCTGGTTTACCTGGCTCCAGGAGAGCTTTTGGGTCATGAAGTAGTCCACGCCGGACTTTTTCATGATCTGTGGCAGCGCGCCGGAATAACCGAACACGTCGGGAAGCCACAGGTTGGTCACTTCCACGCCAAATTCCTGGCGGAAGAAGCGTTTGCCATACAGGAACTGGCGCACCAATGCCTCGCCACCGCTCACGTTCGTATCGGCTTCCACCCACATGCCGCCCTGCACTTCCCAGCGGCCTTCGGCGACGCGCTGCTTGACCTTCGCGTAGAGGTCGGGATAGCGCTCCTTCATCCACAGATATAGCTGGGCTTGGCTAGCGCCGAAAATGTAATCTGGATATCGCTCCATGAATTGTAGCGCCGTGGAGAAGGTGCGCGCGCCTTTGCGAATCGTTTCGCGCAACGGCCAGAGCCAGGCCAGGTCGATGTGAGCGTGACCAATGGCGCTGATTTGCAGGGACGGGGCGCCGGCGTGCTTGGCGAGTTCTGGCGCAAGGATTTTGCGGGCGATGGCGGCTTCGTCGTCGCTCAGGTGCTGCAGCACGAGCGCGGCGCGCGTCAGCGCGGCCCAAATGCGCTCATGGCGGGCGCTTTTCTCCGGCAACTGCTGCATCAGCTCGTGCAACACCTCAAAATCATATTGCAGCGCGTGCAGGTTCGGATGGCAGATGGCGATGTCGGCCTGTTTGAGCGTGCCGGATTCCTGCAAGCGGCCAAACAGGTCGTTGCAGCCGGCATCGGCCCAAATGTCCACCGTTTCGCCGCCGGCGGCGCTTGAAGTCAACGGGACGACGCGCTTGCCGGGCTTGCCCAGGCTGAGGTCGAACTCGGAATTGACGTTGGTCAGGCCCTGGATTGGGCAGCCGGCCTGGTCGAAGATGCAGGCTTCGCCGTTGACATCGATCAGCAGCACGACCGATTGCCCCCTGGCTTGTACGGGGACGGTGCCTGTGAAGTGGAACCAGGCGCAATCGAAAAGGTTGCCCCATTTTTGCCCGGGCGTCAGGGTGAGGGGTTCACCCTTTTGCCGTTCGGCATAGGGCAGTGGCTCACGCGTCACGTAGGCGGTTACGTCTAACTTCGCTGTAGGTGTATAGACGGCTTCTTTGATGCGCTCTACGAGTGCGTAGAGTTCCATCTTTTTATGAAGTTTGAAATACGGCATTCAGTTATCCTTTGCTCGACATTCTTTCAGGTATTGGGCGCAAGCGGGCAAGGCGGCTTCCGGCTCACCCAGGATGGCGCATTCAAGCGCTGCCGCGCCGTTGTAGCCGATCTCTTTCAGGGCTGCGAATGCCGCCCCGAAATTGGTGATGCCGGTGCCCGGCTGTTTGCGTGTGTTGTCGGCCAGGTGGACGTGCTTGAGCCACTTGGCGTGCTTGCGTATGGCCCCAGGCGGGTCCACCTCCTCGATGTTCATGTGGAAAAGGTCGGCCATGAGGCCAACGCCTTTGGAGCCGACCTGCTCGCAGATGGCGGCGGCCTGGTCCAGGCGGTTCAGCCAGGGGGCCTCATAACGGTTCAACGGTTCGAGGATCACGCATGCGCCGGCCTCCTCGGCGACGGGGGCAAGCTGAGCCAGCTCTGCCAGTAGAAGTTCCTGTTGGAGCGCCACGGAAGACTTGAGCGGCCATAGATCGGGTGGTTGCGGTGAACCATTGAACACCGGCACCATGATGATCCCGGCGGCACCCAGCCGCCCGGCCAGGCGCACCATCGCCTTCAGGCGTTCCAGGTCGGCGCGGCGCTTCTCCGTATCGGGGTTCATGAAGTCAAAGTGGATGCCGCCACAGATGGTCGTCACGGGCAACCCCGTTTGATCCATAGCTTCTTTCACCTGATCCTCCAGGCTGAGCGCATATTTACTGCGGTCGCCCTCCAGGTATTGCCAGGGCGTGATCTCCACGCCTTCAAAGCCCCAGCGCTGCAAGCAGCGAAAATCTTCCAGTAGCGATGAGCATCCGCTCAAACCTGTTTGGCAAGCTATTTTCATGTTCAGGCTCCTTCGTAACGTACACCAAGCTTCAGCGTGGACGCGGGATCGTCGGCGATTTTTGGGTAGGCCGTGGCTAACTCGTCGAACGAGACGACCGGCCAAATCACCTGCTCGCCTTTGATCTTCCCTTGCAGGATCAGGTCGTAACAGCAGGCGTAGATGCGATCGTTGTTCCAACGCGGGTGATCGCGGTTTGGGTCGCTGCCCGCGCGCGAGAAGATGAGGTTGGGGATGTTCATATGCGATTCGGCCCCCAGATCCAGCCCGGCGCTATAGGGCGGCGGGTAAGCCCCGGCGACCACGTTGCCGCCAAAGGCCACGCCGCGCAGGGCGTCTTGCATCGCCTGGCGCGTGCCGCTATATTCGATGACCACGTCTGCGCCGCGCCCCCGTGTGGCTTGGCGTATCTCAAGCCCTGCATCGCAGGCGGTGGGGTCCAGCGTGAGCGTCGCGCCAAATTCGGCGGCCAATTCACGCCGCCTGGCGATTGGGTCACAGGCGATGATGGGGTGCGCGCCGGTAAGTTGTAGCAACTGCACCGCCATGAGGCCGATTGCGCCAAGCGAGAACACGGCGACGGCGTCGCCCAGGCGGACCTGCCCATCACGGATGGCTGAGAAGGCAAAATCGGCCGGGTCGATGCAGACGGCGGATTGCCATGCCACATGATCGGGCAGTTTCCAGCATGTATTCTCGTCCGCCGTAACACACGTGGAGAACCCGCTATAGGCCAGCGCGCGGTCGCCGACGTTAAAACGGGTTACCGCCTGGCCGATTTCCGCCACACGACCGACGACCATGTTGCCGATGTAGAAAGGATAGGGGTTGGCCGGCTTATCGCGTTTATGCACACTGAGCTGGTGATCGAAATCGCCACGCGGATTGCCATAGCCTTTGAAGAAGCTCATCTCGGTACCATGTTTGGCGGCACCAAATTCCGGCTTGATCCGTATGTCGTGTTGTGCGAGGGCGGGCGGCTCAAACTCGCGATAGGCCAACTGGTGTTCTGCGGTGCAAAGAAACTGGCGTTCCATTACAACATCCTCCGTTTATTAAGCTCCTAACATGGCTTGATAGAGGCCAAGGCTGCGCAGGGTGGGGCAGGCGCGCGCTTTCTCGATCACCAAGCGCACCCGCTCGGTGGTCACCGGGCCGAAGCGATCCAGCCGTTTGTGGCCAACCGTCGTTCCTTTTATCACCGGTTTCCATTCTTCGCTGTGCCAGGCTTCAAGAGTGAAGGATTCAATGCGTTGTCCAAGCGTGATCATTTCCTGGAGCAGCAGGCGATTGAAGGTGATCGAGTGGCTGAATTCCAGGGTCAGCGTGGGCGATGTGTCGTTTTCGGCTGCCATCCAACAGGTGTCGGGGCGTTGATCGATGACGTTGCCCGGCGCGAAGGTTGCCGGAGTGGGGGCGGTGCTGGAAGCCTGCACGATTGAGCCGGCGGCCAGGTTGGTCTTGAAGGTCGCGTCCAGGTGACGACGCATTTCGCGTAGGCAGAATACGTCATGCTCGTGAATGAGGCCACGCCGGTCTGGGGGAAGGTTCAGCAGCAAGACGTTGTTGCGCCCAACGGAGCGATAGTACATGTCCAGCATCCGCTCAGGCGAATGGACTTGCAGGTCTTCTGAGGCGTGATAGAACCACCCAGGGCGAATGGAAACGTCGGTTTCGGAAGGCCAGTAAACCAGGTGACGCGCATTACATAGCTGGGGCAGGCCCCCGGGCTGCGCGTCGTGGTTGCCGTCGGAGCGCATGTGGTTATAGAAAGCGTCGTCCCAGCTATTGAAGGTCGGGTGACGCATCTCTTCATCAGTGCCCAAGACGCTCCATTCGGTGTCATGCGCGAAGCCGTTTTCGTTGCCCACCCAACGCACGTCGGGGCCGCTGGGGCCTATGACGGCATCGGGTTGCAATTCATAGATCAGGTCGTAGTAGCTGGCCCAGTCGTAGCGTTGTCTTTTGCCGTTGGGCCCCTCGCCGCAAGCGCCGTCTAACCACACTTCGCTGATGGGGCCATACTGGGTGAGAAGTTCGCGCAGTTGGTTCTTGTAGTAGACGTTGTAGTCGTCGGTGCCGTAATAGGGGGAATTGCGGTCCCAGGGCGAGAGGTATACGCCAAACCTCAGGCCAACTTCACGGCAGGCATCAGATACCTCACGTGCTACGTCACCTTTGCCAGCGCGCCAGGGGCTGTTTTTTACCGAATGCTCGGTAAAGCGGCTGGGCCACAGGCAAAACCCATCGTGATGTTTGGCCGTCAGGATGAGCATCTGCATGCCGGCTTCTTTGCACACGCTGGCCCACTGGCGCGCGTCCAGGGCTGTGGGATTGAACACTGCTTCGCTCTCCGTGCCCAGGCCCCATTCGCGATCGGTGAAAGTGTTCACGGTGAAATGGATAAAGGCGTTGAATTCCATTTCCTGCCAGCGATATTGCTTCTCTGAAGGCGTTACAAAGGCTGCCTCATGGGCGGCCTGTTCGGGCGTGCGCAGGGGCTGGCTCATTTGGTTCCCTCGTCGCGCTGATCTGCCATGCGTTGAATCACGCCGAGCAGATTAGGTAGGTCCTGGCGTGTGGCAGTGCCGCCCGCGTGCGCCCATGGGACGTGTTGCCCGCTGGGGAATTCCCCTGTAGCGAGGAAGCGTTCGGCGATTGAGGCAATTCCATCAATGCCTACCCATTCGCCCGGGTCGCTAGCCGATGGCGCGGCGTGCCAGTATTGCGCCGGGATGGTGCCGATTTGACCCGAGGCCAGGTAGGCCAGGTCGTTCAGGTGCACGAATGGGCGCGCATCGATCAGGCGTGTGACGGCGTGCGGCAGACCGTCGCCGCGCAAATAGGCCAGGTGAGCGGCGATGTTTTCGCGTAACGATACCGGCGACAGGTCGTGTGACTCCACTGTGCCGTTCTTGTAGCGGATTTCGTAATGGTCTGCGACGATATAGGTAATCGTGGCGTTTTCGCAGATGATCTGCTCTGGGTTGTATGCCGGGCCGGCATAAGCATGCGTCAGCATCAGTTGCAACGTGACGTCGTCAGCCGTCTTCGCAACAACGAAGAATGTGTCCGTGCCCTGGATATTGTGCGCGCGGTACAATTCGGCGCGCACCTCCGTTATCGGAGGCCAATCGAAGACATCCTTTTGGCCCGCCCAAAAAAGCACGTTGTGCGTGTAGTGGGCCATCGCATTGCCCATGCACGAATCCAGGACGGGTTTGCCATTGAGCATCAAACGCCCGGCCCAGTTATTGCGCTGGAAATATTCGCGCGTGCGCGCCCATAGGCCCGTAAAACACACCTTTTGCAACCGGCCAAATTCACCCTGGATGATGCGGCGCTTCAATGCCTGGCGGGGCGATTCCACGATGTAATTGAAACCGACGTTGGTTTGCCAATGCGCGCCAGCTTCCACCGCCAGCATGGTTCCCATTTCGGCGTCGTTTAGCGTGGGGGGCTTTTCCAGGTAGACCGCCAGGCCGCGCTCTACGCATGCGCGGTGCATCTCGGCATGCAACGGCACGGGGGTGGGGATGGTCACCAGGTCCAATTGTGCGGCGCACGTATCGAGCATATCAAGGTAGTTGTCGAATACGAGTACGTCACGTTGGGTGAATTCCCAACTGTGCATGCGGTCCATAAATGCACCGGGGTCGGGGTCGCAAGTGCAAATTAACTTGCATTGGCCTTCCGTTTCCAACTGCTGAATGACGTCGTGATGGAAACCCGCAAAGCCGCCCATTCCGATAATGCCGATGCGAATTGGCTGATAGTGCTGGACCCGCGGGGTGTTGTTATCGATTGCCATACGGGTATTGTACGAGCATGGCAGGTGAAAGGCGCGACACCGGGCAGATGCCGCGCCAACGATCCGCAAAATGAGCTACTTCAGGAATAGTTCAATCACAGGCACTGTGACATTGGGCTTTTGCACCGGCAGGCGCAACGTGAGGGTATCCTGGTGGACGTCATCGTGGCCCTGCCAATCGGGGCGCGACTGCATCAGCACTTCAGAAGCGTCGTTGAGCAACTGTGCATATTCCACCTTGCCGGCCAGGCCATCCAGGTGTAGCTCGACAAATGGCCAGGCGAAAACATGCACATATAGCCGCTTGGTTTGCGGGTTATAGGTCAGGCGGCAGTCTTGCGGGGCTTTGAACTCGTCGGGGGCCTGGGTGCAGCCATAGATGGCGCGGCTGTGGCGTTTCATCCATTCGCCCAATCCTGCGAGCGAATTGAGCGCGCGCGCATCGAACTCGCCACGGCCCGTGGGCCCAACGTTCAACAGCAGGTTGCCGCCCTTGCTCACGGTATCGATCAACATGCGCACGAGCTGTTCCATGCTCTTCCAGGATGATTCGTCGCGGTGATATCCCCAGGAGCCGGAGAAGGTCTGGCAGGCTTCCCACACCACCGGCTGGCCGTTGAAGCGTACCCATTCGCGCGGCTGGAATTGTTCGGGGGTCTTGATATCCCAGCCGGAATCCAGATCCAGCCGGTCGTTCAGGATGATGTTCGGCTGTAGCTCGCGGATCATCTTGTACAGCTTTTCGCTTTGCCAATCATCCCGGCCCTTGCCAACGAACCCAGGCCGGTTGGGGTAGCTGAAGTCGCACCAGAGGACGTCCACTTTGCCGAACTCGGTGAGCAGTTCGCGCACCTGGCCGTGCAGGTATTGGGCATAGAGCGCCTGGTTGCGCGTCTCGTTGAGCTTGGCGCGCTCGGGGCTATTGCGCATGGCGTGCACGTCGTCGATGACGAACTGCGGGTGATGCCAGTCGATGATCGAGTGATAGAAGCCGACGTGCATATTCTGGGCACGGAACGCGTCCACCATGGGGTGCAGCAGGTCCTTGCCATAGGGGGTATTGGTGGCTTTGTAGTCGGTCAGCTTGGTGTCCCACAGGCAGAAGCCCTCATGATGCTTGGTGGTAATGACGAAGTACTTCATGCCCGCGTTCGCGGCTGCCTGCGCCCAAAGCTTGGGATCGTACAAATCGGGGTCGAAGTGGCGGAAATACTTGTCGTATTCCGCGTCCGGGATTTGTTCCACCTGCTTCACCCACTCGTGGCGGGCGGGCAGGGCATACAGCCCCCAGTGGATGAAGAGGCCAAAGCGATCGTGAACAAACCAACTGGTGTCGCCGGGTGTTTGAATTGTCTGTAGCATGTGTTTATCCTTATTGGGTTGAGTTAAAGCTGTACCTTCACTGCGCAACCGTTGTCATTGGATGCGATGCTGTAGTGCAAGTAAGCCTGGATTTTGACGCCGTTCGCGAAATCGGAGGCATCGTTTTTGCCGGTCTTGATGGCTGTCACGAAGCGCTCGTAGTTGCTGGGCGTCGGCGGGCACTTCACCGTCTCCCATTGGAACTTATCGATATTTTCGGCGCCGGTGCAGATGCGGTATTCATCGTATGAACGATCCAGATCCACTTCGATGGATCCCTTATCCCCAAACACGCGCGCGCGCAGGCTATTGGCCTGGCCGACAGCCCAGCGCGAGGCGTGAATCGTGCCCAGGCCGCCATTGGCGAAGCTCACTGTCGAAACGAAACTCTCGTTGGCGTCCAACTCATATTCGCCGATCTTATTGCCGGGGATTTCTTTGTCGAAGGTGCGCAAGGTGCACTGGATGGTGTCGATATTGCCGCACAAGAAACTGGTGAGGTCGTAGATATGCACGCCGATATCGCCCAGCACGCCGGCGCTGCCGTGCTTGGTGGATAGGCGCCACAACATGCTTGGGTCGGTACGCCAGTTGCCCCAGCCGTGGCTCACCAGCCAGCTTTGCAGATAGCTGGATTCAACGTGCCGGATATGGCCCAGCGTGCCTGTGCGGATGACCTGTACGGCAGCCTGCAAACCGCACGAGTTGCGATAGGAGAAGTTCACCATGTTGGGCACGTTTGCCTTACGCGCGGCTTCCAACATGCGCTGCGCATCCACCAGGTTGCTGGCGAGCGGCTTTTCGCACAAAATCGGCAGGCCCTTCTCCAGGACTGCAATGGAGATGTTGGCGTGCATCGCGTCGGGGGTGACGTTCACCACGCCATCCAGTTGTTCCTTCTCTAACATTTCACGATAGTCGGCATACGTCTGCGGCACGTTCCACTTTTCGGCGAACGCTTTGCGCCGCTCCGGCGAAACATCGCAACAGGCAGTCATCTTGACGTCTGGCATCGCGCTGTATTGAGAGGCGTGATGGTTGGC
>DAOUFG010000141.1:0-7157 GCA_034430115.1 Thermoflexales bacterium | reverse complement strand
ACCCCTGCGCGGCGTACCATTCGCGCAGGAATTCCTTGTCGAAATTCTTCGGTTCGCGCGCTTCGTCGTATGAGTCGGCGATCCAGAACCGGCTCGAATCGGGCGTGTGGATTTCGTCGATGAGCACCAGCGCGCCGTCGATCAGCCCGAATTCATACTTCGTGTCTACCAGAATCAACCCGGCACGCCGGGCCACCTGTTGCCCGCGGGCAAACAGGCTTAGCGCGACCTGTTCAATCTGTTCCCACAATGAAGCGGGCACTATACCATGTTGCAAAATTTCTTCACGCGTGATGCGCTCGTCATGCGCGCCGCCGACGGCCTTAGTGGTGGGCGTGATTACCGGCGCGGGCAGCGGGTCGTTCTTGCGCAAGCCGTCGGGAAGTGTGATGCCATAGGGATGGCGATCTCCCAGTGAATACAGGTGCCATAGCGACGTCTTGGTCACGCCGGTGATGTACCCGCGCACGACCACTTCCACCGGCAGCGACTCGGCCTCGCGCGCGATTGTTACATTCGGGTCGGGCACCGAGATGACGTGGTTGGGCACAATATTGTGTGTCTGCTCGAACCACCACGCGCTCAACTGATTGAGCACCTGGCCCTTGTAGGGTATCAGCCCTAATACGCGGTCAAAGGCTGAAATGCGGTCGGTAGTGATGAGCACGCGCTTGCCATCGTGCATGTAGATGTCGCGGACCTTGCCAGAGATTTTGGGCCCGTAGCCCGGCAGGTCCACGCCCCCGAGTGCGCCGGGGATGGCCTGTAGAAATTGTTGTTGTGTCAACATGAGTTTATCCCTTTAGACAATGCCGAATACCGTTCTGGAATAGCTTGAGGCCGGTCATGCCTTGTTCGCCGCGTCCATGTCGCGGGTGTTGCCAGCCAAAGATGTGGTTTTCGGGGTGCGGCATCAACCCCAACACGTTGCCCTGTGAATTGGTCAGCCCTGCAATGCCCAGGCTGGAGCCGTTGGGGTTGGCAGGGTAGTGCATCGTGGCATGGTCGTCTTCCACGTAGCTCAACGCGATATAGCCTTTTGCTTGCAGAGTGCTCAGCGCGACGGCATCTCGTGCAGCGATGCGGCCTTCACCGTGCGCCACGGGGCAGTAGATCAGCTCTTCCATCTCGGCGGTGAAGATGCAGCGGTTGTTGGGCTCGGGGCGCAAATAGACCCAGCGGCACTCGAAGCGCCCGCGCGCGTTGGGTGCGAGCGTGACGAGGTGCGAATCGGCGAGGCCGTCCACGTCGCCTGGGAGCAAGCCGGACTTCACCAGGGCCTGGAACCCATTGCAAATACCCAACACAGGCCGTCCATCGGCGACGAAGCGAGCCACGCTATCGCCCAGGCGATGGCGCAAATCCAACGCCCAGAGCGTCCCAGCGCCCAGGTCGTCGCCGTAGGAGAAGCCGCCCGGCACCACCAACATCGCGTAGTCCAACAGGTTGCGTTCATGCGCGATCAACTGGTTCACGTGTACGATTTCCGGTTCACCGCCGGCCATCTCGCAGGCCAGCGCCGCATCACGATCTCGGTTTGTGCCGGTTGCGTGGAGAATTAAAACGTGTGGACGCCGGTTGAGCGCCAGCGCGGGCGCAGCCGGTGCGAGAGGCGTGAGCGGAAGAGGATTGCTGGCGCTGTTGTGGCCGCCGCTGCTGGTGCCACGCCAGGCCACTTCCAGGTCGGCCACCGAAATGTTGAGCGGCGTGACGCTGTTTCGCAGGCTCAGGTGCAGTTCCTGGGCGCGGTTCACCTGTCCAACACGTGCGCATGGTTGGCCGGCCATATGCGCTTCAAAGGCCGCGGCATCATCGGGCTTCACTTCCACGATGAAACGTGCGAGCGACTCGGAGAAGAGCAACGCCGGGTCGGTTGCGATGTCGTTCGCGCCTGGAATCTGGGCTAGCACGATGTCGGCGCCTAACAGGCCGGCCAGGCACATTTCCGCAATCGCGACGCCCAGGCCGCCTTCGGAGCAATCGTGGCACGACTGTACCAGCCCGGCCTGGGTCGCCCCGTAGAGAGCGCGCAGGCGTTGGAGCGCGCCCGGCACGGGTTGTGGCACCGGCGATTGCCCGGCGGCGAAGGATGATTCCACAAGCGCGTAGTGGCTTCCGCCCAGTTCCTCGTGCGTATCACCGACGAGATAGAGCCAATTGCCGGCGCCCTTCAAGTCCATGCTGACGGTGCGCGAAATATCGGGCACGATGCCGATGGCCGAAATGAGCAACGTGCCGGGGATGGCATGTTTGTGCCCGTCCGCCGCGGTATATTCGTTGTTCAGGCTATCTTTACCAGAGATGAACGGCGTGCCAAAGGCGATGGCGGCATCGTAACAACCCTGGGCGCAACGCACCAGGCTGCCCATCCGGTCGGGCAGGAGCGGGTTGCCCCAACAGAAGTTATCCAGGATCGCTACCTGATCCGGGTCCGCGCCGACGGCGACGGCGTTGCGCAACGCTTCGTCGATGGCGGCCCAGGCCATCGCGTAGGGGTCACCTTCGGTGTAGCTGGGGCATATCCCTGCCGAAAGCGCGACGCCCTTGGGGGTCGCCCCCGGCAAGGAGAAATGTTGATCTCCGAGCGGCGCAAGCACGGCGGCGTCACTGGGGCCGTGATTGGCTGCGCCGGTGAGTGGCTTGACGGTGGTGGCGCCCTGCACTTCGTGATCGTATAAGCGGATGACCGGCTCCTTACTGCGTATGTCGGGGTGTGCTAGCAGCCTCAACAATGTCGCGCGCACGTCGCTGGGGTATTGCGCGGCGGAGGCAACCAGGTTCGGGTAAGCCGGGGCTTGGTAGGTCGCCTCCAGGTGGCGGCGTGGAATGCCGTTGTGCAGGAAGTCCATCTCCAGGTCGGCCACCAGGTGCCTGGCGTAATATAGATGTAGTCGGCCCGATGATTCAAAGGTGCCGATACATACTGCTTCGATGCTTTGGCCGTCGCAAATCTCTTTTACGCGTGGCCAGTTGCCCGGCGGCACAGCCAGCACCATGCGCTCCTGGGCTTCGCTAAGCCATATCTCCCAGGGGCGCAGGCCCGGATATTTCAGCGGCACCGTATCCAGTTGTACGTTGACGCCCAGCGTGCGACCCAGCTCGCCTACCGCGGAGGATAGCCCGCCGGCGCCACAGTCGGTGACGGCGTGATAGAGTTTTTCGTCGCGAGCGCGTAGCACGGCTTCCATGGCCTGTTTCTCGTGGATAGGGTGGCCGATTTGAACGGCGCTACCGGCCTTGTCGCCGGTATCCACGTCCATCTCCATGCTGGAGAAGGTAGCGCCGCGCAACCCGTCGCGCCCGGTGCGCCCGCCGATCACGATGACCAGGTCGCCTGGTTGCGGCTCCGAAGGGTTCGACCCGCGCGGCAAAATGCCCAGGCAGCCGCAGAATACCAGTGGGTTGGCCGTATACCCTGGGTGATAGAGGATGGCCCCGTTGACGGTGGGGATGCCCATCTTGTTGCCGTAATCTTCCACGCCGTGCACCACGCCTTCTTCGATGCGGCGCGGGTGTAACACGCCGGCGGGCACCTGGTCGTGGGGCATATCTTGCGGGCCGAAGCACAGGATGTCGGTATTGGCGATCGGCCGCGCGCTGACGCCGATGACGTCACGGATGACGCCGCCCACGCCGGTGTTTGCGCCGCCGAATGGCTCCAGTGCGGAGGGGTGATTGTGGGTTTCCACCTTGAACGCCAGGTCATATTGATCGTCAAAGGCGATGATGCCGGCGTTATCCACAAACGCGGAATGTACCCAGGGCTTGTTGATCTTCTCGGTGGCCGCACGGATATAGGTGCGCAACAGGCCGTCAATGACCTGCGGCTGAGCGGGCGGAGCGCTTGTGCCGGTGGGGGAATTGAGCGTGAAGTTCACCGTGGCGCGGAACGTCTTGTGCACGCAGTGTTCGCTCCACGTTTGTGCCAGCATCTCCAGTTCCACATCGCTGGGGTCGCGTTGCTCGCGCTGGTAATAGGCTTGAATGGCCTGCATTTCGGCCAGGTCCAGCGCGAGCCGGCGCTGGGCGCTGACTGCCAGCAGGCCCTGAGCGTCTGCGTCGCGCAATGCAATTGTTTCCACCGTGTCGTCGGTCTGTTGGAAGGCGAAGAAAGGCGGCTCGATGGGTCGGTTGATTGCGTAGCGCTGGATCACCGCGTTCGAGAGGACTTCCGTCGCCAGGCGATGCAGTGTGGCATCGCTCAGCGAGCCGCTAAATGTATAGCGCTGCCCGGTGGCTACGCGTGCCAGCCCGTGCACGTTGAGTAGCGGCGCTGCATTCAGCAGGTCTTCGGCAGCCGGGTCCGTCACGCCGGGGAGGAGCGTCACCTCGATGCTGCAGACGCGATTCGGCTCGTCCTGTGCAGTGGCGGCATCGATACGTGTGACAGAGAATTGCTCGGTCACACGATCTGCCAGGAGCGCATCGCTCAGGCGCTCCGCCTCGGACTGCGAAAGCGTGCCACACAGAAAGTAGAGATGAATTTCTGTGCAATCGGCGACGTTGGTGAGTCCGATTTGATGTGCCGTGTTGACGTATCGAGAGGGGTGGGTGTGAATGTGAGAAGCGTTGGGGGGGAGCCGTTGCCACACCTCAACGCGGTAAGTGTGTGCCGTTTCGTCGCTAGCCTTTGCTGGTTCTTGTTGTTGCGTCATGCTCTAGCTAATGTCTCCTGCCTTAAAAGGCAAATGAACAGGTCAGATATCGCATAAGTATAGTCAGTGTATGGATGTATGGAGGACGTCTTAACCCTATTTTAAACAAAACCACCCATGAGCCGCAACTCATGGGTGGTTGGTTCCCTTTGCAGGTGACTTAGTGCCAGGGAATGTTTAGTTCTTTAGCACCGCCGGGAGGCTCACCGTGTAGGGTGTTACCGTGATGACCACCTGGGCGGGCGCACTTGCGAAACCGAGATGGTCGGTGACCACCAGGGTGAACGTGAGCGGCAACGTTTGCGTCACTGTACCGGGGGCAGTGAACACCGGTTGGCTGATGGTCGTGCTATTGAGGATAACCGTCTCGCCGCCGGTCTGTGCCCACAGGTAGTCGATTGGCAGGTTCGTGCTGGTGGAGTTACTACCGTCGAGTGTGACGGATGATTTGCTTCGCACCGCACGCGAGGTGCTGGCATCTGCCACGGGATGCGCGCTAAAGGTAGCCGTGATGGCCCTATCACTGGTGATCGTAATCGTCATGGGGTTGATTCGGCCCGGGGTGACATCACCACTCCAGCCCGCGAAATTCCAGCCATCATCCGGGGCGGCAGTCAGCGATATTTCTGTGCCATACAGATAGGTGTGCGCGCCTGCGCTGGGCGTGACCACGCCGTTGCCGGAAACGGTCATCGTGAGCGTGTAGCTATTGAGCGTGAAGGTGGCGGTGACCAATGTATCGGCGGTCATCGTGATGATGCAGTCATTGCCGGAGAGCGCGCAAGTCGGGCTCCAGGTGGAGAACGTGGAACTGATGTACGCATGCGGCGTGAGCGTGACCACTGTGCCGTAGTTCAGTGGGCTACCCGGTGGGGTTTGTGAAATCGTCCCGCCGCCGGTGCCGTTTGTGCCCGTTTGGAGGGTGAAGGTCTGCACGTTGAACGTGGCGGTGATCAGCGTATTCGCGGTAATCGTCACGACGCAGTCATCGCCACTCAATACACAATTGCTGCTCCATCCACCCAACGTGGAACTGATGTATGGATTGGCGGTGAGCGTCACAACGGTGCCGTGGTAGAAGTTGCTGCCAGATGGCGTGTTGGAAACGTCGCCCGCACCAGTTCCATTCTTGGCGATGCTGAGCGTGTAGCTGTTTAGCGTGAACGTGGCGGTGACGGTCTTCGCGCTATTCATGGTGATCGTCACGACGTGGCTGCTTCCGCTGGCGTCGCCGGACCAGTGCGCAAAAGATGAACCCGTGTTTTCTGTCGCGGTGAGCGTCACCACGGTGCCGCCGGCAAAGGAAGTCCCCGTGGGGATCGTCGCAATGCTGCCATTGCCTTCTGTGTGGAGGGACAGAGCATACATGATGGGCTGGTTGGTCAGGCTGAAACTGGCCGTTCCGCTGATGCCGTTAGCGCTGGCGGTGATTACATAGGAGCCAAGAACGCCGTTGGCGGTGGCGGTGGTCGTCACTGCGCTGCTGACCAACGTGAGCGGCGATGCGGGCGAAAGCGACGCGCTGGCGCCTGTGGCTGGTGCTACGAAGGAAAGGACGCCGCCGTCCACCGGCTCGGCGTAGCTGCTGAGGACCTGTACACTCAGTGGCGTTGCAAAGGCAGTGCTGACCGTCGTCGTCTGGGGAGTGCCTTGCGGCGTGCCGAACATAAACCCGCGCGACTCAAACGCGCCGATGTCGCAGGTCCCCGCTGTGGGTTGAGGCCGATTAACGCCACGCGCGTCCGTGGTGGGTACGCCGTCACCCAGGCAGGTGGCCGCGCCGATCGCCGGGCTGCCGGGCAGGAGCGGCAGGGTTGATACGGTGCCACCGTAATCGCCCAGGCCCCCTACTAGAGGGTTCGTATTGATGAGCGAGCCGTCGGTTGTGCTGAACCCGCAGGTACTCCCGCTGTCCAGGTTATGGGCGCTTGCTGCCGCAGGGTTGCCGGCACAGTTGGCATTGCTGTTTTCTGTGATGAGGGTGTTGGTGAATGTGGCCGTTCCATCGTTGATGATGCCGCCGGCGTAAGGTGCCGGCGCGGCGTTTTGTGCGATGCTGCTGTTGATGAGGGTGATGCTGCAATTGGTGTTGCAGTTGTAGATGCCGCCGGCGTTGGTGAAGAGCGCTTTGTTGGCCACGAAGGTGCTATTGACGGCGATTATTTCACCACCGGCGTTTCTGATGGCGCCACCGTTGTTGTTTACGGCGTTGCTGAAAAATGTGGTGTTGGCGATATGCACGGTGCCGGTGAACACGACGATGCCGCCGCCGGCCCCTGCTAGATTGCCCTCGAAAAGCGTGTCGGTGATAAATACGGTGGTGCCGGCGGCTGAGATGGAGAACGCACCACCGCTATCACCCGAGCCATTGTTCGTGAAAATGTTATCCCAGGCAGCCATGGGGCCATTGCCCTCGATGGCACCGCCAAAGCTGCTGGCGGAATTGCCGTCGAAGATGCTTTGGGTGATGGACATGATGGATGCGTCATTGGTGACGGCACC
>DAOUFG010000140.1:0-62388 GCA_034430115.1 Thermoflexales bacterium | reverse complement strand
ACAAAATGCCACCCTGGCCGCGGGGTATTTTGCCATTCTGGCGCCGGCCTATCGTGAACAGCGTGGCGAGGCGGCGCTGGCGGCTGCCCGGCAGACCTTCAGCGCGTTGAGCGACGCGGCGCGCAACGGGCAATCGATCAAAGACTTACTGCCGCGCGTGGACACGGCACTCAGCGGGTTCCGCGCAGCGCCGCTGAGCGCCGCCGAACAGACGCGCCGGGCCGGGCAACTGATGCGCTTCATCGCCCTGGTGCCGGTGGAGTATGCGCGCGGCGTGAAGGATGGGCAGGTGACGATTGCGCTGGAAATCCAGGAGGCTGCCACCTTCCGCGACGGCGCTGCGGCGGCCTTCAACGACCTGCGCAGCATCCTGGATACGCGTGACGCCGCTACCACCCAACAGGTGGCCGAGGCGTTTGATACCCTGGAGCAGCAACTGCTGGCCGCCAAGGATCAGAGCCAGGTTGCCACACCCGACGAAATCCAGTCCGGCGCCGACCACATCGCGGCGTTGCTCAAGCAGACGATGCCTGCCGAGTGGCAGACCCACGACACCGGCGCGGACTTTGACGTGATCGACACGGCACTGGACCAGATGGAGCAGGCCGTCAAGGCCGGCGAATATGATTTGGCCGAATCGGCCCGCCTGGAGGCCTATGCCATCTTGGAGTCGGGCCCGGAAGCCAAGCTGGTGGTCTTCGCGCCGCAGATGAAGCAGCCTATCGAGGATTTGTTCTGGTATGGCGCGGGCGAGCACCCAGGGCTGGCAGCGCTGATTGGGCGTAAAGCCTCCGCCGCCGAGATATCGGCCAGCAGGCAAGTGCTGGACGCGCAGTTGGACGAGGCGCAACAGGCGCTGGCGGGCATGAATAACGCGCCGGTGGCGATTGCCTCAAACGCGGCGGTGATCGTCTTTCGCGAGGGGCTGGAATCGGTGCTGATCCTGGCGTCGCTGTTTGGCAGCATGAAGGTGGGTTCACAGCGCGCTTTGCGTAAGCCGCTCTGGCTTGGCACCGGCGTGGCGCTGATCGTGACGGTGATGACCTGGCTGCTGGCCCAGGGGTTGTTGACCACCCTGGCCAGCTACGGCGAACGGCTGGAGGCGGTCGTGTCGCTCATTGCCATCGCCGTGTTGCTCATCATCACCAACTGGTTCTTCCACGACGTGTATTGGACGGGCTGGATGGCGAACTTTCACCGCCAGAAGAAGCGCATCATCGGCGGCGAAGCGGGGCAATTCCTGGGGCTGGTGCTGTTGGGCTTCAGCAGCATCTATCGCGAGGGGTTCGAGACGGTGTTGTTCCTGCAAGCGCTGGTGCTGGAAGCTGGCACCGGCACGGTGATGGGCGGCGTGGCCGTCGGGCTGGCGGGCACGCTATTGATCGGGCTACTGGTGTTCGTGGTGCAGGCGAAGCTGCCGCACAAAAAGATGCTCACCTTCACGGGCATCCTGATCGGCGCGGTGCTGTTGCAGATGGTGGGCAATACGGCGCACGTGTTGCAGGTGGTGGGGTGGTTGCCCATCCACCCAATCGACGTGCTGACGCAGGTGTTGCCCTACTGGACGGGGCTGTGGTTCGGGCTGTATGCCACCTGGGAAGGCATCTTGCTGCAACTGGCCGCCGCCACGTTCACAATCGGCAGCTATTTCCTGGCCGAACAGATGCACAAGCGAGAGCTGAAGCTGGCGACGTGAGCGGCATATTTAACCACAGATGAACACAGATAAAGAAGGGAGTAAGAAGCCCGATATCTCAGGCGCTGGGCGCTGTAAGCAGCGCAAGATATCGGGCTTCTTTTCGCCCGTAGTTGCCATCGGTGGTTCATTAAAGCACTATTCTGAAGGATAACATGGCCCAATATGCTCCCATTCCCCACTTGACAATTTAGGTGTACCTAATATAATCTAACCGGTTAGTTAGAAATGCAACTGTCTGGTTAGGAGGATATGAGGCAATGTCCGAACCACCTAAACGTGGCCGGGTACATGACGCAGAGGGCGCTCGTGAGGCAATCTTGAACGCAGCGGAGAAGGTATTTGCGGAGCATGGATTCGACGGTGCGCGTGTCGATCTGATCGCCAAGACGGCCGGCTACAACAAAAGCCTGATTTTTCAGTATTTTGGTGACAAGCTGGGCGTTTACGACGCCGTGATCCGGCGTGCCGACAAGAACACCAGCGAAATGCAAGCCTACTTCTTCTCGTCGTTGCTTGATGATGATGCGCCGCTCGACGCGGACAAATTCAAGAGCTTACTCAAGAAATTACTCAGGAATTACTTCGACTATCTTGTCCAAAATCCGAGCTACATGCACATTTTGATGTGGGAGATGGCGGAAGGCTGGCAGACGACCATGAAAATCCTCTCGCAACGCGATCTGGAGGATGTCGAGCGGTTCAAATTGCTCATCGAGAAAGCGCGAGATGCCGGGCTGTTGCAGCCAGGCTTTAGTTCCGTGGCGCTCCTCGTGATGGTCGAGTTTATCTTCCCGTGCTTCCTGTCGCTGGCTCCCCTCATTCAGCATATTCAGTCAAACGAGGATGTTACCTCTGCTGCGGCGATTGCACGCGCGCGTGATTACATGATCGACTTTGTAATTCGCGGGTTGTTGATCGATTCGCCAGGAGGGAATCCTTAGGGAAAACGATTCAGCGAGGTTTCTCATGGTGCGTTTCTCATTTCGGCTGACGACACGATTTGCCCTGGCAATTCTCACGCCGGCACTTCTCGTCTCCGCCTGTGCATCCGGCAATGGCGATCCTCTCAAAGCTTCGGGCACGGTGGAAGCCACTCAGATCATCCTTTCACCCGAAGTCGGGGGGCGTGTGATACAGGTGCAAGTGAATGAAGGCGATCAGGTCAAGGCGGGCCAACCCCTATTGCGACTGGACGACACATTGCTGCGGGCCCAATTGCAACAGGCCGAATCTGCGCTCAAGGCGGCCCAGGCTAACGATGATTTGCTGGCCGCCGGTCCGACCGCCGAACAATTGCGCCAGGCGCAATCGGCACTGGACGCAGCAAAAGCCGACTATGACCTTCTGAAATCCGGCCCGACCGATGAGCAACTGCGCCAGGCCGAAGCAGCCCTCGTGGTTGCTACCGCCGGCTACAGCCGCACTATTTCGGGCGCCCGACCCTCGAATGTTGCAGCGGCGCAATCGGCCCTGACCGCCGCCACCGACGCATACGACAAAGTGAAGGCCGGCCCATTGCCGGAGGATTACGCCGCCGCTGAAGCCGCCTACGACAATGCCCAGGCCGCCCTGCAGCAAGCCCAGTTTGCCTATGATGCCGCCTATAAGCGCGATCCGGCGGGGATCGGCGCAAGCTCGCAAGCGCTTGCGTTGCAGCAGGCGACGAACAACTACAACGCAGCCAGGGCCGCCTATGACAAGGCAGCCCAACAGCCGGACGCCGCACAAATCTCGGCCGCATATCAGCAGGTGCAAAATGCGCGCGCCGCGCTGGATGCCGCCGTGAGCCCTGCACGCGACTTCGACGTGGTACAAGCCAGGGCGCAGGTGGACCAGGCACAGGCTCAGCTTGATGCCACTAAAGCAGGCGCGCGCCCGCAACAACTCGACGCCGCCAAAGCCCAGGTGGATGCAGCCCAGGCCGCGCTGGATGCGCTGAAGGCGGGGGCGCGCGCTCAACAGTTGGACGCCGCCAGGGCGCAGGTGGATGCGGCCCAGGCGGCAGTGGACGCGCTGAAAGTTCAGATCAACAAGCTGGTCCTGGTGGCGCCGGCAGATGGCGTCTTGCTGGCGCGCGCCGTCGAGCAAGGTGAGGTGGCACAGGCCGGCGCAGAAGTGCTGACCATGGCGCGCCTGGACGACTTGACCCTCACCGTCTACGTGCCCGAAGATCGCTACGGCGCGATCAAGCTCAACCAGCCGGCACAGGTGACGGTGGATTCCTTCCCCAACGTTCACTTCTCGGCGAAGGTGGATCGCATCGCCGACCAGGCGGAATTCACACCGCGTAACGTGCAGACCGCCGAAGGTCGCAGCAGCACCGTGTTCGCCGTGCGCCTCGCAGTCACGGACCCCTCGGGCCGCCTGAAGCCCGGTATGCCCGCCGACGTGACGTTCCAATAAGTGGGCTCGCCACATAGGAGGCACAGTCATGTTGAGGCGTATTTGGGCCATCACGCAAAAGGAATTCATCCAACTTATCCGTGACCGCGGGACGTTTATTCCGTTCTTGCTCAGCCCGATCATGATGCTACCGTTGTTTGCTGCCGCCGTTCATATGGACATCACGCACATCCCGCTGGTGGTGGCCGACCAGAGCGTGAGCGCCGCCAGCCGGGCGTATCTGGATGCGTTCACCACCTCGGGCAGTTTCGACATCGTTTCTGAAGTATCCAGCCAGGCGGGTGTTGTACAGGCGATCGATAGTGGGCAGGCGAGCCTTGGGATCGTCATCCCGCATGATTTTGCTGCGCGCCTGGCGCAACGCCAGGCCTCCGTCCTCTTGCTAGTGGATGGTTCCGATTCGTTCACCACTCAGTCCGCCGCCAATGGCGCGGCGGCGATTTCTGCGCAATATGCCGTCAGCCTGGTTCGGGGGCAGGTGAGCCCTCTCAACGCACACGTGCAGATCCTATATAACCCGGATTTGCAAGATCTCTTGTTCGTCGTGCCGGGGATGATCGCCTTTCTGATGTACGGCATCGCGCTCAAGCTCACGGCTTTCTCCATTGTCCGCGAGCGTGAGTCGGGCACCATCGAGGCCCTGCTGGTGACGCCGATTCGCCCAATGGAACTGATGATCGGCAAGACGATTCCCACACTCTCGCTGGGCGTGATCGACACCTTCTCCGGTTTCATCATCGGCGTCTTTCTGCTCAAGGTGCCGTTTCGCGGGGACCTGCTCTTGTTCATGGTGCTGTTGTCGCTGTTTGCTTTCTCCAGCCTGGGCCTGGGGATGGCGATTTCCTCCATTTCCAACAGCCAGGGGCAGGCGAACCAGATCGCGACGCTGATGAACATGCTGGCAATCTTCCTGAGCGGGTTCATGTTCCCGGCCTACGCGCAGCCGCTTCTCTTGCGCGCCCTGGGCCTGGTTTTCCCGCTCACCTATGTGCTCCCCATCACGAATGGCATCTTCATTAAGGGGGTAGGACTAAATGACCTGTGGCCCCAGACGCTGGCGCTGATCGTGTTGACGGGGGTGATCCTTTTCGTTGGTGCTCGCTTCTTCCGGCAGAGGCTGGACTGAGCGGGATTGCGTATGGAGATGTGCCATGCAAGCCACGCAAATTAATCTACAACGCCTGAGCGCCCTGACTCGCCGAGAGACCATTCAGCTTCTGCGTGATCGCCGCTTTGTCGCGCTGGTGTTGGGGCTGCCGTTGATTCAATTGTTCCTGTATGCCTATGCAGCGTCGTTGACGGTGTACCATCTGCCGACCGCCGTGGTGGACCAAAGCCGCGATGCCACGAGCCGCTCGTTCGTCCTGGCATTGTTCAACTCTCAATACTTCGACCCGACGCTGGAAGCGCAGAGCGAGGCCGAAGCCAGGCAGGCAATCGAGCGCGGGGATGTGAAAGCGGCGCTTATCATTCCGCCGCATTTTGCTGCGGATGTGGACAAGGGACAGGCTAATGTGCTGTTCCTGTTCGATGGGGCGGATAGTTTCGCCGTGCGCTCGGGGTATAGCGCCGCCAATCTGATCGTTCAGAACTACGGTTTGCAGCTATCTTCTCAACAAATCATGCGCGCAGGAGGGGCCGTAGCAGGCGCGTTGCCAATCGCCACTTCGACGCGGGTCCTATATAACCCCGACCTGACGGACCTGTGGTTTATCCTGCCGGGCATCATCGGGCTCATCATGCAGACCCTGGCAATCGAGCAGGCTGCCATGTTCCTGGTGCGCGATCGAGAGTTCGGCATGTTGGAGCAGATTTTGGCAACACCGGCCCGTTCGCTGGAGCTGATCGTGAGCAAGTTGGTGCCCATGCTGGTTCTGTGCATCCTGGTGTTGGGCGTTTCGGTGGGGTTGGGAATTCTCTGGTTCGGTGTGCCATTCCAGGGCAGCCTGGCCCTATATCTCTTCCTGGCGCTCATGTTTATCGCTGCATGCCTGGGAATGGGGCTACTGGTGTCCACCCGCGTCAGCACGCAGCGAGAGGCGCAGGCAACGGCCAACATTTTCACCTTATTGGGGGTGCTGCTCAGCGGGCTTTTCTATCCTCGCAACAACATGCCACTGATCCCCCAGATCATGGGGGACCTGTCTCCGTTGACTTATTTCATACGCATCTCACGAGGCATTTACACGAAAGGCGTGGGCCTGAGTTTTCTGTGGAGCGATGCTCTGGCCCTGGTCATCTACACCCTGGTCGTGATCCTCGTCGCCACGCGCAGATTTAAGAATCGGTTGGATTGAAAGGGCCTGGATAGGAGGTAACAATCATGACAGAACGAGCTATTTATGCTGCCGGGCTCGTGAAGCAGTTTAAGACCAACCAAAGCACTGTGACGGCGGTCGATCAACTCTCGCTGGAGGTTAGCCCTGGTGAGACCTATGGCCTGATCGGGCCCGACGGAGCCGGCAAGACGACCGCGACGCGCGTGATCCTGGGGCTGCTCAGCCGCACGGGAGGCGAGAGCGGCATCCTGGGGTTTGATTCCATGCGCGACGTCTATCAGATTCGCGAGCGGGTGGGATACATCGCGCAACAGTTTGCGCTCTCCGCCGATTTGACGGTGCAGGAGAACATGGCGTTCTTTGCCGGGGTACAGGGGGTGGGTCAGGCGGAGCAAAAGAAACGCATCCCGGAACTGCTCGCTTTTGCGGGTCTATCGGGTTTCACCAACCGCCTGGCGCGCAGGCTATCTGGCGGGATGAAAAAGAAGCTGGCCCTGGCGTGTTGCCTGGTGCATGAACCCGGCGTGGTGATGTTGGACGAGCCCACCCTGGGCGTCGATCCGGTCAGTCGCAGGGAGTTTTGGAATCTGCTGGGTGACCTGCAAGCCGAAAAAGGCCTGACCATCTTCGTCTGTACGCCCTATATGGATGAGGCCGAGCGTTGCACGCACATCGGGCTGATCTACCGGGGCAGGCTCATCGCCACCGGCACCCCGGCCGAGATCAAAGCGATGCTTCCCGGCCATCTGTTGGAACTGACGCCATCCGACTTTGCCCTGGCCCGGAAGCGGTTGGCCGGCCTGGAAGGCGTGCTGGAAGTGCAGACCTACGGGGATAAGCTGCATATTTTTGTTGACGACGTGCCGAGGCGCACGCCGCAGGTCGAGGCGGCGCTGGCAGCCGAGGGCATTCAGCACGATGAGTTGCGCAAGATCGAAGTGCGCATGGAAGAAGCCTACATCAGCCTGGTGCGCCGGCAAACCGGCATGGCCGCAGAGCAGCAGGCCCCGCAAAAAGAGAGAGGCGCGCGATGAGCGAAAAGGAATTTGCGCAGACGCATGTCGATGGCACTGCCGCTCAATACCCAATTGTCGTTGAAGACCTGACCAAGAAGTTCGGCGATTTCACGGCGGTTGATCACGTCAGCTTCAGCGTCGAGGCAGGCCAGGTGTTTGGTTGGCTGGGCCCCAATGGCGCCGGCAAAACAACCACCATTCGCATCCTGCTCGGTTTAATGAAGCCGACCTCCGGCAATGCTTATGTGATGGGGCTGAACTCGGCTACGCAGAGCAAGGACGTCCACGGTCAGATTGGCTATATGTCGCAGCAGTTTACCCTGTACAACGACCTGACGCCCAGGGAGAACATCCGCTTCTATGGCATGGTGCACGGCCTGGGCGCAAGAGAGCTAAGCCGGCGCCAGGACGAAATTGTCCAGATGGCCGGCCTGGTAGGGCGCGACAGAGTGCTAACCGGGGCACTTTCGGGAGGATGGAAGCAGCGCCTGGCGCTCGGTTGCGCCATTGTGCACCGGCCCAGGGTCGTCTTTCTGGACGAGCCTACCGCCGGGGTAGACCCGATCAGCCGGCGCGAGTTTTGGGAATTGATCTACGCGATGGTCAAACAAGGCGTGACGGTGCTGGTCACCACCCATTACATGGATGAGGCGGAACTGTGCCAGCGGGTCGGCTTTATTAGTCAGGGGAAGTTGGTGGCAATTGATTCTCCCAGCAAACTTAAGCAGACCCAGATGCGCGGGCAAGTGCTGGAAGTGAACACCCCCACGCCCGACCGGGCGTTGCGAGTGCTCAAAGCCGCCCAGGAGAGTCGCCGGCTTATCTGCGACGAGGTTGCCCTCTATGGCGCTCAAATTCACGTGGTCGTGCCCACCGCTGAAAACGACAAAGAGGCCATGCGCCTTATGCTGCTCAATGAGGGCATACAGATCACGTCTATCGACTGGATCGCCCCTACGCTGGAGGATGTATTTATTTCGGCGGTGAAGCGAGACGCCTGAGTGATTGGCATTGACCAGATGATGGCGACGCGCTGCCATGCGCGGTACGGTATCATTGGGGGGCAGTCCCCACGACGCGCCGACATTGTCCCACACCCCACCAGACAACAACCAGTGCTGCATCAAGCTTTAGAGGCCGATGGCTGAATCGTGTAAGTGGCAGGTGTTGACGATGGCACCTGCCGCAGTGAAGATTGTGAAAAAGGATTGGTTTGAAATGAAAGCAACTGTGCATGGCATTCATCACGTCACCGCTATCGCAGGTGACCCACAGCAGAACTTGAATTTCTATGTTGGCACGTTGGGTCTGCGCCTGGTGAAGAAATCCGTGAATCAAGATGCGCCCGATACTTATCACCTGTTCTATGCCGATAGCGTGGGTACGCCTGGCACGGACCTCACCTTCTTCCCCTGGCCGCAGATGGACCCGGCAATCCCCGGGGTGGGTTCTGCGGTGGAGGTATCGTTTGCCGTAGCGCCGAATAGCCTTTCATTTTGGCGGGAACGCCTCGAACTTGTGCATGCGCCTGTTGGCGCGATCGAAACGCGCTTCGGCGAGCGGGTGTTGCCGTTCAAAGACCCGCATGGCCTGCCGCTCGCGCTCGTCGAAACGACTCAAGAGCGCCCCTTCTCTGCTTGGGCCGAAAGCCCGGTGCCGATGTCTTTCCAATTGCGCGGTATGCACGCCGTGCGGCTGTGGGAACGCAACCTGAACGACACGGAGGCGCTCTTGACGCAGGTGTTGGGTTTTGCCCCGCTGGGCGCTGAAGACGGCTGGCATCGCTATGGCGTAGAGGGTGGAGAATCCGGCAAGCTGGTGGAAGTCAAAGAGTTGCCGCGTGGGCGGCGCGGGCAGTGGGGCACGGGCGGCGTTCATCACGTCGCGTGGCGCGTGCATGACATTGCCGAACAAAAGGCATTGCGCGAGATGATTTTGCAGGCCGGGTCGCGCCCGACGGAGCGGATCGACCGCTTCTGGTTCGAATCGGTCTACTTCAAAGAGCCGGGCGGCGTGCTGTTTGAACTGGCGACGGATGGCCCTGGCTTCGCACGCGATGAAGATGCCGCTCACCTGGGCGAACGCCTGATTTTGCCGCCCTGGCTGGAGCCGCATCGCAATGAAATAGAGGACGTGTTGCCCGCGTTGGAGATGCCGCGCATACCTGCGACGCTCTGAGCGCTTGCCCCATTCGATAATAGGGTATGCGATATACATGGCTTCTTTTTGACGCCGACGGCACGCTCTTTGATTACGATAAAGCCGAGACGCAAGCAATCCGGCAAACGTTCGAACAGTTTGGTCATCCTTACTTGGCCAGTTACCTGGCGTGTTACCGGCCGATCAATCACCAACTCTGGCTGGACCTGGAGCGTGGGGCGATTACGCCTGCCGCGCTCCAGGTGCGGCGCTTTGAGTTGCTGCTGGAGGCTTTGCATTTGCAAGGCGACCCCGCCGCTTTTAGCGCGTGCTATTTGCAGAACCTGGCAGGTGCCTGGGCGTTGATCGACGGCGCCGAAGAACTCATTCGTAGCCTGTATCAAAAGTATCACATGATGGTGATTACGAATGGGTTACGTGACGTGCAGCGCCCACGTTTGAATGCCTCACCGATTGGCAAATACTTCGATGACGTGGTGGTGTCGGAGGAGATCGGCTTTGCCAAGCCCAGCGCGGGCTTCTTCGACGTTGCCTTCGCACGCATGAACTACCCGGATAAGCGGCGCGTGTTGCTGATCGGCGATAGCCTCAGCGCAGACATCCAGGGCGGGATCAATTACGGCATCGACACATGCTGGTTCAACCCCAAGCATTTACCCCGCCCCAAAGGGCTGGACATTCGCTATGAAATTGGCTTTTTGCCGCAATTCATTATATTATTGGAGGAATTAGCAGCCGGCGCATAAGCGCCCAAAATACTGTGCTGCGTTCGTTAACCCTGTCGTTAAGATACGCTCGCCATAGCAAGGCGAGCGTATCAATTTTTATGAGGAGTAAGACTAAAAAGGCGGACATGCTATGACAACAGACGCAACTACATCTACAACGGGATCTCGGGAGCCTGGTCTATTCTTCCCTGGGCTGGTAGGGGTCATCGCTGCCAAGACACGCTTGAGCGAAGTGGATGGTACGGCGGGCCGGCTAACGATAGCCGGGTACCCTGTCGAGGAATTCGCCAGCAAGGCGACGTTCGAGGAAGTGGCCTATTTGTTATGGAAGGACGAGCTTCCAAGCAGTAGCCGGTTGAGCGCCTTCCGTGCGGCAATGGCGGCGGAGCAAAAGCTGGCGCCGGTGACGCTGGAAGTGCTAAAGGCGGCCGCTGAGCAAGAAATCACGCCGATGACGGCGTTGCGGATGGCGGCCGGCACGCTGGACCTGCGCCAGGCCCAGGGCAAGACGCCTGATGGCATCCCGCTCGAAAACATCGCCGTCATGGCGCGTTTCCCGGTCATCGTGGCGACCTATTGGCGCCTGCTCAACGAGCAGCCTGTCATCGAGCCGCGCGCCGACCTGAGCGTCACCGCGAATTACCTGTATATGATCTCCGGTGAGGAACCCAGCGAAGAGCGCGTGCGTGGGTTGGACACTTACCTGTGCTGCGTGGTGGATCACGGGTTGAATGCTTCCACCTTCACCGCGCGGGTCATCACCTCCACCGGCTCCGACCTGACCTCGGCGCTGGTCGGCGCGATCGGCGCGTTGAAAGGCCCATTGCACGGTGGCGCGCCGGGGCCGGCCCTGGATATGGTATTCGAAATCGGTGATGCGGACCGCGCCGAAGCGTATCTACGTGCCAAACTGGACCGCCACGAGCGGTTGATGGGCTTTGGGCATCGCATCTATCGCGTGCGTGACCCGCGCGTGGAAGTGCTTTCGGCCGCTGCCAAGCGCCTGTACGAAAGGGACGGCGACATGCGGTTGTATAACCTGACCGGCGAAGTGGAGAAGGTCGCCGTCCGTTTGCTGACCGAATATTACCCTCAGCGCAGCTTGAAGACCAACGTGGAGTTCTACACCGCGTTGCTGCTACATGGGCTGGGGATGCCTCAGGAGCTTTTCACTCCTACGTTTGCGATCAGCCGCGCAGCGGGATGGATTGCGCATTGCCAGGAACAGCGCCTGGATAGCCGCATCATCCGCCCCGAGTCGGACTATATCGGCCCGCGCGATCGGCGTTGGGCTAATATCACGTCTCGTTAGCCAACCAACGTTTTGCACTTTCATTCCCAGCTCACCGCCATGACGCGGTGAGCCTCGTCATTGCCCCCTCTTCGCACCTCCATACGACACGTGTGTTGCTGCATCGGCGCGCGCATCATTCTGATGCTCAGATAGGCGCTTGACTCTGCCCCTGGGGCCGGCTGTATAGTGACTCCGAACGGAGAAAGCTATGCCGGATTTAATTTCCATCGGTCGATTCGCAGAGATCACTCAGCTCAGCCTGAAGGCGCTGCGTATTTATGACGCCATTGGGCTGCTTCGCCCGGTGATGGTTGATGAGAACACCGGCTACCGCTATTACAGCATCACCCAACTGCCAATGGCGCGCCAGACCGCTGTGGGGGGGCGTGGTGTATGACCACATCATGCCCGGCATGCCCTATTGGAGCAGTGCCGCCCTCTATATGCTGGCGGCGCTCCTGCTCGTCCACCCAACGGCACTGCGCTGCACAAGCCAACGCGCCTGAAGCGGAGAGCTTCGCTTTCTTTCTCGAGCGGTGCGCAATAATTGCATCGGGGCAGGCACGCCGGCGATAGGGGTGTCTACCATGATCGGTTTTGTTCCGCCGAATGAAATGAGCGTGGGCCTCCGGCTGAGTGTTGCAGCGCTGACCCTGATAAGATGAACACGGAGGAACTTGGGATGGCACACACTTCAACCCTGATGGACGTGTATTTTGAGGCGGGGCAAAAGCGCACCTTTGCCGGGGCGATTGAGTGGCTGGGCTGGTGTCGCAGCGGGCGCGATGAGGCCTCGGCTCTACAGGCGCTGGTCGATTACGCGCCGCGTTACGCGCAGGCCTTGCGCAACGTCGGGATGGCCTTCGAAGCCCCCACCGATCCATCGGCCTTCACGGTCGTCGAACGCCTGAATAGCGGCCCCGATGTTGACTTTGGCACTATCAGAAAACCGCCTTCCAGCGACATACGCCCCGTGAGTGACGCGGAGATCAAGCGTTTCGTGACGTTTTTGCAAGCTTGCTGGCAGGCATTCGATGCCGCCGTCCAGGCCGCAAAAGGGAAGCAACTGCGCAAGGGCCCACGCGGCGGCGGGCGCGAATTGGACGGCATCGTTGCGCACGTGTGCGATGCGCAAGGGGGTTACCTGGCGCGCATGGGTTGGAAGTTGCAACCCGGCTCCGACCTGGCGCAGGTGAAGCTGGCCACGATGCAGGCGTTGGAGGAAGCCCCACGCGATGGCGTGCCCGAACGAGGCCCGCGCGGCGGGCTGCGCTGGACGCCGCGTTATTTTGCGCGCCGCGTGGCGTGGCATGTGCTGGATCATGCCTGGGAGATCGAAGATCGCATTCTGTAGGGGGATGTTGACAAAGGAATGACCCGCAGGCCGCGGCCACTCCTGTCGTAGCCGTTCGTTCGTGAAACTCCCCTCTTGACAACGGCCCATATGGGATGTATATTATATGAGATATATCCTATATTGGAGACGTATGCCATGTCTCTCGACTATGCGATACTCGGTTTTCTCAACTACCATCCCTATAGCGGATACGACCTGAAGAAGATCTTCGATACGTCCGTCAGCCATTTTTGGCCCGCGGACCAAAGCCAGATCTACCGCACGCTCACCCGCCTGACCGAACATGGCTGGGCGGAAATGGAGAAAATCCCCCAAGAGGATCGCCCCGACCGAAAGGTCTATCACATCACTGAAACCGGACGCGCCGAACTGCGAAAATGGATTGCCGGTCCGCCCCCGTTGAGTGAGCCGCGCAGTGCGCCACTCATTCAGGTTTTCTTCAGTGGGCTGTTGTCCGACGAAGAGGTCCTTGCGAAGTTTGAAGAGTACGCGACGATCATGCGCGCCCTATTAGGGCAGTATGAACAGGTGACGGATCATCTCGGGCCTTTTCAAGAAGAAATTCCCTCGCCGCGTGAACACTTCTTCTGGCTGCTCACCCGCGAAAACGGCATCGCCTCCATGCGCGCCAATCTGGCCTGGGCGGAAAGTGTCATTGAACGAATAAAAAGCGGTGAAGTCCCTAAGGAATAGAAACAAAGCGAGGAAATAATGCGTTATCCCCCTCCTGCCATCTCAAAAACATATTCCATCCCCGAAGGCGCAAAGGCCGGCGACTTGTCCGCATTTGCACCGTGTGAACACCAGCCCGGTAAAAAGAAAATCTCCGCGCAGTGTGCCACGTTGACCGTGCCGGAGAACTGGGACGATCCGGACTCTCGGCTCATTGCACTCCCAGTAGTGCGATTCGCGTCCCGAAGCAGTTATCCTGCCGAACCAGTCTTCATCCTGCTGGGCGGACCCGGCGCATCCAATTTGATCACCTATCCCCAAGATTGGCTGTTGCAAAAGCATGACGTCATCCTGGTTGGGTACCGCGGCGTGGATGGGTCGGTGGACCTGACCTGCGCGGAAATTAGCAAGCTATCCGCCGCTTATCTTGGCAAAGGGTTCTTAACTGACGAAGCCAACAAGAAATTATCGAAGGCGGCCAAACAGTGTGCCGAGGACTTCAAGGCATCGGGCGTGGACTTGCGCGGATATACGGCCAAGGGTGTCATCAAAGATATGGAGGCGGCGCGCAGGGCACTTGGCTATGAGCGAATCAACATCTGGAGCGAGAGCTACGGCACCCGCGTGGCGCAGTTGTATGCTTACATGCATCCGCAAAGTCTGATGCGCGTGGTGATGATCGGCATGAACCCGCCCGGTCACTTCGTGTACGACCCGGCCACATTGGATGGATTGGTCCGTCACATGAGCGACTTGTGCGCCAAAGACCCGGACTGCAATCGTCGCACGAAGAATCTCGCCCAGGCAATCTCCGATGTCAATCACAACATGCCCAAGCGCTGGTTATTCATGCCAATTGACCCCGGCACAATTCGTCTGCTTACGCAAATGATGTTCTTCTCCAATGCGAACATGTCCATGGTGACGGATGCTTATCTCGCGGCGGCAGACGGCGACCCATCTGGGCTGGCAATGCTGAACTTCATGGCGCCGTTTGTCTTCCCCTTTGGGATGTTCCACATGGGCGATTTCCTCAACAAGGGCGGCACGCTCGACCTGGAATATTACAGGGGGTTGGAGAGTGTCCGGCTTGGGAATTCGATCATGGGTGCCCCGATGGCGGAGTGGATCTGGCCATTGGCAAGTGAATGGCCTGTGGCGCTTGTGGATGCCAGTCTGCGCCAATTGCAAGAAAGCGATGTGGACATGCTGGTCGTCAACGGCACGGTGGATTTCTCCACACCGCCGAACGCGCTGGAGGAGATCAAAGGGTATTACCACAACGCTCACACTGTCTTACTGCCGGAGTTCAGTCATACCGGTGATGTGACGAGCCTCCAGCCCGAAGCAATCCAGCGCTTGATAACAAGTTACTACGATACGGGGATCGCTGACGCGTCGCTGTTCATTTACCAGCCGATTCATTTCAAGCCCAAAATGAGCATGGCTGCAATGGCAAAGCTATTCGCGGGAGCGATGATCATTTTCCCGCCATTGCTTGCTGCGGTATTGGTGATGATCGCCCGTCGCATGAAAAAGCACGGGCAAGAAGGCGAGCCAGTATAGAGCGCCTTCCGCGCACAAAATATAGGATGGGCAAAAATGGCACAAGAAAAAGACCAATATACGCTCTGGCAGATTCTCGGCATCTGGGTGGCGACCAGTGCGCCCATGTTGATCCTGGGGCATTTTATTGCACCGCTCCTGTTCCCACGCATCAACCTGCATCCCGGCTTCATTTTTACGTTCATGACGCTCGTGGGGATGATCTGGCAGTTTGTCCTGGCGCTCTTGATCGTCCGCCGTGAACTCGGTGAACTGAAGTGGGAATCGTTCCACAAGCGGATGTGGATTCAGCACCCGCGCAATCCCAAGACCGGAGAACGGGATCTCAAACAATGGTGGATGGTCATTCCGGCATTAGTCGTAGGCATTGTTGCCAGCTTGCTCGTATCCCTTTGGACTCAGCTCATCCCCAAGGTTTTGCCCATCCTGACCCCCATCGCGTATGCCGACACATCGAACCTCATGACTCCGGAATTTGCCCCTCAACTGGTGGGTCAATGGTGGGTTCTGGGTGTGATCATCGTCATATCCATTTTTAACTACTTCCTGGGCGAGGAATTCATTTTCAGAGGCGTTCTGCTCCCCAAGATGAAAGGCGTGTTTGGCAAATGGGATTGGGTTGCAAATGGCTTTCTCTTTGGCGCGTATCACTGGCACCTGTATTGGAATATCCCTGCGATTATCCTGCTGGGCATTGCGATCTCCTGGTTCACCAGACGTTACAAGTGTATCTGGTTCGCCACGGTCATGCACGGTTTCATGCCGATCATCGGGGCCGTCCTCCTTGCGCTGGTGATTGCCGGGGTGGCGACTCCTTAAAATGGATGTTCATTCAGAATAGTTTCTCCGCCAGCACGTCACGAGGATGCCCGCTCAACGCCACGGCGTCATCCAGGATCGCCTCGCGGGCGTCTTTGGGGCGCCAGCCGGCCACGCCGCTTAGCCAGCCTGGGGGAGCCCAATCGGTCACACGGCAATACACGCACACCGGCCAACCATAGGGTTGCCCATCTGCGCCCACCTTGCGCTCGTCGCCGGCGACGGTAATGTAGTAGTAGCGTTGCAACTCCTGCAACGCAGTGTCTACCCGGCTGGCACCACTCTTGCGCGTCACGCCAAGCAAGCGGCGTGCGAGGCTGGTGTTTAGCATAGTGTGTTGGTCGAACTGCTTCCATAGTTGCCATTGGATTTGGTTCACCAACCCTTCCGCCCAACGTTCCTCCATTGCTTGGGCCGGGTGATAGGCTGCGTAAAACAATGGATACATGCGCGCTGCAACAAACCCTTTGTAGCCGCCCACAATGCACCCATAGGCGAGCTGTTTTTCAGCAGCCGCTTGATCTTTCCAACGCCAGGGATCCGTTTCGTGATTGCCGGTGTGCCACAGGCTGTGCGGCGTTTCTTCCGCGAGCGATGGCAGCCCCATCACGTTGTGCGAAAGTGTCATGAACCCCAGTTCATCCACGCGCTCCAGGAAATCCTGATACTTTGTCAGCTTCACCATAGGCCAATTTCGCTATATTACTCGCTCTCAAACCTAAACATGATCGCCATTCCTTCTTAACCACTTCTGAACAAGTGGATGGCATAGTGAGTCATGTCAGCCGGCTGGACATGATCAACTCGTAGGAGAGAAAGAAATGAAACATTTGAAGTATCTGGCTTTTGCAGCCGTGGCGGTGGTGCTTGCGACGAGCGTGGCGACCGCGAATGCCGCGACAGGCAAGCCCCCAGCGCAAGGCACACCTCCAGCCGGTCAGCAGGAAGGACAACAAGGACAGCCCCCAGATGGTCAGGGCGGGCCAGGGCGCGGCGGTCCCGGCGGCGGCGGACCAGGTGGCCTGGAAGGAATCGTGACCGCAATCAGTGGCAGCAGCTACACCATTCAAGACACCCGCACACAGACGACGACTGAGACAACCGTCACAATGACGGACACCGTGAAAGTGCGTTACTTGGTCACCGATACGGCGGCCAGCTTGAGTGACATTACGGTAGGCACCCGCGTGCAGGTAAGGGGCCGGCCCGGCGATGATAAGACGATGACTGTTGAGGAAGTCGTCATCGAACCGGCGGGCGACAAGCTGAGCGGCATGGTGTCTGATGTGAGCGATGCGACGATCACGCTCAAGACACGTGATGAGACGTATAGCATCGTCACCAGTTCGAGCACGCAATTCTTGAAGGGCACCGAAAGCGCCAGCCTGTCTGATGTCGTCAGCGACACCCTCGTGACGGCCTATGGCTCCCTCAGCGATAACACGCTGACGGCCACGGTCGTGATCGTGGGTGGCGGGCGCGGCGGCGGCCAGGGTGGCCCAGGCGATCAGCAAGGCAACCCGCCGCCTCAAGATGGCTCGAATCAACCCGGCCCCCAGGGAACACCACCTGCTCAATAGGAACAATCAACCTCTACATCGAGGGTGACCTGTGGAATGATCGTTCGGATGCATAACCTTATGCGATCCGCAGGGCCGTACAGGCCCTGCGGATTTAGCACGTGTTCACGCGGCGAATGGAGACCTCCGCTGGTGGCGTGATCGTTCGGGCCATGTCCGGCGAATACGCTGCCCGCACAAAGGCGCAACCCAAAGAAGGAAGGAATGTTCATACATGCCAAAGACAATTTTGGTGGTCGATGATCAGGAAAACCTGCGCAAGATGCTGAAGGATTACCTCACCGAGGAAGGGTTCAGCGTCTTGACCGCCGAGAACGGCCAGGCAGCGCTCTACGTAGCGCGCCAGGGGGCGCCGGACATGATTTTGCTGGACATCATGATGCCCGAGATGGACGGCTATGAGTTTATGCGCACCTACCGCCGTGAGCGCCAGACGCCCATCATTCTCCTCACGGCAAAGCTGGAGGAAACGGATAAGGTGGTGGGCCTGGAATTGGGCGCCGACGATTATGTCACGAAGCCCTTCGGCTTGCGCGAACTGGTCGCCCGCATTCATGCCGTCCTGCGGCGCAGCGAGCGAGACTCCGGCGAGCTTGACCTATTGCGTTGTGGGGCGCTGGCGGTGGATCGTGAAAAGCACCATGTGGAGGTGGACGGTGAACTGGTCAACCTCACGCCGTCCGAATTTGATTTATTGGTCACCCTGATGTCTGCGCCGGGGCGCGTGTTCAGCCGTATGGACCTGTTGCAGCGCATCCAGGGCTCGGCATTTGAAGGTGTGGAACGGACGATCGACGTGCATGTCCGTAACTTGCGTGCCAAGATTGAGCCGGACCCGGCGAACCCTTCTTATATTCAGACAGTGTTTGGGGTTGGTTACCGTTTCCGGCCTAATTAGGGAGTTGGATTGAGATTTTTTAGGATCAGGTCGCTGACGCTCAAGTTGATGCTGATCTTGCTCGTTGTGGCGCTATCGGGAGCGATGCTGCTCTATTATTATGCCCGCCAGGCCACGCAGCAGGAGTTTGGCCAATATGTGCTGGATAGCGGTCAGGTCACCTTCATCAATACGGCGGCCGCTTACTACGAGGTGAATGGTTCGTGGAGCGGCATCATTGAATATATGCGCTCGCATGCGCGCACTCAGACGCCCGCCGCCCCCGATGACCCTTCACAGCAGACGCAACAAACGTCAATGACGCGCACAGATGGCAGCGATAATGCGCCACAATCGCAGCCGCAAACGACGACGCGTACAGACGGCAGCAACAATGAGCCACAACAACAACCACCGCAGCAACGCTTCATGCAGTCGCCCTGGCCGTTCCTGCTGGTGGATAAGGATGGCTATGTGGTGTGGCCGGCCGGGCCGTATCGCGAAGGGGATCTGCTGCCACAAAGCGAACTGGTGCGCGGCACAGAGGTGAAAGTGAATGATGCAGTGGTAGGCACGGTGCTTACCACCGCCGCTGCACCGGAATTGGACCCGCGCGAACAGCAATATTTGGACCGCACCAATCAGGCGCTCATCAAGGCTGCGCTGGGTGCGGCCGCTTTCGCGATGTTGTTGGGCTTCCTGTTGGCGCGCACGCTCACCACCCCTCTGCGTGAATTGACCATGGCCATTCGCGCCATGGCACACGGCAAATTGAACCAGGCGGTGCCGGTGCGTTCGAAAGATGAACTGGGGGAATTGGCGGTCTCGTTCAACCAGATGAGCGCGGACCTGGCTCGCTCCAACGAACTGCGCCGCCAGATGACGGCTGATATTGCGCACGATCTTCGCACGCCGCTTTCGGTGATCACCGGTTATCTGGAGTCGTTGCGCGATGGCGTGCTGAAGCCGACCCCCGAGCGGCTGGACGTGTTATATGGCGAGGCACAACATCTCAACCGCCTGGTGGATGACTTGCGCACACTATCGTTGGCGGACGCGCGAGAGTTGCCAATCATCTACCAGCGCACGCAGCCCGCTGCGCTGCTGGAGCGGCTGGTGGCCGGCTATCAACATCAGGCGGAGCGTAACGGCGTCGCGCTTTGCGTTGACTTGGCGGGTCATTTGCCGGCGGTCGAAGTAGATGTGGAACGCATGGTCCAGGTGTTGAGCAACCTGGTGAGTAACGCGTTGCGCTACACACCGCCCGGTGGGCGGATCACCCTGGGTGCCCGGCAGGAGGCCGGCTGGCTGGTGTTGACGGTGCAGGATACGGGCACGGGCATCGCGCCGGAGGTGTTGCCGCACGTCTTCGAACGCTTTTACCGTGGGGATCGTGCGCGCACGCAATCCAATGATGAGTCGGGCCTGGGGTTGGCGATCGCAAAGTCCATCGTGGAACTGCACGGCGGGCAGATCAGTGCCACCAGTGATGGCGTTGGCAAGGGAAGCACCTTTGCCGTTCGGTTGCCGATCGATGCAGTCGCACTTCGATAAGACGATCTAGCACAAAGGCTCCCTAATCCCATCTTTTGCCGATGGGTGATGGAACCCGTTGAGTAGGGGCGCGCGGCTGTGCGCCCTCACGATCATGTCTGGTCCGCGAGTTGCCACCATGCCAGCGTGCCCAGCACGCCCGCCAATCCTGTGAGCAGCACCAGGACGTAGCTCACAGCGCCGACCGCTTCCGGCCCGGAAACGCCAACCAACCCGGCCACCGCCCAGGGGAAATAGGGACCCCAGCCGATATTGGCCGTCAATTCCGCCAGAACAACCGCCAAAAGCATCAAGCCGAAGGGGGGCAAGTAACCGCGTCCGGCGCTTGCCGCTATGGCAAAGGGCCAGACGAGCAGCATGGTCAGGCCGCCCATCAGCACGAGCACGCCGGCAGTGTGCTGCGCAAGGGTTGCAGACCAGCCCGGCAGATCAAGGGCGCTTCCAACGCCGACGCTGAGCACAATGACGATCAGCCCCAGCACCACCGACCAGCACGTAATCACGATGAACTTCGCCAGCACAATCGCCCCGCGCGAGGTGGGCAATGCGAGCAAATCTTTGGCCGTGCGGTCGCTATACTCGCGGCCAAAGATCCAGGTGATGAGCAACCCAAACAGGAACATGCCGCCGGCCGCCAGTGCCTGCGTCAAAAACTTGAAGTACGACGGCCAGTCCGCCGCGCCGATGGTCAACTGCGCCTTGGTGGCCAGTATCCCCAGGCGACTCGCGAACCCCGGGTTCGCGATGATCAGCATAAACAATCCATCCACGAGCGGGATGATCATAAAAGTCGCGATGCTCACCAGCGGGACCCTGGAGCGGCGAAACTTGAGCGTCTCAGTCCATAGAGCAGCAGTGAATCCTGCCATTGTGTGTCTCCTTACTTAACCTAAGCCTTCTAACACCAAGCCACAAAGGCATCTTTTATAAATCCTTAGTGTTCTTTGCGTTAGTCTCTCTTAGACTCCTTCTCAGCCCCGACAAGTTTCAAAAAATGTGTTTCCAAATCGTCCTGTTCCACGCTCAGTCGCGTGGGTGGTGCGCCGGCTTGCACCAGCAGGCGCGCGACGTCATCTGGATGTGCCGTGGCGCGCACGTCCACCAGTTCAAGCGTCCCATTCTGCGTGGGTTCAACGGCGTATCCGCCAGCGACGAGTGCTGCACGAGCGGCCTGCCGGTCGCGCGCATCCACCACCAGCCACTGGCGGCAGCGCTGCTCCAATTCGGCAGCGTCCAGTTCTTCGAGCAATTTCCCCTGGTGGATGATGCCGATGCGCGTCGCCAGCCGGGCCACTTCACCGAGGATGTGGCTGGACATGAACACCGTCACGCCCTGGTGTTGGGCCAGTTCGCGCAATAGCTCGCGCACTTCCACCACGCCCGCCGGGTCCAGTGCGTTTGCGGGTTCGTCCAGGATGAGCAACCTGGGTGAGTGCAACAACGCCTTGGCCAGCCCCAGGCGCTGCGCATTGCCCAGCGAGAGCGTCCGTGCGCGCCGATCGGCATATTCGGTCAACTTCAGGTGTTCCATCGTGCGCTCCACCACGCGGGGGTCTGGCACCAGGTGTAGCCGCCTGGACACTTCCAGGTTTTCGCGCACGGTCAGTTCGGGGTAGGCGGTGGGCGTCTCCACCAGGTAGCCCACCTGCGACCAGAGCCCTTGCGCGTCGGCCTGGACACGCGTGCCGAAGATGTCGGCCGTTCCGCCTGTAGGGTGGATCATGCCCAGCAACATGCGGATGGTGGTGGTCTTGCCCGCGCCGTTCAGGCCCAGGAACGCATAGATTTCCCCTTCGCGCACTTGCAGCGAAAGTCGTTCCACGGCGGTCTTATCGCCGTAGCGCTTGGTCAGTTGAGTCGTGCTAATTGCAACGCCCATCGATTTATCGAAGCTCCTTCTGTAAGACGCGTAAGGCCTGATCGATCATGGCCGGCATCTCGCAGGTGTTGGGCGAATCAGCCCACGCAAAAATCGCCACGCTGATTGCGGCGATACAGGCTGCCGAAATCACGCGCGGGCGTATGTCGTTTTCGTCGCAGCCCATACGTACTGCGATTGTTTGAGTAAAGATTTGTTCAGTGCCGCTGCCGTGCTCCACTAAACGCGCGCGTAGTGCCGGCACCCGTATGAATAACTGCATGCGGGCCAGGATTTCATCCCGGTCTGACGCATAAATCTTGGCCGCGACTTGTTTAATCACCTGGCGAATCGCCTCGATCGGCGACTCGCCAGTGGGGCGCGCCTTGATCATCGCCATCAGCAGCGGGTCGTAATCGTCTTCGATCACCACGTCTTCCTTGGTCGGGAAGTAGCGGAAGAACGTCATGTGCGAGACACCCGCGGCGGCGGCGATCTCTTCTACTGTCGTTGCGTCGTATCCTTTTTCTTTGAATAGCCGCAGGGCATGTTGTTGAATTGCATGGCGCGTCTGCGCCTTTTTACGTTCGCGCAGGCTTTGCGTCGCCGTGTTCTTCCGTGCATTGCCGGTTTTACTCGGCGGTTTGCGTTTGATGGACAATCTGTTAGTCACTAACAAATGATACAAACTAACAGATCGGATGTCAAGCCCTTTCAGGCGTGTTTTAGGGCGAAAAGAAACCAGATGTCTCAAGCACGGTACTCCGTGCAGACATCTGGTTTCTGGTTTGAGGCATCTCTGTCATTCCGAGAAGCGCAGCGACGAGGAATCTGAGCCGCGATCAACAGATGCCTCGATATAGGCCAAGATTCCGAGCGGAGCGAGGAATGACACTTCGGACCGCAGACGTTACTATCCCTTAATGCCGGTGAAGACGATGCCCTGGATGAAGATGTGCTGGGCGAAGAAGTAGACCAGCGTGCAAGGGATGACGATGAATGAAGCATGCCGGGCTGTCAACTTAAACCCGGCGCTTTTATTTTTGCCGGCAATACTATGCCGTGCGAATTCCTGGCCGTTCGTCAAACCGACAAAAGCCGATCACTTGCCGGACACGTATTGACAACATCGGCTGACGGTGATACTCTACTTCGTGTATAAAGAACACAAACTGTGCGCTTGAACTGAGCCCCACCCGTGGCCGCTCGTACAAGCGTGGTGGTGGCATGACGAATACTCCAATCATGACAGGCGCTCTGACGCCTGAGATCATCGCTTGCATCAAGCGTGCATTACATGAAGATATTGGCTCAGGCGATGCGACAACCAACAGCATCGTCTCGCCCGAGGCGACCATGCGCGGGCAGATCATCGCCAAGCAAGCCGGCATCATCGCCGGTCTGGATGTGGCCCGGCAAACCTTCCTGTTGCTAGACGAGCGGGTGAGCTTTGCGCCGCGCGTGGAAGAGGGCGCGCAGGTGGAAAATCGCCAGGTGCTGGCGACGCTTGCCGGCCCGGCGCGCGCGTTGCTCACGGCGGAACGCACGGCATTGAACTTCTTGGGCCGCATGTCGGGCATCGCCACGCTGACGCGCCAGTTTGTAGACGCGGTGGCCAGCACGCGCGCACACATCCTGGATACGCGCAAAACGGCGCCCGGCTTGCGCGCGCTGGATAAGCTGGCGGTGGCGCGCGGCGGCGGGCGGAATCACCGCATCGGTTTGTACGACATGATCCTCATCAAAGACAACCACATCGACTTCGCCGGGTCACTCGTCGAGGCGGTACAACGCGCGCGCGCCGGCGCGAATGGGTTGGAGATCGAAGTGGAAGCCCGCACCCTGGAGGATGTGCGCGCTGCGCTGGACGTGCAGGCGCAACGCATCCTGCTGGATAACATGACCCCCGAGATGATGCGCCAGGCCGTGCAGATGAATGCGGGCCGGGCCAAATTGGAAGCCTCGGGAAATGTGACGCTGGACACCGTGCGGCGCGTGGCAGAGACGGGTGTGGATTTTATCTCCATCGGGGCACTCACCCACTCCGTCAAAGTCTTTGACGTAAGCCTGGATTGGACTGCTTGAGAGGAAGTTGGAATGTCAATGATTGATGTGTCTGTTGTGTCTGCTGATGAGATGTATACCAAGCTGAAGACGATGCTTTCCGACATCGTGCCCGACGTGGAGTTGCGCTACAAGGCCAGGCTGGCGGCCGAGATCAATCGCTTGAAACGCGAGAAGAACGCGGTGATCTTGGGGCACAACTATATGGAGCCCGCGTTGTATCACTCCGTGCCCGATTTCACCGGCGATTCGCTGGAACTGAGCCGTAAGGCCGCGCAGACGGATAAGGACGTCATCGTGTTTTGCGGCGTGAAGTTCATGGCCGAGACGGCCAAGATTTTGAACCCCACTAAGACCGTTCTGCTGCCTTCGCAAAAAGCCGGTTGTTCGTTGGCCGCCAGCATCACCGCCGAGGACGTTCGGGCGTTGAAGCGCAAGTTCCCCGGCGTGCCGGTGGTGACCTACGTGAACACCTATGCCGACGTGAAAGCCGAGTCCGACATCTGCTGCACCTCGGGCAACGCGGCGAAGGTGGTGGAATCGTTAGGGGCCAGCTCGGTGATCTTTTTGCCCGACGAATTCCTGGCTCGCAACGTGGCGCGCGAAACGGGCAAACACATCATCTTCCCCACGCAGACGCCGCGCAACGGGAAGGATGCGGAACTGGACATGACGCCATTGCATGGCGAGATGATCGGCTGGCGCGGGCGGTGCGAGGTGCACGAGAAGTACACCGTGCAGGATATCCTCGACGTGCGCCGGCAATACCCCGATGTGGTGATCCTGGCGCACCCCGAGTGCAGCCCCGAGGTCACCGCCGCGTCGGACTTTTCGGGCAGCACGGCTGCGATGATCCGCTATATCGAAAAGACGCAAGCGCCGCGCTATCTGTTGCTCACCGAGTGCTCGATGGGCGATAACATCGCCGCGGCCAGCCCCGACAAAGAGATGCTGCGGATGTGCAGCGTGCGCTGCCCACACATGAACCAGATCACCCTGCAAGACACGCTCAAATCGTTGCAGGCCAATCAATATGTGATTGAGGTCCCCGAAGAGATTCGCGTGCGCGCCTATCGCGCCGTCGAAAAGATGCTCATGATCGGCTGAGCCGCCCACCCGAACTGATCCCTCACTTGAACGCAGCCCCTGCCCGGCAGTGTGCGCAAGCCACACCAGTGGGCAGGGCGATGTACAGGCCAACAATGGATCGGGTGGACCACTCAACCAACACAACTTCATAGAGGTAATCGCATGATTCAGACTGATGTCCTGATCATCGGCTCAGGCATAGCCGGTGCCGCCGCCGCTTTGCGCCTGGCGCGCAATTCGCAACGGCAGATTGTCGTCATCACGCGTGCGGCGGACCCGCATGAATCCAACACACGCTATGCGCAGGGAGGCATCATCAGCCGCAGCCCCAGCGATAGCGCGGACCTGCTCACCCAGGATATCCTGGCCGCCGGTGCGGGCGCCAGCCTGCCCGGGGCGGCGCAATTGCTGGCCGACGAAGGGCCGAGGCTGGTGAACGCCGTATTGATGGGCCAGGCCGACATCGCGTTTGACCGCGACGCGAACGGCGACTTGCAATGGGGCCAGGAGGCGGCGCATTCGCGGCGGCGCATCCTGCACGTGGGCGATGGCACCGGGCAGGCGATCATCGATGGCCTGGTCGAGGCGTTGCGCAACTGCCCCAACGTCGAGCTGGTGACCGCCGCCACCGCCACCGACCTGATTACTTTCCCGCATCACTCGCGTGACCCGCTGGACGTGTATCGCCCGATTGCCTGTCACGGGGCCTACGTGTTCGATTGGCGCGAACGCACCGTGCATCGCTACGTGGCCGGCAAGACGATTCTCGCCACCGGCGGGCTGGGGCGCATCTATCGCAGCACGACCAACCCAATTGGTTCGCGCGGCGACGGCCTGGCGATGGCGCATCGCGCCGGGGCGCGCATCATCAACGCGGAGTATGTGCAGTTTCACCCCACGGCGCTGGCCGCGCCGGGCGGCGAGGGCTTCCTGATCAGCGAGGCCGTGCGTGGCGAGGGCGGCGTGTTGTTGACGCCCGAAGGCCGGCCCTTCATGGCCGACTATTCGCCGGAATGGAAGGACCTGGCCCCGCGCGACGTAGTGGCGCGCGCGATTCACCATCAGATGGAAACGCACGGCTACTCGCACGTGCTGCTGGACATCGCTTCGCACATGTCGCCCGAAGCCATTCAGGCACGCTTCCCCAATATCTACGCCACCTGTTTGAAGGTGGGGGTGGACATCACGCGCGAGCCGATTCCGGTGGTGCCGGCGGCGCATTACTTCTGCGGCGGCGTAAAGGTGGACGAGTGGGGCAGCACCAACATCGAAAACCTGTATGCCGTGGGCGAGGTCAGTTGCACCGGCCTGCACGGCGCAAATCGCCTGGCATCCACTTCGCTGCTCGAAGGCCTGGTATGGGGCAGCCGGGCCGGGCAGCACATCTCCGACACCTACGTGCCGGCCAGTTTGCCTGGGCGTGAAGACATCCCCGCCTGGGACGAGAGTGGGCTGACGTCGGACCCCGACCCGGCCTTGATCGCGGGAGACATGCAGACGATCCAGAACATCATGTGGCACTACGTAGGGTTGGTGCGCAATGCCGAACGCTTGCAGCGCGCAACGCGTGAGTTGCGCCATCTGTGGAATGAGATCGAGACGTTCTACCGCACCACGGAACTCAGCGACGGCCTGATCGGCCTGCGCAACGCGGTGGAGGTGGCGTTGATCGTGACCAATGCCGCGCTGCATAACCGGCACAGCCTGGGCTGCCACTATCGTGAGGATTCAATCAATGGCGAGGGTGACCGGCTGATCTAAGCGTTTGCTGGCAGGTTTGTTTATCGTAAGGGGTTGCACTTCTACGTGCAGCCCCTTCTTTTTATGTCACCCAACTATGCGCACGATTTTGAAATAGTGTTGTTTTGCGTGTAAGAAAAGCGCATTGTTATTTGCTCTATTGACATCTGACTGATCTGTATTAATATATTCAGTGTTGGGGAAGCGAAACTCTTTTAATTATTCCACAAAGGAGCAAGATGAAAGTCTCAAGGGTGTTAAAACTCGTGATCGTTTCGGCTCTCGCTTTTGTCACTGTGTTTGCGTCTCAGGCCGCCACCGCCAGCGCTGCCAAGTTTCCATACAATCCGGGGGATAAGATCTACATTCCCGGCTATGGGTGCATCATGATCTTGGACTACCCGAACCTGCAGCGCAGTTCGGCGCAGCTCATCCCATGGGTGCGAATAGGCGATACATGCGACAGTGGGCTTAGCTCAGTCCGTGGCTATTCGTTCCTGGATAAGAATGCGAACGGCAAGTGGGACGAAGGTGAAACGATCTTTGGTGAGGGGTGGTATAAGGTTACGGATGGTGGGAACTGGTTCACCTGCGGTTACGTCGGCACCGACGCCTCCTACGGCGTGCCCGTGGCACCCGGCACCTACTATGTGCTGCCCGTAGCGCCGAAGGGCTTCAAGACCACCACACCGCGCATCCAGGTGACGGTGGGGACTGATGCGGCGCTGAGCACGAACATCGGCTTCGTGGCGGACCCGACGGCCCCAGGCGACGCCTGCGACCAATATAACCCGGCGCGATAAAGTTCGTTTCGAGATCAACGACAAAAAGGAGCCGCGCATGTCTGCGCGGCTCCTTTTTGTTTGCATCTGGCTCCTGCGCTTAAGCCGAGTTGCGGGTATCATCTCTCTGAAGGAGAAACATATGACAACGGCGCGCGAGATCGCTCAACTATTTGAAACAATCGCACCAATTACGTCGGGCATCCAGGGAGATGAACTGGGTTTCATCTATGGTGACCCGGATCAGACCGTGCGCGGTGTCGGCTGCGCGTGGATCGCTTCGGCCGCCACGATCAAAACCGCCGCCGAAGCCGGGCTGAATATGCTGATTTGCCACGAGGCGTTGTTTGAATCGCCGCAGACGAGCCCCTGGTATGATGGCCCGGCCGCCGATGCGATTCATTCGAATAACTTGCGCAAGCAGTTGCTCGATCAATACGGCATCGTGGTCTACCGCAGCCACTCCAACTGGGACGCGCTCAAGGGCGACGGCGTGCCCGATCAGGCCCTGGCGGCGTTGGGCATCGCAGGGCTGCGCGAAGTGGCGCGCCAACGCTTTTTCTCGGTGCAGGAATTGCCCGAGGCGCACACGGCAGGTTGGCTCTATGAACAGGCTTGCGCGGGGCTGGGCTTCAAAGCCGGCCGGCTGTTCGGAGACCCGGCCAAACCGATCCGGCGTTTTGCTTTCTTGATCGGGGGCTTTGGCGAGAACCAGTTGCACATGCCGCAGGCGGCGCGTGATCTGGGCGCGGAGGCCATCATCATCGGCGAGATGAGCGAGTTCGTGGTGATCGCCTGCCTGGAGATGGGCCTGCCTGTCATTGAGACGTTGCACAGCGTGAGCGAATCGCCGGCGATTCGCCGCCAGGCACAGTTGTTGGCCGAGCGTTTGCCAAATCTGCCGGTGCGCTTCATCCCCAGCGGCGCGGGGATAGCGCTCATGTAGGGCGAGATGTTATCTCGCCCAGTTGCATGATGCAGATGGTCTACAAGGGCGACCTAACAGGTCGCCCTACATTGGCGGAGAGGTAGCTATTGATCGTGTGGGCGAATCGCCATTCGCCCTTACTCGACGATCTCGTAGACGAACCGGCAGGGTTGGGTATGGTTGCTGGCCAGCGTCGATGAGAGCACTGCCTTCGTGCGCAGCTTCAGCCCCAGCGCGATTTGATAGTGGAACCGGAAGTGCCCGCCGCAGCAGTAGCAATAGCCGATCGGCACAGGGCCTTCGATAGGGGCCTTGTTGAACACGGGGCAAGGACAATCGAAGCCGCCGTCCTCACCGATGTGCGCAGTGATGGTGCCGTCTTCATTCAGGACAGGTTTGCCCATGTAGCGCACTTCACCCAGCGCTTGCAGCTTTTCTGCCAGGGGCCGCCCGGCATATTCCTTCGCCACCTTTCGAGTGGCTTTCAAGCGCCAGCCGCCCGTGGAGCAGGTACATGCGTCGCGCACGTCGTGGCACATCTGGCTGCCCAACAGCGCATCCATGCGGTTCACGGCATCGATGAAAAATGCCGCGCGCATCTTTTTGCTGGACTTGTCGCTGATGGTTTCATAGCCGGACATGATCTGAGCCGTGACGTCGTCTGGAACGTTCAATTCCCGTAGCGCCTTCTTGAAACGCAATATCGCTGTCATGTTCTCCTCGATGCTCATCCTTAAAAGGATGGACTTCTGCTATTCAGCATACCCGCGCTCCCTGACACCCCTATGTCAGGAGTAACGCTCTAAAATGAGGCGGTATTATAGTAACTTCATTAAGACATCGTTTAATTGACAGGGAGCCAGGAACTTATGCCCACTGACGAAGTAACAACATCCAAAGATTTTATCCGCGATCTCATCGACGAAGACAACCGTACCGGCCGCTTCGGCGGTCGTGTTCATACGCGTTTCCCGCCCGAGCCGAACGGCTATTTGCACATCGGCCACGCCAAGTCCATCAACTTGAATTATGGCATCGCGCGCGATTACAACGGCAAGTTCAACCTGCGCTTCGACGATACGAACCCCGTGAAGGAAGAACAGGAATACGTGGACTCGATCCTGGCGGACGTGCGCTGGCTGGGCGCCGATTGGGAAGGCCGCCTGTTCTTCGCCTCCGATTATTTTGACCAGCTCTACACGTGGGCAATTCAGTTGATCAAGGCCGGCAAAGCTTACGTGGACGACCTGAGCGCCGACGAGATCCGCGAGTATCGCGGCACGCTCACCGAGCCGGGCCGCGACAGCCCCTACCGCAACCGCAGCATCGAGGAGAACCTGGACCTCTTCGAGCGCATGCGCCAGGGCGAGTTCCCCGATGGCTCACGCACGTTGCGCGCGAAGATCGACATGGCCTCGCCCAACCTGAACCTGCGCGACCCCGTGCTTTATCGCATCCTGCACAAGTCACATCATCGCACGGGCGACAAGTGGTGCATCTACCCGATGTACGACTTCACGCACGGCCAGTCGGACTCCATCGAGGGCGTCACGCATTCCATTTGCTCGCAGGAATACGAAGCGCATCGCCCGCTTTACGATTGGTTTCTTGACACGCTGGGCATCTATCATCCGCAGCAGATCGAATTTGCCCGCCTGAACCTGACCTACACCGTGCTCAGCAAACGCAAGCTGATCGAGTTGGTGAAAACCGGCATCGTGAAGGGCTGGGACGACCCGCGCATGCCCACCATCAGCGGGTTGCGCCGGCGCGGCTACACGCCGGAGGCGATTCGTGAATTTTGTGCGCGCATCGGCGTGGCCAAGGCCGATAGCCGGGTGGACATCCAGCAACTGGAGTCGTGCGTGCGTGAAGACCTGAACAAACACTCGCGGCGCGTGATGGCCGTGCTGAAGCCGGTGAAGGTGATCATCGATAACTACCCGCAGGATCAGGTGGAATGGGTGGAAGCCGAGAACAACCCCGAGGACCCCATCGCCGGCACGCGCAAGCTGCCCTTCAGCCGGGAACTCTATGTCGAGCAGGACGACTATCGCGAGGATGCGCCAAAGGGCTGGTTCCGCCTGGGGCCGGGCCGTGAGGTGCGCCTGAAGCATGCGTACTACATCAAGTGCCAGTCGGCGGTGAAGAACGCGCAGGGCGAAATCGTAGCGCTGCACTGCACCTACGACCCGGCGTCCGCCGGCGGCAGTACACCCGACGGGCGCAAGGTGCAGGGCACGTTGCACTGGGTCTCGGCGGCGCACGCGGCGGATGCAGAAGTGCGCCTGTACGAGCCGCTTTTCAACAGGCTCAACATGGATGACATCCCGGAGGGGCAGGACTACAAGGACTTCCTTACCTCGAACTCGCTCACCATCCTGACGGGCGTCAAGGTGGAGCCAGATTTGGCTTCACCCGCCACCGGCGGGCGCTATCAATTCTTGCGCACTGGCTATTTCTGCGCCGACCCCGACTCGCAGCCGGGTAAGCCGGTCTTTAACCGCACCGTCACCTTGAAGGATACCTGGGCCAAGGTGGAGAAGGGCCAGAAGAAAGGCTAACCTTCATCAACCGCCGATCAACGCGGATGAACGCAGATAGAAACATCTGCGTTCATCCACGTTTCCGATAGCCACACTTCGGTGCGTTGGAGCAGGAATACATGACCGCATGGTTGGAAGGCTGGAAGCAGCGCTTAGGGCAGCTCAAGCGAGAGGCGTATGCCATCTACCTGGCCTATCGCGACCCGCGCGTGCCGCTGCATGCGCGCATTTTTGCCGCCTGTGTGGTGGGCTACGCCTTCAGCCCCATCGACCTGATCCCCGATTTCATCCCCGTCCTCGGCGCGCTGGATGACCTGCTCATCGTCCCTTTGGGCGTGGGAATCGCGCTGAGGATGATCCCGGCGGAGGTGATGGCGGATTGCCGCGCGCGGGCTCAGGAAGTGATGCAACAGGGCAGGCCGGTGAGCCGCAGTGCCGCCATCGTGATCATCGGCGTGTGGGTGGCGCTGTTTGGATTGGCAGTGCTATTGGTCGTGCGGTGGGTTGGGCGTTAGCGCGCTCGTTCCCCCGAGTTCCTGGTTGGTCGGCACGATGATCTTCACCGTATGCGGCAACACCTTCACGTTTGTGGGTGTCTGTCCAAGCACTTCGCCGTCGGCGCTGATGCCCTGGGGCGGGTCGGCAATGATGGTCACCTCACGCACCTGCCAATGAGGGAGCCGTTCGCGCGGCTCCGCCAGCCGGGCGACCTGGGCGGCAATCGCTGCCAGTGATGCCATTTCCGTGTTGCGGATCACGATCACGTCGAGGAACCCATCGCTGACGCTGATGTCGGCCCCCAACGTCGCGCCCAGCAGGCCGAGGTTGCCCAGGTTCGTCACCATGCAGTTCAAGCCATCCATCTCCACAGTTTGCCCGTCATGCGCTCGCCCACTTTGCTCATTGTGTTCATCCGTGTTTATCTGTGGTGAATGAACCCGAATCTGACCAGCCCTAAAATCACCGATCAGAAAAGGCTCGCAGTGGTATACTCTGTTCACGATGAGTGGCAAGATTGTCTGTTGTGCTCGCAGGTCCATGAGCATGCCCGGCGTGATCTAACGCGCGGGCCATTCAGACGCTGCTTCTCATCAGTCGGAAATGGTTCATCAGAGTCTCAACCGCTCGCGCGTACGCCGGGCGGTTTTTTTATTTCTGACGACGGCGACCCATACGGTATAAACGGAATTAATAAGCAAAAGAGGAAAAATAATGGCACCCGAGAACATCTTAGTCTGCGTTGCCTGGCCCTATGCCAACGGCGACCTGCATGTCGGCCACGTGGCAGGCGCTTACCTGCCGGCGGATATCTTCGCGCGCTATCAGCGGTTGAAGGGCAATCGCGTCGTCATGGTCAGCGGGTCCGACTCGCACGGCACGCCCATCGTGGTGCGCGCCGATAAAGAGGGCAAGACCCCGCGTGAAGTTTTTGAGTATTTTCACAAGCGCTTCCTGGAGACGCAAAAGAACCTGGGTGTGAGCTACGACCTGTTCACGCACACCGACACGGCCAATCATCGCCGCATCGGCCAGCAGTTGTTCCTTCGCCTGTTGGAAAACGAGTATCTGTTCCTGGCAAAGCAGAAGCAGCTCTATTCCGAGACGCAGAACAAATTCCTGCCCGACCGGTTGGTGGAAGGCACCTGCCCCATCTGCGGCTACGACAAGGCGCGCGGCGACCAGTGCGATAACTGCGGCAACCTGTTGGACGCCACGCAGCTCATCAACCCGCGCAGCCGCATCGACGGCAGCACGCCCGTGATCCGCGAATCGGAGCACTACTTCTTCGACCTGCCCGCGCTGCGCGAGAAGTTGGTGGCTTATCTGGCGGATAAAGATCGCTACTGGCGCAGCACCGTGCTGGATTTCTCGCGTCACTACGCGGCCAACGCCGAGCCGCGCGCCTTCACGCGCGACCTGACGTGGGGCATCCCCATCCCGTTGCCGAACTCGGAGGGCAAGTGCCTCTACGTATGGTACGAGGCATTGCTGGGCTACCTGACGGCCACCGTGGAGTGGGCGTCGATCACCGGCCAGCCCGAAGCCTGGAAGGAGTTCTGGTACGGCAAGGACAACGTGCGCATCTATAACTTCATCGGCAAAGACAACATCCTGTTTCACACGGTGTTGTGGCCGGCCGAGTTGCTGGGTATGGGGCACCTGGGGCAACCGTGGGACGGCGACGCCGTGTCGCCCGTCTTTAACCTGCCCTACGACGTGCCGGCCAACCAGTACCTGAACCTGGGCGGGCAGAAGTTCTCCAAGAGCCTGGGCGTCTCGGTGGACGTGCTTGACCTGACGGCGAAGTATGGAGCGGACCCGGTGCGCTTCTACCTGACCAGCATTATGCCCGAAGCGAAGGACAGCGACTATAGCTGGACCGACTTCGCGCAGCGCAACAATAGCGAGTTGCTGGCGAAGTGGGGCAACCTGGTGCAGCGCACGCTGTCGCAGATTTGGAAAAACTTCGATCATTGCATCCCAACACCCGGCGAACTGACCGAGGTGGACCGGGCGCTCATCGCGCAGAGCGAAAAAGCGTTTGAGGCGATCGGAGAGGCGTTGGGCGTGGTGCATCTGCGCGATGCGTTGAACGGTGCGCTTGAACTGGCTACCGCCACCAACCAGTACCTGGACCGCGAGGCCCCCTGGAAGACGATCAAGCTGGATAAGGCGCGCGCGGGCACGCAGCTCTACGTGGCGGCCAGGGTGATCGACTCGCTGTCGGTGCTGCTCTCGCCGTTCATCCCGTTCAACTGCGAAGCCGTGCATAAGCAACTGGGCTACACCGGCGCGTTGTTTGGCGAGCAGAGCATCCAGACCGTCGGCGCGGAAGACGACCGGCACGAGGTACTGCGCTACGACGCCACCAGCGCCACCGGCAAATGGCAGCCCAGTGCCTTGCAACCCGGCCAGCCGCTGGGCGGCGAGCCGAAGGGGTTGGTGAGCAAGATCGAATTGGAGAAGGCGTAAGAATCCTTCCGCGAATTGACACGAATAGTTGCGGGGAAAATGGCACAAAGCAACGAAGCAACAAAGGACACGAAAAGTTATAGGAATTTGTGATTAAAAACAAGGTGAAATGACGCACAGATCTCCGGGGTCTGGCGCTGAGTACAGTGCCCAGAGACCTCGGAGGTTTCCCTATTTATGTCAATTTGTGGGGGAGAGAGGCCCGATTTTTGCTAAAAATCGGGCCTCTTTTTTCTTTTCATTTGTGTTCATTCGCGCCGATTCGTGGACGGAAAGTCGCAGATGTGCGTAGCTACTGACGGTTACGCACATCTGCGGTTTTCCATTTGTGTCAATTCGCGAGATTCGTGGATCAAACCGGCTGCGCTAGATGCGTCATCTGTTCGCTCAGGTGCCACAGGCGGGTTGCGGCGTCGCGGTCATAGGAGGCCGGCGACGACTTCATCGTGCGTTGGTCGGCAAAATACTGGCCGGTCACATTTTCGAGTTGCGGCGCACTTGCCAGGTAGAGGCTGGTTTGAGCGCCCTTCTCCGGCGAGCGCGCGCCGAAGCGTTGGGCGATGCGCATCGCCGTGCTCATCAAGCGCCCGTTGTTCATGCCAAACCCGCTGGCCACAAACCCCGGGTGCAGCGCATTCGCCGTCACGCACGTGCCTTCCAACCGGCGCGCCAGCTCATAGGTGAAGAGCAGGTTTGCCAGTTTGGAGTGCCCATACACGCTGAAGCCGCTATAACCCTTCTTGAATTCGGGATCGTCGAAGCGGATGGAGGCGTTGCGATGCGCGTCGGACGAGACGCAAATCACCCTGGCCGGCGCCGAGGTTTTCAACAGGTCGAGCAGCAGGTTGGTGAGCAGAAAATAGCTCAGGTGGTTCAACGCCCAGGTCATCTCGATGCCGTCGGCGCTTTCCTGGCGCGTGGCAAAGTATCCCCCCGCGTTGTTCACCAGCACGTCCAGTTGCGTGCAGCGGCGATGGATCGTCTCGGCCAGTTGCCGGATTTGCTCCTGGACCGAGAGGTCGGCGACGAGAAATTCCACCTGCTGGTTGCTGCTCAGGTGCTTGATGCGTTCAGTTACTTCAGCGCATTTCGCCCGGCTGCGCCCGATGCCGATGACCTTTGCCCCCCGTTGGGCCAACCCCAGTGCCGTCGCCTCGCCAATCCCATTCGTCGCTCCCGTCACAATACACGTTTTGCCAAGTAAGGTAGTATCCACGCTCATGATTCTCATTACAGGCATGTGACCGCGTGCCTCGTAAAGGGCTGCGTGGTCAGCCGGCCCGATTACTCCCTGTGCCAAATCATAGCCCATTCCGGGCGCAATAGCGCGGTCAATACTGGCTATTCGCGGAATAAAAATAACCCCTCCATTGGAGTTGTGGAGGGGTTATCGATAGCGCCTAAGATCCCGATTACTTGCAATACACCTTGCTGAAGGGCAGGCCGATCTCCGTCTCGCCTTCGCCGGCGGCCCACAGCATCCCGCGCTCCATCATCTGCAAGGCCGGTGGCATGGCCAGGATGTCGGCATGGTGACCCAGCGAGGTATAGAACACGCGGCCTGCGCCATAGGTCTTGGTCCAAGTGACGGGCATCAGCGCGTCGCCGTAGTCTTCGAAGCTGGTGGTGGCCATCACGCGAATGGCGGGGTCCACGTGCATGTAATACTTCTCCGAGCGGACGTCGAAGTCCTTCAGCCCGGCGGTGATGGCGTTCTGATCGATGATGTTCACGGTGTACAGGCGGCCATCGTTGCCGGGGTGCGCCACCCACTGCCCGCCGACCATGAACTGGAACTCCGTCTCTTGGCGGAAGGAATCGCCCGTACCGCCGTGGCAGCCGGCGAAGCCCACGCCGCTGCGGACGGCTGCCAGCAACGGCTCAAGCTGCTCGCGCTTGATCGAGCCCATCGTCCAGCACTGCACGATCAGGTTCAGCTTCTTCAGCTTCTCGCCGTCGCAATATGCGTCCAGCGTGTCGGACATTTCCACTTCGAAGCCATTGCGCTTCAGCGCCGCTTCGCAGATTTGCGAGACCTGGACGGGTTCGTGCCCATCCCAGCCGCCATAGACCACTAATGCTTTCTTCATGATGTTCTCCTGTGTGACTCGTCAGTCACGCCTGTTGTCGGCCTTGATGCTTGATCACGTCACTCGCCGTGATTGTAGCAACGATGGCGTAAACGTGTGCCGGACGCTCAGGGCTGCGGGCGCAGGGTCACCATCGCCAGTCGTCCGGCGTAGCGCAACAACTCGTCGCGGGTGGGTGTGCGCGAGAGGCCGTCCATGTGCAAAATCTGGCCCACGATGAGTGGGTGGCGGCGCAGACGCAGCGCCAGGAAATCGGCAATCCGGGCCGGGTCGGTCACCGGCTCCGCAATGGCCTTGAGGCGGCGTGACCTTACTTGCAGCTCAACGTGCGGGTTGGCGAGGATGTTCTTGAACCAATCCGCCTGTTGGCCCCTCCCGGCCCCCACGCAATAGGCGCCCTCCACCAACTCATATTGCAGCGGCGTGACGCGCGGCAGGCCCGATTTGCGGCCGGTGGTGGTCAACAAGAGGATCATGCGCCCCAGGAGCAGGCGCAGCGGCGTGCGATAGAGCTTCAAGATGATACCCTTGGGCGGGGTTTTCAATGAGTTGGCGGGCATGTGTCCTCCAGTCAAAGGGAACGATGTGCCGCGTGGCTTGAGTTTCGTTTCGGTACGACAGGTGAATTATAGCGGTGCGCGTCAGCGTAGCCAGCAGTCGCGATGTTCGGCGACGAAGGCGTCATCGTTGAGATGTGGATAGGCCCGGTACACTCGTTCGATCTCGTCTGCCTGTCCGGCCGATAGACATTCGCCCGGATCCAGGCACCAGGTGCCCGCCAGCAACCCCTGGCGGCGCAGCACCTCGTGCAGCCCGGCGATGCAACCGCGATAGCCGTTGGCGGCGTCGAAGAAGGCGGCGTTGCAATCGGTGATCTGCCAGGCCAGTTGCATCAACTCATGCGGAATGGGCGCATTCGCCCGTGTCAGCGCCTGTACTTGCCCCAGCAGGCGCACGGCCTGCTGCGTCCACACAGCCCAATGGCCCAACAGGCCGCCCACGATGCGCACCTGGCGGGGCGTGCCCTGTGCGTCGCACAGGTTGAACGGTGTGAGCAGGTCGGCCAGGATGCTGTCGTCATTCCCGGTGTAGAGCGCAATTCCGTCGCTGCGGCCCGCGTCGATCACCGCGCGAGCGACTTCCAGCGTGTCGTAGCGGTTGAAGGGCGCCATCTTGATCGCGACGACGCGCTCGATTTCCACGAACCGGCGCCAGAAGGAATAGGGCAGGTGAATGCCGCCCACTGCCGGCTGTAAATAGAACCCCATCAACGGCAGCACCTCGCCCACTGCCGCGCAGTGAGCCAGCAAGTGTTGTTCATCCAAGTCCCCCAGCCCGGCCAGGCTGAGCAGTACCGCATCGTAGCGCAGGTCGCGAGCCAGCCCTGCTTCTGCCACAGCCTGCTGCGTGGGCCCCACCACGCCGGCGATCATCACCGGGCGCTGTGCGTACTCGTCGGCTGTCTCGCTTGCCAGCTTTAGCACCGGCGCATATAGCCCCACTTCGGGCCGGCGGATGGCAAACTGGGTGGTGTGCACGCCCACGGCCAGCCCGCCGCAGCCGGCTTCGATGTAATAACGCGTCAGGGCGCGCTGCCGGCGCTCATCCAGCTTGCGCGCGGCGTTCAGCGCCAGCGGGTGCGCCGGGATCACCAGCCCCGCCTTCAGTCGTGCGTGCAGCCGATCATGGGATGTGCTCGTGGCGTGGATTGGAGCGCTGGCCGCGTTTAGCTCCGCTTGCTGTGTCATACGTTACTGCTCCTATAGAACAACCCACATAAAGGCGCAAGGTGTCAGTACTGGCCGTCGCGCGTCTCGAAGTGGGTGGGTTTGGCAAGTGAGCGCCCGCCCTGGCGCAGCCATTGTGCGGTCCAGGCCAGCATATCGGGCAGCGTCACGCGCGGGTAACCAAATAGCCCGCAGCACGCCGCCGCGTTCGCGAGCAATGCGTCCGTCCCTTCGTCGCCGCTGAAGACGGGCGCGCGACCGAACAGCGCCCCAAACTGTTCCGCCAGCCAGCGGATCGACACCGTCTCGGGGCCGGTGAGGTTCAGCACGCGCGCCGGGCTGGCGCACAAAGAAAACGCCTGCAAAATGACCCGGTTTGCGTCAGCCTGCCAGATCACGTTCACGGCGCTCATGCCCAGGTCAATCGGCTCACCCGCCAGCACGCGTTGCGCAACGTCGTGCAGCACGCCGTAACGCAGGTCGTTCGCATAGTTCAGCCGGATCAGCGCCACCGGCGTGCCGTTGGCGAGCGCGGCATATTGGAACATCCGCTCGCGCCCCAGGCACGACATGGCGTAGTCGCCGCGCGGGTCGGGCGGCGTTTGTTCCGTCGCGCCGCCGCTGCTGATCGTGACGAACGGGTAGAGGTTGCCGGTGGAGAGCGCCACGATGCGCGACTTGCCGAAGCGCCTTGCCGCCAACCCGGGCAGGAAAGTGTTCAGCGCCCAGGTTTGTGCTTCTGCGCCGGTGCTGCCGAATTTCATGCCTGCCAGGAAGAGCACGTTTGGCGTATCCGGCAGTGCCTCCAGCGCGCCGGGTTGGAGCAGATCGGCGCTGGTGACCTGTATGCCGGCGCTGACCAACGCCTGCGCCGTCGCCGGATTGCCGAAGCGCGAGACGCAGTGCACCCGGTAGGGCAGCCCGGCGGCGTGGATGCTGCGCTGGGCGAGCACGGCCAGGCTAGGGCCCAGTTTGCCGCCGGCGCCCAGCAAAAGCAGGTCCCCGCCCAGTTCTCGTGCGGCGGTGATGGTCGCTTCATTGGGGGCGCTCAGCAGTTCGTCCAGTTCGTGTTCGTCGCGCGGCGCTTGGCGCATGTGTGCATGATTTGTTAGAGACATTTACAATATGGGGCAAGTGTAGGAGCGGAGCGCGTCCTTGTCAATCAGACAGAAACAAATGAATCCACGAATCTGCACGAATGTAGACGAATCGGATATGTAACCCTGCGGGTCATTCCGGTGCCACTCCGCAAAGGCTTCGCAGCGACATGCGAATCTGATTCGTGTAGATTCGTGGATGTTTTGATAACCTTCAACGTGTGGTCCAGTGGGCCACTACAATGATTCTCTATGAGTAAGAAGCAGATCACGATGACGCCCGACATGGCCAAGCTCGTCAATAAGCGCATCGTGCTTGAACACCTGATCCGCAACAGCCCCACTTCTCGCGCAGAGATTGCGCGCTTCTTGCATCTGAGCAAACCCACTGTTTCGTTGATCGTCGCCGAGTTGATGCGCGAGGGGTTTGTGCGCGAGTTGGGGGCCAGGAAAGTGGGCCAAGGCCGCCCGTCAATTGAGGTGGAATTGAACCCGTGGGCGCGCTACGCAATCGGCGTCGAACTGGACGTCGCTTCCGCGCGGGTGATGGTCACGGATCTGCTTTCCAGGCCCTTGAGCGGCGGGCCGTCGCTGCTCCAGTTTGAGATCGACACCAGCACGCCCAAACAGGCTGCACTGGAGATTTCCGCGCTCATCAAGCGTATGGCCGCGGACCTGCCGAAGCACGTTGAAAAGCGCGGGGCGCGCCCGAAGCTGGTGGGCGTGGGCATTGGCGTGCCGGCGGTGGTGGATTCGCAGACGATGGAAGTGATCAGCAGCAACCCGCTGAACTGGTCCGGCCCCGCGCCCTTCGGCGCGCTGGTGCAGGCGCGGGTGAAAGCGCCCGTGCTCGTCACGCAACGCGTGATGGCGGCGGCCTGGGCCGAACACAGCTTCGGCAGCGCGCAAGAGGCGGCCTCCCTGGTCTTCGCGCGCTTTGGCAGCGGCGTGGCCAGCGGGATCATCTTGAATGATCAGCTCTACGCGGGCACGGGCAACTTCGCCGGCGACATCGCCAGCATGACCTTCTTCCCGCATGACGCCGGCACGGGACAGGCCCAGCCGGTGAGCCTGCAAGCCCTGGCCACGCGCGATGCGATCACCGCACGCGCGCGGCAATTGCTCGCCCAGGATGGTTACCGCGCTTCCAGCGTGTTGAACGCCGCCCGGGGCGACCCGCAGCGCATCAGCCTGGAGCTGCTGTGCGAGGCGGCCTTGCAGGGCGATGCGCTGGCGTGCCGCGTAATCACTGAGGCGGGCCAATACGTCGGCGTCGCAGTGGCGAACCTGGTGAGCATCTTGAACCCGGCGCTGGTGGTGCTGGGCGGGCCGCTCACGCGGGCGGGGGATGTTTTGCTGGATGCTGTGCGTGAGCAGGTGGCACATTGTTGTGATCGGCACGTCTATGGTTCGTTGCGCATCCTCATTTCCGAACTGGGCGACCGTGCACCCGCTCTCGGCGCGGCGAACCTGGCAATCCGCCAGTTCCTCAGCCCAACGCCTTTGCCCGATATTCATACGCCGTTGGTGGAATGATGCCCAAAAACGCGGCGTGCCGGTATATGATTGGCTAACCAATTCATCCAACTGACCGAATGAGACCAAACATGGCAAACATATACCAGGCCGTTGCTGATTTTCTACACAGTGATCGTTGGGCGCACGAGGCGCTGGTCGGGCAGCCGGCCTACCGCGTGTTCTACCAGGGTGAGCATGGGCGCTTGATTTGCTTTGCGCAGGCCAGGCAGGAAGAGCAACAATTCGTTTTCTACTCCTACGCCCTCGAAAACGTGCCAGAGGCGCGCCGCCCGGCAATGGCGGAATTCATCGCGCGGGCCAACTATGGCCTGGTGTTGGGCAATTTCGAGCTTGATTTTGGCGATGGTGAGGTGCGCTTCAAAACCAGCATCGACGTGGAAGAGACTGAGCTGACGGCGGAACTCATCAAGCCGGTGATTTATGCCAACGTGTTGACGATGGATGAATATCTGCCGGGGTTGCTGGCTGTGTCGCAAGGCACGGCCACGCCCGAAGAGGCCTTGAGCCAGGTCGTCAATAAATCGTAGGGGCGAAGCATTGCCGGGGAACCCCAGAGCCTTGCGGCAATGCTTCGCCCCTACCTACGTCACGTTGCTGCAAGGTGATAGACGCGATCTCAGGCTAACTTGCCCGTGCGTCACTCGCCTTCCGGCGCAATGATGCCAATCTGCTCAACTGGGATGGGCTTGAACCCCAGCGCGAAAGCGGGTGAATCGGCCTGCAAGCGATAGTCGTCATGGGCGGCATCCACGAAGTGCGGGTCGCTGTTCACCAAGTTGTCGCTCACCTGCGCGTAGTTGGCTGCCTCGGTATGCCAGTCCGCCTCCAGCCATTTCCCGCCCACGCAGATGTTGTGCGCCACCACGTTGTTCTCGGGCGGGATGCCGTCGTCCTTCGCGTAGTAGGCGTCCAGTTGGGCTAGCTCGGGGTAGCGCACGCTATAGGGCGGCTGATGATGTTTCATTGCGTCCAGTCGCTCCTTCATCGTGCGGTAGATCATGTTGTGCCACACCTCGCGCTTATCCAGCCCGCGCGCGTCCACCCACACCGCCGGCATGCAATCGACGAAGATGTTGTTTTCAACCACGTTCTCGCGTCCGCCGCCGATGAACGCCGCGCGTTGCACGCGCACGAAGATGTTGCCATAGATCGTCTGGCCGCTGGTGCAGTCGTCCAGGTACACCGCCATCGTGCCCCAGTCGTAGCCGCCGTTATCGTGAATGTGGTTGTAGCGGATCAGGTTGCCGCGCCCGGTGTAGTCGCGCCCCGTATAGACAGCCCCTGCGTCGGCGGTTTCCAACGTCACGTGGTGGATGTGGTTAAACTCCACGCGCATCTCGTTGCCCCAGAAGATGATGGCGCTGTGCGGCAGATCGTGAATCAGGTTGTGCGTCATGTGCACGCCCACGCCCGAGGCGTGGATCGCCGGTGTGTAGCAGCGCGACCAGCGGCTGAGGTGGTGGATGTGATTGTTGTGGATGAGGTGCTCGCATGAGGTGAGCGTGGCGCGCTCGCCGCCGCTGACGAATACCCCGCCGTCGCCGGTGCCATAGATCTCACAATTCGTCACAGCGTGCGCCAGGCCCTCGTCGATCTGCACGGCGTGATTGCCCAGGTTGCGCAAGGTGCAGCTCGTCACCTGCACGTGTTCTCCGCCTTCGATCCAGACGCCCGTGCCGCGCCCGGCTTCCAGGGTCAGCCCTTGCAGCATGACGTAGGATGCCCCTTGCGCCTGTATCAACGGCCCCGCGAGCACCGAGACGAGCGCTTCGCTGCCCTCCAATGGCGCGGGCGGGTAGAAGTAGAGCTTGCCGCTGGCGCGATCCACGTAGTATTCGCCCGGCGCGTCCAACTCTTCCAGCACATTCAGGAAGAAGTAGCGGTTGCCGGTGCGAAACCCGTAGTGCCCCTGCGGGGGCGCCGTTTTGATCAGTCGTCGCTCAAGGTCAATCGACGCGACCTGTTCATACGAGTTGGCCCAATCCCATGCCCAGTAGCCGTGCAGCCAGATATCGTCGAGCGACTTCCAGCCGCGCGGGCGATCCCCCTCATAGAAGAAGCCCTGGTCCAGCGCGCCGATGTCCTTGCCGTGTTCGTCGTCATGGCCTGCTTCGGACGGCCAGCCGGCGATGTGCACGAACCCCTCGTTAGGCCAGCGCGCGACGGTCATCGGCGCGTCGTTGAAGAATAGCTCCAGGTGAGCCGGTGTGATGGGCCGGTTGAACCCACGCGAGTGAAACTGCCCAAGGTCGGTGATGCCGGCGGCGCGCAGGTCCGCCTCCACGACATGCGAGCGAGCGGCGTCATCCAGGCGAGCCAGGATGGTCGGGTCCGTCACAGGTGTGAAGTGCGTGATCGGCTTGCCGCCCAGCAGGCGCACGCGTTCGTCCGCATATGCGCGATAGACAATAGGCGCATCCGGTGTTCCGGAATCTTGTGCCCCGAGCGAAAACGTCTGCGTCAGGGAATAGGTGCCGGTGCGCAGCCAGACGGTAGCGCCGCGTGGTTTGATGCTGCGGAGTGCATCGCGTGCCGCTTCCAGCGTGGCGAATGGTCCGTCTGTCGCATCTGAGTTCGGGCCGGGCAATCGCCCGCTCCATGTATCGTTGCCGTTCGTCGCAACATAGACGTTCATAGATTCATTCATCATGCCAGGCCTTCTTGTCGGTGATCGTGAATCGCCGACGCAAATCAAGGTTGTTTAAAAAGTGTCTACAAAGGTAATCCACGCAGTAGCGCAGGAATGAATCCTGCGCCTACCCGGACTATCGACGTGCCAACGGTAGGCGCGGGCTTTACGCCACGTCGCCTGGTAGCGCAGGAATGAATCCTACGCCTACCTAGACATCAATGCGCGAATGGTAGGCGCGGGCTTTACGCCCGCGCGGTGACCGTCAATATCCACCCTCGCAACGTCGTCTAGCCCTTGACCGATCCGATGGTCAGCCCTGTGACGAAATAGCGCTGCAATACCGGGTAGACCAGCATGATCGGCAGCGAGGCGATGAAGATCATGGCCGCCACCAGCCCTTGCGGCGTGGCGTTCAGGAACGACTGCGCGCTTTGGGCGGCGTTCTGCTGGCCCAGGCCGATGGTGGACGTTTGCCACTCCAGCATTCGGCTGGTGACCACGGTGTACATGAAGCTTTGCAGCGGCCAGCTTTCGGACTTGGAGAGGAACACGATGCCGTCGAACCAGGCGTTCCAGTGTCCCACCGCCGTAAAGAGCGTGACAGTTGCCAGCACCGGCAACGATACGGGGATGAACACGCGGAAGAGGATGTCCAGGTGCGAGGCGCCATCCAGCAGCGCAGCCTCCTCCAATTCCACCGGGATGCCGCGGAAGAAGTTCATCACCACGATCACGTTGAAGATGCTCAACGCGCCGGGGATGACCAGCACGAGGAAGTTGTTATACAGCCCCAGGTTGCGGACGGCCAGGAAATAGGGGATGAGCCCGGCGCTGAACAACATGCCGATCAGGAACAGCACCTTGATGGCCGTGCGGCCCGGCATGTGGATGCGGTCGCGCGACAATGGATAGGCGGTGATGACGGTGATGAACAACGTCAGCACCACGCCCAGCAGCACCCTGGCCGTGGAGACGCCAAACGAGCCCAGGAATTGCCGGTTGCTCAGGATGTAGGCATAGTTCTCGGTGTTGAAGCCGATGGGCCAGAATGAAACGACGTCTGCCGAGACGGACTGGCGGTCGCTGAAAGACTTGGCCAGCAGGTGCACGAATGGTAGCAGGCACGCCAGCGCCATCAGCGTCAGCAGCACGTAAATGATCCAATCTACGATCCGGTAGGATAAGCTCCGATCACGTACCATTGTCTTGCTCCCTTAGAAAATGCGATAGTTCGCCAGCCTGTCTGCCAGGTAGTACGAGAGCAGAATCAGGACGAAGCCGATGACTGATTTCACCAGGCCCAACGCGGTGGACAGGCTATATTCGCTCTGCACCAAACCTTGCCGATAGACCCAGGTATCGATGATGTCCCCGGTGGAATACACGACCGGGTTGGACAGCACCAGGATCTGCTCGAAGCCGGCGTTCAACACGTTGCCAAGGTTCAGACACAAGAGCAGGATGACGATGGACGAAATTCCCGGCAACGTGATGCTGCGCAGGCGCGCCCAACGGCCCGCGCCGTCCACGGCGGCGGCCTCGTAAAGTTCGGGGTTGATGCCGGTGAGCGCCGCCAGGTAGATCACCGCGCCGAAGCCGAACTCCTTCCACGTTTCCGACAGGATGACGGTCCAGGGAAAGACGGCCGGGTCGCCCAGGAACTTGATCGGTTTACTGCCGAAGATGGCGATGAGCACGTTGTTGATGGGCCCGGCGCTGGCAAGCACCTGCACCATCACGCCGCCGATGATGACCCACGAGAGGAAGTGCGGCAGCGTCGTCATCGTCTGCACCACGCGCTTAAAGAGGCGCTGTGCGACTTCGTGCACCATCAGCGCGAACACCAGCGAGACGAGCGTGCCGAAGACCATCTTGCCCACGGCGATCACGATGGTGTTGCGGAAGAGTGGCCATGCGTCGCGCATGGTGAAAATCTCGACGAAGTTCTTCAGGCCGACAAACTCCGACCCCGTGAAGCCGCGCGTGGGCTTGTAATCCAGAAATGCGATCACGATGCCCAGCAGCGGGTAGAAGCTAAATAGCACCAGCAGCGTGAGCGCGGGCAGCAGCATCACATAGAGCAGCCAGTGTTGGCGCAGCGTTTTCTTTAGCGAAGGCTTTGCAGTGCCGGCGGCCTGCCTGGCAGCAGCCGCCGAACTCATCAGAGGTGACGGTGGTGATTGGATCATAGCAATACTCGTTCAAAACGGGCGCCACGCGACACACATCGACGCGACGTCGCAAACATGGAACGGAGCAGGCCGGCCCGCTTGGGGGCCTGCTCCGCCGTTGCGGTAGCCGAATGCAAGGTGAATCCGGCGCTACTTGGCAGTGCTCTTATACCATTCGTTGACGCCTTCCGTCCAGACGTCGCCGCCGGATGCTTTCCATTCCGTCACGAACTCATCGAACGCATCGAGCGGCTTGTTGCCGACGACGATGGCGTTGAAGGTTTCGTTCTCGATCTTGCTGATGTCGCTGGCGACTTTCGCCATCTCATCGGTCGGTGGCGCTTTATAGTCGGTGTCGATTGCCAGTTTGATCGTGTCGTACACGGCCTGGTAGGCGTCGATGGAGTTCTTGGAGCCCTTGTCGCCGCCGCCTTTTACGAAGCAGGCCATCGACTTATTGAGCTTGTCGTCGGCCAGGCTCCACCAGGTGCCCATGATCTTGTACACGTCGATCTGGTAATCGGGGTAGCACACCCAGGGGAAGGTGAAGCCGATTTCGTCGGCCATGCTATAGATGCTGGGCGTATCCGTCAGCTTGACGTTGTCGCCGTCCCACACGTATTCGTAGTTTTCCAGCCAGCGGGTGCCGTTGCCGGCGGCGTGGCCGTATTGCTGGTACTTCTCCCAATTCACGTGCAGGTCCATCTCAAAGTTCAGGTCGGCGATGGCGGCTTCGATCTTCTTCTGGTCCAAGCCCTTCTTAAACACCACTGCCGGGCCGACCAGCCCCGAAGCCTTGCGCCCTTGCAGTCCATCCGGCCCCTTCGGGTAGGGCATCAAGGCCCACTTGACGCTTGGGTCGCTCTTTTCCATGTCGTTGGCCGACCCTTGCGCCCACCAGGGCGAGAAGCGCATCGCCACTTTGCCCTGGCTGAAGTTCGAGTCCACGTCGCCTTCGCCCTTCGTGTAGTAGTCGGGGTCCATCAGGCCGTCGGCATACCACTGGCGGGCGATGCCCAGCACCGTCTTCACCGCCGGCTGGATGCTGTCGTATTGCAACGTGCCGTCGGCGGCTTTGCGCCACTGGCCCGGCATGACGCCGTATGCGCCGAAGATCGGGTCCAGGCTGTTGTGCCAGGTGACCAGGTTCTTGCAGGTGTTGATGCCGTAGGTGGTGATCTTTTGGTCCTTCAACGCCTTCATCACGCTGGTGATTTCGTCCACCGTGGTGGGCATCTTCAACCCGGCTTTGTCCAGCCAGTCCTGGCGGATGAAACCAATGTTGTCCACGTTGTAGGCCGGGCCGTAGGAGAAAGCGACGCCATAGATCTTGCCGCCACGGGTGGCGGGAATCCAGTTATCGCCCTTCGGGTAGAGTTTCTTCTCTTTCACCAGCGGCGATGCGTTTGCTTCCCAGATGGCGGTGATGTCTTCGATCACGTCGTCGCTGATCAACTGCGTCAGGTCGCTGCCGCTGGATACCCACATATCCGGCGGATCGTTGGCGGCCAGGTCGGCCTTCAATTTTTGGGTGGCGATGTCGCCATACGCTTCCCACTTGATGTCATACTTCAGGCCAAGCAATTCCGAGCGCATCCAGGCGTAGGGGTTCTCTGTATAACTCTCGCCTTCCTTCCATTTGTACCCGCCGTTGGCCTTGATCAAAATCTCGACCGGTGGGTCATACGGCTTGGTGGCCGGGTAGGTGGGGGTCCAGTCGGCTTTCGGGCTGAGCTTCGACACCTTGGCCCATTTGCTCTCGCCGGTGGTGGCCGATTGCGCGGCAGGCGCTTCGGTCGCCGCAGCCGCGGCTGCGCCTTCGGCGGTGGGTTGTTCGGCCGGCGGGGCGGTGGTGGCAGCGGTGCCGCACGCGCTCAACGCGGCGATTCCCGTCGCAGCGCCCATAATCTTGAGCATATTGCGCCGGGAGAATTTGGTATGCTTACTCACCTCTTCGCGTTTCATGGCTCTGCTCCTTTTACTTACTTTTGTGATATGCAAAGCGGATGTGGAAAACGGCAGAGGCGCGTCACACCGGGGGGAGTGAGCGTCCTGGTAAGAAAAAAGTGTACGGTGGCGTGCGGGCCTGCGCAAGTGGCCTACGGTCATGCTTAGGACTTTGTGAGGTCATGCTAATTCCATCCAATCAGTTGCAGTGCTACACTTTTTGCGTAGCAGCCTTGCTGTGTCCAACCGCCGTATAAATACACGCATCCTTGTCCCGGTTTTGCTATGCGCAGAGTCTTGGGTAGGTTCATTGCCATCTTCATCGTTGCCTGGCGACGCCTGGTGGCGAATCGCCGTCTCACGATTGCCGAATTGGTGGGGGTGGTAGCCGTCCTTTCACTCGCGTTGGCGGTGCCAATGTATGCCGACGCGGTTTACCATCGCGTCATGGTCAACACGTTGGGGTTGAATAGCACCAGCGGCACGCGCCTGCCGGCCTTTGCATTCATGTTCCGTTACGTGCCATTTTCTTCACAGCCGGTAACACTGGCCGATACCGCCCGCGCCGACCAGTTCGTGACGCGTGAGTTGCCCAATTTGCTCGGCCTGCCCAACCGCGCGCTGACGCGTTACTATCAGACGACCAACCTGCGCCTCTTCCCCGCCGATGAGAGCGGCACGACTTACGATCACGAACGCGAGCCGCTGTTGCGCATCCCCATCACTTCGCTCACCGACTTTGATAAGCACATCCGCGTGGTGGAGGGGCATCTGCCCGCGCTGGCGGCGTCCGACGGGCCGGTGGAGGTGCTGGTGAGTAAAAGCCTGGCCGACCTGACGGGGCTTCAGATCGGCGATCGCCTGTTTGCCGTGAGCGGCCAGAGCGATTACCAGGCTATTCAGGTGCCGGTGCGGATTGCCGGCACGTGGGAACCCACGGACCCCTACGAGGTGTATTGGTTCTATCGCCCCAGCCTGTTGGAGCAGATGTTGTTGGTGCCGGAGGGCACGTTGGTCGGGCGCCTCGGCCCGGCATTGCAAAAGAACCTGGCCGAGGTGCTGTGGCTCAGCGATTTTGACGGCAGCAGTGTGCGCGTGTGGGGCGTGCCGGGGTTGATCGAACGCATCAAGACGGTCACGCGGCTGGCGGGCGACGATGCCGTGAACCTGAGCGTCAGCGCGTCGCCGCTGAGCCGCCTGCAAAGTTACCAGGAAGACAGCAGCGCCTTGATGTTGCGGCTCTATGCGCTCAGCGTGCCGCTGTTCGTGCTGGCTTTTGCGTTTGTGCTGCTGGTCGCCAATCAGCGTGCCAGCAGCCAGCGCAACGAGACGGCGGTGTTGCGCAGCCGTGGCGCGACGCGCGCGCAGGTGCTGGCGATCACGCTGGTGCAGTCGTGCATCCTGGTGAGCATGGGCTTCATCCTTGCTACGCCCGTCGCCATGTTCAGCGCGCAGTGGATGGGCAAGGCGCGCAGCTTCTTCCAGTTCACCGGCACGGAATGGCTGCCCGTCAGCCCGACGCCCACCAGCGCGTTCTTCGGCTTGCTCGCGGCGGGCATCAGCGTGGTGGTGACGGTGCTGCCCATGTTGGAGGTCTCGGCGCATACGATTGTCAGCCAGAAGCTGGAACGCGCGCGTGCCTTGCGCGCACCCTGGTGGCAACGCGCAGGGCTGGACCTGCTGCTGCTGATCCCGGCCGGCTATGGCACCTATCTTTTGCGGCGTCAGGGCTACGTGGATATCCCCGGCCTGGCGAGCGGCGCCGGTGACCCGTTCAACAATCCGTCGCTCTTCATCGTGGCCGTGACGAGCATGCTTGGGTTGACGTTGTTGTTCATCCGTTGCCTGCCGCTGCTGTTGCGCCTGCTGGCCGCCGTGTTGGGGCACTTGCCTGGCGCATCGACGGTGCTGGCCTTTCGCCAGTTGGCGCGCTCGCCGGGTTACTACACCGCGCCGGTGCTCCTGCTCGCCCTGACGTTGGGCCTGGCGATCTTCACTTCCTCAATGGCCGCAACGCTGGATCGCCAGCTTGACCAGGAAACCTATTTCAGCGTGGGCGCGGATGCGCGGCTGGTTGGCACCGGCCAGGATAACCGCGCCATGCTCGCCAGCACCGCTGCTGCGCCAGCAGACGATTCCGGCCAGGTGAACTTTGCCCCCGACCGCATCTCGGGGCGCGACACGCAAAAGGCGGAGGATGGGCCGCGCTGGGTCTTTTTGCCCATCTCCGACTATGCGCAGGTGGGCGCCGTTCGCTCGGCCACGCGCCTGGGGCGTTATCCTCTTTCGCCCCAGTTCAGCGTGGGCGACGATGAGACGTCGCAATTCATCGGGATCGACTGGGATCAGTTTGCCCGCACCACGTTCTGGCGCACGGACTTTGCCGCGCAGCCGCTTGGCGCGTTGATGAATGCGCTGGCCGGCGCGCCGGATGGGGTGCTGATCTCCGAAGAGACGTTGCGCAAGCATGTGCTTGGCATCGGCGACCAGATCAACGTGACGGTGGCGCTGCCCGATAGCCAGGTGCACGTGGCGTTCAAGGTGGTGGGCACTTACAAATCCTGGCCCACAGCATTGCCCGATGATAAAACCCCCGGCCCGGCGTTCGTGGGCAACCTGGACTATCTCTTCGAGCAGGCCGGCGGGCAGGCCCCTTACGACGTGTTGCTGAGCCTGGCGTCCAATGCCAGCCCCGCAGACGTGGAGAAGCAACTGCGCCAGGTTGACCATAGCGATTGGGACTATCGCAACGCGCGCGAGTTGATCGAACGCGAACAGACGCAACCCGCGCGGCAGGGTTTGTTCGGCCTGCTGAGCGCAGGGATCATCACCGCCATCATCCTGACGGTGCTGGGGCTATTCCTCTACTACGCCTTCTCTTTCCGCCGTCGCTTTGTGGAGTTCGGGGTATTGCGCGCGCTGGGCTTCAATCAGTGGCAGATGGCGCTCAGCCTGGCCTGGGACCTGGCGGTGCTGTTCCTGGCCGGGGTTGGGGCGGGCAGCGCGCTGGGCTTTGGCGCAAGTGCACTCTATCTGCCGCTCTTGCAGGGGCCGGCCATTGGCGTGCGCCACGCCGTGCCCTTGTTGGTGCTCACCGATGCGCAAAGGCTGGCGCTGGTCTATGGGGCCGTCAGCGTGCTCTCCGCCGTCGCGCTGGCCGGGTTGTTGCTCTTCCTGCGCCGTTTGAAGATCTTCCAGGCCATCAAGCTTGGCGAGACGGAGTAGGAAGCAATTGCCCCTACGAATCAACCCCTCCTTCGTCCGCAACTTGGCGCGAATCGAATCCTCTAGGAGACTGTTTCAAAAGGTCATCTGCTCTGATCCAACGGCGCTGTCATTCCGAGTGCGCCGCGTGACGAGAATCGTGCCAGGCTGCCATGGCGCATGAGGAATCCGAGTTGTCACCGGCGCGCGTGTTGGATGGAACCACGCTTCCACAGCGATGTCTCTCGCGGAGCACGACCAGGATTCCTCGCTGCGCTCGGAATGACACCGCAGCGAGTGATGCGGGTGATGTGCACGTCCGGGATGGGGTTGGCGCAACGCCGTGATTGATGCGCTACGTGCGGGAAATGCCCAATGCACCTCCCCTTTTAAAAACTTTCTAATGGATGTGGTAGAAGCACGTGCCTAATTCGTATCCATTCGCGCAGATTCGTGGATGGCTCCATGCAAATGAACGCCGCCGGCCGCGGCACGATGGATGATGATCGCTGGTGCCGCACCCATTCCGCGCATACAATTTCTATGCGATGCGCGAGTTCCTGTTTAGCCAGCCCGGCGGCGAAGAAGCCTCTCACGCGAAGTTCCAGGCCGAAATCCTCGATTTGCGTGCCGACATCTTGCATAAATTGCAAGTGTTGCTCATCGTGCTCGGTTGGTGCGGCATTGCCTATAGCCTGTCGTATAGCCCCATCCGTCCCGATTGGCTGATTGCCGCCGCTTTTGGCGTTGTGCTCGTCATCGGGGCCGCCTGTATGATGATCGGCATGAGCGGGCACGTGAGAGAGGCGCTCTGGATTTGCGCGCTGAGCCTGTGGGGCGTGGCGCTGGTGTGCTACCTGTTGCGGCCCGACTCGTTCGGCCCGGTGTGGATCGGCACGACCTGTGTATTGGCTACGGTGCTGGTGGGCCCTGCAATGGGCTGGGCATTGGCTGGGGTGGCGATTGTTTCGGTGGCATTGTTTCACCTGGGGTGGGATGGCGCGCTTGTGGATAGCCTGCTCGCGTTTGCCTTGCCCCAGGTGGGGCTGGTGTTGATCACGCACCTGGTGTCGCGTGCGCTATTTCAATCGCTGCGCTGGATGAGCGAAGGATATGAACTGGCGCATCAACAGGCCGAACAACAGCGGCATCAGAGCGCGGAACTGGCGGCGGCGTTGAAATCGCTCGGCCAGACCAGCTTTGCCCTGGCGCGCGCCAACGAGCAACTGGAGATCATGGGCAAATTTGCCGAGGATGCGCGGCGCTCCAAGCAAGAGTTCGCGGCGAGCGTGAGCCACGAACTGCGCACCCCGCTGAACCTGATCATCGGCTTCAGCGACATCATCTTGAACGCGCCCGAGACGTATAACATGCGCCGCATGCCGCCGGGCCTACTGGCCGACATTCACGTCATCCACCAGAACGCGCAGCACCTGCTGAAGTTGGTGAACGACATCCTGGATCTGAGCCAGATGGACGTCGCCTATATGACGATCACCCGCGAGCCGATGCGCCTCGACGGCTTCATCCAGGGCGCGTTGGAGGATTTTGCGCAACTGGCGCAGTCGCACGGCCTAACGCTGGCGCTGCGCGTAGCGCCGGAGCTGCCCGAAATCTACGCCGATAAGACGCGCATCCGCCAGGTGTTGCTAAACCTGGTGAACAACGCGATGCGCTTCACCGAGCATGGCACGATCAGCGTGAGCGCCTACCAGGCCACGGACCCGGGCGCGCATCCTTCCGCCGTGGTGATCTCGGTCAGCGATACGGGCGTCGGGATCGCCCCCGAAGATTTGCAGCGCATCTTTGAGCCGTTTACGAAGATCGACCGCTCGGCCAAGCACTTGGGCGGCACCGGGCTGGGGCTCACGATCAGCAAACGCTTTGTAGAGTTGCATGGCGGGCGGATGTGGGTGGAGAGCACACTGGGCAAAGGCAGCACTTTCTATTTCACCTTGCCGGTGGTGCCGCCCCCACCCGACGCCCCAACCAGCGGCACGCTGCGCCAGGTACATCGCCAGGAGCTGGGCGTGTTGGCCGTAGTGGAGCGCGCGCCGCTGCTCTCGCGCCTGTTGGAGCATCGCCTGGAGGGCATTCGCATCTGCCCGGTGCGTAACACGACAGAACTGCTGTCGCTCTCAGCCAGTGCCCCGCCCGAAACGATTCTCATCAATCAGCCGCCTTCGGCCACGCCGATGGACCGGGAGTTGCTGGAGCACTTCAAGAATGTCCCAGTGATCTCGTGTTACTTGCCCGAGTTCCCCATTGGCCCAGGGCGCCAGCCCGCTGAGGCCGAAAACGCGGCACAGGCCATCCGGCACTACATGATCAAGCCCATCACGCGCGAACGACTATCGGAAGTGGTGAGCGAGATGTTGGGCGGCGGCCTGCAAGCGCCCACGAATGCGCAGTTCGGCCAGCCTGCGCATCATAGACCGGCGATGCCCGCGCACATTTTGGTGATTGAAGACGATGAGGATGCGCTGCACCTGATGGGGCGCTTGCTGCGCTCGCTGGCGGATGAAGCGCGCCAGGGCTATGACGCGATCATCCCGGTGGAGATGCGCAGCGGCGAACAGGCGCTGGCCTATTTGCACCTGCTGGCCGCCGGCGAGGCGGATGTTTCGAAGATCAATGGCATCCTGTTGGACCTGAAGCTGGACGGCACCAGTGGCTTCGACGTGCTGGACGAAATCGACGGACAGCCGGGGTTGCGCAATATCCCGGTCTGCATCGTCAGCGGGCAAGAAGCATCGGGGAATATGCTCATCACGCCCTACCTGAACGTGCTTCGCCAGCCCGGCCTGACGGCGCGCGAACTGACCCAGGCGGTGGCCTGCCTGCTGCAGCTCATGTTGCCGGGCATCACCATCACGCCGCGCTAACCGCCGGTGACCGTCTTGAGCAACGTGATGAGTTGCGCGGCGGTGAACGGCTTGGTCAGCACCGCCGTGGCCCCCAGCGTGCGCGCAAGCTCATCTTCCTTCAAGATGGAGCTGACGATGATCGGAATTTTGGACGTATCGGGGTGCGCCCTGAAGAGGGTCAACAATTCCCAACCGTCGTGTTCGGGCATCATCACGTCGAGCAAGATGCAGGCCGGGTAGGTGGCGATGACCTGGCGCAGCGCATCCTGTGGGTTGCTCACGGGCACCAGGTAAAAGTCGTCGCTCTGTTGCAGGTAACGCTGAACCAGTTGGATCGCGTGCAGGTTGTCGTCGATCATCAGCACGCAGCGCGCATCATTGGTGGGCAGGTCCAGTTGCAGGCTGGCACGTTCGGGTGAATCATCCCGGCGCATCGTCGCGCCGATCAAGCCGGCCAACTGGCGTACCGTGGCCAGCTCATCCTGCGCCGCATCCGCCTGTGGGCGCGGTTTGCCGAACGTGACGATGATCTTGCTGCGTTCGATGGTCGCCTCAATGTTGACGTTGGCGTCGTTGACGTTGCGCAGCATCCAACTGATGCTGCTCACCAGCAACTGGCGCAAAACCATCTGGCTGGCGTGCACCGCCGGCATGGAAGGCGGTGCTGCGAGCGTCACGTGAATCTGTTGCTGTTCCAGTACGGGGTTAAAAAGCAGCAGCGTGGAGCGCAATAGGTCGTGCAGGTGGCTGAACTCGTGCGCAGGCGTCTCGGGGCTCAGGGCGATTGTCTCGGCCGGCGTGGTGGTGCCGCCCGGTTCTTCATCAGGGAACAAGAGCACCGCGACGGCGCGGATGGCGCGCTGTTGCTCGCGGCGCATCTGGCGCGGGCCGATGCCCAGTTGCGCCGCCGTTTCGGCTTGCGACAGGCCCTGCACATAGCGCAGGTTCAGCACGTTATAAATGCGCCAGGCCGGAGAACTGGTGGGGACGTTCAACGGCGGTTTCAATTGTTTGATGACGTTCAGGCACGCCTCCTGGAAGGCCGTGCCGTCGTCGTAACGGCCCTGGATGCAGGCGGCATGCACGTGATGGCGCAGGAAGGCTAGGTCGAACAGGCGATCCAGCGCATCGCGTATCCAGTTGATCAGTTCAGGCCGCACGTTCATTCGATCCTCTAGCCCAACCTGGGACATCGTGCGCGTAATCGTTCGTAGGTGCGTTGCGCTTCGTCGAGCGGTTGGGCCGGCATATTTAGCAGCAGGCGCGTATTGGGCAGCGTCATATCTAGCAATTTACCCACGTCTTCTTCGTTTGTCCAGGCGACCATGAGCACCGCCTGGCCCGAGAAAGCCTCGATAGCTGGGCGCGGCCCCGGTGACTGGAACACCCGGTTCAAGGCGCGCAGGGTGTGAATCTTTTTGAAGCTGCCATATTGATGATCGGCTGTGGCGCAGCAGTGCATAAACAGCCCGCCATACGTGTCGCTCAGGTCATTCAGGTTGGGCAGGCAGAACTCTTCAAACATCTTCACCGACATGCTGCCGGCCTCGTCCTCCGAGAGCCACACGCCCAGTTCGGGCGGCGCCCACGCGTTGGGGCAGTGACACAGGTTGCATTCGGGGACGGCACGCTTAAACGCATCGAAGAATTGCTTCAACAGCACCTGGCACTTGTTCACCAACCGCTTCACGGCGTCGGGGTTTTGGATCAACGCCAGGTAGATGTCTTCTTTGTTCCAGATTAGCGAGGCGATGTCGAAGGCGCTCTGAATGTCGGGCACACCCAGTGGCACCTGTGGGCCGACGTGCCGGCGCACCAGTTCGGCCATCTCGAACACGCGCGCGATGGTGGGCGCATCCAGGCCTGGCATCGGTAGGGCATCGGCCTCTTCGGGGCTGAAGACGATTGGCCGCGCGGCGGCGGGCGAGTCGGCGTAAAAGTGGATCGGGCAACCAAACGCCGCAGCGAAGATGCCCGTGCCGGTGGTCAGCCGTGCGTAGGGCACGCCGTCGTGATCGAGCTTCTCCAGTAGCCGCACCTGCGCCGCGTAATCATCCAGCAGATAGGGCAGCCAATCTGCCAGCGGCCTATCGGACACGGCATAGTCGCCGGGATAGGGCGCCGGGCCGCGCTCGGGGTCCATGATGATGGCGTGCCCGCGAAATGGGCCGGCAAACAAATCGGTGAGGAACTGGCGATTTCGTTGCTCTTGTGATTGCATTTGGATGCTCCTCTAACAAAGTTGACCCCATCCCGGGGCGTGTTCCAGAAGCTGGTGCTATGCTGTTTATGTGCGATTGTAGCAATGATAGGCCGGTTGTAGTGTGTTTCAGCCTGGTCGATAATGCATAAGGGCATAACGAGTGAAATTCACGTAGCGGTGAACTCCTCTGCCGCTGCATAAGGAGAATTTCGATGCACGCCATCGTGGCAGTCAAGCAAGTCCCGGATACCACGAATGTGCGGATCAACATGGAAACGGGCACGTTGATCCGCGAAGGTGTTCCGGCCATTCTGAACCCGTATGACGCGCATGCGCTGGAAGCGGCGGTGCGTCTGAAGGAACAATTGGGCGGCAGGGTCACCGTGTTGACGATGGGCCCGCCGGGGGCACTCGCCGCGCTCACGGAATGCGTGGAGCAAGGCGCCGACCGGGCGCTGCTCATTTCGGATCGTAAGTTTTCGGGTGCTGACACATTGGCGACGTCCTATGTGCTGGCGCATGCCATCGACGCGCTGCGCAAGCAAGAGCCGGTGGACGTCATCCTGTTTGGCAAGCAGGCCATCGATGGCGACACGGCGCAGGTGGGCCCAGGCGTGGCGACGCGCCTGGGCGTGCCGCTCATCAGTTGCGCAGTGAAGATCGAATCCATCGACATGCAGGCGCGCACCATCGTGGTGCAACGCAAAGTGGAGCAGGGCTATGAGGTGTTGCAGTCCTCGCTGCCCGTCTTGTTGACGGTGGAGAACGAGATCGCCGAAATTGCACAGGCCCCTTTACCAAGCTTGATCCGGGCGGCGCATTATCAGCCCGAGGTATGGAGCGCCAGCGACCCGCTGCCGTTCGACCTGGGCGCTATCGGTCTGAAGGGCTCGCCCACCATCGTGGGCAAGGCCTATACCCCGCCGGCGGCGAAGGGCGGCGCAAAATTGGATGCAGCGCAGAAGGGCGTGGCAGAAGCGGTGGCGTTCGCGCTAGGGCAAATTGACGAGGCAGGCGTGCTGGGCGACGTGCGCCTGCAAGGGTGATGGCGGATGGAGCAAACAACTTCTAAACGCATCTGGGTGCTCATCGAGCAGGAAGAGGGCCGGGTGCATCCCGTGACATGGGAACTGCTGGGCGCGGCCGGCCGGCTGGCCGCTGCGCTGGAAGGTGGCGTGGTTGAAGCCGTGTTGCTTGGGTCGGGCGTGCGGGCCATTGCCGGCGAGGCCTTCCGCTATGGCGCACAGCGCGTCTATATGATCGACGACCCGGTGGTGGCGCACTATCGCAACGCGCCCTACGCCTTCGGCATCAGCACTTTGGTGCAAAAGTACAGGCCCGAAATATTTCTCATCGGCGCGACGACGCTTGGGCGCGATTTGGCAAGTTGCATCGCCACGCGCGTAGGCACGGGGTTGACTGCCGATTGCACCGAGTTGGCGATTGACCCCGACAAGAAAATCCTGGCTGCCACACGACCGACCTTCGGCGGCAATCTGATGGCGACGATTTTGTGTCGCGTGCGTCGCCCGCAGATGGCCACGGTGCGTCCGCGTGTGTTGCCCATGCCTGTGCCGGCCATGCAGGCCGAGGGCGAACTCGTTTGCGAGAGCCTGGGGATGAGCGAAGACCAGGTGGCTGTGAAGTTGGTGCGGCTCATCCCTTCGCAGGAACAGATGAACCTGGAGTATGCCGACGTGGTTGTGGCTGGCGGCCAGGGTGTGGGCGGCGCGAAAGGGTTTGCAATGCTGGGTGAACTGGCCGAGTCATTGAACGGCGTGGTCGGTGCTACCCGCCCTGCGGTGGACGCGGGCTGGATATCGCCGGCGCACCAGGTGGGCCAGACGGGCAAGACCGTGCGGCCCAAGCTCTACATCGCGGCGGGCATCTCGGGCGCGGTGCAACATCGCGTGGGCATGGCGGGCTCCAACTTCATCCTGGCCATCAACACCAATGCCGATGCGCCGATTTTCAACATCGCGACGCTGGGCATCGTGGGCGATTTGAACCAGGTGGTGCCGGAGTTGATCAGGCAGGTCGGGAGGGCGAAGCATGGCTGACAGGATTACTTTTGACGCAATCGTCGTGGGCGCGGGGCCTTCGGGTATCTCGGCTGCCATCACCATGACCCGCGCAGGACTGAAGGTGATCGTGATCGAGCGTGGCCGCTTTGCCGGGGCCAAGAACTTTTTTGGCGGCGTGCTCTATACCAAGGCGCTGGCCGACGTATTGCCCGATTTTATGGGCCGCCAGCCGCCCTTCGAGCGGCCCGTGACCGATCAGGGTTACTGGATCCTGGGGCAGGGCAGTGTGGTGCGCCTGACGCATAAGAGCGAAGAATATAAGAAGCGACCCGCCGAATCATACACGGCGTTGCGTGCACGCTTCGACCCGTGGTTCGCGCGGCAGGCCGTGGCGCTGGGCGCGTTGCTGATTTGCCGCACCACCGTGACGGATTTCATTCGTGACGCAAAGGGACGCGTGATCGGCGTGCAGACCGACCGGCCCGAGGGCGACGTCTATGCGCCGGTGGTGATCATCTCCGAAGGCGTGAATAACCTGCTGACGCAAAAGCTGAAGCTGGCCCCGACGGATTTGCCGCCCAAGTTCGTGGCGCTCTCGGTGAAAGAGACGCTTGGCTTCCCGGCCAAGGAGATTGAGACGCGCTTCGGGCTGGCGGGCGATGACGAGGGGCTCGCGCTCGACATCTATGGCGATGCGACGTTGGGGCTGCCCGGCACGGCGTTTTTGTACACCGATAAGTCGGCCATCTCCATCGGCCTGGGCATGCTGCTGGAGGAGTTCGTCAAGTTCCGGCTGCGCCCCTACGACATCCTGGAGCGTTTCAAACGCCACCCGATCATCCGCCACTACGTGGAAGGCGGCGAGCTATTGGAATATGGCGCACACCTGATCCCCGAGATGGGCTATGATCGCATGCCGACGCTTTATGCGGATGGCGTGATGGTGGCCGGTGATGCCGCCGGGATGGTGGACGCGCTGTTCCGCGAGGGCACCAACCTGGCGATGGCGGCCGGCAAGTTTGCCGGCGAGACGGCCCTGGAAGCGCACCGGCGCAACGATTTCTCGGCGGCATCGCTGAGTGAATATCGGCGCAGGCTGCAACAGAGCTTCGTCTTACGCGACCTGAAACAATATCGGCACGTGATGGATTTCCTGGGCGACGACCCAAGCTTCCTGCGCACCTATACGACCTTCGCCAACGACGCCGTGATGCGCTTCTTCTCTTCGCACAATACCCCCAAGGCGGAGATGGAGCGCGGCATCCTGGGCATGTTGCGCGAGCGCCGCTCGTTGCCGGGGGTGGTGCGTGATGTATTCGGGTTGTTGCATGCCATGCGCGGCTGACCTGTTCAGCGTAGGAGGCCTGGAGAGATGAAAAAGAACGATAAGGTGGTGCTTTCGGAGGAGGAGCGCGAGACCATCCCGAATGCGAACGTCGATGACAAGCTCGTCTCCGTCAAGTTCTACGTAGATGAATCGGTCGCGCATTTGTGGATCAAAGATCAGGCTGTGTGTTTGAAGTGCCAGGACGCCCCGTGCCTCTATTTTTGCCCGGCGGGCGTTTATCGGCGTGATGCAGAAGATGGCAAGATGATTGTGAGTTATCAATCGTGTGTGGAATGTGGAAGCTGCCGCGTGGGATGCCCGGAGTCTAATATCGGCTGGCGCTTGCCACGCGGCGGGTATGGTGTTGCTTACAAGCTTGGTTAGAGGAGGCTGTTTATGCACGAAGACGACATTTTGTTATTGGACCTTGCTGCGTTGAATTTGATCCGCGCACTCGATCAGTATGGTGAAGGCCTGAAACCTTACCTGGAGGCCAACCAGATTGATGGGTTGCGCTCCGACGTGGTGCGTTTGCGCCGCGCCTTGCTGGCGGCGCAAATGGGTCCGCTTTATGAGCCAGGGTGGGAGGTGCCGGTGGAGCTATTAGAAGGGGTGCCGGTGCGCGAGGCGGCCGCGCGCGTGGCGCAGATCCGACCCCACACCGACGCGCCAGGGAGCTAAAAATAAAAAGGCTCCCGCTCATCTTGAGCGGGAGCCTTTACGTTGATGCAGTGAAAAGCGCTTACCAGCGACTGTCGCTGCGGCGCGGGCCGGCGCTGCGGGCTTCTTGCGGCCTTGCTTCGTTCACCTTGATCTGCCGGCCATCCACTTCCTGGCCGTTGCAGAGCTTGATGGCCTTCAATGCCTCGGCGGGCGATTCCATCTCCACGAATGCAAAGCCACGCGGACGGTTGGTCACGCGATCCATTGGGATCGAGATCGAGACGATATTCCCGGCCTGGCTGAAGGCCTGGCGCAGAGTATCTTCGTTGGTGTCGTACGAGAGGTTGCCGACATAAAGCTTGTTGTTCATTTGGATCCTCCTACAGATCGTAAATGAGATTGAGAACGTTACGCGGCAGAAACGCCGTCGCAACAGAAAAACCCTGTAGGATAAGTGAACAAGAATCCTAAAAACCCAATCTCACAGAAGGATCCTGGTAAGGCATCGTGGGGTGAGCTGAGGAAAGTATGGGAAACGTCACTTGTAATCACTACCGACGTTCCCCATTGTACCATACGATGCCTGGAATCGCTCAGTAGGATTCCAGCATGCTCTCGCACACTTCCAGGCCGAAACCGGGCGCGTCGGAGGGAATCAGCCAGCCGTCTTTGGGCACCGCCTGGCCGGGCAATCCCCAACATTCTTCCAGCGGCACGCCAACCGGGCTGCCGACGAAGCACTCCAGCCAGGGCATGACGGGCGAGGCAAACGTGAGGTGTTGGCCGTATATGTTGTTTCCCCCGCCGTGGATGAACACGTTGGCGCCGCCTGCCTCGGCCGCCGCGGCGACCTTGAGCACGGTGGAGACACCGCCGCACCACATGACGTCGGGCTGCAAGATGTCCACCACTTTGTGTTGCAGCGCCCATAGGAACGGGTAGTGGGTATACCAGTGTTCGCCGGTGGCCAATGTCTGCCAGGGCAGGCGTTCGCGCAGTTGTACATGCCCATCCATGTCTTCGGGGATCAGGCATTCCTCCATCCACTTCAGGCGATAGGGGCGCAATGCCTCGGCCAGGCGCACGGTGTAGTCCACGTCGAAGGCCATCCAGCAATCCAGCATCAACTCGCAGTCGTCGCCGATGCTGGCGCGGGCTTTGGCCACGAATTCCTCGTTCTTGCGCAGCCCGTCCAGTCCGTCGGCCGGGCCATAGGGGCAGGCCAGCTTGAAGGCTCTGAAGCCCAACTCCTTATACCAATCCACGTCGTTGCCGGTGCAGTAACAAAATTGCTTTTCTCGCGCAGGGCCGCCCAGCAGGCGATAGGCCGGTTGTCCCAGCAGTTTGCCCTTCAGGTCCCACAGCGCCAGATCGACGGCGCTGATGGCGTAGGAGGCCAGGCCGGTGGTGCCATAGGATTTGGTCAGGCGAAACATCATGTCGGCCAGCCGTTCGGTGGCAAAGCAATCCTGCCCGGCCAGTTGCTCGTTAAAGTGCGCGATGACCGGCGCCAGCGCTTGCGCCGGCCAGAGCGGACCAAGCCCCCAGACGCCATTTTCGGCAATCACCTGCACATAAGCGCTATCGAACTTGGGCAGCCACAGGCCACGATTGCGCTTGACGTGCGGATAACGCGACATGGGGTTTGCCACTTCGTCGGATGCGCCCCAGCCCGAGCGACGAGCGGGCGTTTTGGGAGAGCGCTCAGGAAAATGTACGCGAACGATGCGAATCTCTTTGATCTTCATAGCATCTGCTCCGATGGGCTGGCCGGTGTGTATGCCAGCCTCAACACAATATAGCAAAGGTTGACATTTTCGTTTTTGTAGTGCATGACACGCGTCATCTATTCGTTGTTTTTGCATCCGCCGTTTTAACAAACAGCGTGTACACTAGAGGTGAAACAAATCGGGCTGGGGTGACGTCCTATTCGTACACTGAGGCGAAAAATGAAACGGCAAGTAACGCATGTCCTTTTTCTGTTGTGCACTTCTCTGGTCTTGGGGGCCTGCCAGCTATTCCCAGGTTCACCCACGCCAACGCCTACCGCCACCCCCTTGCCGACGGCTGTGAACTTACGCACGCCCTATATCACTATCGCGCCCGAACAGGTGCACCAGGGCGAAACGCTCACGGTGATCGGCGCGGATTGGCCGGCCGGGATCAGCGTGACGTTGGACTTGCGCCCGCAAGGCGTCACCACCAGCACGTCGATCAGCCTGGGTGTGGTCACCGCCGATGCACAGGGCCGTTTCAAGTTCGTGAGTATCGCGCCACAGCCTGCCGCCCCCGGCCAATGGGCAGTCACGGCGCATGGCGGCGAGCCAATGAACATCGCCTCGGTTCCTTTGGGTGTGTTAGAGCCGCAGATCTCGGCGTCGGGCGCAACGAGCACCTCGCTCACACTGACACCGAGTGCCACGCTCCCGGCGGCCAGCGCGACGCCGCTGCCGGCTACGCCGACCGCCACACCGCGGCCGACCAAGACGAACCCGCCGCCCACGGCGACTTCCACGCCCACCGCGCCGCCACCTACGCCCGTCGTCATCACCGATTGGCGCGGCGACTATTGGAATAACACGTCCCTCAGCGGTCTGCCGGTGCTTACGCGCAATGATCCAGCGGTAGATTTCAACTGGGGCGTCGGTTCGCCCGACGGCAGCATCGCAGCCGACCAATTTTCAGCCCGCTGGACGCGCCAGCTTTACTTCGATGGTGGCACATATCACTTCACGTTGCGCATGGACGACGGTGCGCGCATGTGGGTGGACGGCGTGTTGGTGCTGGACGCCTGGGTCGCCGGTTCTGCGCGCGACGTCACGACGGACCTGACACTGAATGCCGGCTATCACGATTTGCGCATCGAGTTCTTTGAGGCGGGTGGCGTCGCGTCGATTCGCTTTATGGTGACGC
>DAOUFG010000139.1:0-18436 GCA_034430115.1 Thermoflexales bacterium | reverse complement strand
AACGTCAATAGGATCAGGATGAACCCGCACACGTAAGTCGTGATTGCAAGCTGTTGTGCCTTGGGCTTCGCCCTGCTGGCCTGGGCATGACGCATGGCGGCGGTGGCACCGAACAACGTTCGGGTACGTAATTCATAGGAGGGCGTTCGTTCAGGCCACAGGCCGCGAACGGCGTCCGATAACTGATCATGCAAGGGTTGGTTCGCTATACTCATTCAGTTGCTCACTCATCCACCAACTGTGTGCGCAATATCTTTTCCAGGCGCTTTAACGCGTAGTGAAGGCGCGATTTCACTGTGCCCACCGGGACCCCCGTCATTTCTGCGATCTCTTGTTGGCTGCGTTCTTCGATGACTGCCAAAAGAATGACGGCGCGGTGAGGGGCACTCAACTGGTTCAGTGCATCTTGTAGCAATATGCGTTGCTGATTTTGCAATACGATCTCGTAGGGCATGCGCTGGATGTCGGGCAGTTCCTCGCTGATTTCCTCATAGTCGCGCAAGCGTTTCGTTCTGCGCAGGGCGTCGATGCTGAGGTTATATGCGATGCGGTAGATCCAGGTAATTGCCTTCGCGCGTGGCTGAAATGTGTGTGCTTTTTGAGCCAGGCGCATAAAAGTTTCCTGGAAGACATCCTCTGCCAGCATATCTTCGCCGACGGTGCGCAAAATAAAGTTGTATAAGCGGATGTGGTAGCGCTCGAATAGCTCCCTAAAGGCGGCCTCGTCCTCCTGCGCGATTTGAGCCAGCAATTCTTCATCGGAATAATTGCGCATAAGTATCCGGTACTATCCCCCTGGTGCTATGTCTGCCAGTGAATGAACCGCATGTCGTGATATTACCCAACATAGATTTAACGTAGTAGATATATGAACGGTTCAGTACACGTATGATCATACTCCATTTGCTCCTGCTGGTAAGATACATAAATCGATCAAGCCCTGTGTGGTAAAAATGAACGCCGGATCAATGGAATGCGTTAAATAAAGCTAGAGGTGAATGCTAATGTCCATAGTTGCCCCAACAGCAGCGGCTGGCAGCGCGCAAAAGGAAGCAGTTCCAACTAAAACGGTTGCTTACTCAAGTAAACTGAGCCTGTGGTGTGACCGGTTCATTGAAACGGGTTGGTTGGCTGTTGTCATCGTCGCGCCGCTCTTCTTCGACATCTATTCCAGCCGCGTATTTGAGCCGGATAAGCTCACCACGGTGCGTTCGATCGCGCTGGTCATGGCGACGGCGTGGTTTGTGAAGTGGCTGGAGGAGCGCCGGAACCCAAACCGTGAGGCGAAGGTGACCTGGCGCACGCCACTGGTGCTGCCGACGCTCATCATGGTGGCAATCTACATGGTCAGCACGGCGTTATCGGTGGCGCCGCGCACGAGTCTGTTGGGGTCGTATCAACGTTTGCAGGGCAGTTACACCACGTTCGCCTACATTGTTATTTTCTTGATGATCGTCCAGGGCATGCGCACAAGGGCGCAACTGGATCGCCTCATCAATCTGATCATCATCAACTCATTGCCGATTGCGATCTATGGCATGTTACAGCATGCGAACCTGGACCCGCTGCCTTGGGGCGGCGATGTGACGCAGCGTGTCGCCGGTAACATGGGCAACGCCATTTTTATCGCGGCGTACCTCATCATGGCCTTCTTTCTGAACATGGGGAAGATCGCCGAAGCGTTTGGCTCGGTGTTGACGACGTCGGAATTACGCATCTCGGACGTCGTGCGCGCGGCGATTTACATCCTCATCGCACTGTTTAACATTTACGTCGTGTGGGTGCTGGCCGGCAGCCGTGGCCCGCAACTGGGCTGGCTGGTCGGGATGGCCTTTATGATCCTATTGCTGCTGCAATTGATCCGGCACAGGAAATTGCGGCTTGGGTTGACGACCGGCTGGATCGCGATGATCATCAGCGTGATCGCATTCATCTTGTTGCTGAACTACAACAAGTCGCCTTTCTTCGACCGTCTGCGTGAATTCGGCCCGTTTGAACGCTTGAGTTCGGTGATGAGCACCGATTCCGGGACGAACGCGGTGCGCGTCTTGATCTGGGAAGGCGACGTAAACCTCGTTCAACCACATGCGCCATTGCAGTTCCCTGATGGGAATGCAGATCAGTATAATTTCTTGCGCCCATTGATTGGCTACGGGCCCGAAGCCATGTACGTGGCGTACAACATGTTCTACCCACCGGACCTGGCTCACTTTGAGTCGCGCAATGCTTCGCCGGATCGCAGCCACAACGAGACGTGGGATTCACTGGTAATCACCGGGGCGATCGGCCTGCTGGCATACCTGTTTTTATTCGGCAGTTTCTTCTACTTTGGGTTCAAATGGATCGGCTTGGTGACCTCAAGGCTGGAGCAGATTCTTTTCATCGCGCTCTACATCGTGGGTGGTATTGCGGGTGCCGTTACTTTGATCTTGATCGAGGGGCCGCAACTGTTCGGCATCGGCGTCATGTTGGGGATTGCGGCGGGGCTGACGCTCTATCTGCTGATCAGCGTGTTGATCAATACCCTCGGCAAACAAGAGAACACACTACATGTGCAACTCTCGTTGCGTGATCAAATACTCGCCATTGCGCTGGTTTCGGCGGTGATCGCGCACTTCATCGAAATCCATACCGGAATCGCGATTGCCGCGACGCGCACGCATTTCTGGGCTTATGCAGCGATGCTCGTCGTGATAGGGATGGGTTACGTGAGCGACGTGAAGACCGAGCAACACGCCAGCGAACCTGTCCCGCCCACGCTTGCAGCCGTGACGCCTCCCCCAGCCACGTCTCGCGCGGCCGGCAAGACAAGTAGTGGTGGCAGCACCCGCCAGCAACGCCGCGCGCGCCAGTCTGCGATGGCGACCAGCCAGCGCCGTGCGTCCAGCAGCCGCAGCAGCTTCCCGCTACCAAATTGGTTTAGCAGTGTGGCGGTGAGTGGCGTCTTCCTGGGGCTGATCCTGGGCATCATGGCGTTTGACTTTGTCAACAACTCAGACCGGAATACCGTCGCCGGACAGGTGTTCCTGAACGCGCTGACGGTGGTCAAGGGCCAATCGTCGTTGGGTGTGCTGGGAATGTTCCTGGTGACGTGGATCCTGGGGGCTATTCTGCTGGTGGCGGATGCGCACCGGCGTGGTACGCTGCAACTCCCGGAGCAGAACAGCAGCGTCCCGTTGGTCGCCGCGTGCGGAGTGGTGCTCTCCATTTCACTCTTGATGTGCATTGTGTTTGGCACCTTTATCTCTGCCCGGCTGGTGGACTTTGTGTCGGCTCGCCAGAATACGGTGGATAACATCCTGGGCATTGCCGATCAGCTTTCGCAATTTCCCGCCTACCTCTATGTCTTGATCGGGATTGCCATGGTGGCCGGCGCGTTTTTGCTGCGCGGCGAGGAGCCGTTTGTGCCGGCCAAGACGATGTCGTCTGGCGGGTTGGCGGCGCTGCTGATTGCATTCCCAATTGTGTTCTATACGATGAGCACCAGTAACCTGCAACCCATCGCTGCCGACATCGTCTATAAGCAGGCCTCGCCATGGGATTCGCAGGGCAGCACGATTTTGCAGCAGGGAACTAACGTACAGGGCTGGGACGTGGCGATAGAGCACTACCGGCGCGCCATTCAACTGGCCCCTAACGAAGATTTCTATTACCTGTGGCTGGGGCGCGCCTTGCTTGAGAAGGCCAAGGCGACGCAGGATACCCAGTCGGTGCAAACATGGCCCGACGATGCCACCTTTACGAAGGTGATTAACGACTCCAGCGATAACTGGAATAGGAAGGCAAACACCCTGCCTTCGTCGGCGATGAGCCGCGAGGATCTGCTGATTGCAGCCAGGATCATCCTGACGGAAGCGCGCGTGATCAACCCGTTGAACACCGACCACAGCGCCAACCTGGCCCGCATGTGGCGGCAGGCAGGCGACATCGCCACCGATCAGAACGTGAAGACCGAGCGCTATCAGAAGTCGTCGCAGGAATACCAAATGGCCACTACGCTCAGCCCCAATAATGCCGTGTTGTGGAATGAGTGGGGCTCGCTGTACCTGTATTCATTCAACGACTATGACAAAGCGCTGGAGATGCTGAATAAGTCGCTCTCGCTGGATAAGGAATACGATCAAACTTACCTGCTGTTTGGCGAATACTACATGCAGCAAGCAAACACGTATGACCAGCAACGCCAGCAAGCGAACCAAATCGTCGCGCAAACACCGGTGACGGATACCGCGACGGTGGATAAGGCCAAAGAGCAACTGCAGCAGGCCGACACAGCTTATAAGGATAAACTGCAACAGGCTAAGATACAATTTACGACGGCGATCAGCCTGAATGCAGATTCAAGCCAGGCTTACAGCATTCTGGCCTACATCGATCAACAATTGGGGAACCTGACTTCGGCCATCAGCACCACGCAGACTTACGTGGACCGTTATCCACAAGACTGGAGCGGATACAAGAACCTGGCATTGCTGTATCGCGACAACAATCAGATCGACCTGGCAAAAGAAGCCTTGCAAAAAGCGATTGACCTGGCGCCTTCAGATCAGAAACAAGCATTGCAGACCCTACTTAGCCAGCTTGATGCACAGCAAAAGTAGTGATGTGATTGATGTTGTAACCGCTCGCGCAGATGGACATCCGGCATGAAGATTGTCCATCTGCGCAGTCGATAAAAGTAGGGATCATGACACCTCTTGTCCTTATACTGTTTCTGGGGGCCCTGGTAGGCGCAATTGCGCTAACGCCGATTAGCAAGTGGCTCGCTCCTCATGTGGGAGTGATGGACAAACCAAATGCGCGCAAGGTGCATACCAGACCGGTGCCACGCATGGGGGGAGTTGCGATATTGATCGCCGTCATGGGTGCCGTGTTGCTGTTACGCAGCCAAATGGAAATCCAGCAATTGGTGGCCATCGTTTTAGGCGCGGCGTTCATGTCGTTCATGGGGCTGATGGATGATCGTTTCACCCTGAGCGCCTACATCCGCCTGGCTGCACAAATTGGGGCGGGCATCTTCATTTGGGTATCGGGGGTGCGCGTGCAAATGTTCGCAAACCCCATCATGGATGGTTCATTGACTGTGTTCTGGGTGGTTGGGATCACCAACGCGATGAACTTCCTTGACAACATGGACGGCCTATCAGCCGGCGTGAGCGCGGTCGTTTCTGCGTTCTTCCTGGTGTTATCCGTCCAGAATGGCCAATTCCTGGTGGCTGCCCTATCGGCGGCGCTGTTGGGGGCTTGCATCGGGTTCCTATTCTGGAACTTGAACCCGGCCAATGTATTCATGGGAGATTCCGGCAGCATGTTCCTGGGGTTCATGCTGGCCTGCGTGGCGATTAAGTTGCGCTTTGTGGCACAAAGCATCAACGTGTCGTGGATGGTGCCGTTGATCGTCATGGGGCTGCCTGTCTTCGATACCACCCTCGTTTGTATTTCCAGGTTACGGCGTGGGAAGAATCCGCTTACGACGCCGGGCAAAGATCACACCTCGCATCGCCTGGCGGCGCATGGCTTCTCTAAGCGCGAAGCCGTGCTGATCCTCTATATCGTCTGTGGCGCGCTGGGCGTGGTTGCACAGTTGGTGGCGAACTCCAACGAGACAGCGGCCTGGATTATGGGCATTGCAGTATTTGTGGTTGCCTGTTACATGATTTGGTTTATGGAGTTTGGTCCATGGAAGCTAAGCAAAACAATCGAAGAACCGATTACCGCATCGCGATCATCGGTTTAGGGTATGTTGGGTTGCCGCTGGCAATTGCGTTTGCCAAGGCGGGGCGAAATGTTGTTGGCGTAGACGTAGATACGCGCAAAGTGGCTCAGTTGGCGGGTGGTAACAGTTACATTCCCGACGTCCTTACCAGTGACGTCCAGGCAGTGATGGCGGCTGGGAATTTCTGCGCGACGACGGATTACGATCTGTTGCGTGACCGGGAAGTGATCTTCATTTGCGTGCCGACGCCCTATGACGCAATGCGCGCGCCGGACCTGTCGTATATCGTGCATGCTGCGGAAAGCATCGAACCGCGCCTGAGCGCCGGCCAGATGATCGTCTTACAAAGCACGACCTTCCCCGGCACGACGGAGGAAGTGGTCCAGCCCATCCTGGAGCGCAGCGGGTTGAAGGCGGGGGTGGATTTTGAACTGGCCTTTTCGCCTGAGCGGATCGACCCGGGCCGGCAGGACTTCACAGTGACGAATACGCCGAAGGTTGTCGGTGGGACGACCAAGCACGCGACCGAGCGCGCGGCGGAGTTGCTGGGTGCGATGGGTTCGCCCGTGCACCAGGTGTCATCGCCCAAAGCAGCCGAGATGACCAAGCTGCTGGAAAATATCTTCCGCTCGGTGAACATCGCCATGGTCAATGAATTGGCCAGGTTGTGCGAGCGCATGGGGATTGACATCTGGGAAGTAATCGATGCCGCCAAGACGAAGCCATTTGGCTACATGCCTTTCACCCCTGGCGCTGGGGTGGGGGGGCACTGTATCGGCGTTGATCCCTATTACCTCTCTTGGAAGGCGCGCGAGTATGACTTTTATACGCGCTTCATCGAGCTGGCAGCCGAGGTGAATCAGTCGATGCCCTTCCACGTGGTGGAATTGGCGGAGCAGGCACTCGGCATCAATGGCAGCCCCCTTAAAGGGGCCGAAGTCATCGTGCTGGGCGTGGCCTTCAAGCGTGACGTGGACGATGCACGGAATTCCCCGGCGGAGCGCGTAATCGAACTGCTGCTCTCGCGTGGCGCGCACGTCACCTATCACGATCCGTATGTGGCGCGCTTCAATGTGGGCGGCGATGTATTCCATCATGAGAAAGTGAGCCTGATTTCGCAGCCAATTACTGAGAATCGGCTCAAGGCAGCGGATTGTGTCATCATCGTGACGGGGCACCGCGCGATAGACTATGGCTTTATCGCGCAGAACGCGCGCGCCGTGGTGGATTGCTGCAACGTGACTGCCGGCGTGGAGGGCGACCTTTCACACGTTGTGCGGTTGGGAGATGGTGCCACAGTGAGATGAGCCGCTTGAATTCGAAGGGGAAGTGGGTAGTACAGGACTCGAACCTGTGACCTCTTGTGTGTAAAACAAGCGCTCTAACCAACTGAGCTAACCACCCGAACGGACTTTGATTGTAGATGGCTGAGTACCGATTGTCAACCACAGAGGGAATGCGGCCACATGCGTGATTGTGCCGGCGTGATCAGCCTGGTGCACGTCACCAAGAAGTACGAGGAAGCCGGCGTGGAACGCACGATCCTGAACGACGTCTCAATCGAGCTTGGTTGCGGCGAGTTCGTCGTCTTGCTCGGAAAGAGTGGTTCCGGCAAGAGCACGCTACTAAACCTCATCGGCGGCATCGACGCACCGACGGAAGGGGACGTGCGCATTGATGGGCGCTCAATCACGCAAATGAGCGATAAGGAGCGCACGCTTTACCGGCGCAACCATATCGGTTTCGTCTTCCAGGCGTTTAACCTGATCCCAACGCTATCGGTGTGGGAGAATGTCGTGCTGCCGGTGGAACTCTCGGACGACGTGCAGAAGCGCAGAGAGGGAAGCGTGCGGGCAAAGCGGCTGTTGGAACAGGTTGGGTTGAGCGACCGGCTGGCAACGTTCCCCGACCGGCTCAGCGGCGGCGAACAACAACGTGTGGCGATTGCGCGCGCGTTGGCGAATGACCCTCTGGTGGTACTGGCCGACGAACCCACCGGCAACTTGGACGCTGAAAATGGCGCCGTCGTGCTGCAACTGTTGGACACGTTGACGCGCCAGGCCGGCAAGAACCTGGTCATGGTGACGCATAGCGAAGAGGTGATCGGAATCGCCGATCGCGTTTTGCGTTTGAAAGATGGTAAGTTGTATTAAGCCAGGTTCATGGGGGCCTCGATGCGCGCGGTGCTGCCCTTGCTGCTGTGCTTTAACTGGAAGGTGCCGCGCAGGTCGTCTTTGACCAGGGTCTCTACGATGTTCAGCCCCAGGCTGCGCGAAGGCGCCAATGGCTCGGTCGTCTTTGTAACACTCCCACGACCGTTGTCGCGCACCTCCAGGACCAGGGTGCCGTCGTGGGCTTCCAGGTTGACGGCGATTTTGCCCTCGGTACGGTCCACAAACGCATGTTCCATCGCGTTTTGCACCAACTCATTGGTACACAAGACGATTGCGGTAGCGGCACGTGAGGAGAGCCGGATTGAGTCGCCGGTGACCGTGATTTCCAGCGTCTGATCGGGGCGGGTCATATTGGCATGTACCAGGCTGACCACACGCGTGATGACGTCCTTCACGTCCACCAGGCGGAACCCTTCTTGCGCGAGGACGTCGTGGACGGCGGCGATGCTCATGATGCGGTTGATGCTTTCGTGCAGCACCTCTTTGGCTGTTACCTTGCGATCATCGCTCATTTGCAGTTGGAGCAACATGACGATGTTTTGCAGGTTGTTCTTCACGCGGTGATTCATCTCGCGCACGATGGCCGTATTGCCGATCAGGTGTGCGTTTTCGATAGCCAGGGCGATCTGGTTGGAAAGCGTGGTGCACAGTTCAACCTGTGCGGCGCTGAAATCGACGGCGTTTTCGCTCCAAACGTTCATCAGCCCAATCGTTCGGTCGTGGACGGTCATCGGCACGCATAGCAACGCCGAAAGGTTGCATTGTTCGGCCCAATTTGCATGCTCCGGCTGCATTTCCATCTGCGCGTTGGAAATGATGATGGGTTGGGCCAGCGTATCGATATTGATGAAGGGTAAGCTATTGACCGGCCACGCGGGTTCGCCGGGCGTATCCGCTTTCTCGTCGTAGACGGCACGCGGGACATAGGCATTATCATTCTCGTCCAACAGGAGCAGGGAGCAACGCCGCGAACCGACCGCATGTACGGCCATTTCGGCCACGACACGCAACGTTTCGTCGAGGTAAGCGGGGGCGATGACGGCCCGGCTGACCTCGGCCACTGCCGAAAGTTCGCGCATCTTGTGTTCGGTCTGTTCAAAGAGGATGGCTCGTTCCAGTGCACCTGCCACCACCTCGCTAATCAGTGAGGCAAACTCGGACTCGGCTTCGGTCCAGGTATGCAGGCGGTACGTCTGATAGTTCATCGCGCCAATCACGCGGTCCTGGCTGACCAACGGAACAGCCATGAGTGACTTGAAGGGTTTTTCTCGCGTGTTGGGGATCATGTGGAATCGCTCATCGTGCCAGGCGTCGCGGATGGTCACCGTCTCGCGGTGTTGTGCGGACCAGCCGGTGAGCCCCTGTCCCATCTTGAGTTGGGCATGGTCCACGGATTGCGGATAGAGGCCCGTGGTGGACTTGAGGATCAGCGTCTGAGTGGCCGTGTCGAGCAGGTAGATTGAAACAGAGTCGGCGTGCATGGCGCTGGCGGTGGTGCGCACAATCGTATCCAATACCGAACGCAGGTCCGAGGCCGCGGTGATGGCGTGAAATATGCCACGGATGGTATTCAGTTCGTGTGTGCGCCGGCGTAGCAGGCTGCGTAGTTTTGACATTTGATCCGGCGTTTCTGTTTTTTCTCTTGTGCTACGCACTGTCATGCTCACTTCCTTTGAATGATAAGCTGGCAACTATTTTAAACGCCAGTTGTGTATACTGACTTATAAAGGTTGGATTATATGCAGACACTCATCGGCATCATCATGGGATCGAAATCGGATTGGGAAACCATGGCAAACGCCGCGCAGATATTGGACGAACTGGGCGTGCCATACGAAGTACGGGTGGTTTCGGCGCATCGCACCCCGGATTTGCTGTTCGAATATGCGGCCGGCGCGGCAGAGCGCGGGCTGGAAGTGATCATCGCCGGCGCCGGCGGCGCTGCGCATTTGCCGGGCATGATTGCGGCCAAGACCAGCCTGCCTGTCCTGGGGGTGCCGGTGCAGTCGAAGGCATTAAACGGCATGGACTCGCTCCTTTCGATCGTGCAGATGCCGGCGGGTGTTCCGGTGGGGACATTGGCCATCGGGCGGTCTGGTGCGATCAACGCGGCGCTGCTGGCAACGTCGATCCTGGGCAACAAGTATCCCCAATATCGCCAGGCATTGGAGCACTATCGCGAGGTACAGACGCAAACCGTCTTGAGCCAGCCAGACCCGCGCGCGGAGCAAACGGATACATCCGCGAGTAAGGCGAAGTAGGCGATGGCTGCACAGAGTAACAGCCAACGCGTTGGTATTTTGGGCGCTGGGCAACTGGGGCGTATGTTGGCGCTGGCGGGTTATCCCTTGGGGTTGTGCTTTCGGTTCATGGACGCATCTCCCGATGCCCCAGCCGGACAAATGGCCGAGTGCCTGACCGATTCCTACATGGATGAAGCGGCGTTGTCGCGCTTTGCGGATGGCCTGAGCGTGGCGACCTATGAATTTGAGAACGTACCCGTGCAGAGCGCGAGGCTGCTGGAAAGTCAAGTGGCCGTGTATCCTCCGCCGCAGGCGCTGGAAGTGTCGCAGGACCGGCTGGTGGAGAAGACGTTCTTCAACCAGTTGGGCATTCCAACCCCGCAGTTCATGCGCGTGGATAGCCGTGACGACCTGGAACGCGCCGTGGCCCAGATCGGGTGCCCGGCGGTGCTAAAGACCAGGCGCATGGGCTATGACGGGAAGGGGCAGGTGCTGCTGCACCGTGTGGAGGACATCACTGCCGCATGGCAAGCGGTGGGTGGTGCGGCGTTGATCCTGGAGCAGTTCGTTGCCTTCCAGCGCGAAGTCTCCGTGCTGGCGGTACGAGGAATTAGCGGCCAGATGGCGTTTTACCCGCTGGTGGAAAACCAACATCGCGATGGCATCTTGAGGCTCTCGACTCCCACAGATCCGGTCGGGCGACCCGCGGACGCGGCGCTGCAGGCGATTGCGCAAGACGATGCTTCGCGCGTCATGCAAGCGCTGAACTATGTGGGGGTGCTTGCCATCGAGTTCTTTGAGGTCGATGGCCGGTTGATTGCCAATGAGATGGCTCCCCGGGTGCACAACTCCGGCCACTGGACGATTGAAGGCGCGCAGACCAGCCAGTTTGAAAATCACCTGCGAGCAATCGCCAGCATGCCGCTCGGTAGCACCGACCTGCGCGGCTACTGCGCTATGCTGAACCTGATTGGGACACTTCCAGACCCGGCGGCTGTGCTGGCAATTCCTGGCGCGCATCTGCATTTATATGCCAAAGCGCCGCGCCCCAACCGGAAGCTGGGGCACATCACGCTTTGCGCGGCCAGTGAAGCGGAGCGCGACGCGAAGGTTGAACAGTTGAGAGACCTGATCGGCTATCGCTGAGCAGTGTGAGCGCGCCACTTTACCAACGTCGCTGGCGAGACAGTTCCTGGCGCAGGCGGCAGTATGAGTCGTAGCGTTGGGCGCTGATCTCGCCATGCTGAACAGCGGCCTGTACTGCGCAGCCGGGCTCGTGGATGTGCGTGCAGTCGGAGAAGTCGCACTGATCGACCAGTGGCGCAATCTCGCGGTAGTAGGCGTCCAATTCCTCGGCCTCTACATCCCAAATCGCATAGGCGCGCAGGCCGGGCGTGTCGGCGATCCAGCTCATTTCATCCAGCCGCACCAGTTCGGGCACCACGGTGGTGTGTTTGCCCTTGTGTAGCAGGTCGCTGATGTTGCCCACTTCCTGGTCCAACCCCGGTTTCATGGCGTTTAACAGGCTGCTTTTGCCGACGCCGCTCTTGCCTGTTAAGACGCTGACCTTGGCATGTAGTTCAGCCCGCAATTCCGCAATGCCGGTGTTGTCTTTGACGCTGGTGTAGATCACGTGATACCCAATACGCTCGTAATCTTCAAAGAGCGCATGTGCCTGATCCAGGTTCATCAGATCGACCTTATTCGCGCAGATCAGGACAGGCAGTTGTTGCGCTTCTGCGCCGACCAGGTAGCGGTCTAACATGCGGGGGCGAAACTCAGGTTGTGTGCAGGCGAACACGAAAACCACCAGGTCCAGGTTCGCGACGATGACCTGGCGAATCTCCTGTTCATTGGTGCCGATGATGGGGTCTTTGCGCGCCAGCATCCGCGCGCGCGGTGCGACGGAATCGATGCGACCGTTGACGAATCCTTCGCTGTTGATCGGCTCGAACGCAACGCGGTCTCCCACTGCCAGGGCGTCTTCTTTGTGTCTCCCTTTTGTCAACCGCCCGGCGGCCTTACACATGTAGGTGCGCTCAGCTTGCTCATGGTATACCGTGAAGAAACCGCTGTGGGCTTTGACGACGAGCCCATTCAGAAGGCTGGCTGGGAGATTGTTTTCGGTCATAAAGTGAACACGAGAGATCAAAAGGGGCCTCTAGTCGGTCACCTGGGAATCCTTCGGCGTCGCGGAGACAGAGAGGCCATAGTAAGACTCGATCATTTGCCGCACCAGTGGCGCGGCGACTGTGGATCCTTCGCCTGCGTTTTCAAGTAGCGCCGTCACGACGATTTGCGGGTCGTCCGCCGGCACGTAAGCCGTAAACCAGGCAAATGGTTCGTCTGTTGGCCCGGGGGCCTGGGCGGTGCCGCTCTTACCGGCGACCACCAGCTTCTTTGCAGCGGCGCGCTGGCTATTCGTCAACGACTTCCCAGGCACGACGTTGCCATCCACGATGTAATAGTCAAAGTTGCTGAAACGGAAATAGGTGGTGCCGATGCGGGCGTTATTGATGACGCCGACCATGCCTTGCTGGATCGCTTGCAAGCCTTCTTGGGTGACGGGCAGCGTGGTCACTTCGGTGCCGGTCATGATCTCCGCCGGAAGGGGATCACGCGCTTCGATTTCCGCCACGGCGTGTGGGCGAATCATGCTGCCGTTGTTGGCGATCGCGGCGGTCATTTGCGCAATTTGTAGCGGCGTCGCCAGCATGTATCCCTGGCCGATGGCCATGTTCACCGTATCGCCGCTTGTCCAGGCTTCGCCGATACTTTTAAGCTTCCAGTCGGGATCAGGCAACAGCCCCGCTGATTCAGCGCTAAGTTCCACGCCGGTGGGCATGCCAAACCGATAACGTTTGCCATATTCGCTGAGCAGGTTGGAGCCCTTATCATCCAGGCGCTTGCCCACGGTGTAGAACACCACGTCGCAAGAGGCGGTGAGCCCATCTTGCAGCGTGATGCGCCCGTGACCGCTCTTTAACCAGCATGTCTTGCGATATGCCCTGCCCAGGCCATCCCAATAGCCGGGGTCGTTGAATACATCCGCCGGGTTGGTGATGCCTTCGCCCATGCCGGCTGACATGGTGACCATTTTGAAGGTGGAGCCGGGGGGATAGGTGCCCTGGATGGCACGATTCAGGAGTGGCTTGGCTGAGTCATTCATGAGTTGTTGAAGGGCTGCCTGGTCCGAGGACTGCCCAACGACGGAATCGTCGAAGGTGGGATAGCTTGCCATCGCCAGGATTGCCCCGCTCGATGGCACCATGACGATAAGTGCGCCGCGCCGTGAACCCAACAGGCCCTGAGCGCTCAACTGGAGCGTTGGGCTGATGGTGAGGGCGACGTCGCGGCTGGGCGTAAAGGGCCTACTGGCGACGATGTGTACCGTGCCGTCGGAACCAATGACCTGTAGCTCGCCTCCTGGAGTGCCGGCCAGCACGTCGTCCATATATCCTTCCACGCCACTCAGGCCGATGGATTCGTCGCCGGTGAAGCCGCGTTGTTTATAGCTATCGACCTGATCGGGCGGGATGGGCCCAACATAGCCGACGACGTGCGGGGCCAGTGTGCCCTGCGGGTATGAACGCGTGTAGTGTGGCTCGGCACTAACGGCCTTGAATTGTGAAAGTGCGTCGCTATATTGCGCCACCGTGTCTGCGTCGAGGTTCGCAATCGGCACGAACCAATCTTCCGGCTGATCTGCATAGCGCGCCTTGATCTGCGCCTGGCTCTGGCCTGTCATCTGGCTCAGAATGGCCAGCATTTCAGCCTCCTGGGCGCTGTCCTTGATGTCCTGGCGGCGGATGCCGATCGTGAATCCCTGCGCCAGGACGGCCAGGGCGCTGCCGTCGGAAGCGTAGATGGACCCGCGCTGTGGCGTGTTGCGCCGGAGCGAGAGAACGCCGTCAGCGAGGCCGGGGACGATGAGATCGCGCGTCCAGGCCACGCGCCATGAGTCGGTTTGCCAGGTCATGGTGAGCGTGCTGGACGTGTTAAAGCTGCCCAGCAGCGGCGTTTGCCAGGTGGCGACAAGTAGCGTAGTGGCCTGGTCACCTTTTGCCAGCAACCCACCACGTAACTCGTAGTTCACCTGGGTGGCACCCGCCGTCAATTGCGCATTGGTGTAGGCCAGTTTCAGATGGTCGGCATCTTGCAATTCGGCCTGTGATGACTGGTCCAGCAGATTGAACGCACTTGTGTAGTCTTGCTGGTTGATGGCATCGACGAACGTGACCACCGTGCCAGCGGAGGCGGGATAGTCGGTCGGCACGATGGTGCTGCTGGGAACGGGTGTATGAAGAAAATCGGTACACGCCGTCAGAATGATCAGAAAAAGAACAGGCAGAATGCGGGCATGGGGTGAATGGGGCGACCATCGCGACAAAAGCCCGGTTCTTGGTTGACGTATGTGCTTGGGTGCGCTAGACACAAGCGGATTGTAAAACAACCCTCTGGATTGGTTGACAGTGTAATAGGCCGATAGTAAGATCATGACCATATGCAATGACCGAGATGCGCCTCGGAAGATACATTCAGAGAGCCGGTGGCAGGTGTGAACCGGCGGTGTCGCTGATGGCGTCTCCACTCGTGAGCATAGCGCGATGAGCGTTACGGGCGTTCCCGTTATAGAACGTAAAAGGCAAGCCAGGGTTGGAATGAACGACCCGGTTTGTGAAATCAGGTGGCACCACGAGCGCCCTTCGTCCTGAAAAGATGAAGGGCGCTATTATTTTTCCGTTGAAGCTGGAGGAATAGCATCATGCTAGATATAAACCTGATTCGCACACAACCCGACGTCGTTCGCCAGGCGCTGAAAAATCGATGCGAAGAGATGAGTGCACTGGACGGCATCTTGACGCTCGACGTGCAGCGGCGCGAGATATTGAAGCAAAGCGAGCAACTGCGCGCAACGCGCAACACCGTCAGCAAAGAGATCGGCAAGATGAGAGACGCCGCCTCGCGCGAGGCGAAAATCGCCGAGATGCGTGGCGTGGGCGACCAGATTGCGGCGTTAGAGCCCGAATTGAAGCAGGTGGAGGCGCAACTCGATGAACTGGTGATGACCATTCCGAACATCCCAGACCCGCGCATTCCCGTCGGCCCCACGGAGGACTATAACGTCGTCTTGCGCACCGAAGGCGAGCAGCCACATTTTGATTTTGCGGTGAAGCCACACTGGGAACTGGGGCCGGCGTTGGGCATCCTGGATTTTGAACGGGGCGTGAGATTGAGTGGGACGCGATTCTACGTGTTGAACGGCCAGGGCGCCAGGCTGCAACGCGCGCTCATCGCGTGGATGCTTGACCTGCACACGCAGCAGGGCTATCGCGAGGAGTACCTGCCGTTCATGGTGAAACAGCAAACCCTTTACGCCGCCGGCCAGCTCCCAAAGTTCAAAGACAATCTCTATCACGACGTAGAAGAGGATTTCTGGATGGTGCCGACGGCGGAAGTGCCCCTGACCAACCTGCACGGTGGCGAGATTCTGGCGGCGGAGCAACTCCCATTGCACTACTGCGCCTATACCCCCTGTTTCCGCCGCGAGAAGATGAAGGCGGGTAGCGACGTGCGCGGCATCAAGCGTGGGCACCAGTTCGATAAGGTGGAGATGTACAAGTTCTGCCTGCCCGAAAACTCGGACGAGGAACTGGAGAAAATGCGTGCGGACGCGGAAGCGGTGCTCAAGGGCCTGAACCTGACCTACCGCGTGAAGCTGCTGTGCACCAGCGACATCGGGTTTAGCGCGCGCATCACCTATGACCTGGAAGTGTGGGCGCCCGGCTGTGAGGAGTGGCTTGAAGTCAGCTCGGTGAGCAACTGCGGGGATTTTCAGGCGCGCCGCGCCAACATCAAGTTCCGCCGCGAGGTGGGCGCTAAGGCGGAGTTTGTGCACACGCTCAACGGCAGCGGCCTGGCGTTGCCGCGCACCATGATTGCTGTGATGGAAAATTACCAGCAGGCCGATGGTAGCATTGTGGTGCCCGAGGTGCTACGCACCTTCGTTGGCGCAGATGTGATTCGAAAGCAGTGAGAGCTATGAATGAACCAATTGTTCTTGTCGGTGGTTACAGGTCGCACTGGCGATATTACCAGTCGTTTGGCCGTTCACTGGCGCGCGTCTCCGGCCGGCGCGTGTTTATCACCAGTATTCAACCCATCACCTGGATGATCGCTCGTTATATTGACAGCGCCCTAATGGTCACACGTACCAGTCAGGCGGTGCAGTATGCCCTGGCGCAGACAGGCGCACAAAAGGTGATCCTGGTGGGCCACAGCGCTGGGGGAGTCATTGCGCGGGCTTACCTGGCGGATCGCTTGATGAAGCAGGCTCCCACCGTTTACAACGGCTACCGTTACGTGTCGAGAGTCATCACACTGGGCAGCCCGCTAAAGGCGGTAGATGGTGCTCAGCATCCCGAATTGCGCCTTGCGGCCTGGTTGGATCAGGAATTCCCGGGGGCGTACTATGCGCCGGAGATCCAGTATCTATCCGTCTATGGGAAGCTTATCGAAGGTCGCCGCTTTGGTACGCCGATGCAACGACGGGCCTACGCATATTATCACTACCTGAGCGGCACGGGTGGACAGTGGGGAGATGGCGTGGTGCCAAGCGCTCTTAGCCAGGTCGATGGGATACCAAGCCTGGAGTTGAACGATGTGGGTCACTCTCCTTTGTGGGGCACGCGCTGGTATGGCGGCGATGAAAGCATCATCCGTTCATGGTGGAGTTACTTTGATCAGGCCGATGCACCATTGATCGATGCGGAGCGTGTCCTGGCCTAACGTGAGTCTGTGCCAGCATATAGAACGATAGTCCCTGCGATAGTTTGTGAGGCTGTCGCAGGGTTGCTCATCTTCTTCAGCCAGTGAGCGCAGGAGCATGATGGCTGGCATCTTGACGAAGATTGCGCGCTCCGGCCCGGTGGCCATACGAGCAAAGGCCACTTCAGGTACTTTCGCGACATACCCCTCAGTGTCAACGCCTCCATTTGTGGCTCTATGCCCACGCCCACTGCTCTTTGCGATGGCGTAAACAAGCACAAGAGAAAAACCCGAAAAATGACCACTCCGCAAGCGGGGGGACCTTGCGGAGTGATCGCGTGGGGTAATCGAGACGATTGGGGGGGATCGCCCGATCAAGTGAACGTAAAGAACCAGGCTTTCACCCGGCCCCTCACGTGACTTGCGTAATAAGTAAACTTTGTAATCATCGTTGTTACAGGGCTATTCTACACTATTTTACAAAAATGGGATTTGCTCAAACGCAAACATGGCACGTTTATCACATCGTGTGTAACGTAAGAACCCTTTCGCGCCCAATCTATATGATCCGCTGTGTGCCCCGTTCCATCTTTGCGCTGAAACTTTGTCACGCGTCAAAGAAATGCATTTACTCACATCTCCTAATCTGTAAGTAGTGAGGGTATATGAAAAGCGTTCCGGTTCATAGACAAGCTGTTATTCATAGCATTAGTATAGCCATGAAGTTAAGGTTGCCTGTCCTCGCCTTGGTAGTGCTACCCTTTGTCATCGCGTTGTTGTCGGCTTTGATTCGTGTAGGACGGCGGTTGCCGGTGACCGTGTGCCCCGTGGTGTTGTTGATGGGTAGCACACTCATCGCGATACGCCATACTGACACAAGCCCGCCATCTGCGTAGGCGCCTGGAATCATGTTGAAGTAAGATTGGCGCTACGGGGATAGCCCACTATGACCGATTGGAAAAGGGTCTACCAGGTGAGTCGCAATTGCATCCGGGCACAGGCTGCATCGGGTCTATTCGTCGCCGCTATCTACACCATCATCGCAATCTTCGGCTTCGTATTGCTCTCGTCCGGCCAGTCCGTTGTGACGCCGCTAGGGGCGCTCTTGATGGCGCTAGGTTTGCTGGGAGCCTATTTTCTCGGCCGGCGCGCACTACGCGAATACCTGGGCGGCCCGCTGGTATTGACGGCGCGAATTTTGCTGAAGCAGGATGCCATGTCGTACAACCACTATGGCACTTTGCACCGCTACTACTTGCGCATTGAAGTGGGGCAGGCGATGCGCTTGGCACCTAATGGTGAACTGGAAATTGCGATTTATCCCCGTTACGAGCAGATCCCCGCAAGCGACAAGCTCTACAAGTCTCTGCGCGATGGCGATAGCGTGACGTTGCTTTGCACGCCTGCGGGATATGCATTTGCTACGCTCGACGACATGGTCAACGAATGGAGCGACGAATCGGTCAACGAATGACGAATGATGGGGTAACGAATAGCGGCGGGCGAGTGAACAACTCGCCCGGCGCTGGTCGCGA
>DAOUFG010000138.1:0-13038 GCA_034430115.1 Thermoflexales bacterium | reverse complement strand
CGATACCAAAGTTCGACGTAGAACCAGGTGCGCCGCAAGCCGCCTTCCTGGGGCGGTACGTTATTGTGTTCGGTGGGGAACCACTCGGTCATGTCCCAGAAGCGCGGCGCGGTGAAATCCTCCAGCAGGCATTCGTTGACGTTGATCGGGATGAGCGGCAATCCCTCCGTCCAGGTGAGCGCGCCGATGGTGAGCCGGGTGCCTGGATAGGTGTAGCCGCGCACTTGCAGGCGTAGACGCGTGGCCTGCTCAATGGGGAAGCAGTCTGCCGGCACAGCTTCATCTTGCAGTGTCTTGGGCAGCGGTGCATCCGCCGATTCAAAGGATGACAGGCGGAATGAGAGCGTCTGCCAGCCGGACCACTCCACGACGAAGTACGTCTTGTGCCCGCCGGGGCGGCCGGGCTGCTCCAGGTAGACGTCCACCGTCAACATGCTCGCTTTGTTGGCGCATAGTGGGAGGTTCAACACGCGCGCCGAGGAGGGAATGGGCGGCAGGTCGGTTTGCCATACGGGGGTGGCATCCGTGTCCCACGTGCTCGTCTGTGCGGGCGATACTGGTTGTTGCGTCATATTTTGATTTCTGGAAGTTCAAGCCCATGCCACACTTTGGCAACGGCCTGGGCGATGTCCTCTACGTCGCGCGGGGTGAAGCGCGGCCCGATGCCAATCGCGATCATGCTCTCCACGATTGGCGCAGCGTTGGGCGCTTGGTCTGGCGAGTAGGTGACGTGTTCGCCCGCCATGCCCGGCCCAAAGGGCGCCAGGCTGGCGTGCAACATGCGCCTGTGGGTGATGTAATCGTGCGTGAGCAGGTTCGTCATGCCCGATGAAGGCCCCAGGGGAATGCCTTCCGCCGCCAACGCCTCGGCGAAGAGGCCGGCCCTGGCGGGCGTTCGCAGGTCCAGATAGAGCGTGATCCCGGCGTCGCCCACTTCGTCGTTGCACATGCGCAGCGCCATATCGGGGGCCAACTCGCCCAGCCTGGCGCGCAACTGGCACCACGCCGCGCGGCAGCGCGCGATGATCCAATCCAGCTTCTCCAGTTGCGCCAGCGCCACGGCGGCGCTGAGTTCATTCATGCGGTACTGGTTGCCGGTGAACTCCGCTAAGCCCGGCGCACTGCCGAGTTGTGCCTGGAAGGTGGGCCGCAAGAAGCCCAGGTCTTGATAGCGCACCGCCCGCTCGAACACGAGCGGATCATGCGTCACCACGATGCCGCCTTCGCCGCTGGTGATCACTTTGTTGCCCTGCAAGCTGAAGATGCCGACGTCGCCCAACGTGCCTACCGGGCGGCCCTGGTAGCGCGCGCCGATGGCCTGGGCACAATCTTCCAGCACGCGCACGCCGTGGCGGCGCGCAATTTCCAGGATGCGGCCCAGGTCGGCCGGGCTGCCCTGATAATGCACGGCGATCACGGCCTTGCTGCGCGGGGTGATCTTGCGTTCAAAATCGGCCGGGTCGATGTCCAGCGAACGGTTGACGTCGCAAAACACCGGCAGTGCGCCGTGCAGCGCAATGGCGTTGTAGCACGAGAACCAGCTAAAGGCAGGCAAGATCACTTCGTCGCCCGGCCCAATGCCCAACCCCGCCAGCGCGCAAATCAGCGCCGCAGAGCCGGAGGTGACCCCCAGCGCATAGGGCACGCCGAACTTTTCACGCACGCAGTGCTCAAACGTCTCTGCCATCACGGGTGTGCCGAGGCCGTAGTGACGAAAGAGCGTCTTACTGCCGATCGCCAGTTGCACGTTGCCTAGCTCGTTCAACCCGGTCAGGTCTGCGCCGAGTGCTTTGGTGGGCAAAGGCGCCTGGCGCACCGCTCGTCCGCCGCGCAGCGCCAGTTGCGGGTCAACCGGCTGTGAACTGGGTTGCGGGGCGTCCAGCCAACCCTGGAGGGTGGCCCTGGTGCCGGCTTGCGCGTGTTCGGGGTAAAACCCTGCATCCACTTCGGTAGCGTAATCGACGTGCGTGGTGATGTGTGGCGCGTCCAGCCCATAGAGCTTGAGCGCATCCACTTCATCCAGGCGGCGTTTGTGCGCGTCGCACGGATTGAGCAGCAGGAACCGCTTCTCCTGGCGTTGGGCCAGCAGTTCCGGCAGGTCGAAGGAACGCAGCACCTCGGGCAGGTATTGATAGCGCTTCCAGGCTGGCGCGGATTCGCTTGCCAGCGCCTCGAAGCTGCACAGGAAGCTATCAAGCGCGATGCGCTTCACCTGTGGGTGCAGCAGCCCGGCAAATAGCGCCGGGAGCGCTGCTTCACCGCGCCCATAGACCGTCAGGTCAGCGGGTGCATCCGTCTTGGATTGGCTCACCATTGCCAGCACGCGCAAGGCATCGCTCACTTGTTGGCCCAACACCGTCTGCCCGCACAATTGCACCAGGTCAGAGAGTGCCCGGTCCACGCCACACCAGGTATACATATCGTAATCGGTGGGTAGCGGCTCCAAGTCGCCGAATCCGCGCAGGTCTGCCGAGACGATTCTGTGGCGCAGCCCAAATAGCCCCCCTGCCTGGTGCAAGACCAGGCTTTTTTCTGCATCGCTAAAGCAGACCAGCGTCCCCTGTGGCGCGTCGGGGAAGATCGCTTCTAGTACGGGCAGGCTCAGGTCGTCGGGCGTATGGATGCGATATTTGTGCAGCCATTCATAGCCCCAGGTGGCGTCTGGTAATGCCTCCACCTCGATCTTGGGCTGGGTCGCCTGGGGCGGCAGATGTAAAAGCGCTGCAATGTTTGCATCCGTTGTGGCGGGCCGGCGCGTCTGCTTCAGCGCCGCTACTTTGTGCCCGATGAACTCCAACATGCCGCCGGTGCTCTGCGCGATGCCGCAACTCAACTCGGCTTCGCTGAGCACCTCCGGCGTGAAGCCATCCGTCACCGTGTCGGTGTTCAGTAGCCAGCGACGCATCCAGCGTGCCACCTGGAAGGCCATCGTGGGGGTGTAGCTGTGAGGGCTGTGCTCGATATAAACGTCCAGCCGTTCCGGCACGCCTTCCAGCGCGTAGACGATGCGCGCCTGATCGACGGCTTTCATCACCTGCGCCGGGCGAAAGAGGTCATCCTCCGTCCCGCCCACCACCAGGCAAGGCCGTGGCGCTGCCAGGCACACCAGGTGATCGAAATCCAACCCCAGCGTCGCCTGGCCGGCCATGTAGTTCTCGGGGCAGCCGGTATACAGGCCCTCGATGTTGTGCCCACCGAAGGGCGCTACGGAACAGACGGGCGCGATGACGCTGGTGCGCTCGTCGGCCTGGGCCATGAACAATGTGGAAAACCCGCCGCCCGACACGCCGGTGACGCCGCAACCGTGCGAGAAATCCATGTCGGTGCGCGTCTGCAAATAGTCCGCCGAGCGGACGGCGTCGATCAGGAAGAACAGGTTGCTCCAAACGCCCACCATGCCGGCCTGGCTGCCCTGGATGAAATGATCGTTGTGGCGGGCCTTCTCGCCGAACATCGGCGCGTCGAACAGCGCGACGGCAAATCCGTTGCGAGCCAGGATTTGGGGCGGGAGTTGATGATCGACCTTCCACTTAGGGCTGTGCCCGCACGGGCAGAGGATGGGCACATAGGGGCCGTCGTGCAAGGGTAGGAACAAATCCAACCCCACTTGCCAGCCGGGCATCGATTCAAAGATGATGTTCTGTAAGCGGAAGTCTGCGTGGCGCGTCTCACGCACCACCTGGGCCTGAATCGGAAGGCCTTTATATTCCTGGATGCCACGACACTGCTGCGCGATGAAGGCCTGCCATCCACCTCGGATGGCTCGCCAGGTCGGCTGATCGATGCCTTGTAACATCGCGTGCCCTTGCGCGAGCAACTCGGCGGTGTGGCGTTGGGTTTGCACTCGCCATGCCAGGCGACTATCGGGGGTGGGGAATTGCATTAAACCTCTTTCAAACGTGACGCAGGGATGCGGCGACTTCGTGCCGCCGCATCCCTGGCCTGTTGTCGTTTCAGCAAGCAACTGCTGATGGCGGACGAGGCGCTACTTCGAGCTGCGCCAGGTCTCCAATTGTTTATTGATCTCTTCCAGTGCCTTGTCGCCGCCGGCATCCTTGATGCGCTTCTGATACTCCGCGCCCTTGTCGGTGTAGTCGATGAAGCCCAGGTCCATCAGCGTGTATTCCTTGCCGATGGCGGTGATCTGGGCCATCTCGGTCTTCACCGGCTCCTGGTCGAACGAGAAGCCCAGGATCGGCGAAGCGGTTGCTTCGTTGTTCAGCTTGGCGGTGGCTTCCCAGGCGCCCACCTTGGTGGCGTCGCTATAGTAAGCGTTGAACTGGTTGCCATATTCCCAGTCGGCATTCGGGTTGTAGCCGCTGTTGTCGGCGGTGATGCCTTCGGGCATGCCGATGACTTCCTTATCCTTATCAACCCAAACCCAGTGTTTACCCTCGATGCCGTAGCACAACAGGTTGTAGAACGGTTTGTCGGTGTTTACCAGTTCCAGGTATTTCACACAGGCATCCGCCACGGTGGACGACTTGTTGATGCCGATCATCGTGGCGATCAGGCTGTTCGTCTCCAGGTAGTTCTTGGAGAGGATCTTGGCGATCCAGTCGAACCCGTCGATGGCCTTTAACTCGGCTGTGCCACCGGGCTTCTCGTTGTGGAAGGTGGAAGCTAATTTGGCGCCGCGTTCCTTCGAAGCATAGTCGGCGGCTGGCCAAGGTTCTTTGCCATAGTAGCCGGCCTTATTCCACTTGGCGACAAGTTGCTCGGCGGCAACCCAGCCCGGATTGTCCCACTGGAAGGTCACCTTGTCGTCCTTGTTCTTCATGTTGTACAGGCCGAAGCCGGGGTTCGTGGTCTCGTAGTACGAAGTCCAGATGCTGCCGTGGCCGGAGTCGTCGCAGCCGATGGCCTTGACGTCGGCCGCCTCGCCCTTCAACACGGCATCCCAGTAAGGCTCCAGATCTTCGAACTTGCTCACCTTGTCCAGGTCCAGCTTGTATTTGTCGGCATATTGCTTGGGGGCATGCACGCCGAAGTTGTAGGTCCAGGTTTGCTGGTTGATCGCCGCATAGAGCTTGCCGCTCACCTTGGCTGCATCCCAGGCGCCTGGGTTGATCGTCTTCCAGTAATTGGGCGCGCCGTTTGGCAGAAGGTCCGACACGTCCAGCAGCACGCCGTTCTTCACGCTCGTGTAGTATGGGTTGGCCCAGTTTGACGTGAAGGTCATGTCATACTTTTCGCCGGCGGCGTTCTTGAGCTGCATCTTCTCTGTGAAGGACGACCAGTCGATGGGGTTTAACTGGATGGTCGCACCGATCTTATCCTTCAGCGTCTTGTTCATTTCGTCCTGAACCAGGCTGATGTCTTTGAAGGTGGCGCGTGCACCGTAGTAATAGACCATCTCGGCGGATGCGGCAGCGGGCTGCATAGTGGGGGCGGCTGTGGCTTCAGTATTGCTGGTCTGTGGCGCGCTGGTTGCCTGGGGGGCCTGTGTGGCGGCTCCGCCACAGGCAGCGACAACGCCGGTGGCGAATGAAGCACCGGCCAGTTTGAGAAAATTGCGTCGAGTCACAAGGGTATGCTTAACAGACATAGCGTAGTTTTCCTTTCTCCCATAAATAGGTAGACGCTCGTGCAAAAAAGAAACACCGAAACGTTTCAGTGCAGACAGAGCGAGAGGAGTGCGTATTTCTGTTTTAATCACCTCCGTGAAACTGCGTGCCGGGTGTACCCCAGACGCAGAACGTGCCGTAATCCGTCGTTTTCGAATCCTTACTCCTTCAAGGACCCTAGCCGTATGCCGCGCACGAAATAACGTTGCACAAACGGGTAGGCCAGCAGAATCGGCCCGACAGACAGCGCCACCATTGCCATGCGCGCTGGAATCCTGGGTGGGTCTACGCGCAGGCCGGCCTGTTGCGAAAGCAAATCCATGAATTGCATGTTGTTGACGATGGTGTAGAGCAGGTATTGGATCGGGAACAGCTTGGGTTGTTCGATATACAGCAGCGGTGTGAACCAGTCGTTCCAGTAGGCCAGCATGGCGAACAGGCCGATGGTAGCCAGCCCCGGCGTTGAAAGCGGGATGACGATGGTGAAGAAGGTGCGCCACTCGCCGCAACCGTCGATGCGCGCCGCGTCCAGCAGTTCCTCCGGCAAATCGCGGAAATAGGTGCGCAGGATCAATATCCAGCCGCCCACTGCCAGGTAGGGCACGATGAGCACCGGGATGGTGTCCTTCAGGTGCAGGTATTGCGTGATCAGAATGTAGGACGGCACCAGTCCCCCGCTGAAGAGCATGGTGAAGAAAATGTAGAAGGCCACCGCCTTGCGATACTTGAAATGTTTGCGCGACATGGCATAGGCCACCAGTGACATGATGAGCAACCCCAGCGGAGAGCCGATGGCCGTGACCACGAACGAGACCAGATACGATTGCAACACCTGCTCGCTATCCACCAGCAGGTAGCGATAGGCGGCCAGGTTGAAATCTATGGGGAAGAGCGAGTAACCCTGGTTCACGATGGCCTGTTCGCTGGAAACCGATGCCGAAAGAACGACGATGAACGGAACCAGGCAAGCCAGGCTGATCAGGATGAGTACCAGGTTTAAAAAGACCCGCCCGATGAAGCCGGTTACCTTATACCAGGTGTCTGAATAGACATTGGATGTTGGTGCTGTATTTACTGCCACAATATTTCCTCCGGCCGGGATCAACCCCGCGCAGGGTTAGAACAATGCCTTATCCGAGTCGATGCGGCGCACGAGCCAGTTGACGGTAAGTACCAGGACGAAGCCGACCACCGATTGATACACGCCGGCGGCGGCCGACATGCCCAGGTCGTTCATCTGGCGTAGCGCACGATAGACGAACGTATCGATGACATCGGTGGTGGAGTAGAGTGTCGCCTGGTCGCGCGTGACGTTGAAGAACAGGCCGAAATCGGCCCGGAAGATGCCGGAGACGGAGAAGAGCACCAGGATGATGATCACCGGCACCAGGTGTGGGATAGTGATGTACCAGATTTGTTGCAGCTTGCCCGCGCCGTCTATCTTGGCCGCCTCGTAATATTCGGGGCTGATGCCCAGCATCACCGCCAGGTAGAACAGGCTGCCATAGCCCACCCCTTTCCATAGCGTCACCACTACCAGGATGGTGGGCCAATAGTCGGGTTCGCGATACCACGCAATCGAGTCTGCCCCGAAGGAGGCCAGAATCTTGTTCAGGATGCCGCTATCCAGGCTGAGGAAGGCGAAGGCGAAGTAGCCCACCACCACCCACGAGAGGAAGTGCGGCAGGAACATAAAGGATTGATAGAACTTGGCGCGCAGCTTCCCCTGCACTTCATTCATCAGTAGTGCAACGACGATATTGGTGATCGTGCCGGTGATGATGAATAGCACGTTCATCACCAGTGTGTTGCGCGTAATGCGCCATGCCACGTCGGACCCAAACAGGAACTTGAAGTTGGTCAGGCCGATCCATTCGCTGCCAAAGATGCCTTTGTCGAAGCGATATTCCTTGAAAGCGATGATGATGCCGAACATGGGCAGATAGGCGAAGATGAAGATCACGATGATGGCCGGCAGCGACATCATGATCGGCGCGCCGTTATTACGTACCCAACGCTTCCAGCGTGTTTGGCGTACCTCTTGTGTGGACGCCGTCCCAAACTGGTCAGGCATTGCGGATCGAACCATAGGCTGAGGTGCGGGCATCGACTCCTCCTCGCGAACAGGTTGATAGCAGCTTGATGCTTAATCTTATAACGCCAGCGCCATCTTGACAATTCGTTAATGCCCCTTCCAAAATACGAGACAGCCCCGATTTTGTGTTCAAAAATCGGGGCTGTCTCGTGGAGAGATGCAACGTGCCCCTTAAATAAAGCGGGCACGCACGGGCGTTAACTCATTGTGCCAGTCTGTATTTTGGCGCGTAGCCAAATGCTTCGTGAGCGCGCTTGATCGAGATCAGCGAGGTGCGTCCCTCCAGCGGCGCGCTGAGGTTGGCCGCCAGGTCGGGGCGGAACTTTTGCACGATTTCGAGCGAGAGTTCCGGGCAGCGCGTGTCGGCCGCGCCCAGGTAATACACGCCGTGCCCCGGCAGGTTAGGCGCTTCCAGCGCCTGGCGGATGCCGGTGGCGATGTCGTAGAGGTGCACCCACTGGTACAGGTCGTCGTTCCATTGCGTGGTGGGTGCCAGCGGGGCCTGCATGGTCTTCTCGTACATCTCCAGGCTCCACACGCCCGCGAAGCGAAACGCCGCGGTCGTGATGCCATAAGCCCGGTGGAAGGCGGCACAGGTCTCTTCGTTCACGTATTTGCTCAGGCTATAGGCGTCTTCGGGCACGGGCGGGAAGCTTTCGTCCAACGGGAGGCTGCTATACACCGGCGGCTTGCCGCTCAGACGCCAGTAGATGGTGCCGAAAGCGTTCACGCTGGAGGCACAGGTGAAGCGTTTGACGCCGGCCAGCCGGCATGCGTTCAGCATGATGTAGGTGCCGACGGTGTTGATCCTGAACGTCTCCACCCCGTGTTCCGGCAGGCCCGTGACGCCGGCCGCCAGGTGTACCACCGCGTCGGGCTGTGTCTGGCTGATGGCTACGCGGATGGCTTCGTCGTCCAATATCTCGGCCTTGATGAACGGCCAGTTCGTCTTGAAGGGCGACTTGGCGCGTTCGGCCTTGCCGGGCGAAAAGATCGTCGCTTCGGATGGGTCGATCCGGTCCAACAGGACCAGCTCGTGGTTGGGTTCAAGCTCTTTGACGAGGGCGCGCGCGACCATGCCGCACGCGCCGGTGATCAGGATCTTCATGCGGTTTCTCCTTTCCAGTTGAATGTGATGCCCAGGAATGGGGCGGACTTTTCTAACGTCATGCGATACATGGCCGGTGCGTCGGCGCTATCCACCAGGTGGGTGATGAGCGGGCGCAATTGCAGCTTGCCTTCGGCCATCAGTTGTAGTGTCGCTTCCATGCGTGCGCGCGTCCAACCCGAGACGTAGTGGGTGGTCAATTCGTGCTTTTGCAGCAGCCCCATATTTGCCCAGGTGTCACCCGGCGTGAAGCCGCTGTAGACGATTTGCCCGCGCCCATTTTCGAGCAGCGGAATGTATTGTTCTTGCGCCGATTCTTTTTGCACCGTGTCGAGGATGGCGGTGACGGGTTTGCCGCCGGTGCGTTCGTGTACGCGCGCGACGACGTCGTCTTTGCGCGAATCGAGCGCCAGGTCCGCGCTGAAGCGGCCCGCCAGCGCCAGGCGCTCCGGGCGATGCCCCACCAGCACCACTCGCGCGCCACGCGACCTCGCCGCCTGGGCGGCGAACTGGCCGATTAGCCCGTCGCCATAGACCACCACCCAATCCCCCGCGCCGTAGTTTGCGCGGTAGGCTGCGTTATAGCCCACCTGCGCCACCACGGTCGCCGATGCGTCGATCTCATCGGCCCCCTTGGGAATGCGGTAGAGTTCCGCGGCGCGCGTATTGGCCAGCGCCACGTGCGACCCCCAGGCGGAGTGAACTGGTCCCTCCCAGGCGCCATTGGTGGCCATCACTTTGTCGCCCGCTTGCCAGCCTTTGACGTTGCGCCCAATCGCCTCGATAACCCCTACGCGTTGATACCCTGGCACGCACGGATAGGGAGTGGGTTGCCAGGTGAACAGGTTTTGAAAGACCCACCCTTCGGTGCCGACACTCACCGTGGAATAGGTGCTGCGGATGAGCACCTCGTCCGGGCCGGTGGCCGGCATGTCGATCTCTTGATACGAAACCTGACCGGGAGAAGTGAATACGACAGCTTTCGTTTTCATAAGGCTCACTTGTTTTGGTTTAGTCTGAGTGTGATGCTTAGATGATAAGAGAAGAGCGGCACCCTTGCGTGCCGCTCTTTTTTGCCGGGTTTTGTTGCGGTGCGTTTACATTTTGATGGCGCCGGAGGTGAGGCCGCGAATGAACGAGCGGCTGGTGAAGATGAACAGAATGAAGATCGGGACGCCCGCGATCACGTAACCGGCATAAGTCGCGCCGGGGTCGAGCTGGGTGATGAGCTGGCTCAGCCGCAGCACGCCCAGGATGATCGGGTACTGGTCGGGGTTGGAGAGCACCATGATCGGCCAGATGAACTCGTTCCAGACGTTCATGATCTGCAACACCGTCAGGGTCAACAGGATGGGGGTTGAGAGCGGCAGCGCGATGCGCACCAGCATGTGCAACTCGTTGGCGCCGTCGATGCGCGCCGCCTCAAATAGCTCGTTTGGCAGTGACGCAAAGAAGGTGCGCAAGACGATGATCTGGAACGCCTGTGCGCCGGCTGCCATCGGTAACCAGATGCCAAGCAGCGAATTGTTGATCCCCAACGACACGACCACGACGAAGGAGGTGATCAGCGTCAAGACGCCTGGGATCATCATCAGGGCCAGGATGGCCAGGTAGAAAATCTCTTTGCCTGGGAAGTCGTAGCGCGCCAGGGCGTAAGCCGTCAACGTGCTGAACGTGACGCTGATGGTGACAGCGCCCAGGACGAACAGCACGCTGTTCATCATGTAGGGCACCATCAACCAGAAGGACTTCTCGTAGTTCCTCAGGTGCAGCGGGAAGACGGGCAACCACATCGAATCGGCCATCTGTTGCATATCCTTGAACGATAGTTGCAACAGCATCAGCACCGGGATGAACGTGATGAAGCCCAGGATAATCAGCATGACGAGGACGAACCAGTTCTCTCTGAAAAGTGACCCGGAGCTTGACTTCGTGGATGTTTTGCGCAGCACGACAGATTCGGTCATATTCATGATGTTAGTCTCCTGCCGTGTACTCGACGCCGGAACGGATGGACGCATTATTGATCAGCGTAAGCACGAAGATGATGACGAACAGTACCATGCCGAGGGCGCTGGCATAGCCGAACCGCCCGCCCATCATGGCCGACTGGTACATCTCCCAGGCCGGCACCGTGGTGGCATTATTAGGCCCTCCGCGCGTCACCAGTAGTTGCCAGCCAAACCCTTGCAAGGCACCGATCACGTTGAGGATCACGATCAGGCGCACCTGCGGGATGACCAGTGGCAGCTCGATAGCGAAGAAGCGCTTCAAGCTGCTGGCGCCGTCCATGATGGCAGCTTCGTTGATTTCCAAGGGGATTGCTAGCAGACCGGCCAGGTAGATCAGCATCCCTACGCCGTCGATCCAGGGGAAACCGATGAACATCAGTGAGATCAGGGCGGTTTTTTCGCTGTTGAGCCAAGATGAGGGCGCAAGCCCCACCAGTTTCAGAACTTCATTCAACAAACCGACATTGGGATCATAAAACTGCTGCCATACCAGGATGCTCACGGTCGCCGGTACGACGATGGGCAGCACAAAGACAATGCGAAAAGCATAGGCCAGTTTTTCGTCGCGCAGCCGGTAGATCAACCCCGCGCCAATCAGTGGGAAGATGGCGGCCCGTAAGACTTGCCATAGCACCAGCAACCCCATGTTCGGGAATGCATGTTGCATGATGACGTCCGAGGTGAAGAGTTCCTGGTAGTTGCTCAAGCCTGCCCATTGGGCGGGGCGGAAACCATCCCAAATGGTGAAGCTGTGGATGACGGCCGATACGGCTGGGTAATAGGAGAAGGTGATCAGCAGGGCGAATGTGCCCAGCATCATCAAGTAACAATACCAATACTTAGCAATCCTCCTGAGGGTGCGCCGAAAGGGTGATAACTGCGCCGTATTGGTGGACCGCAGTGTTAATGGAGCCATTGTCCGTCCTTTTTGTTCACGAACACCCATGCCCGCCGCAATCCGGATTGCGGCGGGCACGAGAAACTATCCACGTTCAATCGATCTGCAAATGAGCTACTAACTGACTTTCCAATCGGGGTTGGCTTCGAGTACCTTCTTCACCTCGCCGTCCAGGGCCTTCTTGGCCGCGTCGAGGAATTGGGCGTCGCTCATATCGCTGGGCAGATACTGTTGCCACAGCTTGCACTCGGCGGTGAGCGCGTCTGCGCTCAGGGTTTGCCAGCTCTGATATGGAACGGCCCGGTCATAAGGCTGGTTGAACGGCGCGAGTTCCGGCATGCCTTCGGCATTCTTGGTCAGCGGCACCATGCCCGTCTCTTGCAGAATCTTGGTCACGTTCTCGGGTTTGCTGGAGAACATCAACCAATCCATGATGGCGTTCACCTTGTCCGGGTCCTTTGTGGCGAGGTAGCCGGGTACGTGATACTGCATGGCACCCCAGGCGCCCTGGATGCGCACCGTCTTTTCGGGGGCCTTCTGCCAGATGTCCTTGGTGATGACGGGGAAGGCCAGCCAGCTAATTTCGAACGGCACCGGCGAAGACTTGAACTGGCTGACGGCCCAGTTGCCTTCCATGTACATGGCGACTTTACCCTGGCGGAACAGTTGGCGATAGTCGATCTTGCCTTCGTAGCCCGTCGGCCAGTATTGGACCATCTCTTTGAACAGATGCGCATACTCCAGGTAGGCATCCCAATCCATGAAGTCGCCCTTCTGGGTGTGCACGGCCAGTTCTTTGCCGGTGATGACCTTGTTCTTGTCATCGTCCCAGTTGTAGATCGTGTCCCACACCAGTTGATTGTAGACGTGCGCCTCCAGCCAGTGGGCGGTGTAGTTTTCGGTGGACAGATCGCCGCCGAAGGGGATATAGCCGGCGTCCTTCAACTTCTTCCAGGCCGCGCTGAACTCGCCCCAGGTCTTGGGTTCCGTCTCAATACCGGCCTTCTTGAAGGCTTCTTTGTTGTAGACGGTCAGCACGCCGGCGCCGTCCATGTTCACGCCATAGAGCTTGCCGTCGGGGCCGGTTTGCGAATAGATCGCCACGTCCTGGAACTGTTCCTTCCATGAGGCGACGTCTTTGACGTAGGGGTTTGGCTGGTTCATATATTCGGTAAAGTCCAGCGCCCAGCCCTTGTTGACGTGCGGCCACAGGTCTTCGGTGTTGGCCCAGTAGATGTCGGGCGCATCTTGAGCGGTCATGCGGGCCACCAGCCACTCGGTGAACTGGCTGCCGGCGGGGAAGCGGTACCACTCAATGGTCACGTTGTCCTTCATCTTCATATATTCGTCGGCCACGG
>DAOUFG010000137.1:0-21722 GCA_034430115.1 Thermoflexales bacterium | reverse complement strand
CCGCCACACGCTACCTCTTGCGCGGACGCGGGGTCGAAGCCTGCCTGCTGATCGGCGCGGGCAGCCTGGGCGCACTGCTATGCCTGGCATTGCTCGCACCGCTCTTAAGCGACGTACTGCGCCCGTTGCACAGCATCATTCAGCCGCACTACGGCTGGATGCTCAGCGCCATCGTGGCCTTCATGCTGCTCAGCGAATGGCCGCGCAGCGATGATCGCTCGCCCTCCGCGCTGCACCGATTGCTAAGCGCATGGGCCTATTTAAGCGCCGGGCTGCTCACTTTCATCCTGAGCGGGTTACTCGGCTTCGTGCTGTTCTACCGCAGCCCCATCCCGGCGAACGCCGCCTTTGTGAATCTGCTGCCCGCTTTCGTGGGGCTGTTTGCCGTGCCGGGGCTACTCCAAACGTTGTTGCTTGGCACGGCCCCACCCCGTCAGCAATGCGCCTCGTTCGAAATATCGGCGCGCATGGTTTTGCGCGGCACATTGAGCGGCGTGGCGGGCGGGCTCTTTGCAGGATTCCTGCCCGTCATCAGCGGCGGCATCGGCGCGATGCTCGCGGGCGCGGCCACCGCTCAGCGCGACGACCGGCTGTTCCTCATCTCACAAGGCGCGTCGAAGGTGGCCTATTACGCCGGCAGCCTATTGCTGCTGTTCGTGCCGGGGCTCAACCTGGCGCGCGGCGGGATGGCCTGGATGCTGAGCAGCCTGTATGTGCCGTTGGGCGATCACCTCTATTGGCTGGCCGTGGCAGCGCTGGCGTTGTGCGGCGCACTCAGCTTCGGGTTGCTCTTGCTCTTCACACGCGGCGCGGCGATGCTTACCGGACGAGTGAACGCGCAGTTCATCGCCGGGCTGGCGCTCGTCGTCGCGGGTGGCATCACCTATGGCTTCACGGGGTTAACCGGGCTGGGCGTCCTGGCCGTGGCGACGTGCATCGGGCTCATCCCGGTGCTGGTCGGCGGGCGGCGCATGAACTGCCTGGGCGTGCTGCTGCTCCCGATGACGCTCAACATGATCGGCGTCGGACCGGTGGTGGCAGGCTGGCTGGGGCTGGTGTGAGCACTTCCGAAACATCCTCATTCGCGTAAAGTGAACAGATGGGTAGATGAAGCTCGCAAAGTGGGCGCCCCTGCATCGGCCGATGGCTTGAGCGGCCATTCTTCATTAATCTGGAAAACATGTTGATGCACTATGATTAGCACGTCCTGGCGCGTTGCGCCTGCCAGCCGATGTATCAGCAGTGAGACAGACCGATAGATTGATCATGAACGCATCCGATAGCATCACAGAAATCGCAGATATCTTCGACGCAGCAGAGAGCATTCTTTTCATCACCGGGGCGGGCATCTCGGCCGGCTCCGGCCTGCCCACCTATCGCGGCATCGGCGGGCTTTATGAACAGATGGGCACCGAAGACGGCGTCTCCATCGAGGCGGCACTGAGCGCGTCCATGCTTCGCAGGCGCCCCGAGCTGACCTGGAAATACTTGTGGCAGCTTGGCGCGGCCTGCACCAGGGCCAAACCCAACGTCGCGCACCGGGCCATCGCCGCGCTGGAAGCAACCAAACCGAACGTGTGGGTGCTCACGCAAAACATCGACGGCCTGCATCGCGCCGCCGGATCTAAGAAGTTGGTAGAGGTGCACGGCTACGCGTTCGACCTGGTGTGCACCCGCTGCCATCAACCCTACCACACCAGCGAGCTCTTGCACGATTACCAGGTGGCCATGTCGCTGCCGCCGCGTTGCCCAAAGTGCTCCGGCGTGGTGCGCCCGCAGATTGTGCTGTTCGAGGAGTTGCTATCGGTGGCCGTATGTGACGCGCTCACCCAACTGGATCAAATGCCGTTCGACCTGGTGGTGAGCATCGGCACGACGGCGGTTTTTCCGTATATCGCTCACCCGGTCTACAAGGCCAGCAACCAGGGCATCCCGTGCGTCGAGATCAACCCGGCCGAGACGGATATCTCGTTCCTGTGTTCGCATCAATTGCGCGCCACCGCCAACGCGGCGATGCAGACAATCGCCCAGGCGCTCCGGCTCGCGGTTTAAGATGAGAGGGCACCCATGAAACAACTCAAAGGTATCTGCCTCGTGACGCCGGACGTCGCAAAGCTGCGCCAGTTCTACCGGGCCGTATTGCAGATGGAGGCCGAAGGCGATGACACCTTCACGGCCTTCCATGTGTCCGGCATCACCTTTTCGCTCTTTAATGAACAAGAGATGGAACGCATGGCTCCCAATAGCATGGCCGGCGCCGGGCGCGGCGGCACGGTGATCGAGTTCCAGGTACAAGACGTGGATCGCGAATACGAACGGCTGGCGCAGATGAACGTCCAGATTGCCAAGCCGCCCACCACGCAACCGTGGGGCCTGCGTTCGGTCTGGTTCCGCGACCCCGACGGCAATCTCGTGAATTTCTTCGCTCCCGTGCAAAGCGCGGGATAGGAGTAGCACAGCATGAAGATCATCACCATTCTCGGCAGCCCGCGCAAGAAGGGCAACACAGCGACCGTCTTAAACCTGTTCGAGGAGCTGGTGACAGCCCAACATCACCAGGTGGAGCGCATCAACCTGATCGATTGCAACGTGCAGGGCTGCCTGGGGTGCAATCACTGCCAGGACATCTTCGACGAACCCGGCTGCATCCAAACCGACGACGCGCCTGGTATCTTCCAAAAGCTATTTGCCGCCGACGCAATCGTGTATGCCTCCCCCGTCTATAGCTGGAGCGTCACGGCGCAGATGAAAGCGCTGCTGGACCGTCACTATTGCCTGGTGAAGTGGCAAGCCGATACACCGGTGCGGGTCTTTCTACAAGGCAAACGGGCTGCCCTGCTCTCCACCTGCGGCGGCACGTTGGAGGGCGACGCGGACCTGATCCAAACGATGTTCGACCGTGAGATGCAATATCTGCGCTGCGAAATCACCGGCCATTACATCCTGCCTGCGTGCAGCACGCCCGACCAACTCGGCCCGCGCGCCATGACGATGGCCCAGAAGCTGGCTCAAGACATCACTGCATAAGGCAACCGCCCATTTACCGGCCCCTAAACAAAAGAATAGCTGGTTGCACATCACGTTGCAAAAGGGATTCTCTACCCGCGTTGATCTTTAGGACTTTTTGAGAGCCAACGTGCTATCGTTTAATGGCGGTTTCTATCCACAGGAGGCAAGCTGCGATTATGGCAAGTAGCCACATGTCCTTGCGTAACACAGCGGGCACGTATGCCCATGTGACACCACACATAAAAACGGCTTGCTGGTTATAGAGCCCTTGCTCTAAGTGAGGTGTTTTGTGCAAATCAAGCTGGGAGCGAAAGTCTATAGCTCGGACGATCGTATGGTAGGGAACGTCGGCCACATCGTGATCTACCCCGGCACGAAGGAGATTACCCACCTCGTGATTCAAAAAGGGCAACTCTTCAACACCGACCGGGTCATCAACGTCGAATCAATCCATTCCGCAGACGAAAAACGCGTCATTCTGCGCCAGGCGGCAAGTGAACTGGCAAATACACCAGAATTCGTGCGCGGCCAGTACGTACCTGTTGCACCGGCAGAGCAGGCGTCTGCCATCACGGCAGGTATCCCGCAAGGCACCGTGGCTCTGAAGGAAGGTGCGCGGGTGATCACGAGTAACGGCCAGCGCGTCGGCAACGTGGAGCGCATCTATACGGCCCCGGGGGGAGACCGCGCGACGAATCTGCTCATTTCCAAGGGGCTATTGATGAAGGCGAGGAAGGTCATCCCCACGGACCTGATCTCCAGCGTGTTGGAAGAGGAGGTCCGCCTGGCGGTTGACTCCGACTTCCTGAATAGCCTGCCGGAAAACATCCCGGAGATGGAACAGGCCGGCTAAGCAAATAGATACAAATGCCTCTCGCTCCCAGGCTTTCTAGCACAAAGCCATCAGCACGTTAGCGAGAGACACACACTTTAATCAATCGGGGGTGCGCAGAGCCTCCACCGGGGTGGCCTCTTGACCGCCTGGGAGAGGTTCAAGTTGCGTTTTTTCTACCGTCCGGCCTTCGGAAATTCTCAGGAAGATTATCCCCGCCAGGATCAACAAACTGCCCACAATTTGCACGCCATTTAACCGTTCACCCAGTAGCAGGTAGGCCGTCAGGATGGTGAAGACCGGCTCAATGGTCACGACCAGGTTTGCCACGCTGGAAGGCAGGTAGCTCAGGCTGACGTTATACAGCCCAAAACCGGTCACGGTGGGCCCGGCTGCCAGCAGGAATAGCACACCCCACCCAACCCAAGCATTACCCAACCACAGGAAATCCGCAAGGCGCGTGGCAACGCCAGGCAGAATCCCGCCGGGGAGGAAGTTGAAGAGAAAGAGGAAGATGGCAGCGCTACCAAAGGCGTACAACAGCGCAGTCCACGGGCCTACCCCGCGTTGTGACGCCGCGCGCCCCATCAGGCTATATCCTGCATAGCCCAGCCCTGAGAGCACGCCGGTGATAATGCCGATCAGGTTTGCCCCCCAGATCGCAGGGTCCAGCGCGCCCGAGACCAGTACACACCCGCCCAGGCTGATGCCAATCGCCAGCAACTTGGCCCAACTCAGGCGTTCCTTCAGCAACCACCAGCCCAGCAATGCGGTGAATCCGGCTGAACAATAGACCAGCACCGTCGAAACGGCCGCCCCGTTCAGCGCGACGGAAAGCGTCCATAATGAGTTGAACAACGCCAGGACGAAGCCATAGCAAACCAGCAACAACAAGTGCCTGCGGTCCACGCGCAACATCTTGGGTCGCCATACGAGGAACACCGCCAGGAGCGTAACGGATACAAAAATATCGCGCCAGAAGGCCAGCACCAGCGCCGGAATCTGGTAGGTGGTGGTGAGATAACGGATGAAGATGGCCGTCGTCGAAAGAATGGCAGCGCTGATCAACGCAATCGTGTAGCCGCGCGTCAGCGCGCGATGTGAGGGGGTTGAATTAGCCATAGAGTTTTTCTGTGTGCCTCTAGTTTAACCGGCATCGACGTTCCGCAAAGGCGAGGGTGATTCGCATCATATCAAGATTGTGACACCGATCATTCCCAGCTTGTGACCCACACGACTGGTAGCGCGCGGTCTCCCTGGCTACGATGTGAACACGATTCAATAAGCGAGGTTCACAATGAAAATTCAAACGGCCCCTGTCATCGGGCTGATCGTCTCAATCCTAACGTTGTCCGCCTGCGCAGTGCCAGGCGCGAGTGCATCCCAGGCCAGCGCAGCCAACGGTGAGCGCGTAAAGGTGACCAAGGGAGCAATCGAAAATACCATCATCGCGACGGGTAAAGTCACGGCAAGTAACGCTAGCACCGTCGCCTTCCCGCGCTCTGGTGCCGTCGTGTCGCTGCTTGTAAAAGAAGGCGACCAGGTGAAACAGGGCCAGCCCCTGGCTACGCTGGACACGCGTGAGCTGGAGCAAACCGCAGAACAGCAACAGGCGAGCTACCTGAGCGCCCTGGCATCTTATAGTCAGACGATCAAAGGCCCAACCGGCGCCGAACTGGCCTCGGCCCAGTCGGCCCTGGCAAGCGCGCAGTCGGCCTATAGCGATTTATTCGTCGCCCCCAGCGATAACACATTGGCAAACCTGCACGCCACGTTACAGAATGCTGAAGCCACCTTGAAGCAGAAACAGGCCGCCTATGACATGGCCTATAAGCGTGACCCGGCCGGCATTGGCGGCAGCCAGGCCGCTCTGGATCTGGAGAAAGCCACCAACGACTATAACGCCGCCAAAGCCAACTACGACAAGGAATTTGAACAGCCAAAGAATAGCGCCGTCGCCAGCGCTGCGGCCCAGGTGGCTTCCGCCAAAGCGAACCTGGATGCGCTGACGCCCGTCAGCGAGACGATTGCACAATCGAAGGCCAAGCTGGATCAGGCCTATGCGGCCTGGCAACAAGCCGAGGATAACGTGACCGCGGCGACCATCACGGCACCCTACGATGGCCTCATCACCAACGTCTACTTTGAGGTGGGCGATTGGATGAACACCGGCGCACCCGCGATCGACATCGCAGATTTCGCCGAGCCAACCTTCGAGGTGAACGTGGACGAGACGGATCTCGGCAACGTGAAGGTGGGCAAATCGGCGCGCATCTTGCTGCAAACTTACCCCGATACGCCCATCACGGCGACAGTGCAGTCAATTGCCAGGTCGGGCAGCACCAGCGGCAGCATCGTAACCTATAAGGTGAAACTTAACCTTGACACGGCCAGCGCGTCACAGGTGGAGGTGTTGCTGGGCATGAGCGGCACAAGCGAAATCATCACCCAGGACATCCAGAACGCGCTGCTGGTGCCAAATCGGGCTTTGATCGCAGACAGCACCACCAAGGGGTATAGCGTCTATCGCTTGAAGGCCGACAACGGCGTAGAAACAGTGCCGGTGAAGCTAGGGGCCATCAGCACCGACAACGCGCAGGTGTTGGAAGGCCTGAACGAAGGCGACACACTGGTAGTGCCAAACAACTCAACTTTCCAACAGCTTCGCTCCCAGGCGGGCGGCGCAGCAATGGGTGCACAGTAGGCCGGCAAGCGGTGGCAAGCCCCTTGTCGGGGTTTGCCATCCAATGCGGAGTCATCACGATGATTGAGTTAGTCAATATTACGAAGAGTTACCAGATGGGTAGCGAAGCCGTCAAAGCGCTGGATAGCGTCAACTTGAAAATCGAGGCGGGGGAGTATGTGGCCATCATCGGCCCCTCCGGGAGCGGCAAAAGCACCTTGATGAACGTGTTAGGGTGTCTCGACAAGCCCACCGACGGATCCTACGTGCTGAACGGGCGCGACGTGAGCAAGCTGAGCGAAAAGCAACTGGCAAAGGTGCGCAACCAAAACATCGGCTTCGTTTTTCAGCAATTCAACCTGCTGAACCGCATGAGCGCCCTGCGTAACGTAGAGCTACCCGCCGATTATGGCGGAGTGCCACGTGGCACGCGCCACAAGCGCGCCGTGGGCGCGATGGAAGCCGTCGGGCTTGGGAACCGCCTGCATCATAAGCCGACGGAGCTATCCGGCGGGCAACAACAGCGCGTGGCGATTGCACGGGCACTGGTGAACGAGCCGTCCATTTTGCTGGCCGACGAGCCCACCGGCGCATTGGATAGCAAAACCGGGCACGAGATTTTGGATCTGTTCGAACAACTGCACCACGAGCGCGGCATTACGGTGATCCTGGTGACGCACGACCCAAACGTCGCCAAGCGTGCTGAGCGCGTCATCTCCGTCCGCGATGGACAGATCGAAAGCGACCTGAGCGCCTATAAACCGGCGGATCAAAAACCGCTTGAAGAGAGAAAATAGTGAGCATCTGAAATGAACCTATTCGAAACTATCCGCACAGCGTTCGAGAGCCTTACCTCGAACCTGTTGCGCACATTGCTGACCATGCTGGGCGTCATCATCGGCGTGGCATCCGTCGTCACCCTGATGTCGCTCGGTTCCGGTGTGCAAGACTACATCACTGGACAGTTGCAACAAACGGGCACGAATCTGCTCGCAATCAGCGCCGACGCCAGCAACAGCGACACGCCGAACGCGCGCCTGACCAACGACGACGTGCGCGCAATCTCCAATCGCATCAACGTGCCCGAAGTAGGGCGCGTCGCTCCACAGGTGAGCGGCAACTTGAACGTGGCGGCAGGCACTCATAGCGGCAATCGCACGATTGTCGGCACCACGCCCGAGAACTTCCCGATGCGCAACATCAACATCGCCCAGGGGGCGTTTTACACTGCCAACGACAACGAAACACGTTCGCGCGTCGCCGTGCTGGGATACCAGGCCGCGCTTGATCTGTTCCCCAATCAACCGGCATTACAGCAAACGATCCTCATCGGTGGCGTACCATTCCGCGTGGTCGGTATCACCGAGAAACAGGGCGGCGCGGGGTTTGGCGCCTCGCCCGACGACACCGTCTATGTGCCGCTCACCGTGGCACAGGAAAAGCTATTCACGGATCGATCCGGCGGGTTGAAGTCCGTCTCCACGATCGTGGCCGAGACAACCAGCAGCGACAACAGCAAAGCAGCTATCGAATCCATCACCACTGTGCTGCGCCGCCAACATGGCCTGCTGGCCGGGCAATCGGACGACTTCCGCATATTGGATCAGGCCTCGCTCATCAGCACGCTCAATACTGTCACCGGCACGTTGACAGCATTTCTGAGCGCTATCGGCGCCATCTCGCTGCTGGTCGGCGGCATCGGCATCATGAACATCATGCTCGTCAGCGTGACGGAACGCACACGCGAAATCGGGCTGCGCAAGGCAATCGGCGCCGAACCGGCCGCGATTCGTGTGCAATTCCTGATCGAGGCACTGATGGTAACCGTGTTTGCCGGGATGCTGGGCATCCTGTTAGGCGTCCTCGCTTCGTGGCTGGTCGGCCAGATACTGGGCACCTTCAAGCCGGTGGTGGAAATCAGCTCGATTGCGATCGCGTTTATCGTATCGGTGCTCACCGGCGTCGTGTTTGGGCTATATCCGGCCTGGCGCGCAAGCCGCCTGTCACCAGTGGAAGCTTTGCGGTACGAATAAGCTATCAACATCCGGCAGGTCTTAGAGGCCTGCCAGGTGTCATGAATTTCGCGATGTCTGAAGTAGAATGCCAGCAAAACCTGTCATGCTCGAAGTCATTCGTCTAATTCGCATCAACCTGCTGATACGCCTGATCATTGGGGTGATGAGCATTACCGCCGCCCTGGTCGTCTATGGCAACCTGTATGGGCTGAGCCAGACGCTGACGGTGCTTCCGTCGCTCACGCTCATGGTGGTGGCGCTCCTCGCTCCTCGCCGTGGATGGACCAACCCGCACTTCGTCAAAGGGCTGCTCGTTTCTGTCATCCTGGCGAACGCCTTCGAATTCGCAGCAACCGCCGCTGTCTTCCGCTACGCGCTTGAAAATGGGCTGCAGCAAGAGCCGATCCGGCCGATCATCATTCGGATCACGGCAAATATCACGACCAACTCCTCGTCACCGCTGAGCGCCCCCCTGGCATTTTGTTTCATCCCAAGCGTGCTGGGCGCATGGATCGACGGCAAGCGTGGCGCATTGCGGTGGTCTGGATTCGCCGTCGTGGCAACCCTGTCCGGCGGGCTGTCCTTCCTGCCACTCCTGTTGTCACCGATCACCGAACCATCCACGACCCTGAGGCTATCCCAGATCAATGGAGGCGAATTTTTGGCGCTATCGGCGGTGTTCATGCTCACGTGTTACTTCGTCGGCGCACTGGCCGACCAGCAGCGCAGCGAACAGACCCAACTAGAGGCCGCCAACCGCCAACTGGCCGAGCAGGCTCATGTGCGCGAACACCTGGCCACCACGCGTGAACGCGTGCGACTGGCACGCGACCTGCACGACACGCTGGTGCACACCCTCGCAGGGCTGGCAGTGCAAATCAACGCCATCAGCACCCTGGTGGATGGCGATAAAGAAAACCTTAAGCGCGAGATTGCCTTCGCCAGCGACATGGCGCTGGAGGGGCTGAACACCACCCGCCAGGCGATTGCCGACCTGCGCGCGAACGTGGTGGCCGACCTGGGATTAAGTGATGCATTGCGCAAGCAAGTTGACCTTGTGGCACAGCGCTGCAACACGCACATCACCTATCAGCAAGTGGGCGATGAGCCTGAGTTGAGCGACGAGGCGGGTGACACCCTCTTCCGCATCGCCCAGGAAGCGCTCTCCAACATCGAACGCCACGCGCAGGCTGCGAACGCCGGCGTGACGCTGTTGAATGCCCCAGGCACGCAAGGGACACCCGCCCAGATTACGCTGATCATCCAGGATGACGGCATCGGCTTTGAGTATGCCGACGTGGCCGACCAGCGTTTTGGCTTGCGAGGTATGCAGGAACGCGCCGAACAAATCGGCGCACACCTGCGCGTGGACAGCAAAACCAATCACGGCACCCGAGTCACCATAACGCTTGCCTACTAACAGGTCCGGCTACAATTGGTGGCATGGGTAAAGTTCGTGTACTTGTGGCTGACGACCAGGATATTGTCCGGCGCGGCCTCGCCATCATCATCAACCAACAACCCGACATGGAAGTGGTCGCACAGGCTGAAGACGGCGACGATGCCATCCGCCTGGCACGTGAGACGCAACCGGACGTCGTGTTGATGGACATCAAGATGCCGCGCATGAATGGCATTCAGGCCACACGGGTCATCAGCTCGGAAATGCCAAACGCCCATGTCGTGATCCTCACCACCTACGACGTGGACGACTGGGTCTTTGAGGGCATTCGCGCCGGCGCACGCGGCTACCTGTTAAAAGAGACCAAGGCGGATGCCCTGGCGCAGGTCATCCGCAATGTGGTGAAGGGCGAATCGCAGTTAGATCCCGCCATCGCGGGCAAGGTGATGGAGGAATTTCGGCGCATGAGCAAGGAACTATCGCCCAGCGTACACGTCGAAAATACGGCGGAAGCGTCGCTCCCGCTGGAAAAGCTCACCGAACGCGAAACCGAAGTGTTGACACTGATCGCGCAGGGGAACAGCAATAAAGACATCGCCGCAAAGCTCGTGCTGAGCGAAGGAACCGTGCGCAACTACGTCAGCACCATTATGAGCAAGCTCCAGGCAAATGACCGTGCCCAGGTGGTGGTGAAGGCAGTGCAACACCGCATGGTGCGGATCGATTAGATTCGCACCTTTTCGATAATTGCGGTAGGATTGCGCGGAATCTTATGCCTTGCTTGCATAAGGTAAGGACAGGTAATAGACACGAACGATGCAACCAACGATGTGCACATTTTGCTATGATTTCCCTGTAGAACGATCTACACCCTCTCGTGCACCTCATTTTTGGCTAGATACGATCCCACCAACGAATATTATTGATCGGAGAGCAAGACAATGAGCTACCTTACAGAAATCACCTGGTATGGCCGTGGAGGCCAGGGCGTCGTCACCGCCGGTAAAGTGCTGGCAGAGACGGCATTAGAGGCCGGCCGTTATTTTCAATCCGCGCCTGAATATGGTCCGGAGCGCGCCGGCGCTCCCATCCGGGCATACACCCGTCTATCCGATGAACCCATCTCACTCCATTCGAACATCGAGGAACCGGATATTGTCGTCGTGCTGGATCCAACCGTCATCGGCCCCGTGGACGTGACGGCGGGCCTGAAGGAAGACGGCGTCATCATCGTAAACACGCCCAAGACGCCGGACGAGATGCGCCGGCAACTGAAGCGCGAGTCCGGGCGTGTGGTGACAATCGATGCCACCCGCATCGCGATTGACGAGATCGGGCGTGACATCACCAATACGCCGCTACTGGGCGCGTTCGCGGCAGTCACCGGCATTTTTTCGGTGGATGAGATCGTGAGCCAAACCCGTCACCGCTTTGGCAAAAAGCTCGCACCGGCGGTCGTGGACGCAAACGTGCGGGCCATCGAACGCGCAGCAAACGAAATTCGGGTAGGTTAGTGAGAACTGCCTACCCTCCTGATACGGAGCAACACACATGAGTAACAATGGGACAAGATGGCAAGACCTTCCCCTGGGAGGTGTCATCATCAACGCGGGAAACGCGGCAGACTACCAGACCGGCGGTTGGCGCGCATTCCGACCAGTCATCAACTGGGAAAAGACGCCGGAGCAGAAAGCCTGCACCAAGTGCCTGACCTGCTGGCTGTATTGCCCAGAGGCATCGATGGTTGTCGAAAATGGCGAGTTTAAGGGTGTGGACCTGGATCACTGCAAGGGCTGCGGCATCTGCGCCGAAGTATGCCCCACCAAGTGCATCAGCATGGTCGAAGAAAGCAAGTTTGCAGGCGCCCAGGACAAGGGCCAAAAGGCATAGGGGGATGACGATGAGCAAATTTATGGCACTTGACGGCAACGGCGCAGTGGCTGAAGCGATGCGCCAGATCAACCCCGACGTCGTGGCGGCCTACCCGATTACGCCTTCCACCGCCATTCCACAGGCTTTCGCCCAATACATGGCCGACGGCATCGTCGATACCGAGTTCGTTCCGGTGGAGTCGGAGCATAGCGCCATGAGCGCGTGCGTCGGCGCCGCCGCTGCTGGCGGGCGCGTGATGACGGCGACCAGCGCCAATGGGGTGGCCCTGATGTGGGAAATGCTCTACATCGCGGCTTCCAACCGCCTGCCGATCGTGATGCCCGACGTCAACAGAGCGCTCTCCGGCCCGGTGAACATTCACTGCGACCATTCCGACTCGATGGGCGCGCGCGATAGCGGGTGGGTTCACCTGTATAGCGAGAACGCACAAGAGGCCTACGAGAACACCTTGCAGGCGATTCGCATCGCCGAGCACATGGACGTGCGCCTGCCCGTGATGGTGATGCAAGACGGCTTCATCACCAGCCACACCATGGAACGCGTGGAGATCTTCAATGACGCCGACGTAAAGCGCTTCATCGGCTCCTACATCCCCTATCACCCGATGCTGGATATCGACCATCCGGTGACCTATGGGCCGCTGGACGGGCCGGAGTATTACTTTGAGCACAAGCGCTCGCAGATCGAAGGAATGCGCAACGCGATGCGCGTCATCCAGGAAGTGGGCGTTGAATTCGGGCAACAGTTCGGGCGCACCTACGGCCTGTTCGACACTTACATGATGGACGACGCCGACGTCGCGATCGTCGTCATGTCGTCCACAGCCGGCACCGCGCGCTACGCGATGAAGGCCATGCGCGCCCAGGGCATCCGGGCCGGGCTGATCAAGCCGCGCGTGTTCCGGCCGTTCCCCGGCAAGCAACTGTGCGACGCGTTGAGCAACGTCAAAGCCGTTGCAGTGATGGACCGCTCGGTATCGTTTGGCTCGCTGGAAAATGGCGGGCCGCTGTGGCATGAGACGCTGGCCGCCGCGCACCTCAACAAGCTGAACGTGCCCGTGGTGAACTACGTCTTTGGCCTGGGTGGGCGCGAGATCAAGCCTCACCAGATCGAACAGGTCTATCAAGACTTGGTGAAGATCGCCCAAAGCGGCGAATTTGTGCAACCGGTCACCTACCTGGGCGTGCACGGCGAAGAAAACTTTCAATCAGCAGCGCCTCGCATCCTGCAAACGGCGTAGAGGGGAATGAAATGGCAACAAGTTTAAGCTTAAGAGAATTGGCGAAGCAGGGAGATCGGCTATCGCCAGGGCACCGCATGTGCTCCGGCTGCACCGCGCCGGTGGTGGTGCGCATGGTTTTGAACGCAATCGAAGAGCCGGTGGTGGTGGCCAATGCAACTGGCTGCCTGGAAGTTTCCACCGCACTCACACCCTATACGGCCTGGCGCGTGCCATGGATTCACACGGCCTTCGAAAACGCCGCCGCAACGCTTTCGGGCGTGGAATCGATGTATCAATCGCTGAAGCGCCAGGGCAAGATCGACCGCGACATCAAGTTCGTGGCGTTCGGCGGCGACGGCGGCACCTATGACATTGGCCTGCAATCGCTCTCCGGCGCGCTGGAACGCGGTCACAAGATGATGTACGTTTGCTATGACAACGAGGCGTACATGAACACCGGCATCCAGCGCTCTTCGGCCACCCCGATGGGCGCGGACACCACCACCACCCCCAAGGGCAAGCAAAGCACCGGCAAAAAGCAATGGCGCAAAGACCTGGCGGCCATCGTTGCGGCGCACCATATCCCCTATGCCGCACAGGCCAGCCCGCACAAGTGGAAGGACCTGATGACCAAAGCCCGCAAGGGCATGGCGGTGGACGGCCCGGCCTTCTTGAGCGTCCTGGCGCCGTGCAACCGCGGTTGGCGCATCGACACCAGCGACGGCATCAAGGCCGCAGAGCTGGCCGTGGAGACTTGCTTCTGGCCGCTGTTCGAAGTGGAAAATGGCAAGTGGTCGCTGAACTACAAACCCAAGCAGAAGTTGCCGGTGACCGAGTGGCTCAAGACAGAAGGCCGCTTCCAACATCTGTTCCGTAACGAACGCGAAGACGTGCTGGAAGCTTTTCAACACGAAGTGGACGAACGTTGGGCACAACTGCTCAAGTTGTGCGGCGAAGAATAAGACGCACCTCGCCCCAATCCCCTCCCCGAAGATCGGGGAGGGGAGCCCACCAAGCACCCAATCTTTGCGCGAGTTCGGGATGCAGACCATCAACCCTCTACTTCTCTGCCGGGGTAAGCACCTGTGCCATTCACAAATCCTGCGTAGGAGAAACAACAACCCAACCCATGGCCACTCATTCACTCGTCACAACCCTTAAGAACCTGCGCGGCAATGCGCGCGGATGCGTCTATACCGAGGCCCTTTGGGGCATTCCCAACAACCTCTATCTCCCCTATGTCTCGATCTACATGCTGGCCCTGGGGCTATCGGACGTGCAAATCGGGCTCATCACCAGCGTCGGCCTGGCCTTCCAGATCGTCACCACCCTGCTCAGCGGGGCTATTACCGACAAACTGGGTCGCAAACGCACAACGCTGATCTTCGACCTGATTTCCTGGAGCGTCCCTTGCCTGGTCTGGGCGGTGGCGCAAGACTTCAACTATTTCCTCATTGCAGCCATCATCAACAGCATCTGGCGCGTCACGGCGAACTCATGGCAATGTCTGCTGGTGGAAGACACCGACCCCGGCCTGCTGGTAGACATCTGGTCATGGATCTATATTGCGGGGCTGGTTGCGGCATTTTTCTCACCCATCACAGGTCTGCTGATCGACCACTATTCACTGGTGCCCACGATGCGCGGGCTATATCTCCTGTCATTCGTCATGATGACGGCCAAGTTCCTCATCATGAACGGGATGGTGAGCGAAACCAAGCACGGCATGCGGCGCATGGAGGAAACGCGCAACCAGCCATTGTTTGCCGCCGTGCGCGAGTCGCCGGCTGTGCTCAAGCAAATCCTCAAGACACCCGCCACCCTGTTCACTGCGGCGCTGATGATCTTGCTCAACATCTGCTGGCTGATGAAAAACACCTTCTGGTCCATCCTGGTGACCGAAAAATTGGGCATCCCCGACGAACACCTGGTGATCTTCACGTTCGCCCGCTCGATCATCATGTTGCTGTTCTTCTTTCTGATCATGCCCCGCATTCGTCACATGGATGTGCGCCATCCGCTCATATGGGGTTGTCTGGGACTGGTGGTTAGCCAAATCTTGTTGATCAGCATTCCGGCACAGAATTATGCGCTGTTGATGCTCGCGACCGTGTTGGAAGCAGTATTCACCCCGCTTGCCACGGCGCTGCTGGACACCCTCACCGTCCTCACGGTTGACGCCAAGGAGCGCGCACGCATCATGGCGTTGCTATCGGTCATCATGCTGATCTTCACTTCGCCATTCGGCTGGATCGGTGGGCAACTTTCGCAAATGAACCGCAGTTTGCCGTTCGTGCTCAACACCGTCCTGTTCGCCATGTGCGCATTGTTGGCATTCATCGCCACGCGCTACATCAGTCACAATCAGGGCGACGCACACCCCCTGGAACCCTCCTTGGAATAGTGCGTTACGAAAAACACAAGAGCAGAGATGTGCTCCCCCCCGGGTTCACATCTCTGCCCTCATGACTGGACAACCGTACTGCTCCCTCCCCCCCTTTTGAACAATACATCGTCCTCTACCCTATATATCGTAGTGAGGTGTCATTTTCCCTCACTCTTAGCTCCTAAAAAATATCTAAACGAAATACACAATTCTATGTACTGCAATCCTGTACCAAGATCGAACCAACGCAGTTATTTCAAGATATAAAGGAATGCATTTAGGCGCGTTCCTGTTATGTCGAATATCCTCTCTCGGAACGGCGATGAGCGAGGATAGATTTCTCTTCATGCGCGCTACAAGTGATGCGCCCGTAATGTTACGGTTTCTCAATCAAGCAATAACGCCAGATTAGCATCCATCTCAGTGAGACTTAATGATCGAAGCCTACAATCCGTTATGCAAAACAGAGATGTTTCAGTGCGTTCAGAAGCACAAGGAGTGTCACTGGTATGAGTAAGACTGCACGAAATATATTTGCAATTCTAGGAATTGTGTTGCTGGTCGTGATCGTGGTCGGAGTTGGCGCGTTTTTACTATTGAGCCGCAGCCTGGCGGTAGGCTATCGGATGATGGGACCAGGGGTTGGCATCATGCGCGGCTTCGGCTTCCCGTGGGGCGGTGGCCTGGTAGCCATCCTGTTCTTCCTCTTGTTGGTCGGCGGGATTTTCTGGCTGGCAGCCCTGCCGGGGCGCCGGGTTGAACCGCCACAATCCACATCCACCCTGCCCGCACCCGAGGCGCCGCTGGACATTCTAAAGCGCCGCTATGCGCAGGGCGAAATCACTAAAGAGCAGTTCGACCAGATAAAGCAAGATCTGGGCGTGTAAGCGCCTGAGGATATGCTCGCACATAAAGAGCCGGTTGGGCGTATCCCAACCGGCTCTTTTCATTGTCACCCTAGTACTATCACTGTCCGCTCGGTGTCGGCGTCCCCTGACGTGTCACGCGCGGGCGATATAGCACGACGCTCGCCACAAGTTGATCGCCATTTTTGGTACCCCAAATGCTGAGCGTGCCATTGGTCGCATCCGCGCCCAAGAGGTCATCCAGGCTGCTCACGGCCTCAACCTTTTGCTGAACCCCCGCGTTGTTCGCGTTGTTAGCCTGGCCGGGCTGGAAGTTATATTCCGTCACATCCTTATAAAGCTTTGTGTCGCTATTCGTCACCACTTCCTGGGTTGGCCCGTTATAGGGGCCCGGCGTGGCATCGCCGTTCGGCGCACGGCGCGTTCCTTGAGCGCCAGGGGTCCCACCATTGGGTCGCTGACCATTCCCGCCATTACGACTTCCCATTGCAGCGATGAACAGGCTGGCATCTTGCCGGCGCACAAAGAGCCCCGTTGCATCGGGCGTAGCCGTCGGCAATTCTGGGGCGGGTGTTTCACGCATGTTAAACCGCCCCTGGCCGGGGGTGCCATCCGGCGCTGCGCCTGCACCACCCGGAGCGCCAGCCTGACCAGCATTAGCGGCCTGATCCTGGCCGGATTGCGGTTGTTGGGCATTGCCACATGCGACGGTAACCAGCGCTACGCCGGCAAACCCGCCCAAGCCAATCAGCAACCGGCGCCGGCTGATCCGAACAGGTTGATTTTGATTCGTATGATTTATTTCATTCTCCATATCATCCTCGATCCGATTCATAATAAGCAGATCAAGGAGACGAAGCTAGTGTCTGGAGTCATATCGAGATAGGACTGCGGACACAAAAAACGCGCGCCGGTGAACCCGGTGCGCGTTGCAATTCAACAAATGTCACAAATTTACGACAGCAGGCCCGCTTAACGCACCTGCTCGGCGGCAGCCCCCAACGCCGCCGCATAGACCAACTTTAGCGGCTGATGCGCCTGCTGAGCCAACACGCGACAATCTTCATACTCCGGGGCTACGTTCACAACCCGATCCCCCTGGCGGGCCACTTTCACGTGCACAAGCCCATAGCGGGTCGTCACCGGCACACTTTCTCGTTGCAACATGTAACGCGTGACCTCATACGTGCGCACGCCGATGGTCGTGGACTCGCGGAATAGAATGTCCAGAACCACGTTCAGCTTCGCGGGCGCCGAGAGCACCTGCAACAAGACGCCGGGGCGTTGCTTCTTCATCTGCACCGGCAAGAGCAGCACATCGAGCGCGCCGGCCGCCAGTAGTTGATCCGAAAGCGCCTCAAAAAGTTGCGGGTTCATGTCGTCGATGTTGGCTTCAATGACGATTGCCCTTCCCTCTTGATACCCTTCCGCGCTGAGCGCAACGGCATGTTGCTGCGGGTTCGGGTCTCGCGGGGCGCGCACCGCCGTCTGCTCTGCCGAGGCTTCCGTTTCTCCCAGCATCGCGCGTAACACATTGGGGAAGTCGCGCTCGCGCGTTCCCGCGCCATACCCGACGCTCGCGATGCTCATCACCGGCAGTGGGCCGAAAGAACTCGCCAGCGTGGTCACGATGGCCGCACCGGTGGGCGTCACCAGTTCCCCTTTTGCTTCGGTGGAATAGACCGGCACACCCTGGATTAATTGCGCCGTAGCGGGGGCCGGAATGGGGTACAGGCCGTGCGCCATCTTTACAAAGCCACCGCCCAGGTGAAGCGGCGAGGCAATGACGCGCTGCACGCCAAGCTGATCTATCCCAATTGCGGAGCTGACGATGTCCACAATCGCGTCCACGCCGCCCACCTCGTGAAAATGCACCTCTTGCACAGGAACGCCGTGCACCTTCGCTTCGGCCTCGCCCAGGCGGGTGAAGATGCGGCTGGCAGTCGCCTTCACCTGCTCCGATAGCTCGCTCGCGGCAATCAGCGCCAGGATATCCGCCAACGCACGATGTGTGTGTGTGCGCGTATGCGGCGCAGCTTCGTCGTGATGATGCTCGTGCTCATGGTCATGCTCGTGATGGTCATGCTCGGTATGCGTATGTTCATGAACATGGTCATGTTCGTGGGTGTGCTCGTGCACTTCCTCAAACTCGTCGTCCGCCAGGTGCTCGTGGCCAGCGTCTGTCAGGATCACCCTGAATTGCGTAGCACCCAACCCGCGCTTCTCCACGCGCTCAGCCTCCAGGCGATAGCCTTCCAGGTGTAGCTTGCGCAGTTCGCGTTCCAACACGGTCAGGTCCAATCCCAGGTCGATGAGCGCACCGACGGTCATATCTCCGCTGATGCCAGCGAAACAATCAAGGTAGAGTGTTTTCATGTAGATGAGTTTTGGAGCAGCTATTTGCTGCTGAGTTCAATGTTCCCAAGCGGGACGACATTCACCAGGTTGGAGATACCGGCATGGCCCTCATTCATGCTGCCGCGTCGATAACCCAGCAGGTCCATCGCCACGTAGGTAAAGCCGGCGCGCTGCTTGATCTGCGCGGTCACTTCCTCGGCCATGTCCAACAGGCGCATCATCTCGTCGCGTGGCACTTCGATGCGCGCCACTTCGTTGTGATAGCGCACCCGGTACTGGCGGAAACCTAGTTCCCATAGCACTTCTTCCGCGGCTTCCACCTGGGCCAGCTTTTGGGGCGTAATCTGCGTGCCATAGGGGAAACGAGACCCCAGGCAGGCAAAGGCCGGCTTATCCCAAATAGGCAGGCCAAACGCTTTGGCCATTGCACGGATGTCTTGCTTGCCCAGGCCGGCTTCTTTGAAGGGCGCGCGCACGTGATGTTCGCCGGCGGCCTGCGCACCCGGTCGATGATCGCCCAGGTCGTCCTGGTTCTCGCCATACGCGACCCAGTGGAAACCCATTTCCTCGGCCAGTCCATCCAGGCGGCCGAATAACTCCGTCTTGCAGAAATAGCAGCGGTTCTCGGGGTTGGCGGCATAGCGCGGGTCGGACACCTCGTCCGTTTTAATCACCAGGTGCCGGATGCCGCTGATGCGCGCCATTTCTTGCGCTTCGTGCAGTTCGCGGCGCGGCAGCGAGGGCGAATCCGCCGTCACCGCCAGGGCCTTCTCACCCAGCACCTCGCGCGCCACGCGCGCCAGCAACACGCTATCCACCCCGCCGGACATGCCGACGATGATGTCGCCCATCTCGGTCAGAACTGCGCACAAACGATCGTACTTTTGCTGCAACTCCGCCGGGAGTTGCACCTGTGTAGCCAACTGTTCCATCAATCCTGCTCTCTTCAAACAACCTGCGCATGCGCGGACGAAGCCTGCGAATACGAAGACACTCGCAATTGATTCATCCGGCTTGCCGCAAACCCGGCACCAAACCCGTTATCGATGTTCACCACCGTGACGCCCGATGCACAACTATTCAACATGCCCAACAATGCCGCCAAGCCGCCAAAACTTGCTCCATACCCGACGCTGGTGGGCACCGCGATGACCGGCACACGTACCAGACCGCCGACCACGCTGGGCAACGCACCCTCCATGCCCGCCACGACGATAATGACTGATACATTGGGGGCTGTCATGCGATCCAGGTGCGCCAGCAGCCGGTGCAGCCCTGCCACACCCACGTCAAAAATGCGTTCAACCAGGTTGCCCATGATGTCCGCCGTGACGGCGGCCTCTTCGGCCACAGGCACATCAGCGGTGCCGGCGCTGACGATCAAGATCGTGCCGTCCCGTTTGGGCAACGGTTTCGGTTCATAGGTCATCGCGCGTGCGAGGTCATGATAGCGCACATCGGGGATCACCTGTTGGACCGCCGCATAAAGCGGAGGCGTCGCGCGCGTCGCCAAGACCGGGCCACCGGCGGCACACAGCCTTTCCAAAATCGCGATCACATGTTCCTGGCGTTTGCCTTCGCACAAGACCACCTCGGGGAATCCGTTGCGCAATGCGCGGTGATGATCGAGCTTTGCAAAGTCCAGGTCCGCAAAGGGTAAATCGCGTAGCCGATCAAATGCATCTTGCACGGAAAGGCGATTGTCACGAACGTCATCCAATAATGCACGCAAACCGTACTCATCCATTCATATTCACCAAGTTAGGCATTATACGAGAAGAGCTTCATCTTAGCAGCCCGCTGGATCGGAGCGGTTTCGGAGTGACCAGACAAAATCCACGCAGGTGGCTTTTGTAGTTCGAGCGTGAGAATGGAATTCTCACGTTTTGACACGCTCGGGCATGCCAATCTCCAGGCGGATAAATCCGCCCGCTCGGAGAACAAAACAGCCCTTCGGCTGTTTCTGGGGTTGATGCCAAACCCAAGCAGGTGAATTCGGTCCCCTTAATACTCATTTAACGCTATACTCGCCAAAGCATCATTTGCGCCTGGCTCACCGGAGCATCTCTTTATCACACCTAGAAATCGGACTATGAACAACGCATTATCATCACTTTCCACTCGTCTGGGTCACGCATCACGCGAACTCAAACTGTTTATCTGCGCCTCGCTTGTCATGGGCATCGCCTACAGCCTGGTGGATTCGACGCTGAACAACTTCTTGAACGACCGTTTTGCGCTTACAGGCTTCCAACGCTCATTCCTGGAAATCCCACGCGAATTGCCGGGGCTATTGTGCGTCTTCGTGACGGCGCTCGTATGGTTCCTGTGCAGCCGGCGCATCGGCGTGCTGTCGATGTTGCTGGGGCTGGTCGGCGTCGTGCTGTTTGGCTTTGTCTCATCCAACTACCTGTCGGTTGTCATCTGCCTGTTCATCTACAGCCTGGGGCAGCACTTATTCATGCCGGCTGCCTCGGCCATCGGCATGGAACTGGCGGAAGAAGGCAAGACGGGCCGGCGACTTGGACAAATCAACGCCGTCCGTAACGGCGCGACCATCTTCGGCAGCTTCTTGGTTTTCCTGGGCTTCAAATACCTGGGCTTCTCCTACCAAACCACCTTTGCACTCTCCGCACTCGGATTCGGCATAGCGGCATTGTTCATGTTCACCATGAAGCCCGAGAAGGCCCATCCCCCAAAGACCTTCCTGAAGCTGCACAAAGAATATCGCCTGTTCTACGCGCTCAACGTGCTATATGGCTCGCGCAAACAACTCTTTGTCACCTTCGCCCCCTGGGTGATCGTCACCATTTTCAACCAGCCCACCCAGACATTGGCGACGCTGATGACCATCGGCGGCATCATCGGCATTCTGTTCCAACCCTTGCTGGGCTGGGTCACCGACCATTGGGGCGAAAAGTTCGTGCTCGCCACCGAAGCGGTGATGCTGGTGTTGGTATGTTTCGGCTATGGCTTTGCGCGCCAGCTATTCCCCGATAGCGTCGCCTTTCTCGTCACATGCGCGCTCTACCTGGTGGACCAGATGTTGATGTCGG
>DAOUFG010000136.1:0-26902 GCA_034430115.1 Thermoflexales bacterium | reverse complement strand
GTGAGTAATGCCGCCAGCAACACCGCCGGCACAAACACCGCCGACACTTTATCGGCCAGCGCCCGGATCGGCGCTTTGCTGCCCTGGGCCTGCTCCACCAGGCGAATGATCTGGGCCAGGGCAGTGTCTTTGCCCACGCGCGCCGTCTCATAGCGCAGCAGGCCCTCTTTGTTCACCGTCCCGCCGATCACCTGGTCGCCGGGTTTCTTATCCAGCGGCAGGCTTTCGCCGGTGAGCATGCTCTCGTCCACGGCGCTGCGGCCCTCGACGACGATGCCATCCACGGCGATGCGCTCGCCGGGATGCGCGATCACCACGTCGCCCACGTTGATCTGCTCCACGGGCAGGTCCATCTCCTGGCCGTCTCGCACCACGCGCGCCGTCTTGGGGCGCAGGTTCACCAGGCGCTTGATCGCTTCGCTGGTGCGGCCCTTGGCTTTGGCCTCCAGGTATTTGCCAATGCTGATGAGCGCCAGGATCACCGCCGACGTCTCGAAATAGATATGCCCGCCAAACACCCCTAACAATACCAGCAGCGAATAGAGGAACGCCACCGACGAGCCCAATGCCACCAGCACGTCCATATTGGCCGCGCCGTTGCGCAGTGACTTATAGCCATGCACGTAATAGGGGTAGCCCACATAGGCCTGCACGGGCAACGCCAGCGCGAACAGGGCCCAATTGACGATGACGTGCGCGCTGGACATGCTCATCATCGCATCCGCCCCCAACAGGCCGAAGTCGCGGCTCATGCTGAGGATGAAGGCGGGGATGGCAAACAGCATGCCCACGATCACCCGCCGGCGGCGCATGGCAATTTCGGCCTCGCGCGCTGCCTGCTCCACGTCCACCTCGCCCGTTTGCAAGCCGGAAGTGTTGGCCGTGGGCACGTCGTAGCCGGCCTTGCGTATGGCGCGCACCATATCGGCGATGCTGATCGCGCCGGGCACGTAGTCCACCGACGCGCGCTCGCTGGCAAAATTCACGTTCACGCCTGCCGTGCCGGGCAGCTTCTTCAGCGTGCGCTCGATGGTGTTGGCACAATTGGCGCACGTCATGCCCAGGAGTGGGATTTCGGCATGCGCCACCGTGACATCATAGCCAGCCTGGCGCACCCGCTCCACCAGTTGTGCGGGCGTCACCTGCGCAGGGTCATATTGCACCTGCGCGCGTTCGCTGGCAAAGTTCACCGCCGCAACACCTACACCGGTGGTCTTTTTCAACGTGCGCTCGATGGTGTTTGCACAGTTGACGCACGTCATGCCAGTGACCGGCAACTCAATCGTGCTGACCTGGTTCTCTGCCATGATGGCTCAGGCCTTTTGCTCTTCAGGGGGGTATTCGATCTCGATTAGCTTGTCTTTGATGGCATCCCAGGTCGCGCCGCCTTCATACGTCACCGTCACCATCTTGGTCGGCAAATCGGCCTTGACCGTCTTCACACCCGGCACCTGCGACACTTCATTCTGAATCGTGCGCACGCACCCATTACACCCAATATTCGGCACGCGAAAAGTCTTGCTCTCCATGTCTCAACATCTCCCTTGATATACCCCCCCCTAGTGGGAGGGGTGCCCACAGTATACCACTTTCCTACCGGCTGAGAGACTTCGGCCTACGCCAGCTCGTGATAAGTGCGCGCAGGCGCATTTCGTGTCGCTAGCCGCGACTTACAGCCGCCAGGCGGTCATTCTTATGCTAGCCCGACATCCCCCGGCTCTCCCCTATCCTAGCGCATTTGTGGTACATTCAACTCGTTCGCGGCGTTTTTCCTGCATGCTGAGTGGAGGCGACGGTCCGTATTCTCTACACTACACATCGCCACGTCCGGAAGCATCCAACAGGAGCCATCTTACATTTTGAAGTGAAAACTATGACAGAATCAACCCCTCAATCGATGAAAGTGGCCGTCGTTACCGGCTCAGCCCAGGGCATCGGCAAAGCATCCGCCTTGCACCTGGCTGCTGATGGATACGCGATCGTGATTGCCGACATCCGCCCCGAAGCCGCCCAACAAACCGCCGAGGAATTTACGCGCAACGGCTACCAGGCGACCCCCGTGCGCGTGGACGTGGCGGACCCGGCTTCGTGCGCTGAGATGATCGCGCACGCCGTGGGGCACTTCGGGCGCGTGGATGTATTGGTCAACTGCGCGGGCATCAGCAAGCCAGGGCCGTCGCTCGACGTCACCCCCGAAGATTGGCAACGCATGATCAACATCCAGTTGAACGGCACGTTCTACTGCTGCCAGGCCGCCGGGCGGCAACTGGTGAAGCAGGGCTGGGGCGGTTGCATCGTAAACATCAGTTCGGTGACGGCGCAGGCGGCATTCCCCGAACGCGCTTCGTATTGCTCCACCAAGGCTGCGGTGGATATGCTCACGAAAGTGTTGGCAATCGAGTGGGCTAAGTACAAGATTCGCGTCAATGCCGTGGGGCCCTCACACACCGAGACGGAAATGACCCGCACCAACATCGCCAGGGGCATCTATGACCTGGAGACGATCACCCGGCGCATTCCGATGGGCCGGCTGGCCAGCATGGATAACATCGCCGATGGCGTGTCGTTCCTGGTTTCCGAGAAGGCCAGCTTCATCACCGGGCAGACGCTCTACGTGGATGGCGGCTACCTGGCCTACGGTTACTTCTAATCCCCGACGATAGCGTTCGGATCAAAAAAGGCCCCCAATTTCTGCGTGGAATACCGCGCTGAAGAAATCAGGGGGCCTTTTTCCATACTCAATCCACTCGTACAGCGTATGGAGATGAGATCGGTGAGGGTGGCACAGAGCCACCCTCGCTTACAACGTGCGTTACGCGAAGTCTACGGGATGTTGCGCGTGGCCTTAGAGACCTCGGCGCCAATGTAGAAGTTCGAGTAGTAGATGCTGGGGCCTGAGTTGGCCGGCCATGCCCAACCGGCGTTGGTATTGACCTTGCCAGGCAGGAACCCTTCACCCTTCAGGTAGGGCTTCCACATATTCACCGGCGTGCGGTGGCTGCAGAAGACGGCCGAGCAGCTCTCGGTCAAGATCTTCTCAGCCTGCTGATACAGCGCGGTGCGCTTGGCTTCGTCGGTCATCGGGCCGGCTTCGGCCAACAGATCGGTGTACTGCTTGTCGTTCCAGGTGTGGCGTCCACCCTGGTCGGTGCCCTTGAACACACTCAACATGTTCGAGGGGTCCATGTAGTCCATACCGTAAGACACGAACCCAAAGGCCACCTGGCTGGGCTTGGCCAGCAAAGCGGCAGTGAATTCCTTGGTCGGCATGGCCTTCACCTCGACAGTGATGCCCAGGTTCGTCTTGATGGCATCGGCGTAGGCGGCGCAGATGGCAGACTGAGGCGCATAGTCGTCGCGGTAGATGATGGTCAGCTTATCCACCTTGACGCCTGAATCAGCAAACAACTGCTTGGCCTTGTCAGGGTCATACGCCTGGATATCCTTCAGCGCTTCCTCGTTCGCGGCTGGGAAGCCGGGGGCCAGGAACGCATAAGCGGGCTTGGCCAGGATTGGCTTGATGATGTTCTTGACGATGTTCTCGCGGTCCAGCAAGTGCGCCAGTGCCTGACGGAACTTCTCGTTGTCATACGGGGCCTGCGTCACGTCGAAGAAGAAGTAGTCGGTGCGGAAGTCGCCGACGTCGGGGGTAGCTTCCTTGCTCAGTTCAGGATCGTTCAGCACGGTCTCGATGTCGGCCTGTGTAGAAACAGAGGTGGCATCCAGTTGGCCGGCCTGATAAGCCTGGAAGTTGTTCTGATACGGGACGGCGATGATGCGCTCCACATACGGCTTGATGTCATCCGGGGCCTTGTCGTTGGCGACGGCTTCGAACCGTGTGGGATCCCAGGTCTTAACCTTGTACTGGCCGCACACAACGGAGGTCGCGGGGTCCGAGATGTATTGAGCGCCCTTCTCTGCCAGCAACTTCGCGTTGAAAGGATCGAAGAACATGGCCAGACGCGGCAGGTAAGGGGTCGGGGTGCTGGTAGTCATCGTCAGGGTGTAGTCGTCCACCTTGCCGATGCCCACTTCGTCAACCTTAGCAGTGCCGGCCACCGCTTCGTCAAAGTTCTTGATGTTGCCGCTGCCCTTGCTCCAGAACCATGTGAAGTCATAGGCCGTCTTGGGGTCGGCCATGTGCTGCATCGTGGCGATGAAGTCATCGGCGTTGCACGTGCCGTTGCCATCCGACCAAGCCAGGTCCTGGCGCAGTTTGAACGTCCAGGTCAGGCCATCGTCCGACACTTTCCACTCTGTCGCAACGCCGGGGACGACGTTGAAGTCATGGTCGATCCAGGTCAGTGGCGGATTGTAGATATCTACGATACCAGAGCGGTTATAGACGCTGCCGGTGATCTGCGCGTCGGTGCCTGGGTTGGCAGCGACCACGGAGCCTCCAATGGTGGAGCCTCCGAGCAGATAAACCTGTTGTTCTGGCGGCGCTGCGTCGGCGGGCAGCAGCTTGCCAACACTATTCTTCACCTGGCCGGTTGCTTCCGTCGCAGCGGGTGTATCCGCTACAGTAGTCGCGACCGGAGAGGTCACCGCTTCAGTAGCACCGGCCTCTGCAGGAGTGTCGGTAGCGGCCGGAGCCGTGGTGGGAGCCGTCGTGGGCGACTGTGTGGCGGTTGCGCCACCACAGGCAACCAGTGCAGCCGTTGCGCCCGTCGCGCCCATGAGCTTGAGCATCTGACGGCGAGTCAATGAGACTTTTGTGCTCATTACTATATCCTCCGAACATTTTGTTTTTGGCGATCGGGAGACTATGTCGTTTGGTCAGCCACGAAAAACGAGTCTTGTGACTGCCAGCCGATAGGCGGCAACACAAGCACTGAGAAGTATGGGTGGGTCTAAAACTGCCTTGCGAACGAGGAGTAACGATCTAGTTAATCTAAGAACGGTACCGGCATAGACACTATCACTCGCACGACCAGCGATGTGCAGACATAGTCACCTGCACGCGATGAGAGTATAAGACAGGCCCCAAAATAATCAAGAGTGAGATTTGTCATGGTCCTGCACATGCGCCATGTATGTATCTATGACATTTCTACATGCCAATGTAACGCCACGTATACGCTCATGATAGGTAGTGTCCTAACGGCCAATGAAGCGCTGCAAGAACGGCAATCCACCCAGGCAGATAAAGGCCATCAGGCCCAGCCGCAATGCTTTGCCAACCCAGGCAGCGATGATGAACTTCAACACCGGCATCTTTAATGCCCCTGCAATCATCCCGCCCACATCGAAGAGCGGGTTTGGAATCGCTGCCAGCAGAAAGATCGTTAGCATGCCGTGCCGACTCATAAACCGCTCAAGCCGTTGATACCATTTGCCTTCCGGGATCACCGAAGAACCGCCATATCCGGCGTAGTAGCCGGTCAATTCGCCCAGCGCGGCCCCCAGGCCAGAGATCAGCCCGACCGGAATGGGCCCATAGACCATGCCGGCTGCACACGCCAGCACAAACACAGGGGCGGGGATGATGATGGTGGCATTGCCCAGGATGCTGATGACAAACAGACCCAGGTACCCGGCCCGCCCTAGGCCGCGCAACTCGTTGTGATAGCGCGTAGTAAGATACACAACCAACAGGCTGAAGCCCACTGCAAGGAACGCCATGAGCACACCCTTCCACCGCGCACGCGATTGATCGGGCAGGCTTTGATCGGCAGAGCGGGCAGGTTCCACATTTTCACTCATGAGTCCCTCGTGTAACGGCTATAACAGACGCGCAACTCATTATAGGTGATGCTCAGGTAATTCTCATTAAGGAAGCGCTTAAAACTGGGCCCTGCGTGTAATATTCAAGCTGTATGAATGCACTGTTTAATGGCTTTATCGGCACTGCTCATTGGCCGACCTCCACGCCCGAAGCGCAGGGCATGAACGTGAACCAACTTCAAGCTGCCGGCGATGCAGCGGCGCAAATCTCCCCTTTCTATAGCCTGCTCATTGCGCGGAACGGGCAATTAATCGGCGAGCATTATTACCGGCACTGCAGCGCGCAGACTGCGGTCAACGTTCATTCCGTCACGAAAAGCGTGGTGTCGGCATTGGTCGGGGTCGCCCTGCGGGAGGGTTTTATCCAGTCGCTGGAGCAGCCGATTCGCACCTGGCTCCCCGAATATGAAGACCCGCAAGCCGTGGCTCACCAGCAGGCGTTGACGTTGCGCCACCTGCTCACCATGAGCGCGGGGTTGGGCTGGGTGGAAAACACCGGCGGGCTCAGGCGGCTCTACCACAGCTCCGATTGGGCACACTTCGCATTGACGCTGCCCGTCATCCGGCAACCCGGCCAGCAGTTCAACTACAACACCACGCTTACACACCTGACATCCATCATCCTCACGCGCGCCTGCGGCATGAACACGCTCGCGCTGGCCGAGAAGTACTTGTTTGAACCGCTGGGCATCCCAACGCCGCGCTGGAAGACGGACCCGCAAGGGTATCCAATCGGCGGCACCGACTTGTATCTGACCCCGCGCCAGATGTTGACCCTGGGCCAGCTCTACCTGCAACAGGGGCGATGGGGCGAAAACCAACTCGTGCCGCAAGATTGGGTCTACGAGTCCACCCACGAGCAGATTGCCTTAAATCGGCCCGGCTTCTGGAACCCGGCCTACACCGCCTATGGCTACTACTGGTGGTTACGCCAATATAAGGGCTACGCTGCCGCGGTGGCATCGGGCTATGCCGGCCAGCACATCATCGTCATTCCGGCGTTAAACTTGGTCGTAGTGACCACGGCAAACGCGGACGTGCCGTTTTCCGGTGTGATGAAACAGGCCAACCAGGTCGAAGCGATTATCGAAGAATACGTGATTCCATCCATTCAAGAGGTGTAAAGCAATGGCAATTCTTACGATTGAATTTCGCAGCCAGATGTTGGAGAAGAGCACAAGTATCAAGGTGCTGTTGAACCAGAGCGCAAAGCCGCCCTACCCGACCTTTTACCTGTTGCATGGGCTGTCGGACGACGAATCCATCTGGACGCGCCGGACCTCCATCGAGCGCTATGCCGAGGAATATCCGTTCCTCATCATCATGCCCGACGGAGAGCGGAGCTGGTACTGCGATTCGCGCATCGGGAAGTACGAAAGCTACATCGTGAAGGATCTGGTGCCTTTCATCGACAAGCTGTTCCCCACCCGCAAGCAAGCCAAATACCGCGCCATAGGCGGGCTCTCGATGGGCGGCTACGGTTCGTTGAAGCTGGGCGTGAAGTTTCCGCGCGTGTTCGGCTCCATCACGGCACACTCGTCGGCGGTGAACTTCATGCACAGTTGGGGCCAGGATGGACAGGCCGACATCCCCGAAGTGTCCACCATCGCACAGGATGTGGATTCCACGGCCAACGACATCTACGAATTGGTGGCAAAGATCCCGGAGGCCAACCGGCCACACCTGTACTTCGATTGTGGGCGCGACGATTTCCTGTTCCAGGAGAACGAGCAATTCGACCGCTTCCTGCGCCAGGCCAAGATTCCGCACACCTATCATCGCTTCGACGGCATCCACGATTGGGCGTACTGGGACGAGCACATCCAGGACGCGTTGAAGTTCCATGCCAAGGTGATGGAACTGTAAGGACCTAACACAAAGTAACCAAGAAACAAAGATCACTAAGAATTCTTTGTTACTTCTTCGTGTTCTTGGTTGCTTGGTTGCTTGGTTACTTTGTGTTTTTCGGCGTGGGTTAGCGGAAGTTTTCCAAGAGTTCCAGGATCACGCCCAGGCGCGGCTCGCCATCGGTATAGGCGTACCGGCCGCCGGTGTAGTCGCCGCGCTGGATCAGCGGGACGCCCTTGCCAGCCAGGTAGGTGATCTGCTGATCCATCCCCTTGATCTCGAAGGCGATGTGATGCACGCCCTCGCCGTGCTGATCCAGGAAATCCTTCCACGTGCTGGGCTGGCCGATGGGCTCGATCAACTCGATCGACACCTGCCCAAAGTTGAAGAAGCTCAGTTTGGCACGCGCTTCGCTGGGTTGGCCCTTATATTCCGTGTGGGCCTGTTCCACGCCGTCGGTGATGCTCACCGGCGGAACGGGCACGCCAAATACATCGGCGAAGGCGCGGGCCGTCTTCTCGATGTCGCGCACGACAAGGCCTACCTGGGTGACCGTGAGTGTACCAATACCAGTCGATGTTGCTGCGTCTGACATGAGGTTTGCTCCTTTTGAGAATGAGGTTACAAAACGATTATACTGAGCCCAGCCATGTTTGCGAACCTACGTCGCTTCCACAACCTGAGCCGCTCGCGCGAGATCGTCAACACGCTGGCCCGGCATGGATTCGGTTCGTTCCTGGAATACACCAAGGTCACCCGGCATCTGACGCTCCCCCGCCAACTGCTTCGCCAGCGCCCATCCGCGTCGCATAGCCCGGCCGAGCACCTGCGCCTGGCGTTGGAAGAGCTAGGGCCGACGTTCATCAAACTGGGGCAGATGCTCAGCACGCGCCCCGATTTGCTCCCGCCGGATTTCGTTACCGAGCTGAGCAAGCTGCACGACGCAGTGCCGCCCACCCCGTGGGAAGAAATTCGCGACGTGTTGGTGGAGGAGCTTGGGAAACCGCCCGAAGAGATTTTTGCCGGCATCGACATGCAGCCGCTTGGGTCGGCCTCACTGGCGCAGGTGCACGCTGCCACGCTGCGCACCGGCCCTAGCGCCACGCCCGCGCCGCAGGTGGTGATCAAAGTACAGCGCCCTAATATCGAAGCCACCATCGACGCCGACCTGGAGATCATGAACGACCTGGCCACGCTCGCTCAGCACACGCCGATGGGCGAAGTGTATAACCCAGTGGAAGTCGTGGCCGAGTTCGCCTTTACGCTGCACAACGAACTGGACTATCGCCGCGAGGGTCACAACGCCGATCACTTCCGGGCCAATTTTGCCAACGAGCCCAAAATTTACATCCCCGCCGTGCATTGGCGCTATACCACCCGGCGCGTGCTGGTGATGGAGCGCATCCACGGCATCAAGATCGACGACCTGGCCGCGCTCGACGCCGCCGGGTGCAATCGGCACGAGTTGGCCATGAACGCCGCGCGCATCGTGGTGAAGGAAATCCTGGAAGATGGTTTCTTCCATGCCGACCCGCACCCCGGCAACTTCATGGTGATGCAGGGCGGCGTGATCGGCGCAATGGACTTCGGCATGGTGGGCCACCTGACCGACGCGAACCGGCTAGATTTGATACGCCTGTATGTCGCCGCGGTGCGCCAGGATTCAGACGCGTTGGTGGAGCAACTGATCCGCATGTGCTCCATGACCGGCAAGGTGGACCGCCCGGCGTTGAACCGCGATGTGTGCCGTTTCCTGGGCAAATACCAGGGCGCATCATTCAAAGACATCCGCGCCGCCGAGGCCGTGCAAGAGATCGTGGAGATCGCCTTCCGGCATCATCTGCACATGCCCGGCGACCTGTGGCTGGTCTCAAAGACGATGGGCATGATGGAAGGGATGGGCCTGCAACTGGACCCCGACTTCGACATCCTGGGCGTCTCCAAGCCCTTCGCCGACGCGCTCGTCAAAAACCTGTGGTCGCCCAAGGTATGGGGGCCGGAGATGATCTCGGGCGTGGAAGCCTGGGGCCACCTGCTCACCGATCTTCCGCGCGTGGGCGTGAACCTGCTGCGCAACCTGGACCGTGGCGAAGTGCCGATCAACATGAGCATGGACATGCCCAAACCGCTGATGGACCGGGTGGACCGGCTGATCACGCGCCTGTCGCTCAGCATCCTGCTGGCGGCGTTCATCGTGGGCATCGCCCTGGTGGTGCCAATCGCTTCCAGCAACAATGTCTTGCTGACGATGGCGATTGTGGGTTTTGTGGTCGTGCTGGCGCTGGGCGTGGGGCTGGTGATCTCGATCGTGCGCAATCGGTAACGTTGGCTCACTCGCAGACATCTGCCAGAATGTTTTGAAAGGATCATGGTTCGACAGGCTGACCCTGAGCTTGTCGAAGGGGGCATCCTTTGAAACATGCTCCGACATTTTCTCGTTTGTTCCCACACCAGTCGCCACTGGTGTGAAATTCACTTTTTTCTCGTTATCACCTTGACATTCCCCCTCTCCTCGCTATAATAGCACTGATTAGTCAATCTTGACTAATCAAAACTGTCTAAAGATGAGGGTTGTGTTGGAAAGGGAATTGTTGTTGTTGGGTTTGTTACGCGAGCAGGAGATGCACGGCTATCAACTGCTCGAATTCATCGACGCGCAAATGTCCACGTGCGTCGATTTGAAGAAGCCAACCGCCTATTTCCTGCTGGATAAGATGACCGCCGCAGGCTGGATCCGCTACGAACAAAATCAGGAAGGCCACCGTCCCCCACGCCGCGTCTACACCATCACCCCTGAGGGCGAGGCCGTCTTCCAGAAGCTGTTGCGCGAGAACCTGGGCAGCTATCAGCCGGCGCGCTTTGCCACCGACATCGGGCTGGCCTTCATCGACACCCTGCCCCCCACCGAGGCGCTGGCCCTGTTACGCAGCCGGCGCAACGCCGCGCAGGCGCAACTGGCCGTCGTCCAGGCGGCGCCCGCACACCCCGGCGGCGCGCAATTGATGATCGCGCACCAGGTGCATCACCTGACGTCTGAGCTAGGCTGGCTGGACCAGGTGATTGAGCACCTGGCGCAACAGGCGCAGGATAAGGGCTCGCCCGCAATCGGGCCGTGACGCCCATCACTTTTGAAGCATTCGTTTTGATCGTTGGGTCGTAATCGTAAAAATGATTGATCGTGTATTGGAGGTATGGCAATGATTTTGTTAATTCACTCGTTGTTTCGCTGGGTCGTCGTGATCGTCGGCATCGTGACGCTCGTCAAGCTCATCCTGGCCGTGGCGCAGCACAGCCCCTACACCAAACTGGACCGCACCCTCACCATGCTGTTCAGCACGTCGGTGGATATCCAGGTGCTGTTGGGCCTGATCACCCTCTTTGCACTGGGCATCTCGCGCGAACGGATGGAGCACGCCTTCATCATGGTGCTGGCGGTGATCGCCGTACACCTGCCCATGCGCTGGCGCAACGCGCCTGACGCGTTGCGCTTCCGCAACACACTCATCAGCTTCGTCATCGCGCTGGTGCTCATCTTCATTGGTGTGGCAGTCGTAAACGGCTGGGTGGCCTGATCTGATCGCAAATGCATCAGCGGGTATATCTGGACTGTTTGGAAAGAAAGTGAGATATGGCAAACAAAAATGACCGCGCAGCCTCTGCGCCAGGCGAACGCTTGAACTTCGCCCGCATCCTCCCCATCTTCGTTATCGTACTGGTGGACCTGCTGGGGCTCACCATCATCGTGCCGCTGTTGCCCATCTACGCGGCTTCTTTTGGCGCTAACGCGCTCATGGTCGGCCTGTTGGGGGCGGCCTACCCGGTGATGCAATTCATCGGCGCGCCGTTCCTGGGTCGCCTGTCGGATCGTTACGGGCGCAAACCGATCCTGCTGATCAGCCAGGCCGGCACACTGATCGGCTTCCTGGTGATGGGGTTCTCCAACGCGCTGTGGCTCCTGTTCCTGGCGCGCATCGTGGACGGCCTTTCGGGAGCAAATATCTCCACGGCGCAGGCGGCCATTTCCGACTCGACCACCGAAAAAACGCGCACGCAGGGGTTGGGGCTCATCGGGGCGGCTTTTGGCATCGGGTTCACCATCGGCCCGGTCATCGCGTTCGTGGCGCTGGCTGCCAGCGGGAATAACTATCACGCGCCGGCCTTCGTGGCGGCGGGTTTCTCATTCGTCTCCATCCTGCTCACCAGCTTCTGGTTCAAAGAGACGTTGCCACGCGAAAAACGCAGCGAAACGAGCAGCCGGGTCGCCGTTACGCCTGGCGCAATGTTGCGCGCCCTCAGCCACCCGCAGGTGGGGTTCCTGCTGCTCCTCGTGTTTGTGCAGCAGTTCGTGTTTGGCGGGTTTGAAAACCTGTTCTCGCTCTTCAGCCTGAACCGCCTCGGGCTGAACGCCTCGGGCAATGCGATCATCTTCGTCATCCTGGGGCTCATCATCACGGTCGTGCAAGGGGGCTTACTCGGCATCTGGAGCCGCAAGTATGGCGACCGCCGGCTGATCTACGCCGGCCTGGCAGTCCTGGCCGGCGGGCTGATCCTGACGTCGCTCACGCCGCACCAACCCGTGCCCTGGTATTCGCGCCAGGCCGTGACAGCCGAACTGAACGCATCGGGCAGCGCACAGACGTTGGCAGGAGAAACGTCGTCCGCCCAGAGCATCCAGATCACATTGCCGGATGACGCGCATACCGGTTGGTTGGGGCTGGCCTGGATATTGCTCGCGCTGGTGCCCGTGACGGTGGGCGGGGCAATCCTTTCCCCCACCCTCAATAGCGCCATCACCAAGCGCGTTGTGCCATCGGAAATAGGAGGAATGTTGGGCATGTCCACCGCGTTCGTCAGTGCGGCCAACGCCTTGGCGCCGCTGGTCGGCGGGGCGGTGTTCCAGGCGCTTGGCTCCAGCGCGCCCTTCCTGGGTGGCGGGTTGTTGCTGGTGATCTTGTGGCTCAGCGCGCGGCGTGAAATCAAGCCCGTGCAACATGCGCCGGCCACAGAAGGGATGCCCGCGCGCTGATAAGCGGAAGCCCTAACTTGGGAGCAGCAACGCCGGTAGGTCAGCCGTGCTGGCCAGGATATGATCCGCGCCGGCGTTGCGCAACTCCTGCTCCTCGCCAAACCCGCACAACACCCCAACCGTTTGCGCCCCTGCGCTTTTCCCGGCTCGGATGTCCACTGTCGTATCGCCGATCATCAAACAAGCCTGGGCCGGCACACCCATTGTCTCGGCAGCCCAGAGCACCGGGTCGGGATAAGGTTTGGTATGCCAGCATGTATGTGCCGTTGCTACGCAATGGAAGAATCGCGATAGCCCTGCCTCGTCCAGGAAAGCCAGCGTGGTGCGCTCGTTACGCGCGCTGACCACGGCTAGCGGATAATGCGCAGCTAACGTCTGCAATGCGCTTTCCACACCCGCGATGATGGGAAAATCGCCCTTCGGGCGCGGCTCGCCACGCCGATAGAAAAAGTCCGCGATGGCCGCAAGCCGGTTGTCAATCCCCAACCGGTCGGGCAGGCTATAGAGCAGCGTTGCCGGTGACTCGGCCGCCATCACCATCCGTCGCGCGAACGGACGTACATCGCGAGAGGCAAACACAAAGCGCAGTGGGGCCAGCCAACGCGCCAGATACGCCACATACTGGTCATCCGTGTCACGCAATGTGCCATCCACGTCAAAGCATAGCGCCCCTATACGTTTAATATCCAACGCCATAGATTTATGTCCTATCAGACATATTGATTAAGAGATCGTCGCATATCATTAGTTTACATTGGGGGCTTGACGAAAACAATATAAAATGCCACAATTATCCTGCATGACATTGTAATGAAAACACATAAAAGATAACGATATGTTGCATCAACGCTTCATTCACGTCCTGGTGGCATTCTTCCTTGTGCTTTCCATTTTCAGCTTTGCCACACCCGCGCAGGCTGCCGGCACGAAGACGCTCATTGTAAGCCTCTCTCAGCAAAAGATGTATGCCTACCTGGGTAACAAACTGCTCTACTCGGCAGCCATCACTGCACGTGGGACTCGCACTGGGACCTTTCGCGTGCAAAACAAAATCTCGGTAGCGGCGGCAAGCACGCGCGGATGGTATCTGCCCTATTGGATGGGCATCTATTACGTGGGCAGGATCCAAAATGGCATCCATGGCCCGGAGTATCTCTCCAATGGATCTACGGTAACCATCTCTCTCGGCTGCGTCGTGATTCGCTCGCGCGAGGATGCCGCCTGGTTCTATCAATGGGCGAATGTTGGCACGCTCGTCAGCATCCGCCGCTAGTCATAAAACCGACCAGCCATTCACCTGGGCCGCAATAAACACAACAGAAGTCAAACATTAGCATCTTTATTCCGCAACTCACTTAACAACAATTCCAAAATCAAGCCGATTGTAGTATAGTAACATTGCGCATCAACATTTGAACGTGTGATTTCCATCTAAGACAGGAAGGGAGCATAAAAAGTATGGACATCGGGAGTGACGTTGCAAGCGCCATTATCACTGCGGTAATCGGCGGACTGATGAGCGGGGTATTTGTTGCAATCCTGAACCATATCCTTACGCACCGCAGAAATGAAGTCGAAATCCAGCAGATGGAGGCCAACACCGAGAAGACGCGCCTGGAAATAGAACAACTGAAATCAGACATCGACGAGGTCCGAACCCGGGTAAGGGTGATCGACAGGCTAAGACTCGACAACAATAGCTCAGTAGTGCTTAAAGAAGAACAAAACGTATTGGGGGTGTGCCGTGATAAGAAAGAATAGTTTGCAAAATAGAGACACTGAAGAAGCTATCTCTAGGATTGATGATGCCATCCGGTCAAGATATCCTGACGTGAACGACTATCAGACGGAACGCCTGCGTGGCAAGGTGCTGAACTACGTAGGGAATGGATTGGCCGAAGGCTATGACGTCGCAATGATCAAGCGCAACGGCTCAAAGTCCATCCTGAAAGTGCTCAAGCTGATTCGCGAGGACAATGATTAGCCATGAAACCGCTAGAAGCCTTGATGAAAGTGGTTGCACATAAAAAGCCACGCCGCGTCTTTACCACGCAGGTGGGCAATCGGAATCTCCAGGCGATCGAGCAGGAGTTCATCCTCGCGCCTGTGGAAGCACCCAGCCGTGGCAAGAATAGGTCGCAACTGAATGGCGCCAACCGGCGGTTCCTCCCTTCCGGCAGGATGCACTTCATCAGCGTCAAAACTGCCTCGGAACGCTATCACATCGCCGCACGCACGATCCAGCAACTTTGCCACGACGGGCGGCTGGTTTGCCAGCGCCAGGGTTCCAGCGAGAACAGCCCCTGGCTGGTGGCCGAAGAGTCGGTGCAGGTGTACTGCGATACGCTCAGGGCCTGATCTGACACATAAACAGTGAAACGTGAAACACGCCAATGTGTTTCACGTTTCATTCCTCACTCGTCGCCTCTCACTTCTTATCCGTTTGTCACCGTTTGCACTTCAAACACCGGCGGATGCTCCAGATGCTTCTTCACCTTGCACTGATCCGCCGCGCGAATAAGCGCCGGCTTGTACTTCTCGGGGAAGTCGGGCGGTACCTGGATATCCAACTTGATCTTGCCGACCATGCCGGTCATCGCATCCGTCTCGGTCGTTTCGATGATCCGAATACCCTGGGTCGGCAGCCCGCGCTGATTGCAAAAACCCAACACATAAATCCCTGCGCAGGTGCCAATCGAGGCCAAGAAGGTATCAAACGGGCTGGCGGCCGAGCCTGCGCCGGCCGGCGCGGGTTGATCGGTGCGCACCGATAAAGAGCCAAAGTGGGCGTCCACGCGTGCACCACCCGGAAAATCAATCACCATCTCCATGTCATTCACCTTTGTGTCTAGAAGTTTTCTCTTGTTTGGATGCACGCAGTGCTAAAAAGTGACATCTGACAACGAGAAGCCAGACTCCTTTGAGGGAATCTGGCTCATCAATCTGGAAGCCGCAGCCGAATCGCTTGCTCTTCCATCACCCACAACGCCGAGGCAAAACGCTCGATGAAGGCACGGTCGTGCACGGCCACCAGCACCGTGCCGGGGAATGCGTCGAGCGCAGCCTCGAAGCGCTCGCGCGAGGGGATGTCCAGGTGGTTCACCGGCTCATCCAGCACCAGGCAGTTCACGCCGCTCACCACCAGTTTCGCCAGGATCAGGCGCGCCCGCTCACCATAACTCAACTGCCCCACCGGCGTGAAGACGTCATCACCCTCAAACAGGAAGTAGTGCAAAAAGTTGCGCGCTTCGGTCTCGCTCATCGACGACAGCCCCTGCACCGTGCTCAGCGCAGTCGCGGCGGGGTCCAGCGTTTCGTGTTCCTGTGGCATATATCCGATGCGCACGCCGGAGCCAATGCGTACCCGTCCCTCGGTAGGCACCAGCTCTCCGACGATGGCGCGCAGTAGCGTCGTTTTGCCGGTGCCGTTCGGGCCGATCAACGCTACCCGGTCACCATGCCGCAAGGTCAGGTCCACATGGCGGAACAGCACGTGCTCGCCAAAGGCATGGCCCACGTCCTCCAGGGCGACGACGATCTGCCCGCCGCGCGTCATCTCGCCAAAGTCCAGCTTCATCTGCCAGGTGCCGCGGGGCTTATCCACCTTCTCATCGGTAAGCAGTTTCTCGATGCGCTGCTCGATGCGTTTGGCCCGGCGCGACGTCTCCAGGCTGCGATTGGCAAAGAAACCATGCTTGCCCCCGGCGAACTTATCGCCGCCCGCCGACACGTCGGCCTTGCCGCCCTTGCGAAACGTCGCCAACCCGCGCATGTGACGCGCCGCCGCGTCCAGGCGCGCGATCTCGTCTTGCTGATCCTTCCACACCATCCACTGCCGATCCCGCTCGGCGGCCTTGGCTAGCTCAAAGTCGGTATAGTCGCCATCATATTCAGCGACCCGGTGCGTGCGCACGTCCATCGAGAGGATGCGCGAGACGGTATTGTTCAAGAACACACGGTCGTGCGAGACGACCAGCGCTGCGCCGCGATATTGCGCCAGGAACCCTTCCAGCCACTCCAACGCATCGATGTCCAGATGATTGGTAGGCTCGTCCAGCAGGAGCAGCGTCGGCTCGGCCACCAGCAGGCGTGCCAGGCCGAGTCGGGTGCGTTGCCCGCCGCTGAGCCGCCGCACGGGCACGTCCAGGCCCACGTCTTGCAGGCCCAGGCCGGCCAGGATGGGCTCACCGCGCAATTCCACAGCATAGCCGCCCAACGCCTCAAAGCGTTCCAGGGCCTCGCCGTAATCCGCCAGTACGGTCTCCGAAGTGCTGCCCGACGACATTTGCTCGGTCAACGCCTCCACCCGTTGCTGCGCGGCGCGCAATCCGTCGATCCCCGAACGCAGCACTTCACCCACCGTCTCACCAAATGAAGGCTCCAGGCCCTGCGCGAGGTAGCCGATGCTCACGCCGGGGTCCACGCTCACGCGGCCCCTATCGGGCTGCTCGTAGCCCATGATGATGCGCAAAAGCGTGGTTTTGCCGCAGCCGTTCGGCCCTACCAGGCCGACCCGGTCGCCGGAGTTGATGATGAAAGAGACATCTTCCAGGATGGTTTGGATGCCATAGGTTTTAGAGACTTGATTCACATTCAGCATAAGCGTTCACACTCCTCTCAATCACAACAGGCCGTCGCACCGCCTCATGCCTCTCCACCCATGACATTCGCATGGCAACAAAAAAGGCCGTGAGCAGAAGCAACGCCCACGGCCTTTAGATTCACTTCAACGAACGGTTTAAGAACAGGCAACAGGCAAGCTTCGTCCGCACGAAAACTTGTATGTGATACCTGCCACTCGTCTTACCTCACAAACCTGTTCTTAAAGGATACGCGCCACATCGCGCGCGTTCAATCGTCTTATAACATGCTCCCGTTAATCGGTCAAGCGACATGACACTTTATGCCACCGGCCAGATGTCCGACTGGTGCTTGGGGAAGAGTGCATCGACGAGCGCACGCATGGCATTGCCGCTCGCCCAACAATCGGGGAAGGCATTGCGCAGCTCATCCAGCGAGCGATAGCCAAACAGCACGTGCAGGAAGGTATAGCCGGGGAAGCCGGCGCTCCCACCATCATCTGCCGTCGGCTTCCATGGCTCGATGCTCGTGATGTGCCCCTTGTCAAAGACGACCTTCACGCCGTTGCGGTAGAAGCTGAGCTTCAGCTCGCCGCTATAGCCCACTGCAACCGAGTTGGCCAAGTTCTGCTCCAGCACCGGCGCAACGTGGCGCAAAAAGGCAACCACGTCGGGCACGCGGATGTACCAGGCATAGGGATGTCCCTCGTTCGGCAGGTGATCTTTCATGGCCTGATAGAAAGGATGATCCAGCCCCAACTCAAAGCGGAATTCGTTCACGCCGTCTTTCTTGTCGCGGATGTTATAGGCTTCGCCCGTGGCCCACAGGTAGCGGATCACGCTGGGCGATACGTCCACCCACGAAATGCCGGGCTTCAGTTCATACAGCGAAGCGCTAATCGTCTGGCCCCACTGCGTAATCGAGTGGCCCAAGATGCCCACCGGCGTCCCTTCGGGCGTCTGGATCACACGCAACTCCTGGCGCGTGGCATTCTTCTCGCTCTTGCCGGTCAATTCGAAACGCCACATCGTCTCATCGCGGAGGCAATCCACCAGGTAGCGCCCAGAACGCTGGGCGTATAGCGCCATGAAAAGCGACAGGTCGTCCTCCGTGGCCGTGCGCAGCGTGTAGGGCTCCGCCTGGTCCTTCTTCAGCGCCGGCACCTGCGGCTTATAGCCGGCCCGCCCGCCGCCCAGTTGCACCGCCATCTCGTAGCCAAACTGGCGATAGAAGTAGGGAATGCCTGTGATGACCTGGATCAACTCGCCGCGCGCTGCGCTCCATTGGTGCGCCACCTCAAATTGGGCGCGGATCACGCCGCGGTTGCGATAGTCGGGGTGCGTGCCCACCATTTCGGGCCGTCCCACCCCAAAGGGGACGCCCCCGTAGCACCAGCGTTGCGAGATCCATACGAACGACGAGACGATCTTCTGCGTGCGGGTATCCTCCACCACGGTGAAGTCGCTCGCGCGCACGGTAGGGTGTTTGTTCACCAGGTCGCGCGTCCACCAGCCCAGGTATTCGTTTGGCTCCTGTGTGTCACGGTTGCGGAAGATGAAAGCGTTGAATGCAGCCAGTTCTTCGGCATCCGACGTTCGGCCCTGGCGTAACACCAGGCCATCGCCCAAGTCGCGGATATAGGTTGTTTGTTCAGTGGTCATATGGGCTCCTCTTGTGTTTGGGTATGGGCCAAGTATGGCTCAAAATGAAGATTAGGGATTGGAGATTTGAGGTTAGAGCCGTTGCCTGGCATGCAGGCAATCTCGAATCTCCAATCTCCGTTCTCCAATCCCTCACATACAATAGCTTCAACATTCATGTGAGGATATGCTTGACCATGTATGACGCACGCTTTGACAAAATGGCGGACATTATCGTCAATTACTCCATTGAGGTGAAACCGGGCCAGACGGTCTACGCCTGGAGCACCGGCTTCGCCGCGCAACCCCTGTTGTTGTCGCTCTATCGCGAGATATTGAAGGCCGGCGGCAACGCCTATCTGCGCGCCGACGTCCCCGGCGCGAGCGAGATTTTTTATCAATACGCCAAGGGCGATCAACTGGATTTCGTCTCGCCGGTGGACCGCATCTCCGTCGAGCAGTTCGACGCCTACATCCGCATTGGCGCCGAGTCTAACACGCGCCGGCTCTCCAGCGCAGACCCATCCGCCATCGTGCGCCAACAGGCCGCACAACGCTACGTGTTGAACAGGCGCATAGAGCTGTCAGGAGAGGGCAAATACAACTGGTGTGTGACCCAATTCCCCACCGAAGCCTATGCCATGGACGCCGAGATGAGCCTGGAAGAATATACCGAGTTCATCTTTGCCGCCTGTCTGCTGAATGACCCCGACCCGGTGGCAAGCTGGCGCGAACAGGGCCGATTACAGCGGCACTACGTGGACTTCTTGAAGGGTAAACGCGCAATCAAGATCAAGGGGGCGAATGCAGATCTCACGTTGAGCGTGGAAGGACGCAGCTTCGTGAGTTCGGAAGGGAAATGCAACTTCCCCGACGGTGAAGTTTTCACCGGCCCGGTGGAAGACTCGGTGAACGGCTGGGTTCGCTTCTCCTACCCCGTCATTTACAATGGGCGAGAGGTGAGCGGTGTGCAACTGTGGCTCGAACACGGGCGCATCGTCAAAGCAACTGCCGATAAAAACGAAGAACTCTTAAATAGGGTGCTGGATACGGATGAAGGTGCGCGCACGCTGGGCGAATTTGCTATCGGCACCAACTATGGCATCACGCGCTTCTCGCACGACATCCTGTTCGACGAAAAGATCGGCGGGACGATTCACCTGGCTGCCGGGTCCAGCGTCTCCGGTGCCGGCGCCAGGAACAAGAGCGCCGTACACTGGGACATGATCGCCGGCATGCAAGACGGCACCATCACTGCCGACGGCACCGTGTTCTACAAGGATGGTCAGTTTGTCATATAGAGATTTGGGATTGGAGATTGGAGATAAACGTAACGACATATTACCTGGCCAGCATAAATTGATGCGCACAGCTTTGCCGTCCGTGTAATCTGTGGTTACAATAGCGGATCTTAGCTCGCCAATCACAAATCTCTCATCTCCAAGCTCTGATTCCCAATCTCACATTTCCGATCTCTAATCTCTAGTTGCTACTCACCTTTCACACACCATGAATATACCTGGGCTACTACTTCTCTTCTTCGCAGCAATGTTAGGCGGGGCGATCAACTCCGTTGCCGGCGGCGGCAGCCTGATCGCCTTTCCTTCGCTCCTGGCATTCGGTATATCGCCTGTGCTCGCGAATGCCACCAACACCGCAGCGCTGCTGCCGGGCTCCATCAGCAGCGCGATCGCCTATCGCCAAGACATTCCTTCACAACGCAAACTGCTCATGACGCTGGCCATCCCCAGCATCGTCGGCGGGCTGATCGGCGCTGTGGCGCTCATCGCCGCGCCCGAGATTTTCGGGCGAATCGTGCCCTTCCTGGTGCTCTTCGCCACGCTGCTCTTCGCTGGGCGCAACCTGTTCAACCGCCTGACCAAGCAAAACGGCGACGAAGATAAACCGGTGACCTGGGCCGGAAACATCTGGGGCGTGCTATTCCAACTGGCGGTCGCCTCCTATGGTGGATACTTCGGCGCCGGCATCGGCATCTTGATGCTCGCCTCGCTCAGCATTATGGGCCTGCACAACATTCACCGCATGAATGCCGTCAAGACCGTGCTGGCCGCAACCATCAACAGTGTTGCGTTGATCTACTTCGTCATTCGCGGGCAGGTGGTATGGCCACTGGCGGTCCTGATGGCCATCGGCGCCATCATCGGCGGCTACGGCGGTGCGCGGCTGGCCAAACGGGTGAACCAAAACTACGTGCGTGGCTTCGTGGTGGCAGCCGGGTTGCTCGTGTCCATCTGGCTGTTCATCAAGCCGCTCTAACCAGCCGCCGCTTGTCAGCGCATGTCAGCGATTCGTCACCACGACGCATGGAACCGCCGGCGTTGTTCGGCTAGAATAGTGTGCGTTTCATGTGTCAATTGGGGCTGCCACAGTTGACGTCTGGTGATCTGTGATCGCAAGTGACAGGAGGATAGAGACATGCAACCGACAGATTCGCTCGTCAATCGTTTAGTGGGAATTATTACCTTCAAGACGCCCGTTTATAAGGAAGTGGCAGAAGATAAGACAGCAACTTCCATGGCTGCTATCGTCGTCATCGTTGTCGCTGTGCTGGTAGGGCTCTTCTCTGGCCTCATCAGCAACAGCCACGGTGTACTATATTCACTGGTTTATGCCGTTGTGACACAGTTGATCGGCTGGGTCATCGGCTCCTGGCTGCTGGCATTCATTGCCAAGCAACTCTTCCATGGCGACACTGACATGAATGAAATGCTGCGCGTCACCGGCTATACCAGCGTCTTCCAGATTCTTGGTATCATCCCGGTGGTGGGCATCATCGGCAGCCTGCTGCAGGCCGCAGCCAACGTCATCGGCATTCGCGAAGCCGCCAGCTTTGATACGACCAAGGCCATCCTGACCGTCATCATCGAGTGGGTCATCGTCTTGGTCATCTCGCTCATCATCGCCGGCATCCTGGCCGCAATATTCCTGGGTGCTGCAATGATGGCTCAGTAACCCCGTTCTTCGCACATAACGCAAAGCCCCCTGGAAGGCAGTCAACCAGGGGACTTTTGTTTTTCGCGCCGCTGCTTCATATACGAAGACGCACATTACCGGAGCCCGGTGGGTGGGGGGGGGGACCACCAGGCTCCGGTCTAGTGCAGACCCTTGCTCGTCACAATAAGTCACACCCTTTTCCAACCAGCCCATACATGCCGACAAGAAGGATCGTTGACTAGCAATCTGGGACCCGCGCGGCCAGGTGCTCTTCCAGGGAACGCCTGGCAGCACGTGACCGGGCGTCAAACATGCTTTTGAGCAAAAACCGACCCAACACGCATTCTATGGTTCTGCCAGGCAAGCCAAACAGCATTCCATATTCCACATGGTTCGTAATTTGGGTACCTTGTGTGACAGTCATAAAGCGATGTGTACGCTTCCAATGTTTTGATGGACCTTGATTTTCCAGTTGCTCATCGATGAAGTAATGGTCCGGCTCACAACTATATCCAACACAGCACCAACCACAAATAATTCTAAAAAATAGCCATCACAGATTCATCCAACACGACTAGTGCATTCATCCATGTGCAACCAATGAGGCAGTGCGTATGATACCACCGATGCCGCATGGTGAATTATCGACCATTGGTGAACCCCAGCGAACGGCGCACTAGCTTGCCGAGTGTCATCTGGTGGACGTAAGCGATGCCGCTTGCCAACTGAATGGGCTGCACAGCAAAAACTGAACGCGTGGTATTGTCCATTGCGACGTTATCGACGCCTAACTGCGCTAGCAAGCTTGGCGTGATTGGCGACCTGGGCAACAGGCGATCCATGATGCCCACAGTCACTTTCAACGCAGGCACCGGGACATGCAGCTTGATACGACGCAATTTCAACTCCGCCAGGATCGCATTGATGATCTCTTCCAACGTCAACACCTGGTCGCCACATATTTGCAAGCGCTGGTTGAGCGCTGCCGGGTTATCCAGCGCGCGCACCACACACGAGGCCACATCTTGCACGGCAATCGGCTGAAACCTGGTCTTGCCATCTCCCGGCACAATCATGAATGGCGGCATTCGCGCCAACCCGGCCAGCGTGTTGATGAATTCATCCCCCGCCCCAAAGATGACCGATGCTTCCAGGATGGTGTAGGGCACGCCGCTGCGCATCAGCGCCTCCACGCCAATTCCTTGCGTGCGCGCCAGCGGATAGGGCTTTGTAGCATCGGCTCCCAACCCCACCACCGTAATCACCTGGCGCACGCCGGCGCGTTTTGCTGCCGCGACGACGTTCAGCGTGCCTTGGGCATTGACAGCTTGCATAGTGTTGCCGGCGCGGTCGCGATTCACCGCCGCCAGGTGAATCACCCGGTCAGCGCCCTGGAATGCCGCATCCAGCGACTGTGGGTCGGTGACGTCGCCCTGGACCGGGACTGCCCCCAGGCTGTGCACCTTTGCGGCGCGGGCCTGATTGCGCAGGAGCGCCTTCACCGGTTCCTGTGTCGTCGCGCGTAGTTGTTGTAAGGTATGGGTGGCCACGTACCCGTTGCCCCCTGTCACAATAATCATCGGGTTCCTCCAGTGGTCATGAGTTACAACTTTAGTTTAGCAACGCGCCTAAGAACCGGCTGAGCGAAGGGTTAATAAATGCACAATCTTTGCACAATCATCCCGTGGCGTAGCGCAAAACCGGCACAATCTGCACAGACTCATGCAAGTTTATGCCCCATCCTGGTGGCGCCTGGGATACAATCGACGCCGTGAACGAAAAACATCTCAGTACAGTTGAATTACCAAAAATTCTAGAGCGGCTCGCAAGTTATTGCAGTTTCGACGCCAGCGCAGACCTTGCGCGCCACCTGACCCCCTCCACAGAGGTCGCGGAGGTGCAACGCCGCCTGGCTGAGACAACTCAAGCGCGTGCAGCACTGAACACAAACGACGGCCTGACCATCGGCGGCGCACATGACGTGCGCGAGCAGGTGGCACGCGCCGCGCGCGGCGGGGTATTGGAAACGCAAGAGTTGCTAGATATTCGTGACACGCTGGTGAGCGGCCGCAACGTGCAACGCACGCTTTCGCGCTTCGCCGGCATCTACCCCGAACTAAGCGCGCTGACCAACATGATCGAGCCATGCGCGTCGCTGGTGAATGAAATATCGCGTTGCATCGACGACAAAGGCGAGGTGCGCGATTCCGCCTCTCCTGCCCTCAGCGACATCCGCCGCAACGTGCGCATCGTGCACGACCGGCTGATGCAAAAGCTGCAACGCCTGGTGAACGACAGCAACGCCTCCTCCTATCTGCAAGAGGCGATCATCACCCAGCGTGGCGGGCGCTACGTGATCCCGGTCAAGTCGGACTTCAAGGGGCGCATCCCCGGCCTGGTTCACGATCAAAGCGCCAGCGGTTTGACGCTGTTCATCGAGCCTCTGGCGACGCTGGAGCTGAACAACGAGTGGCGTGAGCTGCAACTGGCCGAAGAGCGCGAAGTAATGAAAGTGCTGGCCGGCCTGTCGGACCTGGTGAGTTCGGAAAGCGCGGCCATCACGCGCACCGTGGAAGCGCTGGCGCAGTTCGACCTGGCGCTGGCCAAGGCCAAATATGCCGACGCGACGCGCGCCGTGGGCGCTACGCTGATCGACCCGCGCGGCGGCATGGACGCGCGCGCCATCAACCTGGAACAGGCGCGCCACCCCTTGCTCAACCAGGAGACGGTGGTGCCGATCGACGTGTTGATGGATAAGGGCACGCGCGTGCTGGTGATCACCGGGCCAAATACGGGCGGCAAGACGGTGGCGCTGAAGACCATCGGGCTGCTCTCGGCCATGAATCAGTGCGGGTTACACGTACCGGCTCAGTCCGCCGCGTTGCCCGTGTTTGAAGACATCCTGGCCGACATCGGCGATGAACAATCCATCGAGCAGAGCCTATCCACCTTCAGCGCGCACCTGACGAACCTTGTCTCGTTCCTGGGCAAGGTCAACGAGCGTTCGTTGGCGCTGCTGGACGAGCTAGGCGCGGGCACGGACCCAACCGAAGGCGCAGCACTGGCGCGCGCCATCCTGGAATATCTGCTGAAGACGAATGCCTTTTGCGTGATCGCTACGCATTACCCGGAGTTGAAAGCCTGGGCCTACATGACCGAAGGCGCGGCCAATGCCAGCGTGGCGTTCGACTATGAGACGCTGCGCCCGCTCTATACGCTGACCATCGGCCTGCCGGGGCGCTCCAACGCATTCGCCATCGCCCAGCGGCTGGGCATGGATATGACCATCCTCTCGCAGGCGCAGAGCTACATCGATTCGACGGATGCGCGCACCGAAGACATGCTGGCGGAGATCGCTAAGATCGAACAGCAGTTGGAGGACGCGCGCAGCGCGGCGCACCGCGCGCAACACGAGGCCGAACGCAACGCCGACCGGCTGCGCGAGCGGCTGCGCAGCATCGACGACGAGCGCAAAGCCGTGCTGGCCGACGCGCGCGAGGATGCCCTGCGCGAGGTGGAAGCACTGCGCGCCGAAGTGCGCCGATTGCGCGCGCGCATCGTCTCGGCGGGTGGGTCATTGGAAGACGTGCGGGCACTGGAAAAAGAGGTAGAAACGCTACAAGTCGCTCCACCCTTGCCGGCCACGCCGGAGCCCGAACGGCGGCGCGAAGCCAGCACCGGCCGGCGCGCGATTCAGGCCAACGACGTGGTGAAGGTGCGCTCGCTAAACACCGACGGCATCGTGAACGCCATCAGCGGCGATGAGGCCGACGTGCAGATCGGGCGCTTGCGCATGCGCGTCAGGCTCGCGGACCTGGAACGCTCCAATCGCTCGCGCGCCAGCCAGGAAGAGGTGCGCCAGGAGCCGGATTACGAACCGGCCGAGCGCCCCGCGTCGCCGGGCATCGAACTGGACCTGCGCGGTTTGACGGGCGAAGAGGGCGTAGCGCGCCTGGAGGAATACCTGGACCGCGCCTCGCGCGCGGCATTGCCATTTGTGCGTATCATACATGGCAAGGGCACCGGCGCCTTGCGCCGCGCCATCCGCAACGCCATCAAAGATAACCCGCTGGTCAAGTCGTTCGAGACGGGGCAGGAAGGCGAAGGCGGCGACGGCGTAACGGTCGTGAAGCTTAAAGAGCAGTAACATCGGCATTCTATGTCAAGACAACGCCTGTTGCGCATCTTGTTGATCCTGGGCACGATCGCCTTGACGATCGTGATCATCGAGCGCTTGTGGGCATTCGGCGAAACACTCCAGGGTGTGCTTTCTACGGTGGCGGGGGCCTGGCTGCTGGCGTTTGCCGTGCGGCCCTACATCGACGCGCTGCATCGCGCCAGTCTCCCGCCCATGGTGTTGCGCTGGGTGGAACGCCAGCGGGGCGCTGCATGGGCGCGCTACGTGGGCCGCTGGCGCATCCCCTACGGCATCGCGGTGACACTCGTCTACATCATGGTCGTGGTGGTGGTCGTGGGGCTGGTGACGATCAGCGTCGCCGCGATCATCCCGCAAGCCACCGACCTGATCATCCGGCTGCCCGAGATCGCGGCCCGCGTGCCCTACCTGATCGTGGATGCCTGGGCGTCCATCGCGCAACGGTTCGGCTTCGACGCCAATTCCATCACCTCGGTGGTCAGCACGCAGGAAATCACCTCGCGCCTCACCCAGTTGGCCGGCACACTGGCACAGCAGGCGCTCATCTTCATCGCCGGCGCGGCCACGGTGATCGGCCAGTTTACGCTGATGCTGATCCTGAGCCTCTACATCGTGACCGAGGGCCGGTTGATCGAACGGCAGGCGTTTGCGCTGATCCCCGGCGCTATGCACGAGTTCATCCACGTTCTGATCGACGCCGTCAACCGCGCCTTCGACGGCTACCTGCGCGGATACATCGTCTCGGGTTTCTTGCGCGGCATTTTCACCGCGGCGGTGCTGAGCATCTTCGGGGTGAACTTCGCCGTTGTGCTGGCACTGATCTACGGTCTTTTATCGCTCATCCCATTGGTAGGCTCGCCCATCGCGCTGGTCATCATCGCCGGGGTGACCGCCATGGGGCATCCCGAGGCCGTTTTGCCGGTCACGCTGATCGTTTTTGTATTCGACCAGATTGTGGCCTACGTGATC